>NZ_CP062231.1:0-681785 GCF_024707525.1 Rhizobium sp. TH2 | reverse complement strand
ATCGTTGCATCGAGCCTGCCATCGGCGACCATGGCCAATCGATAAGCCAGCGAAGGAATCTTCGAGATGCGTTCGATATTGCCGAAGGGCTGCGTGAAGCGCTTGATCATGTCGTCGGCGGCACTCACCCGCACCGGTCCTGACATCGGAGGGATGTTCAGCGCCACGCCGTTCTTCTCGACCCGGCCGTCCGCATCCGCAACATAGAGCTCATCGAGCGACGGCGCGTAGAGCACACCGGCGACCGGCTTGCCGTTCTCGGTCACCGCCGCGCTGACGCACCATGTGTCGAGCCCGTTCATGAAGGCGCGCGTGCCATCGATCGGATCGACAATGAAGACGCGCGCCTGCCCCAGCCGCACCGCGTCGTCATCGGTTTCCTCCGAGAGCCAGCCGTAACTAGGCCGCGCGCCGCGCAGCATGGCGTGCAGGATGTCGTTGGCCGCATGGTCGGCGGCGGTCACGGGCGATGAACCCTCGTTCTTCCACCAGATCTTCACATCATTGCGGAAGAACTTCAGCGCCTCGCGGCCAGCCGCGATCGAAGCCTCGACGAGGAGGTCGAGATCGGTTTGGCCAGTCGCGTTTGGCTGTGCGTCAATCATCGGCCGGCTAGCGTCATGTTCTCGATCATCACGGTCGGGGACGCGGTCGAATAGGTGCGGTCGATGTCGTTGGCCGGGGTCATCGACAGGAACATGTCCTTCATGTTGCCGGCGATCGTGACTTCGGAGACCGGATAGGTGAGTTCGCCGTTCTCGATCCAGAAGCCGGCCGCCCCGCGCGAATATTCGCCGGTGACGAGATTGGCGCCATGGCCGATCATCTCCATCACGTAGAAGCCGGATTTCACCGACTTGATCATGTCCTCAGGTGAGATGTCGCCCGGCTCCAGCGCCATGTTGCTGGAAGACGGTGACACGCTCGTGCCGCCGCGCACGCCACGGCCATTGGTCTTGAGGCCCAGTTCGCGGGCCTGCGAGGTCGCCAGGAACCAGGTCTGCAGCACGCCATCCTCGACCATCAGCAGCTTTTCGCCCGAGACACCCTCGCCATCGAAGGGCCGCGAGGCGCTGCCCCGGAATATTTTCGGGTCGTCGGTGACGGTCAGTCCCTTACGGAGGATCTGCTTGCCCATCATGTCCATCAGGAAAGATGTCTTGCGCACGATCGCGGCACCATTGATGGCCGACGCAATATGCGACACCAGCCCGCGCGCCACGCGCGGATCGTAGATTACGGTGAGGCCTGTGCCGGTATCGGCCTTACGCGGATTGAGCTTCTTGACCGCGCGCTCGGCGGCCTTGCGTCCGAGTTCGGCGGCAGCATCGAGATCGGCATAGCGCACGCGGGAGTCGCCCTCGTAATCGCGCTCCATGGTGGTGCCCTCGCCGGCGATCACCGAGACGCCACGACCGAAGCGCGTCGCCATGTAGGAACCAGAAAACCCGCGCGAGGTGACCAGCACAAGCCCGCCCATCGAGGTGGAGGCACCGGAGCCCGCGGAATTGGTGACGCCGGGCACGGCAAGCGCTGCCGCCTCGGCTTCCAGCGCCGCATCGGTAAGCTCGGCGGAACTCACTTCGGTCAGATCGAGCATGCCGAGATCGGGATGGTCCTTGGAGAGGTCCGCATCATCGGCGAGGCAGGCGAATGGATCCTCGGGCGAAGCCTTGGCCATCGCCACCGCGCGCTCGACCAGCGTCTGGGCATCAAAGCCCGGATTGGCCGACACGCTTGCCACGCGGCTGCCGATGAAGACCCTCAGCGAGAAATCGTCGCTTTCGGAGGCATCGACGCCCTCGACCTTGCCGAGCCGGACGGAAACCGATCGCGACCGGGATCGCACGATCACCGCATCGGCATCGGTGGCACCGGCCTTTTTTGCGAGATCGACGAGTTCTTCGGCGCGGGTGAGAAGATTTTGGGAATCAATGGGCTGTTGCATGACAGGCCTTTCTGTTGCCTCTCATTTATTGTGCGCTTGCAAAATCATCAAGGGTCGCACTCGTGCCTTTCATTGTTAATTGGAAGGCATTAGTTATTGATTTGACGCCCGATCCCCGAATTTAAGAGCCGGAACACTGCATGTCTTCAACCCACGCGCTTTTCAACGAAGCACTCCTGCTTTTGGGCGGCGCCGTCATAGCAGCCCCGCTGTTCAAGCGCCTCGGGCTCGGCACGGTTCTCGGCTATCTCGCGGCGGGCATCGTCATCGGTCCGATCGGCCGGCTGATCGCGGGTGGCGAGAAAATCCTGTCGGTCGCTGAACTCGGGGTGGTGTTCCTGCTGTTCATCATCGGCCTCGAACTCAAGCCATCGCGTCTCTGGCAGATGCGTCGGGATATTTTCGGCCTCGGCAGCGCGCAGGTCGTGCTAACCGGCGCCTTGCTCTCCGCGCTCGCCTATTATTCGGGTCTGCTCACCTGGCAGGGATCCATTGTCGCAGGCTTTGGACTCGCACTTTCCTCGACCGCATTCGCGATGCAGATCCTCGAAGATCGAGCCGACATGAACACGGCGTACGGCCAACGCGCCTTCTCGATCCTGCTGTTCCAGGATCTCGCCATCGTACCGCTTCTGGCGCTGACCGCCTTTCTCGCGCCCGGTGCCGAGCGGGCGACCAGCTTCAGCTGGCAGGGCGTCGGCATTTCGGTCGGCTCGGTTGTCGGCCTGCTGCTGGTCGGCCGCTATCTCCTGACGCCGCTGTTCCAGATCATCGGCCGCACCGGCGCACGCGAGGCAATGATCGCCGCCGCTCTCTTCGTCGTGCTGGGTGCTGCGGCCGTCATGGAGGTGGCCGGTTTCTCCATGGCGATGGGCGCCTTTCTTGCCGGCCTGATGCTGGCCGAATCCTCCTATCGCCACGAGCTCGAAGCCGATATAGAACCCTTCCGCGGCATCCTGCTCGGCCTGTTCTTCATGGCGGTCGGCCTGTCGCTTCAACTCGAAGTCGTGACCGGGAACTGGCTGACGATCCTCATCGCCGTGCCCATCATCATGGCGTTGAAGAGCGGCATCATCTATCTCCTTTGCCGTGTTGCAGGCTCGACCAAGAGCGATTCCCTCCAGCAGGCCTTTCTGCTTGGCCAGGGCGGCGAGTTCGGGTTCGTGCTGTTCACGACAGCCGCTGCCACCGGTGTCTTTTCCGCCTCCACGGCGTCGCTACTGGTGGCGATCGTAACCCTGACCATGGCGCTGACGCCGGTCGTCTCGATGTTGCCGAAGCTCCTGATCCGCGAAGAGGCGAAAGAGGAACTCGACGAGGATTTCGAGGGTGCCGAAGGCGCTGAGGTCTTCATGATCGGCTTTTCGCGCTTCGGGCAGGTCGCGGCGCAGATCCTGCTCGCGGGCGGCCGTTCGGTCACCGTCATCGATCATTCCGCCGACCGTATCCGCCAGGCCTCGCGCTTCGGTTTCCGCATCTATTTTGGCGATGGCACCCGCAAGGATGTGCTGGTCTCGGCCGGCATCGAGAAGGCCAAGATCATCGCCGTCTGCACCAACAAGCGCGAGATCACCGACCAGATTGTCGACCTGTTGCAGTCGTCTTATCCCGATGCCCGGATCTACGCGCGGTCCTACGACCGCGTCCACACCCTGGCGCTCCGGCAGAGGGGCGTGGAATTCGAGATCCGCGAAACCATCGAATCCGCGCTCTTGTTCGGCCGCAAGACGCTTGAAGGCCTGGGTATGGACGAGCAGGATTCGCTGGCGATCTCCGACGACATCCGCAAGCGCGACGAGACAAGGCTGCAACTCCAGGCCGTGGAGGGCATCGGTGCCGGCCGCGAACTGATTTACAGCCAGCCGATGCAGCCCGAGCCGTTGATCAAGCCGCGCAAGGAAGCGGCCGAATAGGCCGTCGCCCTTGACAAATGGCAGGTTCTAGCAGGCCGCATGTTTTTGCATTTCGATAAAAATAGTACTTATTTTTCCGAGAATTGCGCGAAATTTAAATCAGAATTAATCAGTCCCGTGGCAATCTGCGGTCCACTGAAATGACGGCGGGGAACGGGCTCGGGGCCCCCTCGCGGACCCGGGCAAAATGCTGGCCGTCCGGGCGCCGCCGCTCTCCCGCTTCAGTGTGCCGCCAGCATGACATTTCCCTGATACCGCTGGGCGGAGCCCGAGATGAACGATGCCGCGTCTTTCGACGCCATCATGCAGTGCAATCTGCTTGAAGTCTTTTGCGAGGCTTTGGGAGCGGCGATCTTTGTCACCGACAAGCTCGACCAGGTGACCTTCGCCAGCATCCGGCTGCTGCATTTCTATCCCATCCGGCAGACCGCGATCGAGCCCGGCAGCCGTGCGCGCGACCTCTACGGCTCGCTGTTCGATGCCGGCTGCCGTTTCGGCCAATCCGGCAAGCAGGGCGGCAGGACGCGCGACGAATGGATCGCCGAACGCACCGCCATCGCCTGGAAGGAACGCGTCGATACGATCGAGCAGGCCGGCCCGGATCGCTGGGTCCGTATCGTCAGCCGCCGTTTTTCCTCGGGCCTCGGCTTCGTCGTGATGCAGGATGTTTCGGAGCAGAAGAAGAAGGAAAACCTGCTGCGCGCGGAGCAGGAGCGCGTCAAGCTCACCGAGGAAATTCTCGATACTCTGCCCGTCCCCGTCGCGGTCAAGGACCGCAATCTCCATTTCGTCGCCGTCAACCAGAAATTCGCGGAGCTCGCCCAGCTTCCCGCCGATAGCATTCTGGGCCGCAATAGCTGGGATATCGTCGACGCGGAACTCGCAGGCCGGATGGAGCAGGCGGACTGGCAACTGCTTTCGAGCGGCCACGCCCAGACCGATCAGGTCACTGTCAAGCGCAGCGACGGCAGCGCCGTCACCATCGAACGGCATGCAAGGCGTGTCGGCCGCCCCGGCAATCACTTCATCTCGATGAGCCTCGCGCAGTCCGTCGGGCATAGCGCGGCTGAGAAGGCGCCAGAAGGCCGCCCGGTGCCCCGAGCCGTCCCTGCTGCCTCCGCCGCAACACCGGCCGCCCCACCCATCCTTGAAGAAACCAGACATCCGGCTGGCTCCCGCAAGGTTCTCTACCTCATCGGCACCCACTATACCGGCCACGGCCTGACACTGGGCCTGGCGGCCCACGACGTGGAACTCTGCCTGATCCGTGACGAGCAGGAATTCGCCTCCTTCGTCCCCGCCGCCAATGCGGCGGGCTTGGCGATCGACTTCGTGCTGATCGACGGCGACTTTTCGCCATCGGCCTTCAACATCGTCGCCAATGCCGGCTTCGATTTCAGGATGATCGCGCCGGGATCGGAAGACTCCACGGCATTGGCCGAAATCCTCCGCAGCCTCGAAGCACGCGAACAGAAAAATCCACGGCGCGCACCCACGGGCGCTGCCTCAACGGCAACCCACCCGCCGGTCGTTTCCGCCCCGCGCGGCAAGGTCGAACCGGACGACCGGCTGGATGTGCTCGCGGTGGAGGATAACCCGGTCAACCGCATGGCGCTGGAACAGATCCTCGAAAGCCTCGAGTTCCGCTTCACCACTGTCGCCTCGGGCCGCGAGGCCATCGCGGCAGCGGCAATCGCGCGGCCCCGTCTGGTGCTTGCCGATCTGACGCTCCCCGACATGGACATCGACGAACTGGCAGGCGCCCTGCGGCGGTCGAATGCCGGGTTGCCGGTTATCGGCCTGATGCCCGCCGACAACGAGGGGAACCGCGAAAAATGCGCGGCGGCCGGCCTGGTCGATTGCATCGCCAAGCCCCTCAGCCCGGATGCGCTGGATATCATCATCCGCGAGCATCGCATCCCCGATCCCGCGATCGCCGCCGCCCGCAGCAGGCCCGCGGCATGATGATCGGATCACTCGCATCGCATCCAAGGGCCCTGCGGAAATTCGCAGGTTTCGAAAGTCAATTCTTAACGGTTTCGCATCAGTGTCGAAATCGGGGATTTCAATGCAATCAGGACGATCGGACATGACCGGCTCAATTCCGGGGACGTTGCCGGCAAGCCAGAACGAGCTTCAGGCGATGGCCTATACCGATCCCTTGACCGGTCTCGGCAATCGTTATCGCCTCAAGGACAAGCTGCGCCAGTTGATCGCCGAACGCTCGGCCGATCCCGCGCCCTTCACCGTCGGCATCGCCAATCTCGATGGGTTCAAACCGATCAACGATCTCTTCGGCCCCTCTGCCGGCGACCAGATCCTCTGCCAGGTCGCGCACCGGCTGAAGGCCTGCATTCCGGATGGCGCGACCGTGATCCGCTACGAGGGCGACGAATTCGCCTTCCTGCTGCCGCTGATCTTCGAGCGCCGCAGCGCCGAGAAGATCGGCATGATGCTGAAGGAAGTGCTCTCGGCGCCCTATGATCTCGGCGACCGCAATGTGCGGCTTTCGGCCTCGTTCGGCTTTGCCATCCATCCCTTCGCCGGCGAGACCTATGAGGACCTGATCAAGAGCGCCGAGACCGCGCTCTACCGCTCCAAGCGCCGCGGACGCGGCCAGATCACCGTCTATTCGACCGAGATCGCCGAGCAGATGAAGCGCGCCACCCAGCTCGAACAGGCGTTGCGCAACGCCATCATCGCCAATGAGGTGGACGTCCATTTCCAGCCGATCGTCAATCTCGCGAATGACCAGGTGGTCGGTTTCGAGGCGCTGGCGCGGTGGATCGACAAGGATCTCGGCTTCGTCTCGCCCAGCACTTTCGTGCCGCTGGCTGAAGAGCGCGGCTTTATCGATGCGCTGTCGGAAACACTGCTGCGCAAGGCTGCCGAAGCAGCCCTGTCCTGGCCGAAGGAACTCTTCCTCTCCTTCAACCTGTCCTCCGCGCAGTTGATCGATCCCTCGACGACGCCGAATATCGTCTCGATCATCAACCGCACGGGATTGGATATTTCGCGGCTGGAACTCGAAATCACCGAAACCGCGATGATGACCGATCCGGATACCGCCCACAGGATCATCTCGGAACTCCGCGCCAGCGGCATCCGCATTTCGCTCGATGATTTCGGCACCGGCCAGTCGAGCCTGTCGCGGCTGCGCGACTTCACCTTCGACAAGGTCAAGATCGACCGCGCCTTCGTCTCGCGCATCACCACCGACAGCGCTTCCGAGCACATCGTCAAGGCGATCATCACCATGTGCGAGGGCCTCAACCTCGAAGTCGTCGCCGAAGGCATCGAGGATTTCGCCGAAGCGCTTAAGCTCAAGGCGTTGGGCTGCGGCATGGGCCAGGGCTATTTCTACGGCCGGCCGGTGGATACGGAAAAGACGCTCGCCTATCTCAGCGAGAAATATCTCGACTATGAAGCAGTCGAGGCGTCCCAGTCCGAAGACGCCTGATCCTCCTCATGACACTTGCAGGAAGTGATACGCGCACCCAAATAGTGGTGTAATCGGGGACATTACACCATTGCGCGCATTCATCGTGATCGGAGCAGTCGTCGCTATCTTCTGGGTAGTGACGTTTTACATACTCAGCAACCGCATGGCCCATACCGCCGAGGATGCCACCTGCCGCCGCGAGCAGATCTTGCTTGCGGTCAGCAAGAACCAGAACACGATCGGCGAAATCCGGCAGGACAGAAACGACCTCGTCGTCACCACCGAATGGCGCCAATGGATGCGCCTCAACCGCCAGCGACAGATCGATATCGGCATGGCCGCCTGGTGCGTTGTGGCGCATGAGGGTAAGGGTGGCAAGGTGCTGATCAAATCCGGCGACACCGAGGTTGGCCGCGTCGTCGCCGGCAAATGGAGCAGCAAGTTCGGCGAATGATCGCTCGACTCGCCGAAACTTCAACTCGGGTGTTTCCGCTCAGACGGCCGTTTCGACCGCCTCTTCCTGCTTCTTCGAAGCACGGCCCTTCTTGAGCTTGGGCATCTTTGTGGTCACCGGTTCCTCGACATCCTCGGCGGAGCCCGGGTCGAGCCTGTGCTTGATCGCGAGATCATAGATGACCTTGAGGATCTGCGCGTCCTTCAGTTCATCGTCGCTGAGCGCAAGCAGCGAGGCCTTGACGATCTTCTTGCTTGTCGCCTTCGGACATTCATCCACGACGTGCTTGTAGAGCGCCTTGTCGGTCAGGCCGCTTTCGGCGCCTTCCAGCAATGCTTCGTAGATTTTCTTGGTCTTGTCGCTCACAAGCGATCCTCCGTTTTTTAATAATTTCCGCAATGAATGTCATGTCACTGTCACAATCAAGCCCGTGGTGACTGTCATAATTGCAGGAATCGAAGGTATTTTCGGGCGTATTGGGGGCGAGATCAGCCAAGCCTCGGAAAATTGGGCGGGTCCGCCTCAGCCAGCATCGAGCCGGCCGAACGACATGAAGAATGCGCTGATTGGAGGTGTCGTTTCGCCGCGATCAGTCGCTGCGCGTCTCGAAATTCAGGGTCGTCCGGCCGCCGCTGCTATCCGAACCCGAAAAATGCTTCTCATACCTGACCTGTCCGCTGACCTTGACGCAGGTATTGGTCCCCGGCAGCTTGGCAAAACCCGTTCCGTAAGCGTCACAGACACCCATCGCCTGCTGCTGTTCAAACTCGTTGGGAACCACGGCATCCTCGGCATGAGCGGCAGATATCACCGCGAAAGCAGCTGCAGCGCCAAGAACGAATTTTCTGAAATACATGACTGTCTCCGGAACCGGACCTTGGAGGATAGGTCGGACTGAATGCGGGCAATATAATGACGATCGATGTGCAACGCGACCCCCAATCTTCGTGGTCATCGCCCGCCCTGCGCCAGCAGCCAGTCGCGCACCTTGCGCGCCGGCGTGCTCAGCTCCCGCGAGCGCGGCCAGACGACGTAGAAATCGCTGCCCGTTTCGAAGACATGATCGCTGACCGGCACCAGCGCGCCCGATGCGACCTGCCGCTCGATCAGATGCTGCCAGCCGAGCGCCACGCCCTCGCCGGCCAGCGCCGCCTGGATCACCAGAACATAGTCGTTGATCGTCAGCAGCCGCGATTGCGGCCGGTATTCATGCCCGGCGCTTTCGAACCACTCCTTCCAGTCGCAGGCGACGCGGGCCGGTTCCTCCAGATGTATAAGTCTCAATTGTGCAAGTGCGGCCATTGAATCCGGCATGCCGTGGCTCTCGATGAAGGCTGGGCTTGCCACCGCATTGACCACTTCGGGCGCCAGCAGCGCTGCGTGATAGTTGGGCCAGGCAGCCGGATCGCCGCCGCGAATGCCGAGCGGAATGCCCTCCTCATCGAGTTCGAGATCGCGTACCGAGGCATGGATTCTGAGATCGATGTCCGGAAGCTCTTCGCGAAATTTCGGTATGCGCGGCAGCACCCACATCGACCCGAAGGCGGAAGACGCCGAAAGCGTCACATTCGTTTCGCGGCCCTTGGCCCTGATCTGCTCGGCCGATTTCTGGATGCGGGCGAGCCCTGCCGAAACGTCGGCATGGAAACGCGCGCCGGTCTCGGTCAGCGACACGGCCCGATGACTTCGATGGAACAGCGGTACGCCAAGCTGGCTTTCGAGCGTGCGGACCGCATAGGAGACGGCCGCCTGCGTCATCGACAGTTCCTCTGCCGCTCGCGAAAAATTCTCGCGCCGCCCGGCGGCTTCAAAGACGACGAGGGCGGAGGCGGAGGGGAGCAGTCTCTTCAAGCTTTGCATAAGGAGAATTTATATCTTCCCTCGAAATTTTGGAAGGATACAATGGAGGAATTCGTCGCTACCCTGAAGTCAACATCAAGGGAGTTTATCGATATGGATGTCGCCGAAGCCGAAGTGCCCGCAACCAACGCCCCTCCCCGGCGCGAGCGCGGCAAGCGCCGCGACCCCTCGGCCAAGCCGACGGGCGTGCCCTACATCGTGCGCAACATCCCGCCCTATGACATTCTCGGCGAGGAAGGTCTCGTCCGCGTGGAGAAGACGGCCGAGCGCATCCTCGCCGAGATCGGCATCGAGTTTCGCGACGACCCCGAAGTGATCTCTCACTGGAAGCGCGCCGGCGCCAAGGTCGATGGATTGCTGGTCAAGTTCGAGCCCGGCATGCTGCAGGAAATCCTATCCTCCGCGCCCTCGACCTTCACCCAATATGCCCGCAACCCCGCCAACAATATCGAGATCGGCGGCAAGAACGTCGTCTTCGCCCCGGCTTACGGTTCGCCTTTCGTCAGCGACCTCGACAAGGGCCGGCGCTACGGCACGATCGAGGACTTCCAGAACCTGATCAAGCTGGCGCAATCGAGCCCCTGGCTACACCATTCCGGCGGCACGATCTGCGAGCCGGTGGACCTGCCGGTCAACAAGCGCCATCTCGACATGGTCTACAGCCACATCAAATATTCCGACCGCTGTTTCATGGGCTCGGTGACCGCCGAGAACCGCGCCGAGGAATCCATCGATCTCGCGCGCATCCTGTTCGGTCGCGATTTCGTCGACAAGAACTGCGTCATCCTCGGCAATGTCAATGTCAACTCGCCGCTCGTCTGGGACGGCACCATGACCAAGTCGCTGCGCGCCTATGCCCGCGCCAACCAGGCCGCCGTCATCGTTCCCTTCATCCTCGGCGGCGCCATGGGTCCGGTCACCAATGCCGGCGCCATCGCACAGAGCTATGCCGAGACGCTGGCCGGCTGCGCGCTGACCCAACTGGAACGCAAGGGCGCGCCGGTGATTTTTGGCAACTTCCTGTCCTCGATGTCGCTGCGCTCGGGCTCGCCGACCTTCGGCACCCCGGAGCCGGCGATCGGGTCGATGGTGATCGGCCAACTGGCGCGGCGCCTGAAGCTGCCGCTCCGCTGCGCCGGCAATTTCTCCAACTCCAAGCTTCCCGATGCGCAGGCGATGCAGGAAGGCGTGATGTCGATGCTGTCGGCCGTCCATTGCGGCGCCAACTTCATCCTCCATTCCGCCGGCTTCATCGATGGTCTGCTGACCATGAGCTACGAGAAGTTCGTCATGGACACCGACTTCTGCGGCGCCCTGCATTCCTATTTCAAGGGCGTGCCCTTCGACGACAACGCACTCGCCATGGACGCCTTCCAGGAAGTCGGCCCCGGCAGCCATTTTCTCGGCAGCCAACATACGCTGCGGAACTACCAGACCGCGTTTTGGGATAGCGAGTTGTCGGATAACGAACCCTTCGAGAAGTGGAGCGACGAGGGCGGCTCGACCGACATGGCGACACGGGCGAACAGGAAGTGGAAGAAGGTGCTGGGTGAATATGAAGCGCCGCCGCTGGATGTTGCGGTGGATGAGGAACTCAGGGATTATATCGACCGCAAGAAGACGGCAGCGGCGGATGCCTGGCATTGAGGTCGCAATCACCCCTCACCAAGCGCGCCCAAATGATCGGCTATCGCCTCTCATGGGCGCGCTATCCTCTCCCGCAAGGGGAGAGGTAAGACTCGTGGCACCGCCTCGCCTAGATTGAAGGTGGCGAGCGTGGCACCCTACCTCTCCCCCTGCGGGAGAGGATACGAAGGCCGGGTGAGCATGGCGAACCCTTGGCCGAAGTTGGTGAGGGGTGAAACCCTCACTCGTCAAATGAAAACTTGAGCCCGAATTGATGACCCAATCCAACGACCCTCTCCTCCAGCCCTACCGGCTCAAGCACCTCACCCTCAAGAACCGCATCATGTCGACCGCGCATGAGCCGAACTATTCCGAAGACGGCCTGCCCAAGGATCGTTACCGGCTCTACCATGTGGAGAAGGCCAAGGGCGGCATTGCGATGACGATGACCGCGGGTTCGGCGAGTGTCTCGTCGGACTCTCCGCCCGCCTTCGGCAATCTCTATGCCTACAAGGACGAGATCGTCCCTTGGCTGAAGAAGCTGACCGACGACTGTCACGAGCATGATTGCGCCGTGATGATCCAGCTCACCCATCTCGGCCGCCGCACCGGCTGGAACAAGGGCGACTGGCTGCCGGTGCTGGCCCCCTCGCCCGTCCGCGAAGCCGCCCACCGCGCCTTCCCCAAACAGATCGAGGACTGGGACATCGAGCGCATCGTTAAGGATTACGCCGATGCTGCCGCCCGCATGCAGGAAGCCGGGCTCGATGGCATCGAGTTCGAGGCCTATGGCCACCTGATGGACCAGTTCTGGTCGCCCGCCACCAACAAGCGCGACGACGAATACGGCGGCTCGCTCGACAATCGCCTGCGGTTTTCCAATCTGGTGATCGATGCCGTCCGCAAATCCGTCGGCCCGGATTTCATCGTCGGGCTCCGCATGGTCTGCGACGAGGATTGGGACATCGGCCTCTCCCGCGCCGAGGGCGTCGAGATTGCCAAACGTTTCGTCGCTTCAGGCAAGATCGATTTCCTCAACGTCATCAAGGGCCATATCGACCATGACGCCGACCTCACCGGCGTCATCCCGATCCAGGGCATGCGCGCCTCGCCGCATCTCGATTTCGCCGGCGAAGTGCGTGCCGAGACCAAATTCCCGGTCTTCCACGCCGCCCGGATCGCCGATGTCGCGACCGCCCGTCACGCCATCGCCGAGGGCAAGCTCGACATGGTCGGCATGACCCGCGCCCATATCGCCGACCCGCACATCGTCGCCAAGATCACCTCCGGCCGCGAGGCTCAAATCCGCCCCTGCGTTGGGGCCACTTACTGTCTCGACAGAATTTACGAAGGCGGCGAGGCGCTGTGCATCCACAATGCCGCTACCGGCCGCGAAGGCCTGGTGCCGCAGGTCATCCCGAAATCCGATGGCGCTAAACGCAAGGCCATCGTCGTCGGCGCCGGCCCGGCCGGGTTGGAAGCCGCCCGCGTGCTCGCCGAACGCGGCCATGCGGTCGAAGTGCTCGAGGCGATGGACGAGGCCGGCGGCCAGATCAATCTGCTCGCCCGCAATCCCCGCCGCAAGGAAATGATCGGCATCGTCGACTGGCGCGTGTCCGAGCTCGAACGCCTGGGCGTGCCGATCCATTTCAACACCTATGCCGAGGAAGACGACATCCTCTCTCGCGACGCCGATCTCGTCGTCATCGCCACCGGCGGCATGCCGCAGAATCCGGCGCTCACCGAGGGCGACAATCTCGTTACCTCAAGCTGGGATATCATCGCCGGCACGGTCAAGCCCGAAGGTCCGGTCCTGCTTTTCGACGACAACGGCGCCCATGCCGGCATGACCGCCGCCGAGCTGATCGCCAACCAGGGCGTCGAACTCGAGCTCGTCTCCCCCGAACGCTTCTTCGCGCCGGAGATCGGCGGCATGAACCACGTGCCCTATGCCAAGGCCTTCGCGAAACCCAATGTCCGGGTCACCATCAACACCCGCCTGCTTTCCGTCCGTCGCGACGGCAATGCGCTGGTCGCGGTGCTCGGCTCGGATTTCGACCGCACGATCCGGCAGGAGCGCCGCGTGGCGCAGATCGTAGTCGAACACGCGACCTCGGCCAATGACGAGCTCTACCACGCCCTGAAGCCGCATTCGAAAAACCTCGGCGCGGTGGATTACAAGGCCCTCATCAACCGCCGCTGTCCCATCCAGGCGAAGAATCCGGACGGGCGCTTCGACCTCGTCCGCATCGGCGACGCGGTTGCCAGCCGCAACATCCATGCGGGCATCTACGACGCGCTGAGGATTTTCTCGCTGGTTTGAGCTTCAACGTCGCTGAACCTCCCTTCAACAATTGTCATGCGATTTCCCGACCGAGGTGCGGTAGGAGTGGTCAACACCCCCCTCTGCCCTGCCGGGCATCTCCCCCTCAAGGGGGAGATCGGATGCGGTTCGACCTTCGCCACAAACAGAGGTCTCGTTTGTGGCAAGGCGGTATCGCGAGTCTTCAATCTCCCCCCTTGAGGGGGAGATGTCACGCAGTGACAGAGGGGGGCAGCGCCATTCACCGTACAGAAGCGGACCCGCCATGAACCTCATCGATAGCCTCAGCCCGCAAGCCCGCCTCGCACCGGAAAGCGGAATCGTCGAAATCTTCAATCATGCCCGGGGTCGCGAAGGCCTGATCCCGCTCTGGGCCGGTGAAGGCGATACGCCCACGCCGCAGTTCATCAGCGATGCGGCAGCCGCCTCGCTCGCCGCTGGCCACACCTTCTACACCTATAACAGAGGCATTCCGGATCTTCGCCGCGCGATCGCCGATTACTACGTCAGACATTTCAACAAGACGCTCTCGCCGGAGCACTTCTACGTCGTCGGCTCCGGCATGCAGGCGATCAAGCTGTCGATCGAGGCCGTCTGCGCGCCGGGCGACGAGGCGGTCTATCTCTCTCCCGCCTGGCCGAATTTCGCCGCCGCCGTGGGCTTGGCCGGCGCGACGCCAGTACCAGTCGAGCTCGAATTCGCCGAGGGCCGCTGGAGCCTCGATGCCGACCGCATGAAGGCTGCGATCACGCCGAAGACCTCGGCCATTTTCATCAACTCCCCTTCCAACCCGACCGGCTGGACGGCGACGCTGGACGACCTCAGGGCGATCCTCGACCTCGCCCGCGAACATGGCCTGTGGGTCATCGCCGATGAGATCTACGCGCTCTACTATTTCAACGGCGGCCGTGCGCCATCCTTCCTCGACGTGATGGACGAGACCGACCGGGTGCTGTTCGTCAATTCCTTCTCCAAGAACTGGTCGATGACCGGCTGGCGGGTCGGCTGGATCGTGGCCCCGCCGGCACTCGGCCAGGTGATCGAGAACCTGGTGCAGTATTCCACCTCAGGCGTCGCCGAATTCATGCAGCGCGGCGGCATCGCTGCGCTCGATCACGGCGATGCCCTGATCCGGGAGAATTACGAGAAGGCGCTGAAATCCCGCGATATCCTCTGCGACGCGCTGATCGCCACCAACCGCGTCGAGACGCTGAAGCCCGACGGCGCGCTCTACGCCTTCCTCAAGATCGACGGCATCAAGGACACCCGCGCGGCAGCCTTCGACATCGTCGACAAGACCGCCGTGGGCCTGGCACCGGGGACTGCGTTCGGTGCGGGTGGATCGCAATTCCTGCGGGCATGCTTCCTTCGCGATCCGGCAAAGGTGCAGATCGCGGCGGAGAGGCTGGCGGCGTATATCAGGGGGTTGTGAGTAGGTTTGGACCTCTTGTATCCATGGCCTGGGATTGTGCTGGCTGTCCAAAAGCAGGCCTGCATGCGACCAGCACAATGATACATATGGGTTTTGCAACGGTCCCGCAGGGGTGGAGATGTCCGGCAGGACAGAGGAGGTGAACCACACCAGCCGACCAAGCATCATTGTGGCCACCCCCGAACTGGTTCATGATCGTCCCTCAAAGGAAGGTTGTTCGCCGAACCAGGGCTTTATAACGCTGCCGCTAAATAAAAGCCGCCCGCGAAACGTCTTCCGCTGCAATATCGATTTGCGCCCCAGGGCGCGGGGACAAGGCATAGCGATTACATGTTCGAGCTACTTTCACTGATATCGATCGTTCTGGCGATCGTCGGTCTGTCGACGGCGCGTGGCGTGCGTGCCAGGCTCGAAACCGAGATCGCGGCGCTCAAGCTCGAACTCAAGCGTGTCGAAGGGATGCGGCCCGCCGCAGCGGATAGCAGCGCCGATGAAATGGCAGTGCCGGAAGCCGCGCCTGAAGCCAGTAGCGAGCCTGTCGATGTCGCCGCAATGAAGGTGGCCCCTGAGCAGGTCACGGAAGACGTGCCTGAACCCGCAGCGGCAATGGAAGCGGCCGACGAACCCGCACAGGCCGTCGCCAGCGAACCGGCAAAGCCTGCAGCCGCCAAGCCGAGCTGGGAATCGCGCATTGCCGCGCAATGGACCGTCTGGGTCGGTGGCGTTGCACTCGCCTTCGCCGGCATTTTCGCCATCAAATACTCGATCGACCAGGGCTTTTTCAGCCCGGAAGTGCGGCTTTCCGCTGCCGCTCTCTTCGGCCTGCTGCTGGTTGCCGGTGGCGAATTCCTGCGTCGCCAGACCAAGCCGCTTGTGGAGAATGCCTTCCAGAACGCGATGATCCCCGGCGTTCTCACCGCCGCCGGCACGCTCACGCTATTCGGTTCGGTCTATGTCGCACATGGTGTCTATGGTTTTATCGGGCCTGCGACGGCGTTCATCCTGCTTGCGCTGATCTCATTCATGACCATCGGCCTGTCCATGCTCTATGGCCAGGCGCTCGCCGGGCTGGGCCTGCTGGCTTCTTTCACCACGCCGCTGCTGGTGGCATCGAAGAGCCCGAGCCCATGGTCACTCTTCGGCTTCCTGACACTGGTCTGGATCGCCACGATCCTCGCCTCGAAAATCCAGTCCTGGCGCGTCGTGCCTGGTATCGCCAATGTCGGGCTTTCGGCCTGGGCGTTCCTCTACCTCGTCGCATCGCGGCCCGAAACGCCCTTCGACGTCATGCCGGTTGCCCTGCCGATGATCATCATGATTGCCGGCCTCGCCTTCATCTGGCCGGGCAATTGGGTGGCAGGGGAGGAGCCCGAGGTTCGGGAGGAAGAGCTTGAGATCCGCCTTGATTCGGCCGGCCGCCCGCTACCCGCAGCAGCGCCGCGCGTAAAATCGGCCTGGGGCCATGTCTTCCTGCCGCGCCACCTCGCCAGCACGCTGACCGCTGCCATCGGCGGCATGATCGTCGCCATGGTCTTCAACGCGCCAGACCTGCCGAGCACCGGCTACTACTTCCTAGGCTTCGCGGCCCTGATTGCCGGCCTGGCACTCTTCGGTGCCTTCCGCACCTATGCGATCTATCCCGCGATCTTCGCTGCGCTCGGCGCATTCGGCGGCATTCGCGTGCTCTCGATCGCGACGGCCTCGCCCGGTTTCCAACCGGCCGACAGTTTCACCTATACCGATCCGAATCTTGTGATCGGGCTCTCCCTCGGCATCGGCCTGCTGCTGGCGGTACTGGCGCTCGCCGTCGTCCATTTCAGGCGCATTTCGCATGCCGAATTCACCCGCGCCTGGATCATCATCGGCGGTGCCACGCCGCTCGTGCTTGCCACGCTCAGTTTCTTCTTCTTCGGCAATTACGCCTTCGACCTGAAGCACGGCCTCTATGCTATCCTGCTCGGCGCGTTCTATCTCGGCGGCGCCTGGCACTTCTACGGCGAGCGGGAGAACGACGGGCGCTTCGTCGCCAATCGCGATCTTCTCGTGGGCGCTTCATGGGCCGCCTTCGTCTTCGCCCTGCTCGTCATGACCAACGGCATCACCACCACGATCGGTGCGGCCATCCTCGGCTTTGCCTATCTCAATGCGCAACGTGCCAAGGATTGGCCTGTCCTGCCCTGGGCGATGGCCGCCTCGGCGATCTTCGTCGCCGGCCGCATCGCCTGGGAGCCGACGATCGTCGGTGCCGAGGCGCTCTCGAAGACGCCTGTGTTCAACCAGCTTCTCGCCGGCTATGGCATCCCGGCCGTACTGCTGATCGCATCGGCCTGGTTGATCCGCAACAAGGCCGACGACCGCATCCGGAATGTCATGGATGCGCTCGCCAGCCTGTTCACGCTGCTGACCATAGCCATCCTCGTCCGCCACGCCATGAATGGCGGCGTGCTGACCTCGGATACCCCGACCCTCGCCGAGCAGTCGATTTACACGCTGCTCGCGGTCGGTGCCTCCGTCACGCTGATGACGCTCGACCTCCGCCGGCCGAGCATCATCTTCCGCACCGGTTCCATGGCGCTCGGCTATATCTCGATGGCCTCGATCCTGCTCGCGCATTTCCTCGGCCTGAACCCCTATTTCACCGGGGAAACGACTGGCCAGATCCCGTTCTTCAACCTGCTCTTCCTCGCCTATCTCCTGCCCGGCGCGGCCTATGGGGGCGCTGCCCATGTGGCGCGCGGACGCCGGCCGCAGCATTATGTGATCGCGCTCGCACTTTCGGGCGCGGCACTGCTCTTCGCCTATGTCACGCTCTCGGTCCGCCGCTTCTATCATGGCGCCGATATTTCGGATTGGAAGGGCTTCCTGCAGTCCGAGCTCTACACCTATTCGGTGGTCTGGCTGCTGCTCGGCGTCGCTCTACTGGTCGCCGGCTATCGCTTCCGCTCCACGGCACTCCGCATTGCCTCGGGCGTGCTTGTGCTGATCGCGGTGCTCAAGGTCTTCCTGATCGACATGTCCAATCTCGAAGGCCTCTACCGCGCGCTCTCCTTCGCGGGCCTCGGCTTCGCATTGATCGGCATCGGCTGGTTCTACCAGCGGGCTTTGCTTGGCTTGGCGAAACGGGAAAAGTCGGCGGACACGGCGACCGAACCGCAGGTCTGAGCGCGCGCGGCTTGCTCTCACTTCTCCCCTTGGGGAGAAGATGCCCGAAGGGCAGATGAGGGGTTCTAAACTGGTTTCTCGGCGTTTGAGGGAACCCCTCATCCGGCGCTTCGCGCCACCTTCTCCCCAAGGGGAGAAGAGGATGTCTCGATTGTGCATCCGTATTTCACCCGATAGGTTCCGGCAAAACCGGAGCCCGAATCGATCATGCCAGTCGCCGCGCAAGCTTTCGCGCCTTTTGAAGCCTTGACAGTGCAACTGCTGCCCTATGCCGCCGACACCAATGACGGCTCGCACGACCTTGCCCATATCCTGCGCGTCTTCCGCAACGCCCTGCGTATCCGTGCAGGCGAGGGTGGCGACGGAAAGGTGTTGGCCGCGTCCGTTCTCCTGCACGATTGCGTGGCGGTCGAGAAGAATTCGCCTCTGAGAGCCCAGGCATCGAGGCTTGCCGCCGAAAGAGCATCGGTGGTCCTGGAAGGACTTGGCTGGCAGCCGGACCGCATCGCCGCCGTCGCACACGCCATTCTCACCCATTCCTTCTCCGCAAACATTCCGCCAGAAACCGTCGAAGCGAAAATCCTGCAGGATGCCGACCGGCTCGACGCCATCGGCATGGTCGGGGCGGCACGCTGCTTCTATGTCGCCGGCCGACTGAATTCCGGCCTTTATGACCCCGCCGATCCACGCGCCGAACATCGCCCGCTGGACGACAAGGCCTGGTCAATCGATCACTTCCCGGCGAAACTTTTCAAGCTCGCCGATGGTTTCCGGACCGAGACTGGTGCAAAGCTTGCCCGCGAACGCCACGACCGGCTTGTCCAATTCTACGACCTCTTCCTCGAGGAAATCGCATGAAAATCCATTCGCTGCATATCTATCCCGTGAAGAGCGCCCGCGTCATCGACCTCGATGCGGCCGAAGTGGGCGCATGGGGCCTCGCTGGCGACCGCCGCTACATGGTCACCGATCCCCAGGGCAAATTCATCACCCAGCGCGAATTGCAGGCGCTCGCCCAGATAACGGCAGTCGAGAGTTTCGGCGCGCTGCATCTCACCAAGGCGGGCAGCGACGAGCAACTCACTGCAACTTTCGATCCCGAGCGCCGTATCGATGCCGAGGTCTGGGGCAGCCATGTCACAGCTGCACTTGCCGAAGATGGCGTGAACAATAGGCTGAGCGACTGGCTCGGTCAGCCGGTACGGCTGGTCCATGCCGATGAGATCACCCGGCGCCAGTGCAGCCCGGATTGGGCGGGCGAAGGCGTCGAGACAGGTTTTGCCGATGGCTATCCGGTCCTGATCACCACGACGAGCTCGCTACGTCTGCTCAACGAAGCGACCGTGGAAGAGGGCGGCGAGACCTTCGGCATGAACCGCTTCCGCCCCAACATCGTCATCGATGACGAAACCCCATTCGCCGATGATTTCTGGGCCTCGCTCGACATCGCGGGCATCCGCTTCGATCTCGTCAAACCCTGCGCCCGCTGCATCATGACCACGCAGGACCAACTGACCGGCGAGCGCGGCGGCCCCGACCCGATGCCGGCCATGCGCAAGCTCCGCATGTCTCTGGACCGGCGCGTGCCGGGCGTTCTCTTCGGCTGGAACGCCGTGCCGCGCAGCACCGGATCGCTCAAGATCGGCGATCCGGTCTCGGTCATCGCGGAACGCCCCGACGGCTGGCCGGTCAGGCTGCGATAGCAACCGTGCGCAGCACCGCGTCGATCTCGTCCGCCACCGCCATCGGCAGCGGACCCTTGTCGAGCGCGCCGGCATTTTCCTCGACCTGCGCCACCGTGCGGAAGCCCGGGATCGGCAGCGTGCGATCCGATTTCGCCCATAGCCAGGCGAGCGCCCCTTGCGATAGCGTGCGGCCATCCGTGCGCAGCAGCTCCCGGACCGCATCGAGCATGCGGGCGAATTCCGGCGCCACGCGACCGTCCTTGAAATAGATCATCCAGTCGAGCGCCGCGCCGCGCACGTCCTTCTCGCCGATCGTCTTGTCCGCGCTGAACTTGCCGCTCAGCAGTCCCATCGCCAGCGGCCCGCGATCGATCGAGATCAGCCCATGCTTCTCGATCACGCCGAGCAGTTCCGCTGCCGGGGACAGCACGTTCATATTGTGCTGGATCGCCACGAAGCCCTCGCACCGCGCGTGCCGCTCCGCACGATCGGGATAATCCGTGCTCCAGCCGAAAGCGTCGATCTTGCCCTCGCCACGCAGCTTCTCCAGCACATCGAATACGGCATCGGATTGCTCCGGATCGAAATCGTTGAGATGGAATTGCAACAGATCAAGCCGTTCACGTTTCAGCCGCCTGAGAGACGTCTCCACGGAAGCCCGGATGAATGCTTCATCGGCGAATGCCCCGGTCGCCTGCTTCGTCGCGGGATCGGTCGCGAAGCCGAACTTGGTCGCGATCACCACATCGTCGCGGCCTTCGAGCGCCTTGCCCAGCACCTCTTCGGAATGGCCGGCGCCATAATTCGACGCCGTGTCGAAGAAACGGATGCCGAGATCGAGTGCCCGCTGCACCGCCGCGATCGACTCATTGTCATCCACCTCGCCCCAGCCGAGCGGCACATCGCCCGCGTAGAACGGCCCGCCAATCGCCCAGCAACCCATGCCGAGCCGCGGTATCGTCCTGCCGTTCCAGAGCGTGATCATGGTTTTGTCGCTGTTCATCGGATTGTTCTCCAGTTTTGCCGTATGGCAAACTATTCGGCAGGCATGGGCCGACATAGCACAAATTCCGCACCTCATTTTTCATGGATGAAAACCGCAAGCTCCCGATCCATCAATGAAACTGAATTCGGAGATCAGAAAAACTCGCTTTTCCAAATCGGTTTCCGGGCATATACCCGGATTACGCACTGGAGAATCTTATGAATACCGTGACCCGTTCCCAAGCCATGCCGTGGGTGCTCATCATCTGCGGCTCCCTGATCGCCATGATCACCTTCGGGCCGCGCTCGGCGATGGGCTTCTTCGCGCATCCGCTGCTGCAGGACCCCAATCTGGCGGCGACGCACTGGACACGCGAGACCTTCGGCCTGACGCTTGCAATCCAGAACCTGTTCTGGGGCCTCGGCCAGCCTTTCTTCGGCGCGATGGGCGACAAATACGGCACGGCCAAAGTGCTGATGGCATCGGCCGCGCTTTATGCCGCCGGCCTGCTTCTGATGGCCTACCCGCTGATCGCGTCGAACCCCGAGAACGCGTTGTTCCTGCATCTCGGCGGCGGCGTGCTCTGCGGCCTCGGCGTGGCGGCGGGTTCGTTCAGCGTCATCCTCTCGTCCTTCGCCCGCAATGTCACGCCCGCCCAGCGTTCGATGGCCTTCGGCATCGCCACGGCGGCGGGCTCGGCCGGCATGATGGTCTTCGCGCCGCTGACGGTGGGCCTGATCGCATCCGTCGGCTGGCAGGGCGCTCTGATCTTCATGGCGGGCCTGATGGCTCTGATCCCCTTCCTCGCCATTGCGCTGCGCGGCAATTCCTCGTCCGGCACGCAGAGCGCAGTTCAGTTCCAGCAGACGGCCGGTGAAGCGATGCGTGAGGCGTTTGCCCACAAATCCTATCTGCTGCTGACCTCGGGCTTCTTTGTCTGCGGCTTCCAGGTCGCCTTCATCACCGCGCATTTCCCGGCCTACCTGCTCGATATCGGCATCCCTGCCTGGGTCGGCGGCGTCGCCATGCTGCTGATCGGCGGCTTCAACATCATCGGTTCGCTTGCTGCCGGTTACATCGGCCAGCGCTATTCGAAACCCTGGTTCCTGGCGCTGATCTATATCGGCCGCTCGATCGCGGTCACGCTGTTCCTGCTGCTGCCGATCACGCCCGCCTCGGTCATCATCTTCGCCGCCGTCATGGGCCTGCTCTGGCTCTCGACAGTGCCACCCACGAATGGCCTCGTCGCCATCATGTTCGGCACCCGCCATCTCGGCCTGCTTGGCGGCATCGTATTCCTGTCGCACCAGATCGGCTCATTCCTCGGCGTCTGGCTGGGCGGTTATCTGTTCGTGCATTTCGGCACCTACGATCCGGTCTGGTGGATCGGCGTGGCACTCGGCATCTTCGCCGCGATCGTCCATATCCCGATCAAGGAAGCGATCGTGCCGGGACGGCCGGCGATGATGCCGGCGGAGTGACTTAGCCGGAAAGGCGCAACGGCTGGGCCGCAAGTCCGACGTGAAGCTCGTGCCTGCCGTCAGGCAGGCCGGGCAGGTAGCCGAAATCGAGCTTGAGGTCGGTGGCCTTGAGGCCGGCCATCCTTGCATGGCCGAGCAGTTCGCCGAATCCATCGGCAATGCCTGCGAGCGGGCCGTCATGGATCAGTCTCAGATACCGCCCGGCGGGCAGGGCGATCTTTATCATTCCTTCGGGCACGTCGGTCCTGCGGGCCGCGAGATAGCCGACCAGTTCGCGGTAGACGCCGTTTTCGACCGAGAGCGAAGCCTCGAGAAATGCCTGTGCGCCAGTTTCCGCCTCGAAGAGGCGGCGCCAGGCAGCCGGCACCTCTCGCGACAGTTCCTGCCATGGGCATTCGACAAGGATGCCGATCAGCACGAGTTCCGGCAGTTCAATCGTCTCGATCATATATCGGCCCCGACTTCTTGTGTGATGCTCAGCGGGCACATCTAAGCGAGGCGTTTTGTCATCGCAAGCCGCGAGCGAACCAAACCCTTCCCCTGTCACCTCCGGCACAGCCGAGCCTCGGGCCCCATGCCACGATCATTCCGCTTGCCGCTCCACATTCAATCCATTAGAGCAAACCCACGAATTTCCTGACACATTCCGGACTGATATCCATGAACGACAAGGCCAAGAAACCCCAAAAACTCAAGGCGCGCCTGCCGCGCGGATTTGTCGATCGCGAAGCTCATGATATCCGCGCCGTCAACGAGATGACCGCGAAGATCCGCGAAGTCTACGAGCGCTACGGTTTCGATCCGGTCGAGACGCCGCTTTTCGAATATACCGACGCGCTCGGCAAATTCCTGCCCGATGCCGACCGCCCCAACGAGGGCGTCTTCTCGCTGCAGGATGACGATGACCAGTGGATGAGCCTGCGCTACGACCTCACCGCGCCGCTCGCCCGCCATGTCGCGGAAAATTTCCAAGAGATTTCATTGCCCTACCGCACTTATCGCGCCGGCTATGTCTTCCGCAACGAAAAGCCCGGCCCCGGCCGCTTCCGCCAGTTCATGCAGTTCGACGCCGACACGGTGGGCGCCGCCGGCGTCCAGGCCGATGCCGAAATGTGCATGATGATGGCCGATACTATGGAGCAACTAGGCATCGAGCGCGGTGACTATGTGATCCGGGTGAATAACCGTAAGGTTCTCGACGGCGTGCTCGAAGCCGTTGGCCTTGGCGGTGACGAGAATGCCGGGCGTCGTCTCGGAGCGTTGCGTGCTATCGACAAACTCGACAAGTTTGGTGAAGAGGGCGTGCGCTTGCTGCTCGGGCCAGGCCGCAAGGACGAGTCCGGCGATTTCACTAAGGGTGCGGGTCTGAGCGACGAGCAAATCGATCTCGTAACCTCTGTAACGCGTGGTATTCTTCATGGCGAGCCGGTATCCCAGGCTGATGCGGGTCGTGACCTCTCCGACATGAAGCGGTGGACCTCAAACGGCGTTGAGAAATATCGTGACAATCGGCTGACAATTGAAGCCATGCTCGGAGCCGTGGGGCACAACGAGACAGCGCGGAAAGGTCTCGAAGAACTTTCTCAAATCAGCGAACTTTCCGAGGCTGGTGGGTATGGTTCTAAGCGGATACTCATCGACCCCTCCGTCGTTCGCGGCCTCGAATACTACACCGGCCCGGTCTACGAAGCCGAACTCACCTTCGACGTCACCAACGAAAAAGGCGAAAAGGTCGTCTTCGGTTCGGTCGGTGGCGGTGGGCGTTATGATGGCCTCGTCTCCCGCTTTATGGGCCAGCCGGTCCCGGCCACGGGCTTTTCCATCGGCGTCTCGCGCCTGATGACGGCGCTGAAGAACCTCGGCAAGCTCGGCGCCGATGACGTCATCGCCCCGGTCGTCGTCTGCGTCATGGACCGCGACACCGAAAGCCTCGGCCGCTACCAGAAATTCGTCCAGGACCTCCGCCACGCCGGCATCCGCGCCGAGATGTACCAGGGCAACAAGAAGAATTTTGGCGACCAGCTGAAATACGCCGACCGCCGCGGCTCGCCGCTGGCTATTATTCAGGGCGGCGATGAGCGCGCGCAAGGTGTCATCCAGATCAAGGACCTGATCGAGGGCAAGCGCCTGTCCGGCGAAATCACCGACAATGCCGAATGGCGCGAGGCGCGGGTGGCGCAGGTGTCGGTGCCGGAAGGCAATCTGGTCGACAAGGTCCGTGAGATGCTGGCCGCGCAGGCCGAGGACAGGAAGCGATCGGGCTGATGCTGGCGGTTGGTTTGCAAATTGGGGTTCACCCCTCACCAACTTCGGTCAAGGGCTCGCTGAGCTCGCCCGGCCTTCGTATCCTCTCCCACAAGGGGAGAGGTAAGAATGCCGCGCCGCCTTATCACGAACTCGACGTTACTGTTCTGAGAGACGATGCCGCGAGTCTACCTCTCCCCTTGTGGGAGAGGATACGCAGGCCGCGAGAGGCGAAGCCGATCGCATGGCCGAAGTTGGTGAGGGGTGAGTCCACGCTCGCAAAACTGATGACGCGTAAATCAGGGCTCACCCCATGCCCCTGATCAACCTCCCCATCTTCGCCCCTGACCTCCTCGCCCTCTTCGAAACCCTGAAGACCGAGCGCGTCGATACGCCCGTCATCCAGCCTGCCGCCCCCTTCCTCAACATGGCGGGCGAGGACCTGCGCCGCCGCATCTTCATGACCGAGAGCGAGACCGGCGAGAGCCTGTGCCTCCGTCCCGAATTCACCATCCCCGTCTGCCTGCGCCACATCGAGACCGCCACCGGCACGCCGAAGCGCTATGCCTATCTCGGCGAGGTCTTCCGCCAGCATCGCGAGGGCGCCAACGAATTCTATCAGGCCGGCATCGAGGACCTTGGTACCAGGGATGTCGCGAGCGCCGATGCGCGCGCCATTTCGGATGCGCTCGCGATCCTCAAATCCCTGCTGCCGGGCCGGGCGCTCACCGTCACTATCGGCGATCAGTCGGTGTTCGAGGCGGTGGTCGCGGCCCTCGGCCTTCCCCAAGGCTGGCAGCGCCGGCTGATCCATGCCTTCGGCGAGGCTTCCAAGCTCGATGCCTTGATGGAGCGGCTTGCCCGTTCCGAAAGCGTCACCGATCTCGGCGAGACGGTTGAGGACCTGCTCGCGTCAGGTGACGAAACCGCACTCGTCGCCCATATCGACGGCATCATGGAAGCCACCGGCTATTCCACCAATGCCAGCCGCTCGCCATCGGATATCGCCAGACGACTGAAAGAGAAGCGGGTGCTGGCCGGCACCTCGCTCGATGCCGCCAAGCTCGACGCGCTGCGCGAATTCCTGTCGCTGAGCGTCAGCCTCAAATACGCGCCCGGCGTGCTCGGCACCTTCGCGGATCGCGCCGGCCTGAAGCTCGACGATGCCGTGAGCCGCTTCGATGCCCGCGTTGCGGCGCTCGCCAACACAGGCGTCGATCTCTCCAGCATCACCTGGCGCGCCGCCTTCGGCCGGCCGCTGGATTATTACACCGGCCTCGTCTTCGAGGTCACCGTCCGCGAGGATCACCGCGTGCTCGCCGGCGGCGGCCGCTTCGATCGTATGCTGACGCTGCTCGGCGCCGAGGAGAATATCCCGGCGGTCGGCTTCTCGCTCTGGCTCGACCGCATCGAAACGATGAGGGCGCAGGCATGATTACGATCGCACTCCCCTCCAAGGGCCGCATGAAGGAAGACGCGTCCGCGATCTTCGAACGCGCCGGCATGAAGATCGTGGCCGTTGGCAACGACCGCTCCTATCGCGGCCGCGTCGAAGGCATGGATGATGTCGAGATCGCCTTCCTCTCGGCCTCCGAGATCGCCCGCGAAATCGGCCTCGGCTCGGTCGATTTCGGTGTCACCGGCGAAGACCTCGTCCGCGAGGACTTGGCCGAAGCCGATCGCAAGGCCGATTTCTGCGTCCGCCTCGGATTCGGCCATGCCGATGTCGTGGTCGCCGTGCCGGATATCTGGCTCGACGTCGATACCATGGCCGATCTCGGCGATGTCGCCGCCGATTTCCGCTCCCGCCACGGCCGCCGCCTCGCCATCGCCACCAAATACTGGCGCCTGACGCAACAGTTCTTCTCCTCCAAGCACGGCATCCAGCTCTACCGCATCGTCGAAAGCCTGGGCGCCACCGAAGGCGCCCCCGCCGCCGGCCAGGCGGACATTATCGTCGACATCACCTCGACCGGCTCGACGCTCAAGGCCAACCATCTCAAAATCCTGTCGGATGGCGTAATCCTGAAATCCGAAGCCTGCCTCGTCCGCGCCAGGAAGCCCGAGCATGATGGCAACACGCGGATCGCGGAGATTGTGGCGGCGGTGAAAGCGGCGGTTTAGGCCATTTCCTGCCGGCCGAAATTTACCGAAAAATAACCATATCGGCCGACACTGAGGTCAACGCGAATGACCGCGGATATCCTTTCCATACGGCGCATCAGGCGGCGGGAGGTTGGAGCGGAATGCCCGCCATCGGTCAGCTTCGCACCATTGTCTCCTGCCTAGATGTGCGTCGTATGAGAATATAGACGTATTGTACGATTCGGCCTTGAACCGGATCGGAGGCGGAGATTGACAGGCCCATGAAAGCGCAGCTGAAGCCGAGAATCAACATGGAAGGGCGCACCGCGCTCGAGACCGTGATCCCGATCGAGACCCCGTTTATCGTGTTCATCGATCCGGCCAGTTCCTGCAATTTCAAATGCACCTTCTGCCCCACCGGCCACCGCAGCCTGATCGCCGAGACCGGCCGTTACCAGGGCGCAATGAAATACGAGACCTTCACCAAGGCGATCGACGACCTCGCCGAATTCGGCAAGCCGATCAAGGTTCTGCGTCTGTACAAGGATGGCGAGCCCTTCCTCAACAAGCGCCTCGCCGACATGATCCGCTATGCCAAGCAGAGCGGCTATGTCGATTACATCGACACCACGACGAACGGCACCTTCCTGACGCCCGAGCGGCTGGCGCCGGTCATCGCGGCAGGGCTCGACAAGATCAATATCTCCGTCGACGGCATGTCGAAGGAGACGTATCAGGAATTCACCGGCTTCAATTTCGATTTCCCGAAATTCATCGAAGGCGTGAAGTGGCTCTACGCCAACAAGGGCGACATGGAAGTGTCGATCAAGGTCCCGGGCGAACTGATCACCGAAGCCCAGCGCCAGGAATTCTTCGACACGTTCGGCGATTACTGCGACCGCATCTTCATCGAGAATTTTGCCCCGTGCTGGCCGGAATTCAACGTCGAGGAACGCTCGGGCATCAAGATCGGCGAAAAGGGCATCTACCAGCAGGAGCTCAAGCCGACCGACACCTGCCCGTACATCTTCTACGCCATGAGCGTGAATGCCGACGGCCTCGTGTCGTCCTGCTTCCTCGACTGGGGCCGCAAGCTGATCATCGGCGATGTGCGCACGGAATCGCTCAAGCAGATCTGGAATTCCGACAAGATGAACGCGCTGCGCCTCCAGCATCTCGAAGGCCGCCGCTGCGAGAACAAGGTCTGCGGTTCCTGCGGCCAGCTCACCCACTGCCTGCCCGACAATATCGACGAGCACCGGCCGATGCTGCTGGAAAAATTCCGCTCGATGGTCAAGATCAACCCTGATGTCATGGCGCCCGGCGGCCTGAAGGAACGTCCGCTGATCGCCGCTGAATAATGCACATCCTGCATGTGACCGCCCATCTCGGCGGCGGGGTCGGCAAGGCCCACGCCTCGATGGCGGCGGCCATGCCTTTTCCGGCACGGCAGAGCTTTCTGTTGCTCGAAGAGCCGCGCGACCCGCGCTATGCCGATGAGATAGAGCGGCTTGGGCGGCGTGTGAATGTCGCGGCGAGCCTTGAGGATGTGGCACGTCATGCGGCGAAGGCCGACATCGTCCAGTTCGAATTCTGGAACCATCCGAAGCTTTTCGAGTGTCTGGCAAGGACCAATTTTCCCAAGATGCGGACCGTGATGTGGTCGCATATATCAGGGCTTTTCCGTCCGGTGATCCGGCCGGAATTCTTCACCGAGGCGGATCGCTTCGTTTTCACCAGCCCGGCCTCGCTGGAAATTCCTTATGTGCAGGCGATGCCGGGGGAAGGCCGACAGCAGCTGGCGGTGATTGGCAGTGCGTTTGGGTTTGAGAGCGGCGCATCCCCCTCTGCCCTGCCGGGCATCTCCCCCTCAAAGGGGGAGATTGGATGGAGCGCTGCCGGCATCCCCATCACTTCCGTCGAATTCCCAGCACGCGACGCTCTAGTGGGACGAGGGCCGAGCCACTTGCCAATCTCCCCCCTTGAGGGGGAGATGTCCGGCAGGACAGAGGGGGGTAACCCCGCGCACGATAGTCCCATCTGCTATCTCGGCACCGTCGATTTCATCAAGATGAATCCGGGATTCTTCGAGGCGATCGACAACCTTCGAACCGACGTCACCGTCGCCATCTGGGGCAGCGCCGAACCCTCTGGAGAAGTCTCCGCCAAGGCGGCCGCCATGCGTCATCCCGACCGCATACGCTTCATGGGCCAGACCTCCGATCCGCGAACCGCGCTCTCACAATCCAGCATCTTCTTCTATCCGCTGCAGCTAGATCATTACGGCACCGCGGAGAACGCGCTGATCGAGGCCATGTCGCTCGGGCTCGTGCCCGTCGTGCTTGCCAATCCGGCGGAATGCGCGATCGTCCGGCAGGGGCAGACCGGGTTCATCGCAAGCTCGATTGCGGAATGCACCGAGATCCTCGAAATGCTGCTGGCAAATCCCGATCGTGTCGCGGAAGCCGGGGCCAATGCGCGGGAGGTTGCCGCGAGCGCCTTCGTGCCGGAACGCTCGGCGCGGCAGTTCGTCGATCTCTGGTCGTCGCTGATGCGGCAGGAGAAGCGTCGGCACGATTTTGCCCGCATCACCGGTGCCACGCCGCGCGACTGGTTCGAGGCGACGCAGTTTCTGCCGGGTGAGGTGAGGAAGATCGTGGCCGGCTCGGACCAGCTGTCCAAGGGCACGCTCGCCCATTTCAAGTCGGCGTTCCCCGATGATCCCAGCTGGGATTAGACCGCCTGGCCGCCGCAGATCAGGCCGATCGGGACCAGGAAATTGCGGATGATGTTGTAGAATTCCTGGGCGTTGCGGGCGCCGGCAATGTGCCGGTCGATCATCAGCAGGTTGCCGTGCAGGCCGCGGCGCTTGTCGAGCGGACGCTCGCCGGCGAATTGCGGCTTGAAGAGCGAGGCATGCGCGCCGCCTTCCCACTTCTGGAGCGCCCGGTAGTACGCGTTACATTTGTCGTTGAAGGCCCGCGGATCGGTCTCGAACATGCAGTCGAAGATCGTCGCGCGGATGAAATTTTCCTGGCTACCCGTCCACAGCGCGCCCATTTCGGCGAAGACCGAAAACTGGATTTCGGCGATGCCGGCGGTCAGGCCGAGGCCGGCATGGAACGGGAAATCCGAGCGGATCAGCGGCTGGGCCGGCGTCTCGAACGGCTTGGTGTTGAGCACCGAAAGCGGCCGCGAGCAGAAGGCGAATTTCTCGCCCATCAGCACGGTGCGCGCCGCCCATTCCCATTGCGCCAGCCCATGCTCGCGGTCGGCGGCGCGAATCGAGCCGGCGATCGTTTCGGCCAGCTCCCGCGAGATGATGGCATGGAACAGGCCGAATGGCATTTTCGGCACATTGGTCGAACCTTCCCAGAGATAGAAGGCCTTGAGCATCTCGGTCTTGTTGAGTTCGGCGATGTCGTACTTGGTCGGGATCGCCACGGAAGACGCCTTGCCGGGCTCGGCGGTCGGGTTGATCTGCAGCGCGTTCCAGCCGATCGAATCGACAGAGCCGAGCTTGCCCTTGACGAATTCGGCGACAGTGAGCGCCTCCGGCTCGAAGATATCATCGGGACGAACGACCGACAGCCAATCGCTCTTCGCGGCATCGATGCCGTGGCTCCAGAGCGAGAGTGGCGACAGCGCCGCTGTTGGCGGAATGGCGATGCGGACACGTGGGTCGATGCTGGCGAGCGAGGCGAGATCTTCGCGAGTGGCGATCTCCACTGATGCCGGTACGACGATGATTTCAAGGTCGATGCCGGGCTTTGTGGCCAGCGCCTTGACGAGCGTCTCGGGCCGCTTCTCGTGGGCTTCGATCGGGACGATGAGGCTCAGGCCTGCCATGGGTCAGCACTCCGGAAAAATGGTTCGGGCAGGCATGCGCGGCACGTCGGGATCGGGATGGCGGCCCTTTCCGTGACGTGCCCGGGCGGGGAAAATGCCCGTCCGCATGCAACTGCCCATGTCCAAGTTCTAGGCGCTCTATCTTGAGCGAGGCTTTGCCGATCTACAGAAAGTTGATTGGGCCACTCAAAAGGCGATTTCGGCATCGAGCGGGCCAAATGGTTTGACACCGGATAACAGCGCGCGGGCTTCTTCCACGTCGTGGTTCATCTGCTCGACAAGCGGGCCGAGCCCGTCGAATTTCAACTCCGGCCGAAGGAAACCGAAGAAGCTGACCGAACAGGTCTGGCCGTAGAGATCGCCGGCGAAATCGAAGAGCATCGTCTCGAGCAGTGCAGCGCCATCCTCGGTTACGGTCGGGCGATGGCCGAAATTGGCGACACCGTCATGGATCGTGCCATCGGCGCGGCGGAAGCGTACGGCATAGATGCCAGGCTTGAGCCGCACTTCCGGTGGCAGCGCCATGTTGGCGGTGGGAAAGCCAAGCGTGCGACCGAGCTTCTTGCCGTGGATCACCTCGGCCTCGATCGTGTAGCGATAGCCGAGCAGGCCGGCGGCCTGGACGACGTCGCCGTCGGCGATCAGGTCGCGGATCAGGCTTGAGGAGATGACATGGGCGCCTTCGTCGCGAAAGGCGTCGATCAGCGTCACGCCGAAGCCGTGCTTGCCGCCCGAGGCGAGCAGGAAGGCAGGCCCACCTTCGCGGTTCTTGCCGAAATGGAAATCGAAACCGGTCACGATGTCGCTCGCGCCGATCCAGTCGATCAGGATCGACTGGATGAATTCCTCGGGCGAACGCGAGGAAAAGGAGCGGTCGAAGGGATATTCGAGCACGGCGTTGAACCCGAGCAATTCCAGGAGCTTCGCTTTGAGCGGCGCCGGCGTCAGGCGGAACACCGGCTCGTCGGGCCGGAAGACGGTGCGCGGATGCGGCTCGAAGGTGAGTACGAGGGAGGGGATGTTGCGGTCGGCGGCGATTTCCAGCGCCCTGCTCAGCACGCCCTGATGGCCGCGATGCACGCCGTCGAAATTGCCGATCGCGATCACGCCGCCCTTGAGGGAGGCCGGCAATTCACCCCGCTTTTCGTTCCGGTGGAAGACGGTCACGGCGCGCGTTCCTTACTTCAGCCGGGGCATCCACCAGCGCGGTTCCGCCTGGTGGCTGGCGAGAAAATCGACGAGTGCCGCCTCGTCCGTGGTCTCGCCGGTCATGTAGTCCCGGGCATGGATGCCGGCCGAGATGTAGAGCAGGTCGAGCCCCTGGGACAGGGCGCCGCGCACATCGGTCGGCATGCCATCGCCAACGGCGAGCACGCGGTCGATATCGACCATTTCGCGCAGTTCCATCGCGTCGCGCATGGCCGCTTCATAGATCGGCTGGTGCGGCTTGCCGGCAATGCGGGTCTCGCCGCCCAAGGTCTCATAGAAGGCGGCGATGGCGCCGGCGCAGGGGATCAGCCGCTCGCCGCGCTCGACGATGAGATCGGGATTGGCGCAGATCATCGGAAGGTTACGCTCGGCCAGGCGCATCAGCAGGTCGCGATAATCCTCGGGCGTCTCGTTCTCGTCGTCGTAGAAACCGGTGCAGACGACGATGTCGGCGTCCTTCTCCTTGGCCGGGAAAGCATCGGTACCATCGAGCAGATTGAGATCGCGGTCGGGGCCGAGGAAGAAGACGTTCGGCGGGCCCTGCTTGATCAGCAGGCGTGTGACATCGCCCGAGGTGACGATGCGATCATAGGCCTCGCGCGGCACGCCGATACCATCGAGCTGGATCGCGACGCTGTCATTGGGTCTGGGCGAATTGGTGATCAGCACGACACTTGCGCCCGCTTCGCGCGCCGAAGCAAGCGCCTGCGAGGCATCGGCGAAGGCATCGACGCCATTGTGCAGCACGCCCCACACGTCGCAGAGGATCACATCGTAGTGCGATGTGACGTCGTTCAGGGACTGGATGCGGTCTGCCATGAAATGCTCCGATGCGGTGGACGCGAAGTGCCAGTAGCGAATAGCCAATCGGGGATGGGCAAGGCAAGCGGGAAGTGAAAATAGGCGATACGAAAGCGGCCGTTAGCGCAGTTGACACCCCCTCTGCCCTGCCGGGCATCTCTCCCTCAGGTGGGGAGATTGGAAGGGGCACGCTCTCGGCTTCAATTGACCGTCCGTTGCTCAGCACTCGACCTTCGATATTTGCGAGGTTGGCGCCACCTGCCAATCTCCCCACAAGAGGGGGAGATGCCCGGCAGGGCAGAGGGGGGCGAACTTGCTCCGGCGTTTGCGATTTCATCTCCATCTTCCCTCAAAACACATCTCCGCATTCACGCCGGCGTTTCCGCCCCGTGGCTTGACCATGCACCTCCCCGATCCCTTTGCGTTTCGCATGAAGGATCGGCCGGGGCACGTCTCCGTGCCAGGGTAATAGGCCGCCTCGCGGCAGCCGGTTAAGACACGTTGCCGTGCCCCGTCAAACGGTGTCTCCATCCCCGAACTCGCCAGCACTGCCCCCGTTGTCCCGCAGCCTTTGAGGACCTTGGGAAACGATCATGTGTGCGCTACAGCGCACGTCCGGGGCGAAACTCAGTCTCTCGACTGCCGTCCCCAGAGGACTGGCCCTTCTCGCGGACGCCCCGCATGGAGACTTACGTCGCTTCTCCATGCCGGTCACCGGTCCCGCCTCGCCCTGACGCCTCAGGGTGTAGCCGATACGGAACGGCAGGGAGTATGGCATGGAGTTGGGGAATATGGAAGGATTATTTTCCTAATATTATACTTTGCGTACCCACTTGATAAGAATTGGGGCGTCATGTCATATTCAGGCATGGCCATAGCTGACCCCGTCAATTTAGTTATTACCCTCTGCTCCCACGAGACGGAAACCGAATGGTTCGAGTTCAAGCGAGGTAATTTTGATGCACAGGAATTTGGCGAGTATGTATCGGCTTTAGCTAACTCCGCCATGTTGCTGGGTAAGCGGCACGCATTCTTGGTCTACGGTGTAGACGACAGAACTCACGAAATAGTTGGCACCAGCGTTAGCCTGAAAGCAGAAAAGAAAAACGGCGAGGATTTTGCGATTTGGCTAAACCAACGGCTTAATCCGAAAATCAACGTTACGATTGAAACCACCTACATCGATGGCAAGCGAGTTGAAATCGCCAGCATTGAGCCGACCTACGACCGACCTGTGAAGTTTCTGAACGTCGCGTACATAAGGATTGGGCAAAACAAAACTAACCTTGATAACGCTCCTGCAAAAGAACGAACCCTTTGGGCGCTAACAAATCAGCATGCCTTTGAGAAGGCTCTAGCAGCGACGCACGTAGGAGAGGCGGACCTGACAGACAAATTTCACTGCAAGGAATTTGCCGATATTTTCTACCCAACCGTGATGTCACAAAAAAATTTGGTCGAGAATCTTCTAGGCGACGGTTTGATTATTGATGACTTGCAGGGTGGCTATGACGTTACCAATCTGTTCGCCCTGCTGGCAGCAAAAAATCTCGGGGATTTTGCGAGCGTCGCTAATAAATCACCGAGAGTTATTGTTTACAAAGGACGAGAGAAAACGACTGCGACCAGCGACACTACGGGGAAGACAGGTTACGCAATCACCTTCCCGAAGATCCTCAGCTTCGTAATGGGAAAAGTTCTGGGTAAGGAAATATTTGTTACTGGTGTAAGGAAGCGAGAAACGCTCTATCCGGAAATCGCGGTTCGCGAGTTTATTGCCAATGCGCTTATCCACCAAGATTTATTGGCGACCGGCTCGCGGCCAACGATTGAAATCTTTTCTGACAGAATGGTCATCCATAACCTGGGCAAGCCATTTGCAGACCCAGAACGGATAATAGACGCTCCTCCACGGTCTAGAAATGAGACGCTCGCAGCCTTTATGAGGCGCGCTGGACACGCGGAAGAACGCGGTAGCGGCTACACGCGCGCTCTAATGGCCATAGAGACGGCGAACCAAGCGCCGCCACTGTTTCAAATTATTGATGAGTCCTACGTCGTGACACTCTTCAGGACTACGGATTTCGCAGTGATGTCAAAGGATGACCGAATAAGAGCCTGTTACCAGCACGCCGTCCTCAAAAAATTGAGAAACGACCCGATGAATAACACCAGTCTCCGTAGAAGACTTGGCCTTAAGGACACGCAAGCGTCGCAAATATCGAACGTCATCCGAGATGCCCAAGACACTGGGTTGATAAAGCCTCTTGATAAGGATCAGGGATATCGCGTTGCTAGATATCTACCGTGGTGGGCGTAGTTTATTTGTTGAGTTCGCCTCGTTTTTGAGAAAGCTGTGCAGATTCAACGGGATATTATTTTTTTGGTTGACTCCTTGAAAGAATCGGCTTGACCGCTCTTTCGAAGGCCTGTCCGCTTTCATCTGCCTCAAGTTCCCGAGCGGCCTTTATAAACCGCTCGGATTGTTCCTTTTGGGTCAGTTTAGCCTTTGGGCTTTTTGGGCCTTGGCTTGTATCGGCTTGGTTTGACGATCCCATATGGTTTCTCACCTCGCACTAGTTGTTTCATAAGTCAGGCGCTTGCCAACCACGCCGTCAAGGATCATGCCGGCGCGGGCTTCATCATTTACGCCGCGACCGACGCGCTTGTTATAGCGGAAATCGAACTCGGCAAGATAGCGATGCAGGTGCTTTTCAGCGCAATGCTGATAGGTGCCACGCATACCGCGCTTGAACACGGAGAAGTAGTTTTCGACGGTGTTCGAATGGATGACCAGATCGCCTTCGTAGCGCACGTATTCCTTGGCCGAATGCTTGGTCGAATGATGTTCGGCAAAGGTCTTTCCCATTTCGTTGTAGAGGCGGCTTTCGTCGGTCATGAGGATGCTTTCGCGGGAAACGTTCTGGTTCACCAGTTCGGTCACGTTCTCTTTGTTGGCATGGGCAACATGGAAGGTGCGGACGTTGCCGCCGCGCTCGACAAGGCTAAGGATCGCCCGCTTGTGTGACGGACCGGTCTTGCCAGACTTGGTGAAGGGGCGACCGCTGGTGGTGACTTCCGGCGCGGGGCCGTCCTTCTTGCCGTAATAGGTTTCATCTGCCTCAACGATTTGACCCTCGCCACCGAGCGGACCAAGGCCACCTTCGCGCATGGCTTCCCGGATGCGGTGAGACATGAACCAAGCGGTCTTGAGAGTGACACCCAAGGTGCGGTGAAGCTGGTTGGAGCTGATGCCCTTTTTCGAAGAAGCGATAAGGAAGATAGCCTGAAGCCACAGGTGAAGCTTGACGTGGCTGCTTTCGAAGATGGTCCCGACCTTCACGGTGAAGGGCTTGCGGCACTGGTAGCACTTGTAGGTGCCGATACGGGTGCTGGTGCCCTTCATGGCGCTGATACGATCGAAGCCGCCGCAATGCGGGCAAACCGGGCCTTCCGGCCAAACGCGCTTCTCTACAAAGCGGTAGGCAGCGGCTTCATCGTGAAAGTGGCGGTCAGAAAGAATGGACATTGCGGTAACTCCTTGTGATAATTGTATATCACAGGAAAATGGGTACGGCAAGTATAATATTAGGATTATTTTCCTATTTCATCTCAAAGCTGTGTTTAGGAGCGAAGACCTCGCCCTGCGCCTCTCAGCAAACCACCCGCGACGTCCTCCTCGGGCTTGTCCCGAGGATCTGGTAAGGGTGGATAGAAGCGCGACGTAAATGTTTGTTTTAGCATGGTTAATCGGATAGCGCACCAGATCCTCGGGACAAGCCCGAGGAGGGCGTCGCGGTTGTGGCAAGCAGCCGAGCCCCAACCCAAAAGGTCTTGAGGCGGGGTCTTCCCGCACTTGATTTGTCGTGCTTTCCCGTATCTCTTCACCCAACCACAAGGGGAGGTATCCGCATGATCCGTCACACCGTCGCATTCAATCTCAAGCATGCCAAAGGCTCGGCCGAGGAGAAGAAATTCCTCGATGATGCGCTGGTGCTGACCGAAATTCCGGGCGTCCAGAAATTCGAGCGGCTGCGGCAGACGAGCCCGAAGAACAGTTTCAGCTTCGGCTTCTCGATGGAATTCGCCGACCAGGCAGCCTACGGCATCTATGACGGCCATCCGCTGCATGTCGCCTTCGTCCGCGACCGCTGGCTGGTCGAGGTGTCGGATTTCATGGAGACCGACTACGTCGCGATTTGAGGAGGCGGCTTTTCCGGCGCAAGATCTTCAAGCGCCAACTCATTCAGCACAGCCCGGATAAACCCGTCACGGGCGGTGCCGGGTTCGAGGCCGCGGGGTTCGTAGACGTGGCGGTTGAGGAAATATTGCGTCAGGCGGAAGGCCTCGCCGAGGCTTGCCCCGTCGGCGCTTTCGCGTGAGCCTTCCTTCAGGAATTCCGGCAGGCGGAAGAGTTTGTCCTGGTAGGGCAGGCCCGCATCGCGGCTGACCGCCCTGCCCGATTTCGGCGAGACGAATTCCAATTGCTCGCGGGTGCCGGTCGCGGCGCATTGGAGCAGATCGAGGCCGAAGCCGAGGTCGTTGAGGACGGCAAGTTCGAAGCGGATATAGAGTTCGCCCGCGCCGGATGCCTCGCCGAGATGGTCGAGCACGATGTTGAGCATATCGAACAGATGCGGATGCGGGTCGCGTTCGGGGAGCAGCCGAAGCAGGGCTGCCAGTGCCTGGACGCCATGCAGGCTTGCGGCATGTTCCATCAGCGTCGCGGCGCGAAAGTTCAGCGGCTCGGTGGAGAAGTTGCCGAGATGCTCATCGAGCCGCGCCCGCCAAGTGACCTCGACGAGATTTCCCGGCTGCAGCACGGGCTGCATGGTGCGCGAGCGGCCGTTGCGGACGAGGCCGAGATGGCGGCCGCGCTCGCGCGTCATCACCTCGGCGATGACGCTGGTTTCGCCATGCCGCCTGACTCCGAGTATGATCGCTTCATCTTGCCACTGCATTCCGCGACTTTACTTCATCGCCAGCGCCTTGGCACGGCAGAAACAACCTTCAAGGTGATCGTTCACCAGACCCATGGCCTGCATGAAGGCATAGACCGTGGTCGGGCCGACAAAAGTCCAGCCGCGCTTCTTCAAATCCTTGGACAGCCTGACCGAGGCGGGCGACGTCGGGTTGGCGCGCAACCAGGCGAGATCGATCCGGTCGGGCCGTTCGCCGGGCTGTGGCGCATGGCTCCAGAAATATTTGTCCAGCGTGCCGAATTCCTTTTTCAGGTCGATGGCGCGCTTTGCATTGTTGATGGTCGAGACGATCTTGCCGCGATGGCGGACGATGCCCTTGTCGCCCAATAGCCGCTCGATATCGCTCTCGCCGAACAATGCGACCTTGTTGAAATCGAAGCCGGCAAAGCCCGCGCGGAAGGCGTCGCGCTTGCGGAGAATCGTCAGCCACGACAGGCCGGACTGGAAACCTTCGAGGCAGATCTTCTCGAACAGGCGGATATCATCATGCACCGGATAACCCCATTCGGTATCATGGTAGCGCATGTAGTCCTCGAGCCCGCCATGCCAGTGGCAGCGCGTCAGCCCGTCGCTATCCGCCGTGATCAATCCTTCCATGAATTCCTCCGGAAATCGCTGCGTTTCAAAGGCTTTACCATTGCATAACCATCTTTCAAAACCCGGCAGTAACCCTGACAAAAGGTTCATTGCCGGAAAACAGTCTTAATGAACACCCGTTTACCATTCGCTTGGGGATATGGCGCATGGTCGGCCCATCAGGTTCATTTGGTTTCCAGTCACGAGTAGTCCCGATGATCAGAAAGACCCTTCTTCTCGCATCCGCATTCGCGCTTTTCGCCGTCTCCGTCCAGGCCGACGAGCGCTACAAGGTCATCCGCCCCGTCATTATCGAATCCGGCATTGCCGGCGAATGGATGACGCAGCTTTCCGGCCCCGTGCGTGCCCGCGTGCTGCGCAAGGTCGAGCGCCGCCAGGTACAGTATCGCACGGTGCGCCGTGCCGGCCTGTTCAGCCGGCCTGTCGTGCAGCAGGTGACCTATCGCGCCGAAAAGCCGCCGATCGAGCAGATGGAGCCGCAGTTCCTGCCGCAGGTGGTGGAGTACGAGACCAAGTACAGGCCGGGCACGATTGTCATCGACACCAACAACCGGTTCCTCTACCTCGTCCTGGCTGATGGCAAGGCCCGGCGCTATGGCGTCGGCGTCGGCAAGCCGGGCTTCGAATGGGCCGGCGAACACAGGATCACCCGCAAGGCGGAATGGCCGGAATGGAACCCGCCGCAGGAAATGATCACGCGCGAAGCGGCCAAGGGCCACATCCTGCCGGCGCATATGGAAGGCAGCGAGGCCAATCCGCTCGGCGCGCGGGCCATGTATCTCGGCTCGACGCTTTACCGCATCCACGGCACCAATGCGCCCTGGACGATCGGCTATGCGGTCTCCTCGGGTTGCATCCGCCTGCGCAACCAGGACGTCGTCGATCTTTACGAGCGGGTGAAGGTCGGCACACGGGTCATCGTCATCTGACAGACGCAATTGGGCAACACTTGCCGATTGTTGCGACAAACACATGAATGTGAACGCATGTTAGAGGCCGGACAAACGTCCGGCTTCTTGAATTTATCGGTGAGTGCGGTACGGTTCTGAACAAATATTCTACTGACGGGGAAGAAGATGTACGGCAAGTTACAGTCAATCCTGATGGCGGGCGTGATTGCCGCAACGGGCATGCTGGTCCAGGACGCCAATGCGTTCACGCGGCAGGCGGCCACGATCGACGGGGCGAACAGCGACATCGTCAAGGTGGCGATCGCCAGGAAGCCGGCGGCGAAATATCAGCGCAGGGTGGTCAAGCTCGACACCGACGAAGCGCCCGGCACGATCATCGTCGATACCAACAACAAGTTCCTCTATTATGTCGAAGGCAATAACAGGGCGACGCGCTACGGCATCGGCGTCGGCCGCGACGGCTTCGGCTGGTCGGGGGTGATGAAGGTGCAGCGCATGGCCGAATGGCCGACCTGGGTTCCGCCCAGGGAAATGGTCGCCCGCGAGCGCAAGAAGGGCCGTATCCTGCCCGACCGCGTCGAGGGCGTGAAGGGCAACCTGAACAACCCGCTCGGTGCGCGCGCGCTCTATCTCTACAAGGGCCGTAATGATTCGGGCTTCCGCATCCACGGCACCAACGAGCCGTGGTCGATCGGGCTCAATATGTCTTCGGGCTGCATCCGCATGATGAACAAGGATGTCGTGCATCTCTACGATCGCGCACAGATTGGCGCCAAGGTGATCGTCGTCGGTCCCGGCAATCGGCAGGGCAAGGTGCGGTTCAACGACCAGGGCGTCGACTATTTCCGCCAGCTCTTCGCTTCCTTCGAGTAACGTCGAGCAAAATGACCTGATCTTCGATCCCGGGGCGAGAGTTCCGGGATTTCTGTTTGCGGGTGATGTTGCAGAAATTACACACTTCCGCCTTATCGAATGGCTGGAGCTTTTGTGTCTTTTTCGGACTCGAAATTCGCTATAGCTTCGGCAGGTGATTTGACGATCGGCGCAGGGGCTCCACGCGCCTTGAGGGACATTCGATGAACAGCATAGTCGTTCGCATCGGGCTTGGCGCTGCCGCGCTTCTCGCATCCACAACCATGGCTTTCGCCGATCCGACAATCTCAGTCTACGGCGGCTGGCAGACGGCGCCGCACAGCACGGTCAATGTGACCGACGGCACCAAGTTCACGGCCGGTTGGGATGGCAAATCATTCGAGATGCCGCCCTATTGGGGCGTTCGCGGTACATACTGGCTCGACGACTGGGGTTATGACGAGATCGGGCTGGCGCTCGATTTCAACCATGCAAAGGTCTATGCGCGCGACAATACGCTCAATCACAAGACGCCGGGCTGGACGCATTTCGAATTCACCGACGGCCTGAACCTCGCCACCGCCAACGTGCTCTACCGCTTCAAGGGCGATCGCGACTGGACGCCCTATCTCGGCGCCGGCATCGGCGCGAACGTACCGCATGTGGAAGTGACCCGCCCATCGGGCACGACGTCGGAATATCAGCTTGGCGGCGTCACGGGGCAATTGATGCTCGGCGTGGACTACAAGTTCACCGACCACATCTCGGCTTTCACCGAATACAAATTCAACTACAGCCGGGTGAATGTGGATATCGACTCGGGCGACAAGCTCAAGACGAACATCCTGACCAATGCGATCAGTTTCGGCCTGTCGTATAATTTCTAACCAACTCCAGCCGTGCCCGGTGGTTCACCCCGCCGAGCAGGTGATCTTACCCTCGACGGTGAAGGCCTTGCTCTCGCTGCCTTCGGTGGCCGGCTCGATGGTGAGCGCGTATTTGCCGGAATACTCGAATTCCTCTTCCGGCGGCTTGTTTGCCTCGATGATCAGCTTGACCGAGGCGAACGGCACGCCGTCGCCTTCCGTCTCACGATAGATCATCAGCTTGAGATCGTTGCCGCGAAACCATTGCTGCTTGAGTTCGGAGCCATCGAGCGTGAATTTCCGGAGCGTCTTCTCGGTGCGCTTGTCCTTGGATTCGAGCTCGCCGCGGATCTGGAACAGGCCGCCGATATCCGAATAGCTGAAGATCGACTCGAAGGTGAGGTTCACATTCCCGTCGTCGATGCTGCAGCCGAGCCCTCCGGTGGCGAAGGCCGTGGCAGGCGTGCAGGCGATGATGGCGCCGAGCGCCCAATATTTCAGTCTCGATGTCATATCATTGCCCCGAAATCGTAAGGATTGCGGATAACACGGGCGGGATGGCGGTTTTATTTCAGCACATCAGGTTTTTTGCCACCATAGGCCCAGTTCATCAGTTCAACCGTGTGGAGAACCGGGATATCCGCCGCGCTGCCGATCTGGGTGATACAGCCGAGATTGCCAGCGGCGATGACATCGGGCTTCAGTGCCTTGAGGTTCTTCACCTTCCGCGCCTTGAGTTGGTCGGCGATATCGGATTGCAGCATGTTGTAAGTGCCGGCCGAGCCGCAACAGAGATGGCCCTCGGCCGGTTCCTTGACCGCAAAGCCCGCACGCCGCAGCAGCGCCTTCGGCTGAAGGGTGATGCGCTGGCCGTGCTGCAGGGAGCAGGACGAATGATAGGCGACGGTCATGCCGCGCGACGGCTGTTCCGGAAGCTCCAGGCTGTCGAGATATTCCATCACGTCGCGGGCAAGCGCCGAGACACGCCGGGCTTTCTCCGCATAGGCCGGGTCGGCCTTGAACATATGGCCATAGTCCTTGATCGTGCTACCGCAGCCGGACGCGGTGATGATGATTGCGTCGAGCCCCTCGCCGTCCATTTCCGATATCCAGGCGTCGATGGTCTTGCGGGCCGAGGCGTGTGCGGCGTTCTCATGGCCCATGTGATGGCGGAGCGAGCCGCAACAGCCCTCGTTGTCAGGCAGCACGACCTCGATGCCGAGATTGTTGAGAAGCTCGATCGCGGCCTGGTTGATGCCGGGGTCCATAACCGGCTGGACGCAGCCCGAGAGCATCGCCACGCGCTGGCGCCTGGGTTGCTTTGCGGGAAATGTGCCGGGTTCGGCAAAACGCGACTTCGCGGGCAGCGCACGCGGCGCGAGTTCGAGCATGGCGCCGAAGGCTTTTAGCGCAGGGATGCGCTTCATGATGCCGGCGAAGGGCCGGCCGAGTGCCGCGAGCGTCATGGCCAGCCGGAACCGCTTCGGCGACGTCATGAAATAGGCGAGTGCCGCACGCTGCAGACGGACTAGCGGCGGACGCTTGTAGGTGTTTTCGACATGGACCCGGGCCTGATCGATCAGGTGCATGTAATCGACACCGGAGGGACAGGTCGTGGTGCAGGCAAGACACGACAGGCAGCGATCGATATGCAGCGCCGTGCGGGCATCGGCGGCGCGATCGTTCTCCAGCATTTCCTTGATCAGGTAAATGCGGCCGCGCGGGCTGTCGAGTTCATTGCCGAGCGTGACATAGGTCGGACAGGTGGCGGTGCAGAAGCCGCAATGGACGCATTTGCGGATAATGCCTTCGGCTTCCGCGGTCTTGGGATCGGCGAGCTGAGCCGGGGTGAAATTGGTTTGCATTGTCGCTCAAAGCCCCAATTCGCTATGCGAACCAAGCCGCACTAATTCCAGCACATCATCGCCCAGTTTGCGATAAATAAGCACTAGGTCCGGCCTCACATGACAATCTCGACAGTCAATCCAATTACCAGTGAGCGGATGATCGAAATTCTTCCTCGGCAACTGCTCATCGGCGACAAGAATCTGCACAATCTCATTCAAAAGCGGATCGAGGTTCTTGGCTGATCGGCCACTTTTCTCTCGCTTGTAATCGCGCTTGAATTTATTGGAGAATTTAATCGTCCGCATTGAGGCTCGCAAAAAGCTCGTCAACCGAACCAACGGTCGTCAGTTCGCCGCGTCGCGCCGCCTTGATGGCTTCGATCGTCTCATCGTTCGGAATGAGTGGGTCAAAGGGGAGCGCCTTCTCGCGTGCGATCCGTACCATCATCATCCGGAATGCGTCGGAAACAGTAAGTCCCATCGCGTCCAGAACAGCTGACGCTTCGTTCTTCACGTCCTCGTTAATTCGGGCTCGAACAACAGCATTCTCGCTCATCATATTCTCCTGGGCTACGTTGTAGCCCATATGTATGTTTTGTCACTTCCTGCATCAAGTTAAAAGTGACATCCTCCCTGGATTGAATATCCCCGCCGGATCGAATTTTTCGCGGATACGGGCCGAAAGCGCAGCCACGGCTGGAGCTTCTGGCTGAAACGCGGGGATTGCGGAACGATCATCATCACTCGCTCGCACAAGCGTTGCATGTCCGCCCGCCTGTTTGACCAGATCGCGCACGAGCTCCGCTTCGGGCGCGGCTTCCATGCGCAGCCACAGCAACCCGCCCTGCCAGTCGAGATAGCCATCGACGCCGGTTTGCAGCCGGAGTGCCGAGAGGATCTGGTGGCCCATCGAGGGCGCGGTGGAAAATTTCCACAAGGGTCGTTCCCGACCATCCGCGTGAAACGGCTTGGCGTCGCGGATTTCCTGCCAGAGCGATGTTGTCTGTTCGTGATCCAGTTGAGAGACCAAGGCGACCTTGGCGAAGGCGGCGACGAGCTTGGCCGCGCGTTCCTTCACCGAGAAGCCGAGGCCTTCCAGCCTGAGCACGGTGGCGCCTGCAACGGGCAGTGTGCCACCGAGGAACCGGGCGCGGCAGCTCTCGGGCAGGTGCGCCGCGCCGGAGACTTCCACCGACATGGCGAGTGCCTCGGCCATGGCCTGCGTGGCCGTGGCTTCATCCAGCCCGGCGAGCACGATCGTGGCGGATGTCTCGGGCAGCGGCAGGACCTTGAAGGTCAGTTCCGTCATCAGGCCGAGCGTGCCGTGCGAACCTGCCATCAGTTTCGGCAGGTCGAGCCCGGTGACGTTCTTCATCACGCGGCCGCCGGCCTGGATCACTTCGCCCATGCCGTTGACGAAGCGGAGGCCAAGCAGGTGATCGCGGGCCGCACCTGCCTGGAAGCGGCGGGGGCCGGAGAGATTGCAGGCGAAGGTGCCGCCGATCGTCGGCTCGCCCTCGCTGCCATAGATGCCGCGATAATCGGCGGGCTCGAAAGCCAGGCCCTGCCGGTGTTCGGCGGCAGCTGCTACCAATTCGGAAAGTGGCGTGCCTGATTTGGCGGTCATCACCATTTCGGCCGGGTTATAGGCGGTGATGCCCTTGAGTTCGGAGGTGGAGAGGACCTCGGTCGTATGGACGGGGCGGCCTAGACCGGCCTTGGTGCCGCCGCCACGGATTTCGAGCGTGAGGTTGCTGCGGGCGGCGGTTTTCACGAGGGAGATGGCGTCGGATTCTGTATAAGGGGTCAGCATCAGACAGGCCGCCCTTCCAGCGGAAACACCTTCGACGGGTTCATGATCCACTTTGGATCGAAGGCCGCGCGCAGGCGCATTTGCTGTGCAAGATCCGCCTCCTTGTACTGATGCCGCATCAGGTCACGTTTTTCGATGCCGACGCCGTGTTCGCCGGTGAGGCAGCCGCCATGATCGACGCAGAGTTTGAGGATTTCGTTGCCGGCGGCTTCGGCGTGGGCGCTCTCGTCGGGGTCGTTGATATTGTAGAGGATCAGTGGGTGCATGTTGCCGTCTCCAGCATGGAAGACATTGGCGACGCGCAGGCCGTGGCTGGCGCAGATATCGTAGGTGCCCTGCAGCACCGCGACAAGTTCGGAGAGCGGCACCGTGCCATCCATGCAGATATAATCGGCGATGCGGCCCGTGGCGCCGAAGGCCGATTTGCGGCCCTTCCAGATCAGTGCCGCTTCCATGGCCGACTGGCTTTCCTTGACGGTCTTCACGCCGTGCCGGCGGGCGATCTCGATAATGCCTGCGAGCATCATGTCCATCTCGGTCTCGGAGCCTTCGACCTCGATGATCAGCAGCGCCTCGGCATCCATGGGATAGCCGGCATGGGCGAAGGCCTCGCAGATTTCGATCGCCGGCTTGTCCATGAATTCGATGGCCACCGGAATGACACCCGAGCCGATGACGTCGGAAACGCAGGCGGCGGCACTTTCGGCGGTCGGGAAACCGAATAGCACCGGTCGGACGCCTTCGGGCTTGGCGATCAGCCGCACGGTCGCTTCGGTGACGATGCCGAGCTGGCCTTCCGAACCGCAGACGACGCCGAGCAGATCGAGGCCGCCGGCATCGAGATGCTTGCCGCCGAGTTCGACCACGGTGCCATCGAAAAGCACGAGCTTGACGCCGAGCAGGTTGTTGGTCGTTACACCGTACTTGAGACAGTGGGCGCCGCCGGAATTCATGCCGATATTGCCGCCGATGGTGCAGGCGAGTTGCGAGCTGGGGTCCGGCGCATAGAAGAAGCCATCCGCCGACACGGCGTCGGAGATCGAGAGATTGGTGACACCTGCCTGTACCACCGCGGCGCGATTGGCGAAATCGACTTCGAGGATGCGGTTCATGCGGGTGAGTGCGATGACCACCGCGTCGTTCTGCGGGATGGCACCACCGGACAGCGATGTGCCGGCGCCGCGCGGCACGACGGGGATATCGTAGCGGGCACAGTATTTGAGCACGGCGGCGACCTCCGCCGTGGTGCGCGGCAGGGCGACTGCGAGCGGCAGATTGCGAACCGCGATGAAGCCGTCGGTCTCGAAAGGCACGAGTTCGGCGGTATCGCTGACCACGCCTTCGGCGCCGAGCAGATCACTGAGATCGCCGACGATGATCGCGCGTCTCGAGATGATCTTCTCGTTTGGCGGCAGGAATGCCAGGGTCTCGGTCATCGTCTCCTCCGTTGGCGCCGCGATGAAACAGCATACGCACTTTCGCGTTTTGCCGCGCTGCGTCAACCGCACTATGTCGGTGTTCACACCAGTTCGCGTGGAATGAGCTGCCAGAAGCCAGGTTTGCGGCCATATCTCTCCCTCAATCGCGCCATGTAGTCGCGATGGTTCTGATAGGTGAAGCCCGCACCCAGCCTCGGCTGGAGCTCATGAAGCACGACATAAAATGTTGCGCCATCGCCATAGGCATCGCTGATTCCGCGACGCAGGATGTCGTCGAGCAATATGCGATAGAGCATCGTCGCCGCGACGGGATAGTCGTCCAGGAAGGCATCGGCCGCCTCGACCAGGATCCCGGATTGCCGGCCATCCCATTTGCCGAGATGGCGCAGCACATGTTCGGACGCCAGATCGAGGCGCGGCCACTTGACGAGAAAATCCAGCGCTTCGTGGATGCGGGGGCTGGCGGCGACAATGGCGAAGGCCTTGTCGGTCTCCTCGAATTCGGCGAAATCGTCGAGCTTCGAGATATAGTTGCGGAGAATATCGGGCCGAAGCGTCCGCTCGAATTCCGTCCAGCGGATCGCCTGGGCGTCGCCTTTCTGCTTGAGCGCGTCGAGAATATCCGCTTCAAGCAGCCGTGGCGGCTGGGCGGGAGCCGTAGCTGCGTTGTCCGCGTGCGTGAGGCGCATCGTGGCGGCAGGCTTGCGCACCCATTCGAGCGCTTCGGGATATCGCTTTGCCTCGTGCAGCATCCGGGCGATCAGATGATTGTCGCGGCGCTCCTGCGGCTTCAGTTGTTCCAGTTCGATATAGGCGTCAATATCGGCGGTGTGCAATGCCAGGGTTTGGAGATATGCCACGGGCTCAGTGTTTCGCCAGTGGGCGGCCTTCTCCGTCGGGCCTTTGAGTTTTCCTGTTAGAATCGCCTTCCAGGCGTCGGCTGCCGACTTACCCAGCCCGCAGAGGATATCCAGCAGAGGCTCTCTGAGATTTCCATCATCGTCACCGACTCTCGCCTTCTCCAGCGATGTGACCGACCTGACCTGCTCGTCGACGTCGAGTTTCAACGCGGCTTCGACAAGACTGTCCCTGCCCTCGTCCATGAGCTTGGCGAGCCGCGCTCCGCCGTTGCGCGCACGCTCCTCGATCACGGCGCCGACATCAAGGAACCGGAGCACCCGTTCGAATGCCGCATAGCGGTCGAGGCTCGCGAGTTCCGACGTGATGTTCCTGAGCAGGCCGCGCAGCTCGACCGAAAGCGTGTTGGCCCTGGTCGGAGAGAGATAGGCCCGGCTTTTCTGGAGCGAATCAAGCTTCGAGTCGATGAGACGCGCCACCTCGCCGGCGCCGGCGCCTCCAGCAAGTGCGGCGAGCAAACGGCTCTTCAGCGCTTTGTTGAAGGCCACTTCGTCGAGAAGGATTTCCACGAGCTTCTCAAGCCCGAGGCCGGTGAGGCCCGCCTGGTCGAGTTTCGCTTTCGCCGATTTCGGCATTCAGAGCCCTTCAAACCTATTCCTGCGGCACATCATGCCCGCGCCTGATCCTCCGCACAACGTACCAGACCCCCAAAACCGCGACAGGTACGAATGCGCCGGTCAACAACGCGGGCTCGATCGTATCGCCTTCATGGAAGAAGGCCTTCACCAGATAGCCGAACAGGCCGACGACATAGTAGGAGATCGCGGCGACCGAGAGGCCTTCGACCGTCTGCTGCAGCCTGAGTTGCAGTTCGGCGCGGCGGTTCATGGCGGTCAGCAGTGCGCCGTTCTGGCGTTCGAGCTCGACGTCGATCCAACTGCGGACCAGCGCATTGGCGCGGGTGAGCTTGCGCGACAGGTTGGCCTGCCGCTCCTCGACCGACTGGCAGGTACGCATGGCGGGGGCCAGCCGGCGCTCGAGGAAGGAGCCGACGTGCTCGTAGCCGGACACCGGGGTTTCGGCGAGCGCTGCGATGCGCTCCTTGACGATGCCGTAATAGGCGCGCGAGGCGCCGAAGCGGTAGAGCGCGACTGCGGCATTGGCTTCCAGATCGGCGGCGAGACGGGTGATCTCCGAAAGCACGGCGTCGGCATCATCGCGCGGCTCGGTCTTCATGCGCTGGGTGATACCGGTCAGGCCGTCTTCGATGCGGCGGATTTCGGGCGACAGCGTTTGCGCCAAGGGCAGGCCGAGCATGGCGAGCGTGCGGTAGGTCTCGATCTCCAGCAGGCGCTGGATCAGCGCGCCGGTGCCGAGCGGCGTCAGCGACCGGTCGACGACCAGGATCTGGGTCAGGCCATCACCGTTTTGCCGGAAGTCGGTATAGACACGCGCCTGGCCGTCCTTGACCTCGCTGTAACAGAGGCTGGCCTGATCGAAGCAGGCGATCGCCTCTCCAATGCCCGGGCCCTCCGGCCTCAGTTCGAGCCGAATGCCGGAGATCAGCGAACCCGGCGGTTTGAAGCCATCGCCGAAAGGGTGCATGGTGACTTCGCCGCCGAACTTGTCCGGGATCGGCCCGTCCCAGAACCATGTCGAGAATTCCGTATGCTGCTCCCAGCGTAGCGTACCGGGTCCCCAGGCCATGGCGTGGTGGCGGGCATCGCGGCCGGGCGGGGTGACGCCGCGCTGGCGGGACATCTCGGCCATGACGGCGTGATCGACGCCGGCGCCGCCATCCATCATGAAGGCAAGCTGGAAGATCACCCGCGGCGCCTTCACCAGCACATAAGGGCGCGAATGAATCTCGCCCAATGCGCGTGCGCGATCCGGCGCCTGCGGAAATGAAAACATCCCGTTACCCATCGACAATGCCCCTGCCCCTATGTCCCGTGACACACTGTCGCGGAAACTGGGCGGAATTGAAACCGGACGCGTTGACGCAGCCGGCATTTCCTGAAGAAATCCGAAAAATCGACAAGTGGACAGAAAAATTGACCACTTGTGCTTTGTTTGCTATCCGATTGTCAGGAGGCCGCTCAAATGGACGGGCTGTTCACGAGAATCGACCACGGGACAACTGCCGACGAAGCCGTCCGGCAGATCGAATTCCTGTTGCTCGACGGCGTGCTGTCGAGCGGCGACCGATTGCCCGGTGAACGGGAGTTGGCTGAACGGCTGGATATTTCGCGCCCGGTGCTGCGCGACGCGCTCAAGGAACTCGAAAGTCGCGGCCTGATTGTGAGCCGGCATGGTGGGGGCACCTATGTCGCCGACCTGATCGGCCAGGTGTTTTCCAAACCGGTGGCCGAACTGGTCGCCCGGCACGAGCGGCCGACACGCGATTATCTCGAATACCGGCGTGAGCTCGAAGGTTATGCGGCGGCACTGGCCGCACGGCGGGCGACATCCGCCGACAGGACGCGAATCCAGGGCATTATCGGCCGGCTGCGGGACGCGCATGAGCGCCGCGATCTTCAGGAAGAGACCGATGGCGATATCGACCTCCACAATGCGGTGGGCGAGGCAGCGCATAACATCATCCTGATGCACACGCTGCGCGCCTGCTACAAGCTGCTCGCCGAGGGGATTTTCTTTCATCGGCGCCTGATCCTCGACCTGCCCGGCTCGCGCGAGAATATCCTTGCGCAGCATGTCGGGATCGCCGAAGCGGTCCTTTCCGGCGATCCGGATGCCGCGCGGCAGGCAGCCGAAATGCATATCGATTACGTTGCGGACGCGGTGGAAGAAGCCCGGCGTACGCTCGAACGGGAAACGGTCTCGAATCTCAGGAAGATGCAGTGGGAGACGGCGCGCGCCGGCTCGCCACAGACTGGCCGAAACGGAAAGGGGAACAGGACATGAGTTCGACGCTGGAAAGCGGAACCTCGATCACCAAACAGAGCGAAGGCGTGACTCCATCGGCCTCGACCAGTTCGGAGAGCCGCGCCGTCGTTCCGGTCACGGGCGGCCGCGATCTCGTACCCTACGACAAGACCAACAATCCGCCGGGGCTGATCGCCCGCTACGTGAATGCCATAAGGAAAGCAGAAATGAAGTCGGTCCTCACCATCGCCGAAATGAAGGAACTTGCGCGCCGCCGGGTGCCCAGGATGTTCTTCGACTATGCCGACAGCGGCGCCTGGACCGAAAGCACCTACCACGCCAACGAGGCGGACTTTTCCAAGATCAAGCTCCGCCAGCGGGTGCTTGTCGATATGACCGGCCGCTCGCTCGCGACCGAGATGGTCGGCGAGAAGGCATCAATGCCCGTGGCACTGGCACCCACCGGCCTGACCGGCATGCAGCATGCCGACGGCGAAATGCTGGCCGCACAGGCGGCCGAGGAATTCGGCGTGCCCTTCACGCTTTCCACCGTCAGCATCTGCTCGATCGAGGATGTGAAATCGGTGACCAGGAAGCCTTTCTGGTTCCAGCTCTATGTGATGAAGGACCGCGAATTCGTGGAGAACCTTATCGGGCGCGCCAAGGCCGCGGGTTGCTCGGCACTGGTGCTGACGCTCGACCTGCAGATCCTCGGCCAGCGCCACAAGGATATCCGCAACGGCCTTTCCGCGCCGCCGAAATGGACGCCGAACCATGTCTGGCAGATGGCGACGCGGCCGGGGTGGTGCATGGGCATGCTCGGCACCAAGCGCCACACCTTCCGCAACATCGTCGGCCACGCCAAGAACGTGTCCGACCTGTCATCGCTTTCGGCCTGGACCGCCGAGCAGTTCGATCCGCAGCTTTCCTGGAAGGATGTGGAATGGATCAAGGAACGCTGGGGCGGCAAGCTAATCCTCAAGGGCATCAACGATGTCGAGGACGCGCGTGCGGCGGCGGGCAGCGGCGCGGATGCGATCATCGTATCCAACCATGGTGGACGGCAACTCGACGGCGCAAGCTCTTCGATCGCGATGCTGCCACGCGTGGTGGATGCGGTCGGCGACCGGATCGAAGTGCATGTCGATGGCGGCATCCGGTCGGGCCAGGACGTGCTGAAGGCTGTCGCGCTCGGCGCCAAGGGCACCTATATCGGCCGGCCGTTCCTCTACGGGCTCGGCGCGGGCGGCAAGGCGGGCGTGACCCGGGTGCTGGAGATCATCCAGAAGGAACTCGACATCACCATGGCGCTCTGCGGCAAGCGGAACATCGCGGATGTGGACCGGAGCGTGCTGCTGGAGGGGTGAGCCGGACTTGAAGATCTCAGCAAGATGTATTACATTGTAATCATCTTTTGGAGATCGTCATGTCGTCATCAACAATGGTCACTGCCCGCATTCCCAAGGAGCTCGTCGAAAAGCTTGACGAGGCGGCGCGCAAGCTTGGCCGGTCGCGCTCGTGGATCGTCAAGGAAGCACTTGAACGCCATCTCGCACAGGAACCGAAGAGTGTAACGCCCCGCACGAACGAGCGCAGGGATATCATGTCCTTTGCAGGTGCCGGTATTAAGTTGTCCAATCGGCGAACCGACGAAGAAATCGATGCTGAAATTCGTTGGCTTCGTGGCAATGATTGATATCGAAGGCGTCGCCGTCGCCTATGTGGACACCAATATTTTCATATACTTCGTCGAGTCGAGCAGCACTCTTGGTGAGCGGGCACGAGCATGGATCGATGCGCTGAGACATGCGGACATCCCATTGGTAGTCAGCCGTCTAACCTTGCTTGAATGTCTATACGGCCCGGCAAAGCATGGAGACGAGGAACTGATCTCGGCTTATCGCAATCTGCTCGAAGATGCCTCCATAGTTGAGATGCAGGAACTCGAGCATCACATCCTCAAGGATGCGGCCATGAAAGGTGGAAAACTCGGCCTCAAACTACAAGATTCCATACATTATTTCACTGCTTTACATTGCCACTGCGACCTCCTTCTTACAAATGACGCACGTTTCAGATCGACGGGCTCCATGCGAGTAATGTCCATCAATCCATCGACATCGTGACCTTCCAGTAATTGCCCCCGAGACGGCAGGGATAGCCGACGCAGCGAGAGCCGGATTTGCGTTTGTGTTTCCGCACAGCGTCGTCCACCGACCTGTCCACGACCCCGAACCAAAACGGGCCGCTCCGCTGGAAAATTCGATACAGCGTCCTTAAATATGTCCAGAAGTAAAGCAACAACGGTTTCTCTGCCGCAGGTTGCCAAGAGATTGGTGGCGCAGAAAGCGAAAATATTCGCAATCAAGACATCGTTTATCCTTTTCGATAAGATTAAGTTGCGAATAAGCGTGTACGCTCCGACGTTTAACGTCAAAAGCTACGCGCAATTTGCTAATGTTATTGAATCGTCCTGCAACTGATTCGACAACGAATTCGAGGTGACTGACTGAAGTGAAGATCCTGTCCGAAATTTCCGATACGCTCTACCTGATGTTCCGCCGTCCCAAGCGGGCGCAATATGCGGCGCTGTGCTACAGGCTGCGCGAGAATGGTGGAAGTCCGGATATCCTTCTCCTGACCAGCCGCGATACCGGCCGTTGGGTGATCCCCAAGGGCTGGCCGATGGGCGCCCGCCCTGGATATGAGGTGGCGGCACAGGAAGCGCTTGAGGAAGCCGGCGTGATCGGCGAGGCGGAACGCCAGCCGGTGGGCTGCTTCGGCTATGACAAGGCGATGGCGGAAGGCGTGAAAATGCCTTGCGAGGTCCAGGTTCACGCGCTGAAAGTCACCGAGTATGCCGAGGAATTCAAGGAAAAGGGCAAGCGCCGCATCGAATGGGTGAGCGCCGGGGAAGCGGAAACGCGCGTCCAGGAACCTGGATTGAAAAAGCTCATCCACGACTTTGCACAGCGCCGTAGCTGAAACGATTTTTACAGTTGCGGAACCGCTCGCTGCGGCGTTACCTGAACGTCGCAACGGATAGTGCAATGGCCGATACACAGTCACCCTTCGAAAAGCCGACGCTCGACAAGGATCTCGAGAAGCTCTCCTTCATCGAGGCCTCGACGCAATTCGTCATGATGAAGGCCGCCGGTCCCGGACTCGGCGTGATCTTCCTGGCGCTGGCGGCTCTCTTCTCGGCACTTTTCGTTTCCTCAAGCCCCGCCGCACTCGCCATCATCGCGGGCGCGGCCATTGCCGCCTACATGGCGATGAATATCGGCGCCAACGACGTCACCAACAATGTCGGCGCCGCGGTCGGCGCCAAGGCCATTACGCTGGTCGGCGCGCTGTCGATCGCCTTCGTGTTCGAGATCGCCGGTGCATTCTTTGCCGGCGGCAATGTCGTGCAGACCATCAAGTCAGGCATCGTCAATCCCTATGCGATCGGCGATTCGAACCTCGTGATCGCGATCATGCTGAGCGCGCTGCTGTCGGCTGCGATCTGGATCAACATCGCGACATGGATCAATGCGCCTGTCTCGACGACGCATTCGATCGTCGGCGGCATCATGGGAGCCGGTGCCGCCAGCGCAGGCGTCGGCGCGGTCAACTGGAGTGTGATGGCGCAGATCGCGGTCAGCTGGGTGGTGTCACCGGCATTCGGCGCGGCAATTGCCATCGGCTTCCTCTGGTTCATCAAGGAAACCATCATCTATGCCGAGGACAAGGTGGCGGCGGCGTGCAAGTGGGTGCCGGTGCTTCTCTCCATCATGGCTGGGTCCTTCCTCACCTATCTGCTGATCGTCTTGCGCCAGGGGCGTTTGCCCGGGGTCACCAACTGGCATGCCATAGCCATTGGCGCGTTGTTCGCGATTGCCTCGTATTTCTGGCTGCGTATCGCCGTCAGGAAGCAGGCGGTCGGACTTGAGAATCGCAACCAGTCGCTCAAGGTCCTTTTCCGGATGCCGCTGATTTTCTCCGCCGCGCTGCTATCCTTTGCCCACGGCGCCAACGACGTCGCGAACGCCATCGGGCCGCTGGCAGCGATCGTCGAGGCGACCGGCATCCAGACCGTCGCCCGCAATCTCGACGCGCCCTATTGGGTGACGACGATCGGTGCGCTGGGTATTTCCGTCGGTCTCGCGCTGTTCGGGCCGAGGCTGATCCGCGTCGTGGGTACGCAGATTACCAAGCTCAATCCGGTGCGCGCCTTCTGCGTGGCGATGGCTGCCGCGATCACCGTCATCATCGCCTCGGCACTTGGTCTGCCGGTGAGCTCCACGCATATCGCCGTGGGCTCGGTCTTCGGCGTGGGGCTGTTCCGCGAATGGTACACCGCCAATTCGGCAAAGCGGCGCGACTATATCCTCGCGCGAGCGGAGCCGCACGACGTGCCGGAAATATTGAAAGCCGCCAAGCGGGCCGAGGAAGAAGAGACCGACGGCGGCGACAGTCATGATGGCGACCGCAGCTACCGCTATCTCGTCCGCCGCTCCTATCTGACCTCGATCCTCGCCGCATGGCTTGTCACGGTGCCGGCGTCCGGGTTACTGGCAGCCTTGCTCGTCATCATCCTGCGGCCCCTGATCTGAGTTTCCCATGCGCGCCAATTTTCGCCTCCAGCGGCTCTTCGTCGAAAGCGATATCGTCAGCGGCGGAGCGCTGCCGGTCAGCGACGGCCAGTTCAACTATCTCCACAATGTACTCCGGCTGGAGGATGGAGCCGAACTGCTGGCGTTCAACGGACGCGACGGCGAGTGGCTGGTGAGGCTGACCTATCCCTCGCGCAAGAAGATCCTGCTCGAGCCGGTCGAGCAGACCCGACCGCAGCCGGACCCTTGCGATCTGCATTATCTCTTCGCGCCGCTGAAGGTCGGGCGGCTCGATTATCTCGTGCAGAAGGCAGTCGAGATGGGCGCCGGCGTGCTGCAGCCGGTGATGACCCAGCATGTGCAGGGCAAGATCGGATCGATCGACCGGCTTCGCGCCAATGCCACAGAGGCAGCCGAGCAATGCGGCATTCTCGCCATCCCCGAAGTGCGCGAACCGGTGCGGCTGATCGACCTGCTGGAAGCCTGGGATCGAAATCGCCGGATCATCTATTGCGACGAGGGCGCCGAGACCAACAATCCGATGTCGGCACTCGACGGGATCAAAGAAAAGAACCTTGCGCTGCTGATCGGCCCAGAAGGCGGCTTTTCGGCGGAGGAGCAGACACGGCTGCGCGGCCTGCCCTTTGTCACCGCTATACCGCTCGGTCCTCGTATCCTGCGCGCTGATACCGCAGCCGTAGCCGCCATGGCAGTGATCCAAGCGACAATCGGCGATTGGGCGTGAACGGAATATCCTTCAGCGAAATTTGACGCTGCTTGAATCCTTTTCACTTGCATCACATCTAAAAGCCGTTCAACGATCCCCGCCGGTTCCTGGCCCCTTGAAGGCCTTTCCCTTTATCGAAGAAGTTCCTATGGCACGCGACACCACCGACAGCACGCTCGTCACCTCCAAGGATGAGCTGATCGCCTATCTCGACGCCGGCTCCAAGCCTGAAGAAAAATTCCGCATCGGCACCGAACACGAGAAATTCGTGTTCTTCTCGGCCGACGACACACCCGTTCCCTATTTCGGCGAGGCGGGGATCAAGACCATTCTCGACACGATGCAGGCGCGGACCGGCTGGGAGCCGATTATCGATGCCGGCAACATCATCGGCCTCGCGGGACCGGAGGGCATGGGTGCGATCTCGCTCGAACCGGGCGGCCAGTTCGAACTGTCGGGCGCTCCACTCGAAAACCTGCACGAGACATGCAAGGAGACCAACCAGCACCTGGCGCTGGTACGCGAGATCGGTGAGCCGCTCGGCATCTCCTTCCTCGGCATGGGCGGCAGCCCGAAATGGACATTCGCCGAAACGCCCCGCATGCCGAAGTCGCGCTACGCGATCATGAGCCGCTACATGCCGAAGGTCGGCGCCAAAGGGCTCGACATGATGTACCGGACGTGCACGATCCAGGTGAACCTGGACTTCTCCTCCGAGATCGACATGCGCCGCAAGATGCAGGTGTCGCTGAAGCTGCAGGCGCTGTCGACGGCGCTGTTCGCAAGCTCTCCCTTCACGGAGGCCAAGCCGAACGGCTTGAAGAGCTGGCGCGGCGACATCTGGCGCGACACCGACAACCAGCGCGCGGGCCTGCTGCCTTTCGCATTCGAGCCGGATTTCGGTTTCGAGCACTATGTCGAATGGGCGCTCGATGCGCCGATGTATTTCGTCGTCCGCGATGGCAAGTATCACGACTGTACGCACATCACCTTCCGCCAGGCGATGGCGGGCGCGCTAAAGGGCGAGCTTGCCGACTGGCAGATCAACTTGGGCGACTGGACCAACCACCTCTCGACACTGTTTCCGGATGTGCGCCTCAAGCGCTTCCTTGAAATGCGCGGCGCCGATGGCGGTCCATGGCGGCGCATCTGTGCCCTGCCCGCCTTCTGGGTGGGCCTGCTCTACGATTCCGTGGCACTCGATGCCGCCGAGGCGCTGACCCGCGACTGGACCTTCGATGAAGTGCAGGTGCTGCGCGACACGGTCCCCGTCCAGGCCATGGACGCCAGCTTCCGCGGTCGCAGCCTTTGGGATCTCGGCCGCGAAGTGGTCGATATTTCCCGCACTGGGCTGAAGTCGCGGGCACGCTTCAATTCCTCGGGACAGGACGAAACGGTGTTCCTCGCGCCGCTCGATGAGATGATCGCCAAGAAATCCACCCTCGCCGACGACATGCTGTCGCTGTGGAAGGGACGCTGGGCGGGCGATATCGACAACGTATTCGAAGATTATCAATATTGATCGGCCCAGGCGGCGAAAGCCGCCCTTTTATTGCGGGATAAATTCCTGTTTGATTCTCGCCTATTAGCGCTATAGTGCGGCATTCCGTCTCGTGGAAAGGATTGCCATGCTCCCGCTGTTCGAAATGATGATGAAGGCCCAGAACGGCGATGCCATGAATGCCATGGCCAAGCAGTTCGGGCTGGCTCAGGAACAGATGCAGCAGGCGATGGCGGCGCTGATGCCCGCCTTCTCCACCGGCCTCAAGCGGTCGGCCGCCAACCCTTACGATTTCTCTTCGCTGATGTCGGCTGCGGGCAGCGGCACTTACGCGAAATATTTCGAGGACATGACCAAGGCCTTTTCGCCGCAGGGCATCGCCGACGGCAACAATGCGCTCGGCATGATCTTCGGCTCCAAGGACGTTTCCCGCGCGGTGGCGGCGCAGGCCGAACAGATGTCCGGCATCGGCCAGGAGGTCTACAAGCAGATGCTGCCGGTGATCGCCAACACCATGATGGGCGGCTTCTTCAAGCAGATCGCCGGGCAGTTCCAGGCAGCCGGCGAAGCAATCTCCAAGGGCTCGCCGCCGGATTTCTTCGGCCAGTGGATGGAAGCGGCAGGGATGAAGGAAAAGCCGAAGGCCGAGAGCAATCCGTTTCTCGACAATCCCTTCACACAGGGCTTCCAGGCTTTCTTCCAGCAGGCCGGTGCCGCAAATGCGGGCCAGGGCGCAAATCCCTTCGCCAACCCTTTCCTCGACATGTTCGTCGGGTCGATGACGCGCGATGGAGCAACCCCGACCGACGATGCGCCGACAGCCAAACCGGCTGCCGCCAGCGCTACCGCCGCAGACACCAACCCCTTTGCCGGGCTGGTCAGCCAGATGTTCGACAGTGGTGTCGAGGTGCAGAAGACCTATCAGAAAAATGTGGAATCGATCTTCGACAGCTATCTGTCGAGCCTTCGAGACGGCGGCAAGACGGACCGCTGATCGCATTCGCCAGCATGAACGTGCCCTTCAGCAGCCATTCATCAAGGGTGGGATAATCCAGCATGACAACAAGTTGATGAGACAGGAGATATGCCGCGTTCGCAGGCCTGCTATGCCTCAGCCGCAAACCTCGGAAGCGTTCCGAGAAAATCTTGGCACAGAGCCGCAGTGATCTGGAACAGAATCCCGCCTTTTGGCGTTATGGGCCACAATTCCGTGCATTTCTTGCTATGAAAAGAATTTTGCTGCGGAGCGGCACTCAGGTGGGACGTGGTAAAGTTTCCGTAAAGCATGGTGACAGCGATACATGTTTGATCTAAGAAAAATCGGCTCCCTCAGGGAAATAATTAAAGTCGGGCAATCAGTTATGCATCCTGCCAATTTGCGTTCAGCGGTAGCGATCTCGGCCAATGGCCGTGAACAGGTCGTGTCGGTCGGCGGGCTCACTGTATCCGAAACCAAGGACCGCGACTGGAAGAATGTTGCACTGCGCAAGCCGTGGAACTTCGCGGCGAAGCGCGTGCTCGATATCGTCGTTTCCGCTTCCGCAATGATGATTCTGCTGCCCTTCTTCCTGGCGATCGCTTTCGCGATCAAGTGGGAGAGCGAAGGCCCGGTCTTCTTCATGCAGAACCGCTGGGGCCGCGGCGGCAGAATGATCCGCATCTTCAAGTTCCGCTCGATGCGCGACGATCTCGGCGACGTGACCGGCGTGGCACAGACGCGCAAGAATGATCCGCGCGTGACCCGCACCGGCGCCTTCCTGCGCAAGACCAATCTCGATGAACTGCCGCAGCTGATCAACATCCTGCTCGGCGACATGTCGCTTGTCGGCCCGCGCTGCCACGTGCCTGGAATGCAGGCCGGCGGCATGCTGTACGAAGATCTGGTCAAGGATTACCACCTGCGCCATCTCGTGCGTCCGGGCCTGACGGGCCTTGCCCAGGTCAACGGCTTCCGTGGCCCGACCGACAGCGAGGATCTGGCGCGCGGCCGTTTCAATCACGACATCGAATATATCCGCAGCTTCAACGTCTGGATGGATATCAAGATCCTGGCCGGCACGCTGGTCAAGGAAATCCGCGGCGGCACCGGCTTCTGATTTGGACATGCTACTGAACAATACGGCCGGCGCGGTGACATTCCGCTCCGGCCGTTTTGGTTTCCGGCCATGACTTTCTGGATCACGCGCATCGTAGTTGCGTTTCTTCTGGTCGCCGCGTCGATCACGACCGGGCATGGAGAGGACGCACCGCTGTGGACCGAGCAGCCGACACGGATCGATCGGTCGAAGCAGCACTTCGAGCGTCTGCCGGCGGTTAAAATTGCGCGGGACAGCCGCCTGTGGCTGGTGGTTCCTTCCCGGATCACGGTGGTGGACAGCGCAAGCTTCGTCATCGGCGAACAACAATATCAGATTGCCAACATTCGGCCGGTGAAGCCGCAACGACTCTGCCAGGCGATCGAAGGCGGCCGGTGGCCGTGCGGCCGCATGGCATCGATCTTTCTCGGCAACCTGGTGCGCAACAAGCGGCTCCTCTGCGATATCAACCAGGCCGGCAAGAAGCTGATGCTCAGCAATTGCGTGATCGGTGCGCGTGATGTTGCCGCAGCGATCATAGCCAACGGCTATGGAATGGCGGAGGCGGACAAGGTGCTGCTCGCGACGCAGGCCGATGCCCAGAAGGCCCAGAGCAAGGGCCTGTGGCGCAATCCTCTATGCACTACGGACTTTGATAACTGCTGACGCGCCAGTGCTCATCACAGGACGATTAGCATGCCGAAGACGTTCATTTTATCTTGACAGTTTTTGTCATCTTAAATAGTTGACTTCCATACTCATATTTATGGAAGGACACGCCGATGGCGATCACCATTACCCTCGATGACGCGAACAACGACGGCAAGGGCATCAACTTCAATGCCTATTTGAAGAGCTTCGACAAGCGGTTCGAGCCGAGCGGCCGGGGCGGATTCGTCAACGGATATGAGACTGTCACCCCTGAAACCGGCTTTTCCGCCGGCGGCGACGATTACGTGAGCTGGGACGGCAAGAGGAACGGCCAGAGCGTGATCTTCGAAGGCGGAGACGAGGGCTGGGCCTATACCTTCAATGGGCCTGACGAAGTTTACGGCACGAAGGACGACCACACCATGTCGGGGGATATCACGGCCATCACGCTTGGCACCGGCACCAAGGAGTCCAGCGACAACCCGGAATATACGAACAACGGCGAAATCAACATTGCCTTCGATGAGTTCAACGTCAACAGCTACAGCAAGCACTGGCTTAGCGATCTTGGCAATGGCGAGACAAAGGGCCTGCTGAATTTCCTCAACAGCGATGCCATTGAGTTCACGGGCTCTGCAGGCAGGGACACGTTCACCTCCTACAAGATGAGCGATACGCTTCACGGCGAAGGCGGCGGAGACATTCTCAACGGCGGCAAGGGCAGTGACACGATCCATGGCGACGAAGGCAATGACAAGCTGACAGGCAGCTTTGGCGTCGATACATTCGTGTTCGAGGCCGGCGACGGCAAGGACAGGATCACGGATTTCGGCAAGGGCGCCGACAAGATCGATTTCAGCGGCATGTTCGACAACTTCGATGCCGTCGTCGACGCGGCTACTTCGAGCAATGCGGGCGTGACGATCGCGTATGACGGCGGCAGCGTGCTGCTCATGGGCGTGAAGATCGGAGACCTACAGGAAGCCGACTTTGTGTTCCCGATCTGATTTTACGGATCAGAACTGAAAAAGCTCCGCCGGTGCGAACCGGCGGGGCTTTTTCGTGCATAGCGAGGCTGATGTCAGGCTGCGGCGAGCGGCGTCAGCACGCGGATCAGGTCGGTCTCGGGCTCTCGGGTGACCGACAAGCGGCAGCCATAGACGGTTTCCAGCGCCTCCTCGTTCAAGACTTCCGCCGGCGTACCCGCCATATGCAGGCGACCGTCCTTCAGCATGACGATATGGTCCGCGAACATCGCAGTGAGATTGAGATCGTGCATGACGGCGATCACACCGCCGCCGCGTGCGGCAAACGCCTTGGCAAGCTTCATGATGGCGATCTGATGCCGGATATCGAGGCTGGCAACGGGCTCATCCAGGAACAGCCAGTGGGGCTTGCCATCCCGTACAGCGTCGGGGATCTGGCAAAGGACCCGGGCCATATGCATGCGGGATTGCTCGCCGCCGGAAAGCGCGGTCGCGACGCGACGCTCGAAGCCCTTGAGATCGACGGCCTCCAGCGCACGGACCATCACTTTTTCCGCCTCCGCAGCATCGTGCGTGTCGCCGGCGACCACGCCCATTTCAAGCACTTCGCGCACGAGGAAGGGAAAGCCGAGGCTGATCGACTGGGCGAGCACGGCGCGTGAGAGCGCAAGCGCCTTCGGGCTCATGGACTTCAGGTCGCGGCCGTTGAAGTGGACCCTGCCATCGAATTTTCGTTCGCCGGAGATCGCCTTCATGGTCGTGGTCTTGCCGGAGCCGTTGGGACCGATGATCGCGGTGAGCTTGCCGGGCATGGCCCTGAAGCTCAAATCCTTGACGACCTGCCTGCCAGAGAGCGTGATGGATATGTTGTCGATCTCGATCATCACATCACCCGTCCGGAACGATCCTTGAGCAGGATCCAGAGGAAGAACGGCGCGCCGATGAGGGCGGTGAGAATGCCGATCGGCAGTTCGGCGGGCGCCACGATGACGCGGGTGATCATATCGGCAACCAGCAGCAGGCTTCCGCCCAGCAATGCCGACGCCGGCAGCAGGAACCGGTGATCCGGTCCGACCCAGATACGGATGAGATGCGGCACGATCATGCCGATGAAGACGATGCCGCCGGACAGCGCCACTGACACGCCAGTCGCCGCCGCGACCATGACGATCGCCACCCGCTTGAAGCGCTCTACCGGCACGCCCATGTGGAAGGCTGCCGCCTCGCCGAGCGTGAATGCGTTCAGTCCGCGGGCCAGGAATGGCAGCGTGAGCAGCGCCGGCAGGATGACGGCGGCCGCGATCGCCGCTTTCTGCCAGGTCGAGCCGGCAAGTGAACCGAGGCTCCAGAATGTAATATCGCGGATCTGGTTATCGTCGGCCACGTAGATCAACAGGCCCGTCAAGGCCATGCCGAGCGCTGAGATGGCGATGCCCGCGATCAGCATGGTGGCGATCTGTGTCTCGCCGTCACGGCGACCGAGGCGGTAGAGAATGAATGTGACGATCAGCGCGCCGATGAACGCCATGACCGGAAGCGTGAAGATGCCTAGGATCGCGGTGATCGGGGCAAGCACCGTTCCGCCAAGAACGATCGAGGACACCGCGCCCAGGCTGGCACCCGAGGTCACGCCGAGGACACCGGGATCGGCCAGGGGATTGCGGAACAGGCCCTGCATCGTCGCGCCCGACGCTGCCAGTGCCGCCCCCACAAGGAAGCCGACGGCCGCACGCGGCATGCGAACCTCTGTTATGACGATGCGGTCGCGCAGGACATCGAGAGCATTGTCGGATCCTCCCAGGAGAAGGTTCCTGATGAGCCCGGTCACCGAGGCGGTGCTGGCGCCGGTCATAACAGATATGAGCAACATGGCGACGGCGAGGATGCCCAGCGCCGGCAAGCCATAGGCGAGCGCCCGGGCGCCGCGATCGTGGCCGGCGCGCGGTCCACTCGACGCAATCTGGTCGCGGCCGGCTTCCATATCAAGTGCCATTTCTCAGCCGCCGTAGAGCGTCGCGTAAACCTTGCGGATTGCATCGCCGGTGCGCGGTCCGAAGAGTAGCGCGCTACCGCCCAGACGGATGACCCTCTTGGCCTGGCCGGCAGGCGTCAAGGCCACCGCGGGATTGGCAAGAATGTCCGCCTCGGACACGCTCTGGCCGCCGGTATCCATAAGCAGAATGACATCCGGCTTGGCATTGATCACGGCTTCGTCATTGAGCGGCTTGTAGCCGTGGAAATCCGACGTCGCATTGATGCCCCCGGCCAGCGCGATGATGCCGTGGGCTGCCGTGTGCTCGCCGGCAGCCATGATCTTGCCGTTCTGCACGGTCATCACGAACAGCACCCGCTTGCGCTTTGCCATGTCGATCTTGCCCGCATCGGTGACGGCGGAATCGACATCGGCTGCAACGTTGGCCGCCAGTTCATCGGCCTTGGCATCGGCGCCGAGCGCCTTGCCGACGGCCTTGATCTTGGCGACGAGCGCGTTGCGATCATAGCCTTCTGGTATGAAGGCCAGCGGCACGGATGCCTTGCTCAGGACGTCAATCGTCTCTTTGGGGCCACTACCCTGTATCAGAAGAATGGCCGAGGGATTGACCGAAAGCACCCCCTCCGGCGACAGCGCCCGCATATAGCCGACGCTTGGCAGTCTGTTGACCTCATCCGGATAGAAGCTGGTGATATCGCGTGCGATGACCTTATCGCCATAGCCGAGCGCGAAGACGATCTCGGTCACGGCGCCGCCGACAGTGACGAGGCGCGATGTGTCCACCGGCTTGATCTCCTGCGCGGCCAATGGGCCGGCGACGAGGGACAGAGCCGCGAAAGCAAGCAGGGCGCGGCGGCGCAGGGTCATTGCAAGCATGATCTTTCTTTCCTTATGCGGCCGCGGCGGCATCGGTGGTCGAGAGGCTCTCGACGAGCGCCCGCCATTCGGCCATCTCGACATTGCCTTCCTTGCGCTTGCCGAAGAACTGGATGATCATCTCACCATTCTTGTCATAGGCTTCGAGCGAGGTGACATGGCCGTCCTTGGTCGGCTTGCGCACAGCCCAGGCTTCAGTGATGTGGTCGGCCCGCAGGTGCAGGTGGAAGGTGGGGTCCATGACGTTGAGCCACGGCCCCATCGGCGCAACATTCGAGACCGGGCCGGTGTGGATCTGCACGATGCCGCGATTGGCGACGAAGCACATCAGGTTGACCTGGCTCTCGACGGCCCTGGCGAAGAACTCCGCGGCGACGCCGTCGGCAAGCTTCCAGGCGTAATCGGGGCCGACGCTCTGGACGGCGGCACGGCGATCGATGTCGAGCTTCTTCAGCATCATGAAGAATTCGTGCGTGTCGGTCATCTTCGACCAATGGTCGCGGAGTTCCGCGACATCGAAGCCCTCGGTGCGGCCGGCGGCCATCTTGGTGAAGGGCTGGGCGACGAAATCCTGGCTCTGGTCCTCGATGCGGAAATCGGCGACGATCTTCTCATAGGCTTCGAGATTGGATTCGGGGCGCAGATGCACTTTGTGGATGGCTTCGCCCGACTTGTCGAAATATTGCAGTGAGCGGCGGACGGCCTCACCATCGGTCTTGGTGACCGCGAAGGCGTGCGCCCAGACCCAGTTGAAGATGCGCAGGTCGATATTGGCGCCAAGCGTCAGCGAGGTCTTCTCGCCGATCTCGATATTCTCGTAGACGCCGATCTTCTCGTGCACGGCGCTTTCATTGCGGCTGAGCGCCATGACCACGCCCAGTTCCGGCGCGCGCTCCAGCAGCTTGTTGGGGCTGGCATCGATGCGGATGGCGGTCAGGCCGACTTCGGCTGCGACGAGGGCGGCTTCGGAAATGCCGAGATTGGCGGCGATGTCACGCTCGCGGAGTTTGGGATTCTCGGCGCGGTAGGCGCGAATTTCGGATGGCGTCGGAGCCTTTGTTTCGGTCATGTCTTTTTGTCCCTTCCCTGGGTATGTGCCTGGGTCTTCATACTTCATTTGTTGAGAATGAGCTTGCCTTGCCTGGTGATCTTCATCCGGTAATCGGCCCCGGCATGGCGGATCACGATCTCCCGGCGCCCGGCAAACAGCGTCTGGGTATCGTATTCGGGGAGCATGCCCTCGGCCGGAAGCGACGCCTGCCCCTTGCCGGCATCCTTCTTCTCGAGTTCCACCATCATCACGTCTCTCCGTGCCCCGCGTCCCCGGGACCAATCACGCTGGTCCCACGCGCTGCCAATCAAGGTCAATTCATTGTTGACTTCGATACTCATATTTCAATAATGACGCAATAGCTGACAATCGTTGTCAGGTTATTTTCTCCCGACCCCAAGGAGCCGCACATGATGAAGCCGACCATGCGGGCCGGTGCGCGGCCGGACGATACCGACTGAAAATGGCGATAACAGATCCGAAAGTGGTTGAGATCAGGGAGTTGCGGTTCAAGCCCGCCAATTCCAACGATCGCGCGCGCGCGGGTCTGGAACATGATTTCAAGGACGTGCCGCCCTGCGCCTTCGGCAGGGACGACGGCATCTCGCCCTATATGGGCTCCGACTCGGGGATATCAGGCTTTCCGGATGCGCCGGGAAAACAGGCCGCATTGCTCGATATGGATATCCCTCCCGTCAGGCAAGAGCCGACGGAAGCGGGCCACTCATTGGTATACAAGCTGCTTCGGGATGGCTTCGGGCTTTCCGTCTTTCTTCATGCGGTTGCGGCTCTGGCGGTCACATACCTGACCATCAGCCTGCCGGATGAGAGCGTGCTCAACGAGGGCGAGACCGTGCTCGCCGTGGAGATCTACAGCGAGACGAATTCGGAGGTCGCCGCGGTCAAGCAACAGACGGAGCGGGAGGGCGAGGAAACCGAGGAACCGGTTGTCGAGAAAGCAGAGGCCAAGCCGGAGCCCGTCAAGCAACCCGAGAAAGTCGAAAAGCCGGTTGTGGAAAAGCCGATCGAACAGGCCAGGCTGCCGGAACCGGTGAATGAGCCGGAGAAGGTCGAAGAGCCCATCATTACCACCGACCAACCTGAAGTGCTGGCAAGCGAGGAGCCGTCAACCTTTGCCGTGGAACAGGCGGCGAAACAGATTCTCGAGACATCCGAGATCAAGCCGCTGCAGGATGCCCTGCCGGATGTGCTGATTACCCCGGTGCCTGTCGAGGAGAAAAGGCCCGCGCCGAAGCTTGCCCAGCCGCTCGATCACCCGGTTTCCAAGCCGCTCGTTGTCCAGAAGGTGGCGGAGGTCAAACCGGTTGAGAAACCGGTCGAGAAGAAGCCCGAGCCAAAGAAGGAAGAGCTGAAGAAGCCTGAGCCGAAGCTCAAGAAGCCGGTCGTGGAAACGCCTGAAAAGAAGCCGGTCAAGAATAAGAAGATCGTGCAGCGGGACGGCAACGCCGACGACAACTCCACCAAAGGCCGCGACACCGCGAAGACCAAGGATGGCGCCAGCCAGGACGCATCGCAAGGCAATTCAAAGAAGAAGCTGAAAGGCAATGCGGCGCTCACCAACTACAAGGGCCTAGTTGAGGATAAGATCGACCGCGCCAAGCGACGCGTCAAGGTGGGCGCGAGGGGTCAGGCCGTCGTCACATTCACGATCAACGCCAATGGCAGCGTCAGCAATCTCCGGATCAAGAAAAGCTCGGGCAAACCGGCTATCGACAAAGGGGCCCTGGAGGTAATCCGGAAATCGGCGCCCTTCCCGGTCATTCCAGCGGATTTCGGTCGCAAGAGCTTTCCCGCTCAGAAGACTATCGCCTTCACCGGCAAGTAACACACTGTATTTACTTAAATTTGAGCAATCAAAAACATCCAATCTTAACCACCCCGTTTAGTTAATCCTTATGCAGTTGCGGTTATGTTTTGTGCCAATCCGGCATGAACGCCTGGAACTAAGCCTTAACGGAAGGGAAACGGGGATGAACAACACCATTCGTGAACTGCTCAAGAAGCATGCCGGTCTGCCGGTCGATGTCGCCGATCTCGCCGATGGCGCCGACCTTTATGCCGCTGGCCTCTCGTCCTTCGCTTCCGTACAGCTGATGCTGGCGCTCGAAGAGAATTTCGACATCGAATTTCCCGACAGCCTGTTGAACCGCAAGTCGTTCCAGAGCATCGAAGCCATCGTCCGCACCGTCGCTTCCATCGTGGACGACAGAAAGGTCGCGTGATGAACATCCCCGTCAATCTCGCCATTGGCAGCCTGACGGAACGGGCCGCCCGGGTGGCGGCCGTCGCCCGCGCCTATGCCGATCAGGTCGACCAGAAGAGCCGCTTCCCCGCTGAAGCGGTCGATGCGATGAAGGCCGAGCGCCTTCTCTCGATCCAGATCCCCGCCGAGCTCGGCGGCGAAGGTGCGCGCACCGGCGAGATCGCCGAACTCTGCTCGATCATCGCGCAGGCTTGCGCCTCGTCGGCCATGGTGTTCGCCATGCATCACATCAAGCTTTCGAGCCTGGTGGAGCACGGGATCCACACCGAATGGCATCGCGGCTTCATGCGACGCATCGTCTCCGAACAGCTGCTGATCGCGTCCGCGACCACCGAAGGCGGCATCGGCGGCAACCTGCGCAATTCGATCTGCGCCATCGAGGTCGAGGACGGCATTTGCCGCCTGACCAAGGATGCGACCGTCATCTCCTACGGCCAGTATGCCGATACGATCCTGATTACGTCCCGCGCCCACAAGGACGCCGTCTCCACCGACCAGGTGATGACCGTGTTCACCAGGGACCAGTACCGGCTCGTCAAGACGCAGGACTGGGATACGCTGGGCATGCGCGGCACCTGCTCCGAGGGCTTCATGTTCACCGGAGAAGCGCCGGCCGAACAGATCTTCTCCAAGCCCTTCGCCGAAATCGCGGCGCAATCGATGCTCGCCAACAGCCACATCCTGTGGAGCGGCGTCTGGTACGGCATCGCGGTTGACGCCGTCGGCCGTGCGCAGAGCTTCGTGCGCGGTGCGGCCAAGAAATCGCCTGGCGTCGTGCCTCCAGGCGCGCTTCGTCTCGCGGAGGTCTCCAACCTCTTGCAGATGATGAAGTCCAACGTCGTGGCTGCGATCAAGTCTTATGAGATCGCCAGGGAAGACGAGGAAAAACTGTCGTCCGTCGCCTTCGCGGTCGCCATGAACAATGTGAAGATCGCTTCCTCGGAGACGATCCTTATCATCATCAACCACGCCATGCTGATCTGCGGCATCATGGGCTACAAGAACGGCACGCCGTTCAGCCTGGGCCGGCACCTGCGTGACGCGCATTCCGCACAGCTGATGATTTCCAACGACCGAATTCTCGGCAACACGTCCACCATGCTCCTGATCCACAAACAGGACACCAGCCTTCTGGGGTAAAGATTATGGATATGCAGGTTTCTCTCCTCGACCGGCTTTTCGACTCCGGTCTTCTCATCGAAACGGGTGTCGATGGCCTCTATGGCCGCTCTGGCCAGTTCGAGGATGTCATCGCGGCTTTCGAGCGCATGATCGACAGGTTCGGCGGCGCCGATGGCGCGGAAGCCATCCGCTTTCCGCCCGGCATGGCGATGAGCTACTTCGAAAAGAGCGGCTACATGAAGAGCTTCCCGCAACTGGCGGGCACCGTGCATTCGTTCTGTGGCAACGACCACGACCATATGGGCCTGCTCTCCTGCATGGAAGAAGGCAAGGACTGGACCAAGGAGCAGAAAGCGACCAACATCGCGCTGACGCCCGCCGCCTGCTATCCACTCTATCCGACAGTCGCCAAGCGCGGCCCGATCGCGATGACCGGCGGTCTCTACGACCTGCAATCCTATTGCTTCCGCCACGAGCCGTCGCGCGAGCCGACCCGCCAGCAGATGTTCCGCATGCGCGAATATGTCTGCATGGGCACCGAGCACCATGTCACCGAGTTCCGCCAGAAGTGGATGGATCGCGGCGTGCAGATGATGGAAGAACTTGGCCTCAAGGTCGAGATCGATATCGCCAACGATCCGTTCTTCGGCCGCGCCGGCCGGCTGCTTGCCAACAACCAACGCGACCAGAACCTGAAGTTCGAACTGCTGATCCCGGTCAATTCCAATGCCAACCCGACCGCCTGCATGAGCTTCAACTACCACCAGGATGCCTTCGGTACAAAATGGGGCCTCAACCTCGAGGATGGCAGCGTCGCCCATACCGCCTGCGTCGGCTTCGGCCTGGAACGCATCGCGCTGGCGCTCTTTGCGCATCACGGGCTTGATGTTAAGGTGTGGCCAGACGCTGTCCGGACCGCTCTCTGGGGGTAAGCCTGTTATGACCGCCGTCTTTCCGTTCCTCGATCCCGGCCGCTACGAGCCGCACGAGTTGCACAGCCTTGACCGGATCTGGCCGGAGACCAATTGCTATGTCGATCTCTGGATCGAGATTCTCAACACGATCCGGCTGCCGCCCGAGGCGATGCTCGGCTTCACGCTGACGCAGGATTTCGAAGGCGACCAGTTCACCTTCTTCAAGGTGCCGCTCGAGGATCTCGAAACGCTCTACGGTATCCGCGTGACTGAGCTTGCGGTGTTCGACAAGGTCGAGGACCACGTCGCTCAGCAGATCGCGCGCGGCCGGTTGTGCCTGCTGGAGATGGATTCCTATTTCATGCCGGATACGCAAGGCGTGGCCTACCGCACCGAGCACGGCAAGACGACGGTGGCGATCAACCGCCTGTCGGAGAAGGACAAGGAAATCGACTATTTCCACAATGGCGGCTTCTGGCGGCTGTCCGGCGAGGATTACGACGGTCTGTTCGGCCGGCTCTATCCCGAGGGTTCGCAGCCCTTTCTGCCCTATACGGAGTTCGTCAAGTTTCCCGATCATCTGCCGAGCGACATGCTGATCCGGCAGCGGGCGCGTGAATTGCTGACGCGGCATATTCTGCGCATGCCGTCGCGAAACCCGATCGCGGAGTTTTCGCGTGTTCTGCCCGAACAGGTCAGCCTGATCGCCGACCGGCCCTTCGGCTTCTTTCATAAATATGCGTTCAACACGTTGCGGCAACTCGGCGCCAATTTCGAGCTTGCGGCGACGCATTTCAGATGGATGTCGGACTTCGGCGAATTCAGTGATGCGATCGAAGCGTCGCTGAAGATCGCCGAGGCGGCAAAGAGCGTGCAGTTCCAGCTTGCGCGCGCCGTGACCCGCAGAAAGTTCGATGCTCTCGTATCGGCCCTTGATCCCGCAATCGAAGCGTGGGACGAACTCTCCGAGGCCGTCAAGGTCAAGATCGACTGATTTGCCGGGAATGGGGTGCGATGACATCGTTGGCGGGGCCAAGGACGAAGACCAGGCGCAGGCTTGATGCGGGCTGGTCGCTTCTGGTCTCGGATGCCGGGCAATATGCTGCCCCGGCCGATATTCCCGCAACTGGCAGACGCCTCGCAGCGGCCGTGCCCGGAACCGTGGCCGAGGCGCTGGAGACAGCCGGACGGTTTGACCCGACACAGCCCCTGCCGCTCGCCGATCGCGACTTCTGGTATTTCCTCGACCTGACCGGCGAGACGCCCGGTCCGTACCGGCTGGTATTCGATGGCCTCGCCGTGATCGCCGAGGTCTTCCTCAATAGCGAGCGCATTCTCGAAAGCCGCAGCCAGTTCGTTTCGAACGACATTCCAGTGACGCTCCGGGGCGAAGACAATCTTGCCATCGCCTTCCGGGCGCTCAATCCGCATCTCAAGGCGTCGGGTCCGCGCGCCAAATGGCGGCCGCAGATGATCACGCCGCCCGGCATGCGAATGGTACGCGCCACGCTGCTCGGCCACATGCCGGGCTGGTGCCCCGAGATTGACGCCATCGGGCCTTGGCGGCCGATCCATCTCGTTCGCCAGGGAGGCATCGAGGTCGATGAGCTCAGGATGGGCGCATCGCTGAATGCCGAGGGTCACGGCGTGCTGGACCTGTCGTTCCGCTTTTCCGGGCGGGCGACGGATCTCAGGATCGCCTGCGGAACGCAACAAGCACCCGTGATGATCTCCGCCGAGGGCGGACTGCATGCCCATCTCACGCTGACCGACGTCCAACCTTGGTGGCCGCACACGCATGGCGAACCGCATCTCTATCCGGTCTCGCTGATCGCAGATGGCGCCGCCCATCCGCTGGGCAAGGTCGGGTTCCGCAATGTCTCGCTCGACCAGGGTGCGGACGGCAAGGGTTTTGGCATCGAGATCAATGCCATGCCGGTTTTCTCTAGGGGCGCCGTCTGGACCACTGCGGATATCGTCCGTCTGCCCGGCGGGCGCTCCGATTATGAGCCGTGGCTCAAGCTTGCCCGCGAGGCCGGCATGAACATGATCCGCATCGGCGGCACTATGGCCTACGAGAGCCGTGAGTTCTTTGAGGTCTGCGACGAACTCGGGATCATGGTGTGGCAGGACTTCATGTTCGCCAATTTCGACTATCCGGTCGCCGACCCGGAATTCGCCGACCTAGTGAAGCGCGAGGCGGAGGATCTGCTGAAATCGCTGCAAGGTTCGCCATCGCTGACCGTTCTCTGCGGCGGCTCGGAAATCTACCAGCAGGCTGCGATGATGGGCATGCCGCAGAAATCCTGGTCGGGGCCGTTGACCGAGGAACTGCTGCCAGCCGTGTACGAAGCCTACCGGCCCGATGTGATCTACGTGCCGAACTCGCCCTTCGGCGGCGCCATGCCGTTCTCGCCCAACGAGGGCATCACGCATTACTACGGCGTCGGCGCCTATTGCCGGTCGCTCGATGACGCACGCCGCGCCAATGTGCGTTTCGCCGCCGAGAGCCTCGCCTTCGCCCATGTGCCGGAACAGGCCACGCTCGACGCGCATCTGCCGGTGCCGGCGGTGCATGATCCGCGCTGGAAGGCCCGCGTGCCGCGCGACCGTGGCGCATCCTGGGATTTCGAGGACATCCGCGACCATTACCTGCAGGATCTCTACGGTCTCGATCCGGCCCGATTGCGCCGCGAGGACCCGGTACGTTATCTCGATTTCTCGCGCGCAGTGACCGCCGAAGTGGCGGAAGCGACCTATGCCGAATGGCGGCGGCCCGGCTCGTCCTGTGCCGGCGCGCTCGTCTGGACTTTGCAGGATCTGCTGCCCGGTGCGGGCTGGGGCGTGATCGACTCGACAGGACTGCCGAAGCCGGTGTGGCACGGCATGCGACGGGCATTCCGTCCGGTGCAGGTGGTGTTCTCCGATGAAGGCACCAACGGGCTTTATGTGCATGTGATCAATGAGACGGCCGGCGACTTGAGCTTGCGGCTGGAGGTCTCGGCCTTACGTGACGGGATACAGCCGGCCGTGTCCGGCACGCGGGACATCCTGGTTTCAGCGCGGGGCGGTCAAAGTATCGCCGCCACCGATCTGTTCGGCGCCTTCTTCGACACCGCCTATGCCTTCCGTTTCGGCCCGCCGTCGCATGATGTGACGGTCGCACGGCTGATGGATGGCGACGACGAGATCGCCAGCGCGTTTCATTTTCCGCGCGGCCGAATGGCGGCCATGCATGCGGCCAATCTCACGACCGAACTGGGGAGCGATGCGAGCGGTCCGTTCGTTGCGATCTCGACCGACCGGCTGGCGCAATCGGTCAATCTCGGTTTCGAGGGCTTCATTCCCGACGACAACTGGTTCCACCTGGCGCCGGGCAAGCCCAAGCTGGTGAGATTTGCGCGCCACGGCGAGGGTGACGAACGGCCGACCGGCGAGATCCGCCAGCTTGGTTCGAGCAATGTGATCCGGCTGTGAGGAGACTGCGTTGACCCATATCGCATTACGCGGCCTGCTCTCCCTCATGATAGGCCTTGCAGCAACAGCGGAAGCATCGGCTGCGACCTGTTTTCGCGGCATCAACATTTCGGGCGCCGAATTCGGCGTGCGCGGCGGCACGGTCAACAAAGACTATACCTGGCCATCGACCGACACGCTGTCCTATTTCGCCGACAAGGGTTTCAACACCATACGCCTGCCTTTCAAGTGGGAACGGCTGCAGCCCCAGTTGATGGGCGAACTCGACGAAGCCGAGTTGCAGCGCCTGATGGAATCGGTCGAGCTGATCCGTGCGCGCGGCATGAGGACGATCCTCGATCCACACAACTACGGGCGCTATGATGAAAAGATCATCGGATCGAAGGACGTTCCCATCGCCGCTTTCGCCGACTTCTGGGCAAAGCTCGCGCGTTACTATGCCAATGACGACCATGTCATATTCGGCCTGATGAACGAGCCCAACCGCCAGCCGATCGCCCAGTGGCTGGAAGCCGCGAACGCCGCCACGCATGCCATCCGCGAGGAGGCCAAGGCCAACAATCTCATCCTTGTCCCGGGCACGGCCTGGAGCGGCGCACATAGCTGGATGGCTCCGATCGATGGCGAGCCGAATGGCGTGGCGATGGCGAAGTTCTCGGATCCAGCCAACCACTTCATCTTCGAATTCCATCAGTATCTGGACGGTGATTTCTCGGGCACCAAGCCCAATTGCTCACGCGCTGGAGATGCCGAGCAGGCGCTCAGGAACGTGACGGCCTGGATGAAATCGAATGGCTTTCGCGGCATGCTCGGAGAGTTCGGCGCATCGACCGACAAGGCCTGCGTCGCCGGCCTGAAGGCCATGGTCGACGTCATGGAGGAAAACAGAGACGTCTGGGCTGGCTGGACCTATTGGGTTGCGGGCGACTGGTGGAGCGAAGAGGAACCGCTCAATATCCAGCCGACCACAAAGGGCGACCGGCCACAGCTTCAGGCCCTACTGCCCGCGTTACGCGATCTCTCGGCGGAGGGCACCGCCTGCCCTGCCCTCGATTGAGCCCGCTCCAATAGCTTCGACCAGATCGATTTGATCGCGGGGATGTCGACGGCTGACACGGTGCCGACCATGAACCACATCAACGCGCCCGTCTTGATCGAGAAGAACGAGTTCGAGATCACCATGATGAGCAGCAGATAGACGATCATCATGGAATGGAAGTCCCATGCCCGCGCATTACGGAAGGGCATGAAGACGAGTGCTGCCCAGAGCGCAATGAACCCGAACAGCCCGAATTTCGTCAGCGTGTAGGCGAGCCCGGAATCGGCCGTGAACTGTGCCGTTGCCTCGACACCCAGCACCACCGGAAGCGAAAGCTCTGTCAGGATATGGGCGGTGACGGCAATGCGGCCGGAGAGGTCATTGGGTCCACCACTGGTGCCCGAGGCAAAGCCATAGGCGGCGATCAGCGCCAGCAGCAGGAAGGGCGTGACCAGCCAGAATGTGCGGGGGATCACCCTGAAGAATGGCGCGAGCAGAACGATCAGGATGCAGGTGAACAGGCCGAAGCGGGCATCCGCCAGCACGACCATGGTCAACGCCGCGGCGAACAGGAACCATCGCCCACTCCAGCCGCGCCGGAACATCGCCCATGAGAAGATGATCACGCCGAAATTGCCCATCGACACCGGCTCGAGGAAGACCGACGACACGCGGTGCTGGCCCAGGAAGGACAGGATGGTGCGTGGTTCCGGCCGGCTGCCCGAGATGAACAGGCCCTTGGTCGCGCCGTAGCTCTCGGTCAGCGTCACCGTGCCCTTGGAGATGTAATAGCCGAGCACGTTGAACCATTCGAGGTAGAGGTCGAGCAGGAAATATTCGAAGAAGGCGAAGAACAACACCATGATCGCCGACCAGACCGCGAGGCTGTCCGCCAGCTTCAGGTCGCGCAGGCGCGAGCCCATGGCGTAGAAGATCACCGGAACGAGGATGTCGCGCACGGCCTTGAGGTCGCTGGCGCCGCGCAGCGTGAAAAGCATCAGCATGTAGCTGACGAAGATGCCGAGGAAGAGATAGAGCCCTGCCCTGCGATCCATCGCGACCAGTAGCGCCGTGCCGATGATCGCCATCTCCATCAGCATGACATGGCTGTCGCGCATCGGCATGATGCGGGTGTTGACGAAGCAGAGGAACAGATTGAAGGCCAGACCGCCCATGACGGAGGCGATGGCGCCGAACCGCAGCAAGCCCGCGAGCGGGCTTGCTTCGTCGAGCGGTGGCAGAATGTTTGCAGTTGCGGCGGCCGCCATCGGTGACCTCCAGCCTTACGCCACCCGGCCGAACATGACGGTTCCCAGCATGCGATCGCGCCAGGGCGCGAGCGAATTCACCAGTTCTTCCATGCGGCGGCCGTTGTCGTTCTCATCGCCGACGAGCAGGATGGCATTGGCCTTTTCGAGCAGTTCGGCCAGGTGATGGCGGGCTTCCTCGCCACTGGCGTCGATGATGACGAAATCGGCCTTGCGCTTGTGGCCAGCAAAATTGGAGAAGGTCGGCGTGGTCGCCTTCGGGCGCCGGGCACTTTCCAAGGCCAGCCGGGTGAACTTGAGCAGGTCCGCGAGCGGCGCCTCGCTGGCACTGACATGGGCGCTGCCATCGCGGCCGTCGCCATCGGAATAGAGCACTTCCTTGTCGAGACGATGGAGCGCACCGGCGACATCGGTCACGATGCGGCTGCCGGGATTGTCATTGTCCGGCGACAGGAAAAGCACGGTCGAGGGTTGCCCGGGGCGCGAAAGCTGAAGCAGGCTATCGACGGTGCGCGAGACGCCGATCTGGGCCTTGCGCTCCCATTCGCGCTCATCACTCTCGATGAACTTCCGTCCAGAGAGTTGAAAGGCGCGCGGTTTCTGTCGGATGGCCGGAATATAGGCGATGACGGGAAGCTTCGCGGGCGCCGCGCGCGTGGGCGCTGATGGCTCGGCGAATTCCTCTTCGTCCTCGTAGATATCCTCACGGCCGCCGAACATCCGTGACAGGATTTCCACGCCCACGGCAAGGCCGCTGCCGAGCGCTATGCCGAAGAGCCCGCCGGCAATCACGATGATGATCTTGGTCACCAGCGAGGAACCGCCTGACGCGACCGCCTTGGAGATGACGCGCGAATTGTTGATGTTGACCGTGTCACGCTGGCCGAGTTCGCTCGCCCGCGTGAGGAATGTCTTGTAGAGCGCCCGCAAAGCATCGACCTCGGACTGCAGTGCACGCGCCTTGATGCCGGCTTCGGATGTATCGAGGCTCGACGTGGTCAGTGTATCGAGACGGCGCTGGAGCGCCGCGGTATTGGCCTCGGCGCGTTCGAGCGCGCCCTTCATCGAGCCGCGGATGCGAGCAAGTTCCTGTTCCATCACATCGCGCATGCCCTCGACCTGCGACCGCACGGCCTTCATTTGCGGATGATTGGTGCCGAGCGTGGTCGAAAGCTGGTCGGCGCGGGCGGCAAGCTGGGCATACTGGCCGCGCATGCCGCTGAGCGAGGTCGAGGCCAGCGCTTCGGGAATGCCGCCGGACTCGATCGAGCCGATCGTCAGCGTCTTGACCTGATTGTAGTTGGCGCGCTTGAGTTCGAGATCGGCGCGCGCGGCGATAAGCTGCTTGTTGACGCCTTCGACCTGCTGGTCGATGACCAGGCCCTGCTGGCCGGTGGAGATCAGATTGTTCTTGCCCTTGAAGGTTTCGAGTTCTTCCTCAGCCTTGCGGAGCTTTTCGGCCAGGTCCTTTGCCTGAAGCTCGAAGGCGCCGCTGGCACGCGTGGAGGCATCCGAACGGGCTTCATGCAGCCGCTTGAGATAGATCGAGGCGATCGCGTTGGCGATCTCCGCCGCTTTGGCCATATCGCGGTGCTTCACCGTAAGCGTCATGACGAAGGACTGGCCTTCGCGCTCGACGGTCATGTTCTTCTGCAATGCGCCGACCGTGGCGTTCATTGCCACTTCCTTGTCGGCTATGCCGGCGGGATTGAGGAAGCGATCGTCGCGAAGCTTGAGCTTGTCGACGACCTGGTTCAGCACTTCATGCGATTGCACGACGAAGAGCTGGCTTTCGAGGATTCCCGTGTCCTGCGACGCGGCGACATTGTTCTGGTTGGGGTCAGCGGGGCTCGCCGCAAGGCCTTGCGGATCGATGAGGATATCGGTCGTTGCGAGATAGACCGGCTTGCGCACGGTGACATAGGCAGCGGCGAGTCCGGCACAGATAACGGCCGTCACCACGACATAGAGCCAGCGCCTCAAGAGAATGCCCGGCAATTGAAAAATGTCGATACCCATTGATGCCTTCGGGGCGCGCAAGCCGTGTCGTCGATCAGCAAAATTGCCACGCCTGTTGCGGCGCGAAGATGACGAGGTTCAATCTCGCAAAATATGGTTAACGGGGGGTAACCAGAATGGCGGGATTTCGAAGCATCGGGTTTCATCCGTGTTTACCATTGGCGGCAAAAAAGCCCCCGTTTCAGCCCTTTGTTAACCGTTGAAGCAGGGTTCAGGCACTAAATCAGGGGCCAACTGGTTCAAAACGCGACGGATGCCGTGGACATGAAGCCTATCGATCACGAGAGCCTCAAAACGGGGGCGGAAGCGGTTGCGCGACCGCTGATCGTGCATGTCGTGCGCCAATTCCTGCCCAATCGCGGCGGATTGGAAGATGTGGTCTTCAATCTTTGCATGCAATCGATCGGCCATGGCTTCCGTGTCCGGGTCGTCACGCTCAATTCGCTGTTCTCCGATCCGAGCCTGCCGCTCGCCGATCGCGAGATCATCGACGGCATCGAGGTGGTCCGCATTCCGTGGCGTGGTTCGAGCCGCTATCCGGTGGCACCATCGGTCCTGGCCCATATCGGCGATGCCGATATCGTGCATGTCCATGCGATCGATTTCTTCTACGACTTCCTGGCGCTCACCCGCCTGATCCACCGCAAGCCGATGATCATCACCACGCATGGCGGCTTCTTTCATACGAGGAAGTTCGCAGGCATCAAGAACGTCTGGTTCCAGACGCTCACGCGCTTTTCCGCCAGCCAGTATGTGGATGTCGTCGGCTGCAGCCGGTCGGACCAGGACACGTTCAAGAAGATTGCGCCTTCCCGGACGCAACTGATCGAGAACGGCACCGACACATCCAAATTCGCCAATGCGTCCTCGACATCGCCGCGCAAGCGGATAGTCACGCTCGGCCGTTTCTCGGTCAACAAGCGGCTGGAACGGCTGATTGCGACCATGGCCATGCTCTGCGCAGCCGATCCCAACTGGCATCTCGATATTCTCGGCGTGCCATCCGACCTCTCGGTATTTGATCTCGAAATGATCATTGCGGACCACGGCCTGTCCGGCAATGTGTTCGTGCGCGCCGGGTTGGACAATGCGGGCATCCGCTCCGCCATGTCGAAAAGCTCGTTCTTCGCCTCGGCATCCGAATATGAAGGCTTCGGCCTCGTGGCAATCGAGACGATGAGCGCCGGCCTTGTTCCGGTATTGGAAGCCAATACCGCCTATGCCACACTTGCCGCGCGCCATTCCGACATCCGTCTTTGCGGCTTCACCGATGCCAAGAGTGCCGCGGACACGATCAGGGAGGCCTATCAGTCGTTGTTGGACGATCCCACGCTGCGTGACCGATTGATGGCGGCAACCGATGCCTATTCTTGGTCCGGTGCTGCAGCTTCCTATTTCGCCCTCTACGACGCTATACTTCAGGGAGCGCGGCGATGACGCGCGTTCTTATCGTCACCGGCCAGCATTTCGCCACCCAGCCGCGCAAGGTCGATCTGCATTTCATGGCCGAGGCGCTGAATGCACGTGGCATCCGGGTCGATTTCCTCAGCATGCGGCTAAGCCTGGTCAGCCGGCTGATGTCGGACGAGCGTTGGGCTTTCGCCAAGACCCGCGCACTCAACCAATGGACCGAAATCACGCCGCTGTTCGGAGAGTTCATCTGGGTCAGTACGGTGCATCCGATCAGCCTTGGCAAGCCGTTGCTCGACATGGTCTCGACGCCGCTCGCCAAGGTCTATGGCCGCCACATTCCCCGCGCCGTGAAGGCGGAACTGTCGGAATACACGCATATCCTGGTGGAAAGCGGCATCTCTATCCTGACCATTCCCGAGATTCGCCGTCTCGCGCCGAAGGCAAGGATCATCTACCACGCCGCCGACCGGCTCTCGACGATCGGGGCGCATCCGGCCGCGCATGCGGTGTTGAGGGAGAGCATCGGCGCGGTGGATCTCGTGCATGTCATGGCCGATGCCATTCGTGGCGACATCCCAGAGGGCGCGCCGACGATCCATCTGCCGCATGGAATTTCACGCGCTATCTTCGACCAGATCACTGGAAGTCCCTACGTCCGTGGGAAGAATGCCGTCAGCGTCGGCGACATGCTGTTTGATGCCGATGTGATCCGCACGCTGGCTACAAGCTATCCCGATTGGACCTTCCATCTGTTCGGGCGACTGGCGCGACTCGAGGACACCCTGCCGAATGTCATCGCCCATGGCGAACGGCCATTCGATGAAGTGGCGGCCTATATCAAGTTCGCCGATATCGGCATCGCGCCCTATCGGCCGAAAGAGGATGCCGACTATCTTAGCCAGTCGAGTCTCAAGATGATCCAGTACAGCTATTGCCGCCTGCCGATTGTCGCACCGCGCTTCGCTGCCGCCGGCCGGGCGCATGTGCTGGCATACGAACCTGGCGATGCCAGCAGCATCCACGCCGCGTTCAAGGCCGCCGCTGAATTCGACCGCTCGGCGATCGATACGTCGAGTGTGTTGAGCTGGGAGGAGAAGACCGCCCGCCTGTTCGATCTCGACAGCGCAACGCCATCATCCCCGCATGCCACACGGCTGAGCGCATAGGAGCGACCGCCGGATATGGCCAAGGGAATCGTTGCAAATTCGGCTCTCAATGCTGCGGCGGGCATGCTGTTGCTGCTGACAGGCTTCGCCTGCTCGATCATCGCCGCGCGCCTGCTCGGACCCGAGGCGAACGGCATCATCGCTTTCTCGCTCTGGCTTGCCACGACTGGCGCGCTGGTCGCCGAACTCGGCACCGGCGTCATCCTGCTCCGGATGCTGCCGCAGCTGCGCGCGCAGGGTTATGATGCGGCCCGCAGGCGGGGCTTTGCGGCTTTCCTGGTTACGCCGACGCTGATTTCGACCGTCATCCTTGCCGTCCTCTACTGGCTGGTCTTCGTCGCATCGGAGGAACTGCACTGGGCGGAGACTGCGCCTTCCATCGCGCTGGTGACGGGAATTCTCTTCATCATCCAGTCGGTCGGCGCCTTCACCAAGAATTACCTGATCGGCGAACAGCGGCTCGACACGTTCCTGAAGCTCACCACCGTCGCATCCGTGCTGCAACTCGTCTCGGTGCTGGCCGGCGCGGTGATCTATGGCGTCGAGGGTGCGTTGGTCGGCTATGCCATCGGCCAGGTGGTGCTGTTTGCCTATACGCTGACGATCATCTTCCAGCGGCGCGACCGCTGCGACGTGCCGACCGCCTTCCTTGTGTCGTCTTCGACCGTGCTCTCGGCGCAGTATCTCGTGGATTCCATCCTCCTCAACCGCATCGAGATCCTCTTCCTGCAGCAGTTCTGGTCGGTGCAAGTGGTGGGCTTCTATGCCGTCAGCCTGTCTCTGGCCAACCTGGCACTGCAATTGCCCGTGCAACTGACGGGCAGCCTGCTGCCATACTATTCACAGCGTAGGCACAGCACCGACGATGCCACGGTGTCGCCGGAAGTGTTCGCCGGCGTCATCCGCGCGCTGTCCTACATCACGCTGCCGATGAGCTTCGGGCTTGCCGCGATTTCGACGGGCCTGGTCTCGGCCGTGTTCGGCGAAGCCTTCCGGCCGGCCGGCAATATCGTGGCATTGCTGGCGCTCTCCGCGCCCGCCTTCGTGCTGATGCAGATCCTGACGCAGTATCTGTTCTCGATGGACCGGACCAGAACGCGCCTCTACGCGGGCATCGCTGGAGGCGGCATCATCGTCATCGGCTGCCTGTTGGCTGTTCCCTGGTTCGGCGGCGAAGGTGCTGCGTTCGCGCGGCTCGCCGGCTTTACCGTCATGTGCCTGATCATGATCCGCGCCACCGGTTTCGGCCGCAGCCTGAGCGGGCTCTACGTTACGCTGGCAAAGGTGTCCGGTGCGTCGCTCATGGTGGCGGGCGCGGCGATGCTTGCCGAATATCTGATCCCCGGACCTGTCGGTATAATTTTCGCAATCGGCGCGGGATTCCTGGTCTATCCGTTGGCATTGCGGATACTCCGCGCAGTTCCGGTGGAAGACGGGCGTGTATTAATCAATATTTCCGGTTCTTTGCCGGGGCGCTTACAACCACTCTTCAAACGTTCTATTCTCTTCGTTACACCGGGGGCGGGAACAGACGTTGGAATGAGCGGCTTGGGGGCAGATCAATCCTTGCAGACGACAGGCGATCCGGCCGAGGGCGCGGGTCGCACCGCAGCCATGCCGGTCGCTTTCGACGGCACTATCGGCCTGTTCACGCCCGAGGACGACAATACCGAAGCGCGGCAAGCCGCCGTTCTTCTGCTGCCGCCCTGGGGCTTCGAGGAAATGTGCACGCGGAAATTCTTCCGCATCCTCTCCGAGCACTTAGCGGCAAACGGCATTCCGAGCCTGCGCTTCGACTATCCCGGCACCGGCGACGCGCCGGGCGGACCGGAAAGCGATCTCGATATCGGCGCCTGGGAAACCGCCGTGCTCGCAGCCGCCGAGCGGCTGAAGAGTCTCTCCGGCCGCGAGCGGGTTATCCTTGTCGGCCAGGGCATCGGCGGGATGCTCGCCCAGCGTCTCGGCGGAGAAATCTCCGGCGTCGATGCGATCGCCCTGCTGGCACCGGCTCTCAATGGCCGCGCCTATCTTCGCGAAGTATCGCTGTGGTCGAAAGTGGTCGATCAGGGACTGGGGCTGAGGGAAGACCAGCGCGACAATGATGGCGTTTCAATCGCCAGCCTCAAGCTGCCCGCCGGGATTGCCGATGCGATCCGCAAGACCAACCTCACGGCGCCACAAGCTACCGTGGCCGGCCAGGTTCTCGTTCTCGAGCGTCCGGTGCGGATGTCGGACACCGGCTTTGCCGATGGCTTGCGCGAACTTGGCGCCCATGTCGTCTTCGACGTGTTCGAGGGCTACGACGACCTCGTTGCCAATCCGACGATCCAGAAAATGCCGATGGAGACGATCGCCAAGCTGATCGGCTGGCTAGGACAAGTCAATCCTGTCGCTACCGGCATACGGACACCCAATGTCGCGTTGCTACCCGCGGAACTCGCCGGCGATGGTTATCGCGAGCGCTTCATGCGGTTCGGCGACAATGACCATCTCTATGGGGTGTTCTGCATGCCCGAGGTCCGGCAGGACGCGGCATCGGTATTGATCCTGACCACCGCCTATGACCGCAGCGCCGGCTGGGGCCGCTCGGGCGTCAACACCGCGCGTGAACTCGCCCGCCACGGCATCGCATCCTTCCGCTACGACACCGCCAATGTCGGCGACAGCGTGCCATTGCCCGAGGCACCACGGCAGATTCTCTATTCGACAACCCAGAACCGCGATGTCGATGCGGCACTCGACCTGATGGAGCAAGAGCTTGGCGGCAAGGTGCTGGTATCGGGCCGTTGCAGCGGCGGCTATCTGGCCCTGCGCAACGCCGTGCGCGACCAGCGCCTCACCGGCGTCGTCTCGGTCAATCCATTCGTGCTTTATTGGGATCCGGAGCGTCCGGTCGATGCCGGGCTGCAATTCGTGCCGCGCAGCCTGGACGACTACGGCCAGCGTTTTGCACGCGTCGAAACGCTGAAGCGCCTGTTCACGGGAGAGATCGATATACCGGCAGCGGGCCGGAACATCGCCATCGCCATCGCCAAGCGGTTGGCGCGGAAGGCGACGCCGCTGGTGCGCCAACTGCCGGGCAACCGCCATATCCACCGCGAGGTGAAAGACTGCTTCCGGACCTTCCAGGAGCGGCAGATCCCGGTCAGCCTGATCTATAGCGAAGGCGATGTGGGACTGGACGACCTGCACCTGCATTTCGGCGAGCAGGGTTCCGGCCTCAGCGGCTATGGCAATGTGAAGCTGACCATGCTGCCGGACACCGACCATAACCTGACGCCGGCGGTTTCCCGCCGGGTGGTGTTCGATGAGATACTGAGGTTGGCCAAGGCCGCTTGAGCAGCCTGAGCGGACACGCTCAATCGCTGAGCGTGTCGAAGAAATCCTTCATCTTGGCGAAGAAGCCGGTCGATTCGGGATTGTTTTCCTTGGACGACAGCGTCTGGAACTCTTCGAGCAGTTCACGCTGGCGCTTGGTGAGTTTCTGCGGCGTTTCCACCACGATCTGCACGTAGAGATCACCCTGCTGGTGCGATCGAAGCACCGGCATGCCCTTGCCCTTGAGGCGGAATTGCTTGGCGGTCGGCGTGCCTTCAGGCACGGTCACGCGCGACTTGGTGCCGTCGAGCGTCGAAATCTCGAACTTGCCGCCGAGGGCCGCCGTCACCATCGGGATGGTGACCATGCAATAGAGATCCGCGCCATCCCGCTTGTAGAAGGAATGCGGCTTGACCGACATGAAGATGTAAAGGTCGCCCGACGGACCACCGCGCAAGCCGGCTTCGCCCTCGCCCTGAAGGCGAATGCGGGTGCCGTCCTCGATGCCGGCGGGAATGTTGACCTGCAGCGAACGCTCTTCGGTGACGCGGCCCTGGCCGTGACATTTGGTGCAGGGATCGGAGATCGTCTGGCCACGACCCTGGCAGGTCGGGCAGGTACGTTCGATCGAAAAGAAGCCCTGCGTCGCACGCACGCGGCCCGAACCGTGGCAGGTCGCGCAAGTGGTGGGCTTGGTGCCCGGCTTGGCGCCATTGCCATGACAGACGTCGCAGGTGATCGAGGACGGCACGCGGATCTGCGCGACCTTGCCCGAATAGGCTTCCTCGAGCGAGATTTCCATATTGTAACGCAGGTCTTCGCCGCGCTCGCGGCCCTGCGACTGGCCACCACCGCCACGACGGCGGCCGCCCATCATCTCGCCGAAAATATCCTCGAAAATATCCGAGAAACCGCCGGCGCCCTGGAAGCCGCCCGCGCCGCCACCGGGACCGCCGCCTTCGAAGGCTGCATGGCCGAACCGGTCATAGGCCGCGCGCTTCTGCGGGTCCTTGAGAAATTCATAGGCCTCGTTGATTTCCTTGAACTTCTTCTCGGCAGCGGCATCGCCCGGATTCTTGTCCGGATGCCATTTCATGGCGAGCTTGCGGAAGGCGCTTTTCAGATCCTTTTCGTCCGCCGTCTTGCTCACACCGAGCGTTTCGTAAAAATCAGCTTTTGCCATTTTTCCTTTACCGGACGCGAGATACGCGTGGACCTTGAATTCTGCGCTCCATGCTCTTTCCCGTGGCAAGGCAGGCTACGCGGGAGACAACGCATGGATGGGAGGAATTGAGAAGGCCTGCAAGAGACTTGCAGGCCCATTTCGACTGCAGCGCTTAGGCCGACTTTTTCTTGTCGTCGCCGCTGACATCCTCGAAGTCGGCATCGACGACATTGTCGTCATCATCCGCACCCGCGCCCTCGGCACCGCCTTCGGCAGCTTGCGCCTCGTACATCGCCTGGCCGAGCTTCATGGATGCTTCCATGAGCGTCTGGGTCTTTGCCTTGACATCGTCCGCGTCGATCTCGGCGCCTTCGGTCGCGGCCTTGAGGGCTTCGATGGCGGCGGTGATCGCGTCGCGGTCGGCCTGGGTGACCTTGTCGCCGTAGTCCTTGAGGGACTTCTCGGTCGAGTGGACCAGGCTTTCGGCCTGGTTCTTGGCTTCGACGCCTTCACGGCGCTTCTTGTCGGATTCGGCATTGGCTTCGGCGTCCTTGACCATCTTTTCGATGTCGGCGTCGGAGAGACCGCCGGATGCCTGGATGCGGATCTGGTGCTCCTTGCCGGTGCCCTTGTCCTTGGCCGAGACGTTGACGATACCGTTGGCGTCGATGTCGAAGGTCACTTCGATCTGCGGCACGCCACGCGGTGCGGGCGGAATGCCGACGAGGTCGAACTGGCCGAGCAGCTTGTTGTCCGAGGCCATTTCGCGCTCGCCCTGGGCGACGCGGATGGTGACGGCCTGCTGGGCGTCTTCGGCGGTCGAGAAGACCTGGCTTTTCTTGGTCGGGATCGTCGTGTTGCGGTCGATCAGGCGGGTGAACACGCCACCCAGCGTTTCGATGCCGAGCGACAGCGGGGTCACGTCGAGGAGCAGAACGTCCTTGACATCGCCCTGCAGAACGCCGGCCTGGATCGCGGCGCCCATGGCGACGACTTCATCCGGGTTCACGCCCTTGTGCGGCTCCTTGCCGAACAGCTGCTTGACGACTTCCTGCACCTTCGGCATGCGGCTCATGCCGCCGACGAGCACGACTTCATCGATCTCGCCAGCCGAGATGCCGGCATCCTTGAGCGCTGCCTTGCAGGGTGCCACGGTGCGCTGCACGAGGTCATCGACCAGGCTTTCGAACTTGGCGCGGGTCAGCTTCATCGTCAGATGCTTCGGACCGGTCGCGTCCGCCGTGATGAACGGCAGGTTGATTTCGGTCTGCTGCGAGGACGAGAGCTCGATCTTGGCCTTTTCGGCGGCTTCCTTGAGGCGCTGCAGAGCGAGCTTGTCGTTCTTCAGTTCGATGCCCTGTTCCTTCTTGAACTCGGCTGCGAGGTACTCGACCAGGCGCATGTCGAAGTCTTCACCGCCGAGGAAGGTGTCGCCGTTGGTGGATTTCACTTCGAAGACGCCGTCGCCGATCTCGAGGACCGAGATATCGAAGGTGCCGCCGCCAAGGTCGTACACCGCGATCGTCTTGCCTTCGCGCTTGTCCATGCCATAGGCAAGGGCAGCAGCCGTCGGCTCGTTGATGATGCGCAGCACTTCAAGACCGGCGATCTTGCCGGCATCCTTGGTGGCCTGACGCTGGGCGTCGTTGAAATAGGCGGGAACCGTGATGACGGCCTTTTCGACCTTTTCGCCGAGATAGGCTTCGGCGGTTTCCTTCATCTTCTGAAGGATCATCGCGGAGATCTGCGAAGGCGAATACCCGGTGCCGCGGGATTCGACCCAGGCGTCACCATTGCCGGCCTTGATGATCTTGTAGGGGACGAGGCCCTTGTCCTTTTCCACGGTCGGATCTTCATAGCGGCGGCCGATAAGGCGCTTGACGGCGAAGACCGTATTTTCCGGGTTGGTGACCGCCTGGCGCTTGGCCGGCTGGCCGACGAGACGCTCGCCATCTTCGGTGAAGGCCACCATGGACGGGGTGGTGCGCGCGCCTTCGGAATTTTCTATAACCTTGGCGTCCTTGCCATCCATCACTGCAACGCAGGAGTTGGTGGTTCCGAGGTCGATACCAATTACTTTAGCCATTCTACTTCTCTCCTCTTAGCAGGCTGCAGGGACCCGGATTTTCGGCGTTCCCCAGCAACCCCCGTATGGATGGTTTCATTACAAATGCTTGAGCATCATGCTGCTCAAGCCGATGGGGGGTATATAAGGAGGCCTTTTTTTCTCTGCAAGGCAGAAGAGCAGGCTAGCCCCTGCAAAATTCACCGTTTCGTGAAGAAAAACGGGGCTATTTGCCAATTGTGCGGTAACGGACGGACAAGACCGCCCGATCGGCCACCTATTCGGCCATCAGGACATCGAGCAGGGTGGAATTCGCCTTCTTCCTGTTCTGGGTGGCGCCGGTGGTTTCGCCGACATCCATGGGCGGCGTAAGGCCGTCATTTGCCGTCTCGTCCTGCCTGCGAATGACATCGCCGACATCGCTCGGCGGCACCATCACCTGGTCGGCGGGCCGTTCATCGGGAACAACCCCGACAGGCTGCTTTTCCACCCTCTTGGCAGGCTTATCCTCACCGAGTGCGTGGCTGATCATCTCAAACAGCGTATCGTCGCTTGCATTGCTGTCAGGTTCGGATTTCACCTCGAGCTCGGGCTGCGGCGCGACATCGGTACCGAGGCCGAAGAGCGGCGCCGGCGAGACGCCATCATGCGCCGCGATCATGAACTGGCTCCAGGCCTTGGCCGGCAGGCCGCCGCCGGTGACCTTCTTCATCGACGTGCCGTCATCGTTGCCGAACCAGACGCCGGTCGTGAGATTGGCGGTGTAGCCAACGAAAAGCGCATCGCGGAAGGATTGCGTCGTGCCTGTCTTGCCGGCCGTCTGCCAGCCGGGCAGCTTGGCATTCTTGCCGGTGCCCCGGGTGATGACGCCGTTCATCATGTAGTTCATCTCGGCGGCGATCTTTTCCGACAGCACGCGCGGCGGCGCGTCATAAGTGTTTTCGTAGAGCACCTTGCCGGTGACGGTGGTGACACGCTTGATGACATGCGGCGTGGCCTTGAAGCCACCATTCATGAAGGGCGCATAGGCCGCGGTCAGTTCCACGAGCGACGTTTCGGATGTGCCGAGCGCGATCGAGGCGTTCTCCTGCATCACCGATTCGATGCCCATGCGATGGGCGACCTTGGCGACATTGTCGGGGCCGGCCTCCATGACAAGCTGGGCGGCGATCGTGTTCAGCGAATTGGCCAGCGCATTCGCCAGCGTCACACGGCCGCGATATTTGTTGTCGTAATTGTCGGGTGTCCACTTGCCGATGCGCACGGGCGCGTCGTTGCGCACGGAATTGGGCAGCAGGCCCTGTTCGAGTGCGGCGGCATAGACGAATGGCTTGAAGGCCGAGCCCGGCTGGCGCTTGGCCTTGAAGGCGCGGTTGAACTGGCTCGCGGCATAATCCCGCCCGCCTACGACCGCGCGGATCGCGCCCGTGCCATCGATGGAGACGAGGGCTGCCTGGCTGGCGTTGAGCTTCTTGCCTTCCTTGTCGAGGGTGACCTTGATCGCCTTTTCGGCCGCCTTTTCCAGCGCCCGGTCGATCGTCGTATCGACAATGATGTCTTCCTTCACGTCGCCGATCAGGCCGGGAAGCTCGTCCATCACCATGTCGGCGGCGTAATGTTCGGCGCCGGTCCAGTAGCTCTTGGCCTTCATCGGCTTGTTGTCGACGGCGGCAACCAGTTCCTCGCGGGAGATGAAGCCCTCTTCCTGCATCGCATTGAGGACGAGCTTGGCGCGTGCCATGGCGCCTTCGGGGTTCTTCGCCGGAGAGAGCGCCGAGGGCGCCTTGAGCAGGCCGGCGAGGATCGCCGCTTCGGTGAGGTTCACGTCGCGCGCGGACTTGTTGAAATAGCGGCGGGATGCGGCCTCGACGCCATAGGAGTTCGAGCCGAAGAAGACCCGGTTGAGATACATGGCAAGGATCTGGTCCTTGGAATATTTGCTCTCCAGCCAGACGGCGAGGAGTACTTCCTGGACTTTGCGCTCGAGCGTGCGCTCCGGCGTCAGGAACATGTTCTTGGCGAGCTGCTGGGTAACCGTCGAGCCCCCCTGCACCATGCGCCCGGCCATGACATTCGACACCATGGCGCGGGTGAAGCCGATCGGATCGAAACCGAAATGCGAATAGAAGCGCCGGTCCTCGATCGCCATAACCGCTTGCGGAATATAAGGCGACATCGCGTCGAGCGGCACAGCTTCGCCGCCGGTCGAGCCGCGATTGGCGAGCAGCACGCCATTCACATCGACGATCTTGATGTTCGGCGGCCGGTCCGGCATCGCCCAGCTGTCGGCGCTCGGCATGCGAGATCCGTAATAGACGACGAGGCCCGCGACGCCCAGTCCGCCCCAGAGGCAGAGGACCAGCGACCAATAGACGGCAGTGCGGATGAAGCCGAAGAAGCCGCCACCTGAACGGCGCGAACGCGTGCGGCTCGATGACGAGCGCGAAGATTTGGAGGATTTGGAAGACTTGGAGGATCGGCCGGAACGGTCACGCGGATCCGCACGCAGGTCGCTGTCGCGTGACCGCTTGCCACCCCCTTCGAACGAAGGCTCGATCCTGTTCCCCGATCGTGACTTACCCGCCATGCCCCTCAAATATCCATATGCCGCCGACGCAAAACGCGTCTGTCCGGGTGAACTTTAAATGTGGCCATTTAAAGGGTCGTTAACTCTGCCGCACCTTCCGCCGATTGCATCGGAATGGGCAAAGAAATCTTCGGGTGATGGCAACTGCGTCTACATCGATCCCGAGATGCAGTAATCCGTTCGCCACTGCCGGGCAAAGCGTCATGACGACGCTTCCGGTGGGCGCGGTGCAGACCAGCCCTCGCAGCATGACGCTCCGGGGGCTGATTATTTTCAGCCCCAAGGCTATTTCTTCAGTGCATCGATGATCCGGATCCATGACCTGATGCCCTTGTGGAACGAGTTGAGGTCGTATTTCTCGTTCGGCGAATGGATGCGGTCGTCCGAGAGCGCGAAACCCACGAGCAGTGTTTCCATGCCGAGCATTTTGTTGAAATCTCCGGCGATCGGGATCGAGCCACCCATGCCGATCATCACCGCAGGCTTCGGCCATTCGTCCGAAAGCGCGCTCTTCGCGCGATTGAGCAGCGGCGAATCATAGGGAAGCTGGATGGCCGGCGAACCACCATGCTTGTGGAACTCCACCTTGCAATCGGCCGGCAGCCGGGACTGCACGTAGGCGCGGAACGTGGCCCGAATCTTATCCGGGTCCTGCTTGCCGACCAGCCGGAACGAAACCTTGGCCGAGGCTTCCGCCGCGATCACGGTCTTGAACCCCTCGCCCGTATAGCCGCCCCAGATGCCGTTGACCTCGGCGGTCGGCCGGGCCCAGGTGAGTTCGAATACACTCCGGCCTTTTTCGCCTGATGGAACCGAAAGACCAATCTCGCCGAGGAATTTCTCCGTGGTCATGCCCAGCGTTTCCCAGGACGCCTTGATCTGGCTCGGCGTTTCCTCGACGCCTTCATAGAACCCTTCGAGCGTCACCCGGCCGGTTTCGTCGTGCAGGCCCGCAAGGATATCGCTGAGGATGTGGATCGGATTGGCGGCGACACCGCCGAAATAGCCCGAATGCAGGTCGCGATCGGCGGCGGTGATCTTGATCTCCTCGCCGACAAGTCCCCGCAAACCAGCGGAGATCGCCGGCGTTTCGCTGTCCCACATATTGGTGTCGCAGATCAGTGCGAAGTCGGCGGTGAGTTCCTTGGCGTTGGCTTCAAGAAATGGCTTCAGCGAAGGAGACCCCGATTCTTCCTCGCCCTCGAACAACAGAGTGACGCGCACCGGGAGTTCGCCATGGATTTCCTTATAGGCGCGGCAAGCCTCGACGAAGGTCAGAAGCTGGCCCTTGTCGTCCGACGTGCCGCGACCGGTGATGATCTTCTTGCCGCCGACATCGCGGATGGCAGGCTCGAAGGGATCGAAATCCCAGAGGTTGAGCGGATCGACGGGCTGGACATCGTAGTGGCCGTAGAAGAGCACATGCGGCGCATCGGCGCTGGCACCCTGGTGATGGCCGACGACCATGGGATGGCCTGCCGTGTCGCGCACCGAAGCCTCGAACCCGAGCTTCGTGAGATCATCGACCAGCCACTGCGCGGCCGCACGGCAATCGGCCTTGTAGGCTGGATCGGTCGAAATCGACTTGATGCGGCAAAGCTCGAACATTTTTTCGAGGCTCGAATCGAGGTTCTGGTCGGCGCGGGTGAGCACGGTGTCGAGAGCGGTCATCTGAAGCATCCTTGGGGATTTGGCGGCGTGATTTGCGGCGGACCTTAGCGGATTTGACCGCCAGCCGAAAGCACCAGCCAAACTGGTTCATATTATGATTGAACCGAAGACAAAATGCGTTATAGCGCGTTGTTGTCATATCATCTTTGCGGCAATCTCCGTCGCACCGGGTGGAGAAGAGGGGCAGGATTTGGCGGCTCGCGAGACCATCGCACTGATCGCGCACGATCAGAAGAAAGACGACATGGCCGAGTTCGCCCGCCAGCACCAGCAGGCGCTATCAGCCTATGATCTCGTGGCGACCGGAACGACGGGCGGCAGGATCATGGATGCGGTTCCCGGCTTGCCTGTCACCCGTTTGAAGAGCGGTCCGCTCGGCGGTGACCAGCAGATCGGCGCGATGATCGCCGAGGGCAAGGTTTCGATGCTGATCTTCTTCACCGACCCGCTGACCGCGATGCCGCACGATGTCGATGTGAAGGCGCTGACGCGGTTGGCCACGGTCTATGATATCCCGATGGCGCTCAACCGGGCGACGGCGGAAATGCTGATTGCGCCGGACGAGAACTAGGCTCGAAGGCGCAGTCAGGACAGAAATACGAGGCAGCAGGATACCGATGGCCAAGACGAGAGACGAACATTTTCCGTTCCCGATCCTGATCGGCGACATCGGCGGCACCAATGCCCGTTTCTCCCTGCTCTCCGACGCAGCGAGCGAAACCAAGGACGTGACTATCGTCCAGACGGCCAGCTATCCGACGATCGATGCGGCAATCGAAGACGCGGTGCTGTCCAAGGCGCCAGTCAAGCCGCGTTCGACCATCCTCGCCGTGGCCGGTCCGATCAATGGCGATGTTATTCCACTGACCAACTGCCCATGGGTGGTGCGCCCGAACGATCTCATCGCCAATCTCGGTTTCGAGGACGTCGTGGTCATCAACGATTTCGAGGCGCAAGCGCTGGCCGTCGCGACGCTCGATGGCGAAAACCAGGCGCAGGTGGGGCGCGGAGAAGCCAAGCCCGACCATTCCAAGGTCGTACTAGGCCCTGGTACAGGCCTCGGGGTCGCCGGCCTGGTCCACGCGCTCGACGCCTGGATACCGGTGCCGGGCGAAGGCGGACATGTCGATCTCGGTCCCCGCAGCGCGCGCGATTTTGAAATCTTTCCCCATATAGAGCGGATCGAGGGCCGGGTCTCGGCCGAGCAGATTCTCTGCGGCCGTGGTCTTCTCGGGCTCTACACCGCGATCTGTACCGCGGACGGCGTGGCGCCCTCGCTCGGCACTCCGGCCGACGTATCGAACAAAGGCCTCTCCGGAGAAGATCGTCAGGCGGCCGAGGCGATCTCGCTCTTCGCGGTCTATCTCGGCCGCGTGGCTGGGGACATGGCGGTGGTCTTCAATGCGAAGGGCGGCGTCTATCTCTCCGGCGGCATTCCACAGAAAATCCTGCCGGCGCTGCAAAAGCCGGGGTTCCGGGAAGCCTTCGAGGACAAGGCGCCGCACCGGGAGATGATGTCGCATATCCCGACCTTCATCGTCACCCATCCGCTTGCGGCGGTGGCAGGGCTTTCGGCCTATGCCCGCATGCCCGGAAGCTTCGGCGTTTCCACAGACGGCCGCCGCTGGCGGAAATGACTGTTCAAGCTGGCCGCCAATCGCTATGACGCACACCGTTGAACAGGACGTGTGCTCTTGAGCGCTGACAAAAACAAGAATTGGCAGGAAGACCGGGCGGCGATGTGGCCCGTGATCCGCAGGCTGTTCATGGAGAACGCCCGAGACCATGTGGGCACGTACGCCGTCGCCATAGCCTGCCTCGTTACCGTCGCGCTCTGCACCGCCTTCACCGCCTGGGTGATGGAATCGGTCGTCAATGAAGCGTTCAGCAACAAGCGTGTCGGCCTCGTTATCTGGATTTGCATGGCGATTTTCGTCACCTTCGCGATCAAGGGCTTTGCCACCTATGGCCAATCCGTGCTGCTCAACAAGATCGGCAACGCGATCGTCGCGAAATACCAGAAGCGGCTCTATTCGCACCTGATGGCGCTGAACCTCGGCTATTTCGCCGATGCGCGCTCGGCTCAGATCGCTGCCACCGCCACGCAAAACGTCAACGGTATCCGCGAAACGCTGAATCTTGCGGTCACCTCGGTCGCCCGCGATGCACTGACCTTCGTGGCGCTTGTCGGCGTGATGATCTCCAAGGACTGGGTGCTGACGCTGCTGGTCGCGATCACCGCGCCGCCGATGCTGCTCGCCGTCCGCTATCTGGCGCAGCGGGTGCGCAGTGCGACACGCGAATCCGTCGAATACAATTCCCATGTCAGTGGCGTGATGCAGGAGACGATCCAGGGCCTGACCATCGTCAAGGCCTTCACCATGGAAGACCAGTTGCGCGGCCGCATGGACGGTCTTGTCGACATTGCAGAAAAGCGCGCCAACAAGATCGTGCGGCTTTCCGAACGGACCTCGCCGATCACCGAGAGCTTTGCCGGTGCCGCGATCGCCGCTGTTATCGGCTATGCGGCCTATCAGTCCATCTATGCCGGCCAGTTGCCCGGCGCGTTCATCTCCTTCATCGCGGCGATGCTGCTGGCCTATGACCCCGCGCGCCGGCTCGCCAAGCTGCAGGTGCAACTCGAAAAGGCCTATGTGAATGCGAAGATGATCTTCGACATTCTCGACACGCCGATCCCGATGCGCGAGGCGCCTGATGCCAAGCCGCTCGAAGTCACAGAGGGCCGGATCGAGTTTCGCAATGTGCAATTCGGCTACCGGTCCGAGCCGATCGTCAAGGGCATCAGCTTCATCGCGGAGGGTGGCAAGTCCACCGCGATTGCAGGTCCGTCTGGAGCCGGCAAGTCGACGATCATCAGCCTCATTCCGCGTTTCTACGACCCAAGCGAGGGCCAAATCCTGATCGACGGGCAGGATATCAGCCAGGTTACCAAGCGGTCACTGCGGGAAAACCTCGCCTATGTATCGCAGGCGCCGCTGCTGTTCGAAGGCACGGTGCGCGACAATATCCGCTACGGACGGCCCGGCGCAACCGATGCCGAAATCGAGGAAGCGGCGCGGCAAGCATATGCTCACGATTTCATCCTGGCGCTGCCCCAGGGCTATGACACGCCGGTCGGCGAGAATGGCCTGAACCTCTCCGGCGGCCAGCGGCAGCGGCTGTCCATCGCCCGCGCACTGGTGCGCAACGCGCCGATCCTGCTGCTCGACGAGGCAACCTCGGCGCTCGATTCCGAGAGCGAATCCGCGGTGCAGAAGGCGATCGAGCATGCGATGCACGGCCGTACCGTGGTGGTGATCGCGCACCGGCTTTCGACCATTTCGGAAGCCGACAAGATCATCGTCATGGAGGACGGCCGGATCGTCGAGGAAGGCTCGCACGAAAGGCTTGCGCATGAGGAAGCGGGTCTTTACGCTCGCCTCAACAGGTTGCAAATACGGGAAAAATAGGCCCGAGGGTGGACGCATGAGTGAGACGAACATGAGGATGGTTGTTGTCGCGGGCGCCGCCGGACGCATGGGGCAAACCCTTCTGCGCTCGATCCACGCGAGCGACGGCATGAAGATCCACGCAGCCCTCGAACGACCCGATTCGCCAGCATTGGGCAAGGATGCCGGCGAGCTCTGCGGGATAGGTCCGATCGGCGTTCCCATCACCGCCGATCCGCTCCAGGCGCTTCTGAAGGCAGACGCGCTAATCGATTTCACATCACCCGCCTCGACCGTGGAATTCGCCGGTCTCGCGGCGCAGGCGCGCATCGTCCATGTGATCGGCACCACCGGCTGCTCGCCAGAGGACGACGAGAAGATCAAGGCCGCCGCGCGGCACGCCCGCATCGTCAAATCGGGCAATATGAGCCTCGGCGTCAATCTGCTGGGCGTGCTCGTGCGCCAGGCCGCGCAGGCGCTGTCGGCACAGGGCTGGGACATCGAGGTGCTCGAAATGCACCATAACAAGAAGGTCGATGCGCCCTCGGGCACCGCTTTGCTTCTTGGCATGGAAGCGGCGAAGGGCCGCGACATCAAGCTCGGCGAACATGCCGTCCGCACGCGTGACGGCCATACCGGCGCCCGCGAGCAAGGCACGATCGGCTTTGCCACCTTGCGCGGCGGCGGCGTCGTGGGCGACCATTCGGTGATTTTCGCCAGCGAAACCGAAATGGTGACGCTGTCGCACCGGGCCAACGACCGCGCGCTCTTCGCACAGGGCGCACTTGCCGCCGTGCGCTGGGCGATCGACAAGAAGCCGGGTTTCTACGACATGCTCGACGTGCTCGGGTTCGGCAAATAAACCTTCAAGACAATGGAGAAGACGCGATGAGCGGAACACTGGTGCTGGTTCGGCACGGACAGAGCGAATGGAACCTGAAGAACCTCTTCACCGGCTGGCGTGACCCGGACCTCACCGAACTCGGCATCCAGGAAGCCAATACCGGCGGCCAGGCGCTGAAGGATTACGGCATCAAGTACGATATCGCCTTCACCTCGGTGCTCAAGCGCGCGCAGGATACCTTGAAGATCGTGCTCGATTGCATCGGCCAGAGCGACCTCGAAACCATCGAAGATCAGGCGCTCAACGAACGCGACTATGGCGATCTCTCCGGCCTCAACAAGGATGACGCCCGTGCCAAATGGGGCGAGGAGCAGGTCCACATCTGGCGCCGTTCCTACGACATCCCACCGCCCGGCGGCGAAAGCCTGCGCGACACCGGCGCCCGCGTCTGGCCGTATTACATGATGGAAATCCTGCCGCGCGTGCTGGCCGGCCAAAATGTGCTGGTCGCAGCCCACGGTAATTCACTGCGCTCGCTGGTCATGGTGCTCGACCGCCTGAGCAAGGAACAGATCCTGGCGCTCAACCTCGCGACCGGCGTGCCGATGGTCTACAAGCTCAAGGCCGACTCCACCGTCGCTTCGAAGGAAGTGCTGGGAGACATGTCCGGCGCGCATTGATGCGCTCACCACAGGTTCGGGGGATAGCATGGCCGAGATCACGCGCATTGCCAACGACGCCCTCGCCGTCGAGGTTTCCTCGCTCGGAGCGGAGACACAGTCGCTCAAGAGTTCGGACGGCCGGTCGTGGCTCTGGCACGGTGATGCTGCCTTCTGGAACGGGCGCTCGCCGATCCTGTTTCCGATTGTCGGCAAGGCTGCGGACAATACGGCTCTAGTCGATGGCAAGCCGTTCGAGATGCAGCAGCATGGCTTTGCGCGGCGGCAGGAATGGGAGCTTGCCGAGACGGGCGAGACTTTCTGCCTGCATGAGCTTGTGTCCACGGAAGCCAGCAAGGCTGCCTATCCCTTCGATTTCCGGCTGACGCTTCGGCATGCGATCGAAGGCCGGAAATTGACGGTGACCGCAGAGGTCAGCAATACGGGGTCGTCTCCCCTGCCCTTCGGTCTGGGTTTCCATCCGGCGTTTGCTTGGCCGCTGCCGGGCGCCGAGGGTCGCGAACACACGGTCGTCCTGGACAATAAGGCCGAGCCGCCGCTGGTGCGGATCGACAACGGATTGAGAAAGCCCGGCAGTCTTGCCTCACCCTTCAAGGCAGGGCAACTCGTGCTGAACCACAGCTATTTCGAGGAAGATGCGATGATCTTCCCCGAGGGAGCCGGCGCCGGCCTGACCTATGCCGCGGATGGCGGTCCCAGCTTGCACTTCACCTTCGAGAACCTGCCGAACCTCGCGCTGTGGACCAAGCCTGGTGCGCCGTTCATCTGCGTCGAGCCATGGCATGGCACGGCGCCGGAGATCGGGGCTTCGGCGGAGATCGCCGACCGGCCCTACTCGCTGGAACTGGCGCCGGGCAAGTCGGTAAAATTCGCCTTCAGCGTTGAAGTCGTGGGCTGAGGGCGTTTACGCCCTCGCCGCTTCCCATCCGAGCATCGCCCGCTTGCGGGTCAGGCCCCAGTGATAGCCGGTGAGCGCGCCCGATTTGCCGATCGCGCGATGGCACGGCACCACGAAGGAGACGGGGTTGCGGCCCACTGCTGCACCGACGGCGCGTGATGCCTTGGGCGAACCGATCCGGTTGGCGAGATGCGAATAGGTGCAGAGCTTGCCGAGCGGCACTTCCAGCAACTGTTCCCACACCCGGATCTGAAAGTCCGTGCCGATCAGCACGACGCGGAGCGGCTGCTTCGGGTCCCATTTCTCGGGGTCGAAGATGCGTTCGGCATAGGGCCACACCGCTTCCCGGTCCTCGATGAAACTGGCTTCCGGCCAGCGATCGGCCATGTCGCGGAAAGCCTCCGCCTCGGAGCCGGCATGGTCGGCAAAGCCCAGGCCGCAGAGCCCGCGCTCGGTGATCATCAGCAGCGCCCGACCGAACGGCGAATCGTGGAAGCCGTAGCGGATTTCCAACCCCTTGCCGCGTTCCTTCCACTCGCCCGGCGACATGGCTTCGTGGGTGACGAAGAGATCATGCAGCCGGCCCGGGCTTGAGAGGCCGAGTTCGTATGTCGTTTCCAGCAACGGCAGGTTCTCGTCGCGCAGCAGGCGCTTGGCATGATCGATGGTGACCGCCTGCAGGAAAGCCTTTGGTGAGAGGCCTGCCCAGCGGGTGAAGGTCTTCTGCAGGTCGATCGGGTCATGGCCGATCCGCTTGGCGATCGCATCGAGCGACGGCTGGTCCTGGTAATCCTCGGTCAGCATGGCGATCACATCGGAAACGATGCGGTAGTCCGTACCAACAGGCGTGATGTCCTTGGTATGCTTGATTTCCATATTCATTGTCCGATTCCTTCCATTTGCAGGAAGAATCTCATGAGGAAGGGGCCGCCGCCACCCGAAACTTGGGTAAATCAACGGCCGAAGTCAAATCCGGCGTTTCACGCTGGCCAGTGCCGATGTGAACGCGCGGGCAAAGCTCTCCCGGTCATCGGGATTGAGAAAATTGCCGACCGGTGTCCGGCGCCCCTCGCCCGTTACCGCCATGCCTGTGATGCCGAATTCATGGTGACGATCGACCTGGAACTTCGCCCAGAACGGATTGTAGCGGCTCTCTCGGGCGCGCCCCGAGGGCGAGACCTTGCGGATGGATAGCTCCGTGCGCGATACCGACACTTCTTCCCGCGCGCGGGCCGCGCGGTAATTGAGGTAGAAAGCGCCGTAGAGTAGCGCGAAATCGAGGCCGAAGAACATCGCCACCGGCAGCGCGCCTGTTATGAAGAAGAACGCCATGTTGAACAGGCAGAAGGCGAGCGTCAGGCCGATCACGATCCTGAAGCCATTGCGGCCGAGCGAGCGATACGGCGTCAGCACGGCTTTGAACACAGGCTCGCTGTTGAACTTTGGCTCGCTGTTGAACGGGGTCTGGTCGTCCACTATCGTCATCCGACTCTTCCCAAAAACGACGCCCAAGATTACAGGACTTCTATGTTAAAGCGCAAGAATGAGTTGGCCCCGTCAGCCGCGGCGAAAAAGCCCGTGCGCAAGGCGAAATTCCGATGTCCCTATTCGCCTGCCGAGATCGACGAGATTTTCCGGCGCTTTTCCATTCAGCGCCCTGAGCCCAAGGGCGAGCTCCACCACACCAATCCCTTTACGCTGGTCGTTGCGGTGGCGCTCTCGGCGCAGGCAACGGATGTCGGGGTGAACAAGGCGACGCGGCCGCTCTTCGCCGTGGCCGATTCGCCGGAAAAGATGCTTGCTCTCGGCGAGGAGAAGGTTCGCGACTATATCAGGACGATCGGGCTCTATCGCAACAAGGCGAAGAACGTGATCCTGCTGTCGGAAAAGCTGATTCGCGATTTTGGCGGCGAGGTGCCGCACACGCGGGAGGAACTCGTGACGCTGCCCGGCGTCGGCCGCAAGACCGCCAATGTGGTGCTCTCCATGGCCTTCGGCATTCCGGCTCTGGCGGTCGATACGCATATTTTCCGCATCGGCAACCGGCTCGGCATCGCGCCGGGCAAGACGCCTGAAGAGGTCGAGGACAATTTCCTCAGCATCATTCCAGAAAAGTATCTCTACCACGCCCATCACTGGCTGATCTTGCATGGGCGCTATACGTGCAAGGCGCGGCGGCCGGAATGCGAGCATTGCGTGATCGCCGACGTCTGCAAATCGGCGGAGAAGACCAACGCGATCCCTGCTGAGCTGAAGGAATTGCCGGTTCAGGTCATCTGAGGAGACGCTACACCCGCTTCCCGTCTCATCAACGCCTTGACGTAGTGCACCATGAAGATGGCGGCAAACAGCGGCGTGAGGATGTTGAGGATCGGCACCAGCAGGAAAAGCCCGATCGCGAGGCCTGCCAGCCAAACCCGGCCCTGATTGCGGCTGCGCCAGGCGCGCGCCCGCTCCGTCCCGAGATAGCGGGCGGCGGCGAATTCGAAATATTCGCGCCCGAGAAGATAGCCGTTAACCACGAAGAAGATCACCAGATTGACGCCCGGAACGAGCAGAAAGATCAGCGCTACGAGATTGGCTGCGATCACGACGAGGAAGAACCGCAGGCTCGACAGAATCGATTGGGCGAGCGGCAAAGCCTGCCCCGGCGCATCCGACGCATAGTCCACCTTCTCGATCGTATCGGCGGCATCATCGAGAAATAGCCCGGCGATCACCGCGCTCACCGGCGCGATCAGGAAGGCCAGGCCCGCCGCCAGCCCGATCGCCGAGACGATCGCGGCGAACAGGCTGATCCAGCCCGTCCATTCCCCGAGACTGGGCAGCCAAGCCTCGATATAGGGCATGGCGAAGTCAAGGAACAGCAGCCGCAACAAAAACCAGAGCGCGACGAGAAAAAGCAGCGTAAGCCCGATCACTTTCCAGAACACGCCGCGTATGGGCGCCGAGAAAAGATCGCCAAAGGCGCGGATGGCGGTGGAATAGATCATATGCTCGTCCCTGTTGTGCAAGGACTATGTCGGTGAACCGTCGCCGCTTTGCAAGCCCTGCCCTGTGGTGCTAACAGCAAGGGATGACAGACAAACCGAAGATCTCGATCCTCTACTGCACCCAGTGCAACTGGCTGCTGCGCGCCGGCTGGATGGCGCAGGAACTGCTCTCGACCTTCGGCGATTCGCTCGGCGAGGTCGCGTTGATCCCCGGCTCAGGCGGCAATTTCGAGATCCGCTGTAATGGCGACCTGATCTGGGAGCGCAAGCGCGATGGCGGCTTTCCCGGCCCCAAGGAACTCAAGCAAAGGGTGCGCGACGTCATCGAACCGGATCGCGATCTGGGCCATATCGACAAGCATTCCGCCAAGGACAATTCCGAAAGCTAGGCAACAAAAAAGGCAGGGACGAACCCTGCCTTTTCCATCTCATTCCGTGGCTCAGCCGATCAACGGAACGGCGAGCGGCAACGACGAACGTCACCATCATAGGTAACGAACGTGTTGGAATCGACGTCGTAGGACTGATAGTTGTTCAAGCACCAACGAACGTGGCGGCTGTAGCCGGTGCGCACAACGACGCGCGGAGCCGGACGGATGACAACGCGTGGGCCCCAGTAGGGGCGATAGCCATAGCGAACACGCGGACCCCAGTAACGGCCACGGTTGTAGCCACGGCGATAGCCGCAACGCCAACGACCGCACCAGCGGGCCTGCTGCACACCGGTCGACTTTTCGGCATTGGCCGGAGCGTTGGTCACGGGCATTGCCTCCGCCGCGGCAAGCGGTATGATCGAGGCAACCGCCAGAGCGCCGGCAATGACGATCTTACGTATCTTGGACATTTCTGATCCTCTGCTGTTTCAAGAGCCTGCAAGCTCCCTTAGTGTCCCTTGCGCAAAACGGTTTGCCGTTCCTTATTATTCGTTTTTATAAGCACAGGTTCGAGCCGGTTTGCAACTCGAAAATCGGACGAGGAGAGTTGCAAACCCGGATGCCGATTAGCAATTGGGCGAGAAGACGGCGCAAAACAGGCTGAAATGCGAAACTGCACTTCACACAGTCTTTCCGGCAATCGCCAGCACTTTGCCTAAACTCCAGCGTTCGCAAATAGTTCCGGCCAGCGAGGCGATGTTCCCGCGTCGGCTTTGCCGCACGCGGCGCGAGCGCAAACCATTCAATCCACAAGGTTTTGAGGGCCCGTGACGACATTGACAGCTTTTTTCAAAAAGTCAGTTGACAGGTGGGAGCCTCCCCCTTACATGCACGGTCGCTGCCCAGATGGCGGAATTGGTAGACGCGCAGGTTTCAGGTACCTGTGCCGCGAGGCGTGGAGGTTCGAGTCCTCTTCTGGGCACCAAATTCCCTTTTTAGACCGTCCTACATGGTCCGAAAATACCCAAAGAAGCCCGGTTTTCCGGGCTTTTTTGCTTTTTGGCGTCCAGTGCCGTCCTGTTGCATCCGAGATTTTTGTTGGTAGCATCGTTGGTACATCAGCAAATAGCAACGTCGCGCGAAAACTGGATACCAACAATGGCACTCACAGATACCAGCATAAAGGGACTTAAGGCCGCATCGAAGCCCACCAAGCATAGTGACGCTGGAGGGCTGCATATTCTCGTTAATCCGACAGGCTCGAAACTTTGGCGGCTCGCATACCGTCATGACGGAAAGCAGAAGTTGCTGGCATTCGGTGCCTATCCAGCCGTTTCGTTGGCCGAAGCCCGGCGGAAGCGAGACGACGCTAAGGCGCTTCTAGCCAAGGGGACCGATCCCGCCCACAATCTCAAGATGGAGAAGATCGCCAGACAAGCAAGCAATGCGCTGACCTTCTCTCTGATCGCGGATGAGTTTCTTGCCAAGTGCCGCAAGGAAGGCAAAGCCGAACCAACTCTGGTTAAGAAGCGCTGGCTTCTTGATTTGGCGGCACCGGATATTGGCAACCGTCCGATAATGGACATCTCGGCAACCGAAATCCTTGTTCCGCTAAGACGGATTGAAGCCAAGGGCAATTATGAAACTGCTCGGCGCGTGCGATCCACGATCGGCCAAGTCTTCCGCTACGCTATCGCGACAGCTCGCACCGAATATGATCCCACCTTCGGATTGAAGGGCGCGCTCACGGCGCCAATAGTCACGCACCGCGCCGCGATCACGACGGCCAAAGCATTCGGCGGACTGCTGCGCTCTATATGGTACTACGAAGGCAATCCCGAAACGCGGATCGCGCTTCAGCTCATGGCTATACTGTATCCGCGACCCGGCGAGCTGCGGCAAGCCGAGTGGAGCGAATTCGACCTGGCGAAGCGTGTGTGGACAATCCCCGCAATCCGCATGAAGATGCGCCGTGAGCATAAAAAACCGCTTCCCCTGCCAGCCGTCGCGCTACTTCGTCAGCTACAGAAATTGACAGGCGATTGCCGCTTCGCCTTTCCGGCCATTCACACGCGCCTACGTACAATGAGCGAGAACACGATGAATAGCGCTCTTCGGCGAATGGGTTTCTCAAAAGCCGAAGCCACATCGCACGGCTTTCGGGCGAGCGCCTCTTCATTGTTGAACGAAAGCGGATTATGGGCGCCGGACGCGATCGAGGCTGAACTGGCGCATATGGGCGCCGACGAAGTGCGGAAAGCCTATCACCGGGCTCTCTATTGGGATGAACGGGTGAAAATGGCCGAATGGTGGGCGAACGAGTTGCAGGAGCTACAACGAACCTCGATATGATGGCTCTTTGCGCAATGAGCGGTCGTCGGCAAACGCACGATTTATGTCCTACTCGGGGCCGTCTGCGGTCTGACCGCTCTTGGTGCAAAATTGACGACTGCGGTCTGGCCGGTTCCGAGGCTGTTGCTGATTGTGAGCCGTCACCGACCAATCGCCTTACCGAGCAGCGGCGCATCCAGGTCCGCACTTAGCAGTCCCCTAACGAGAAATTTGCTCAAGATATTTTTCTCTGTTTACATAGGAGACTTGGGTCGCGCCGCTCGCCTTGGAAGCAACTCGTTTCAGGTAATTGTCCATGTGGTGGTCGTTCAGGCTTGCGATCGCCAGAGATTTCCAAAACTCATCTACCGAAATGCGCTTCGCGTCGTGGCTCGATAAATAAGCAAAGTCAGTTCCCTTGAGCAAAATAATTTCAGGACCAACATGGGCATACTTGTCCTTCTTAAAAAGAGAATCTGGTGGCAGCATGGGGATTAGATCATTCTCGTCCACTACACGCGTGAGCGGAACTGAGCCAATATGCTCTACACCAGCGGATGTCGTGAATTTTGGCTGCCCAAAGGTCACCACCCTTTCCACGTAATAACCATCCCTGATCAAGTAAACGGACAACAAGGCAGCAACAGCACCTCCCAAAGAGTGCCCTGTGATGAACGTTTTGTAGTTGCGCTTAAGGTAGGGTTTTGCATCGTACAGTATGGCTTTTGTGCTGAGGTCGAACCCTGAATCTACCGGAATATCAATCTCAAGATCGGACAAGATCTTAATATCAATGTCTTCAAGGAAGTTCACTCTATTTGCCGTTCCACGGATCGTTATGAACTGAGTTTTCAGCTTGTCGTCTTGCTCAACAAAATACTGAATGTCGAACTTACCTGGAGAGCGAACTCCCAGAGTCATTGGATATCTTGCGCGAATTGCAGGCTCGTCTGCGTATGCAAAGTTGGCTCGTTCGGCATAGTCATAGAGTTCAACGAAATCGACCTTCTTGGCCGGAACAGATGTAACCAAAGAACTTAATGCGCTAGGGGTAACGCCAACACAGGCGGTCAACAACGTCAGCAGCAGAGCCAGCGTTGTTAGAGTGTGAAGTCGAAGTTTCGTTGGGAGAATTCTTTGCGGATGGAATTGAATGCCGACCATGGTAACAGACCTGTTCGAGTTACTGGAGGCTAAGAAGACTTATGTAGGAGATCGCCGATTTTCGCGGCCAGCACCGACATCCGGCTTAGTCATTCATTCCATGCCGCGACTATGGGATCGCCGAGACAAGGAGAAAAACGGCGAAAATCACCAAGTGAACGGCACCTTGCAGAACTGTTGTGCGACCCGTGCCCAATGTCAGGGTACTTACGAACAACGTCAGCACCAGCAGTGTCATATTGGCAGCGGATATGCCGAGCGTTAGTTGCTGGTCGAGCACTAATGAAACAATGGCAACCGTCGGTATGGTCAGTCCAATACTGGCTATCGCTGAGCCGAGTGCGAGATTGATGCTGTCTTGAAGCTGGTTCCTGAGAGCGGACCTGACGGCCGCGATCCCTTCGGGAAGCAATACAACCGCGGCAATCACCACGCCAACAAAGGCGCTGGGAAGACCCAGTACTTCGATACCCTTATCTAAGGATGGGGAGAGCGTCTTGGCCAGCAAAACGACTGCTACAAGCGAAACGAGAAGGAGGCCGAGACATATACCGGCATCCCGGTCGGACGGCTTGGTGTCGCCGAACTGAGCATCGATGATTGTGTGAGCATTTTCATCCATTCTTGGCGCATCAAGAAAATAGGCGCGGTGCTTCATCGTTTGGACGAACACGAACACGCCCCAAAGGATCAGCGACATGATCCCAACGAATACAACCTGAACTGGAGAATATGACGGCCCGAGCGCTGAGAGCGTATAGTTTGGCAGGATTAGAGCCAGGGCGCCCAGCGTGCCGAGCACGGCCAAAGCCGACGAAGCGCCCTGCAACTGAAAGGTCTGCTCAAAATGCCGACGTCCACCCATCACGAGGCAGAAGCCAACGACGCCATTGAGCACGATCATGACGGCGGCAAAGACCGTGTCGCGCGCCACCTCGTCGCTGCCCGTTCCGCCTGAGACCATGAGCGAGACGATAAGCGCCACCTCGATAACAGTTACAGCCACAGCCAATAGAATTGACCCGAATGGCTCGCCGAGCTTCAGCGCCAAGACTTCGGCATGATGAACCGCACTGAACACGGCCGCGCCAAGGAGTACACCTGCCAGCAGAAGGACCGCAACCTCATCAGACGGCACAATGTGCGAGAACTTGAGTACCAAGAGAAGTGAAGCAAGGAGCGGGGCCACCCACGTCCACGTTGGAATGGCTGCATGATGGCTGTCATACATATCGCGGTCGTTGACTTGATTCATGTCGCTGTCGCTTTTCATTGTACTCTCGGTTCACTCAGGCGCCTCTTCGGCGATCGTTGCAGCCACTAACAGGTCCAGGCGCCCGGCCGGCGGGCAGCCCTACCGCACGGTATCTGGTCTCAAAACCCCAACACGTACCCTTCCGTCGGTAAAATAGGGATCACCGCCGCCGTTGCGCCCAGCTTGGGTCGCGCCAATACCTGGTTGCTCGTACGTGCGCGAAATTTGTCCAGCCTCTTGAAGATCGTCGATGACCAGTTGTCGTTCCGCGTCCAGGTCAGGGCCTATATGGTGCGTGATTTGCCCAGTGTCGTGGCTGAGGCCAACACCGCGATCAAAACTTGCCGAACCGAGCCAGAGAGGTCGACCGTCAGAGCCCGACGTCGTTGTCTTCCAAAAACGCACGTGATGCCGTTCATCGGCACTCTTCCCGACAGGTTTCTCAAAAGCCAGATCCTGTTTGCGCCCCTCAAACAGTAGTGCACTTACCGGGGCATCGAGGTCCGGACGATCGAGGACGACGCTCAATCCGATTTCGATGGAGGACCGCAGGGTGATCTTGTCTGCTGGATCCCAGCCCGCAGCTGCAAACGCGCGGATAACCTGCTCCCTTGTACCAATCAGGCCCACGTTGATAGGATCACCCGGAATATCCTGTTCGGTCGTCGTCACCATATTGCTCAAGTCCAGCACGTGAGTCCGGTCACGAAACAGCCAGAGCTCGGGCACGATGAAATAGCAGAGAAAGAGATAGACGGTCAGGAGTACAGCAATAACGGATGCGGCCACTCTAACGCCGCTGCGATTGCGTATGGAACGCCTTGAGCTGAACATATTACGTCCTGTGAGAGGTCGTGACGCGCCTGGCAAATCGCGTTCGAAGGCCCAATATCGTATGGCGCGCAGTCGGTTAGAGGTTCTCTGAATTGGATTTCGACCTGTACCGTTGCAATATGCCCGTACTTTTTTCAGGCCTTGTAAATACCAGAGAGATAGGTCACCCCGCTAGGGTTAAGCCCATCCAACCGTCGCAACTGCGACGGTTGGTCAGTTAGTGCTTCTAAAGCCCATGCCAAGGATATTGCCCCCAATCGAGACGCATTACGGTCCCTCGAAGTAGGTTGCGTCGTCCTTGAACACCTCATGCTTTGGCGATGCGTCGGGTAGTTTCTTCGTGCCCGGCAATACCTCGAACCAGTTGTCAAATGCTGTCATCGTCGAGCCAAGCTGTGCCAACACTTGCGGATTGCCATCCATTTTTGCCTTGCCCGATGATACCTTGTCGGAAAGTGTCGCCGTGCCAATCATCACGTCCTCCAATTCTCGGCGATCGATAATGATCGTTAGATCTGCGTCTGAGGCTTGATATCCGGCAATGGTTGTCAGCGTGGCGTTGCTCATCTCGACGACAAACTTTTCGCCATTGTCAGGTGTGGACAGGTTGATCTTGAATTTCATGCCCTCCGCTTTGCGGCTGTCCATCTGAATGCCGAGATAGTTAAGGAATAGCTGGGTGGTGGTGCCGCGCACAAAATCGGGACTGCCGGCCTTTGCAGCTTTCACAGCTATGACCCCGTCGCGCAACTCCTTGGCCCCGGCCAGGAAACTATTGCGAAGACTCGGACTTTCAAACTGATAGCCCATCTGCTCATATATGTCGGCAAGGAGATCTTTTGCATCCTGGTTTCGTGGTTCTGCGTAGACGAGCTTGTTGAGAATTTCGGATGCAAGACGATATTGGCCCTGAGCGTACAGTTCACGCCCTTTTGCTATTACCTTAGTGGCGCCTCCCATCATTTCGAGGTAAAGCGGCGCTGAATCTTCCGGCGACAAGGGCACCAAAGTTGCCGGGTTCAAATCCCAGAACCCGAGATATCGCTGGATGACCGCTCGGCTGTTGTGCAGGTAGGAGCCGTGATAGGCTCGTGTGTACCATTGGTCTTGCAGGCTTTTGGGCGGGTCGTAGACGTTATGGATCTGGTTGATCGTCACGCCCGTGTTTGCGAGATGCAGCACTTGATTGTTTAAGTTCGCATACATGTCACGTTGTCCGCGCATCACTTCGGCAATCCGCTCCTTTCCCCAACGCGGCCAGCTGTGGGAGGCAAACATTACATCCGCCTTGTCACCGAATTCGTACAGTGCAACATTGATATATTGCGACCATGCAAGTGCGTCCCGAACCGGAGCCCCTCGCAACGTGAGTATATTGTGCTGGCCGCCGACGATGTTCTCGGCCGCCCAAAATGCCTTCAAGTCTGGAAACCAGGTATTCATCTCTGCCGGCGCTTCGGTGCCCGGTGTGTTTTGAAAGACCATCCGCACACCATCGATGGTCAGTTCCTGAATCGGCTGATCGATGGTAATCGTCGGTGGTAGGATACCGACTTCACCGCTGGCAACTCCCTTGCCGATCGACGCATCGACCTGGCCGAACGGGTTAACGGGCATGAGGTCGCCGTAGGTATAGGTTTTGCGGCGTGTCATGGCATTGCCGGCATAGAGGTTTTCCGCGATCGCCTCGTTCATGAATCCTATAGGGGCAATAATCTGCACCTTGCCGGCTGCGAGCGCCGCGTCGTCAACGACGCCACGAATGCCGCCGAAGTGGTCGGCGTGGGAATGGGAAATGATCACCGCAACAACGGGGCGTTCCCCAAGTTTCTCATTGATGAATTTCAATGCAGCGCGAGCTGTCTCCTTCACCGTCAGGGGATCGATCACGATCCAGCCAGTATCACCTTTGATGAACGAGATGCTTGCGAGGTCGAAACCGCGCACCTGGTAGATTCCTGGGACAACCTCAAACAGGCCATATTCCATGTTGAGCAGGGCCTGTCGCTGTAGCGATGGATGGATGCTGTCGAAGTCCTTCCCCTGCAGGAGGAAGTCCCAGTTGTCCATATTCCAGGCCACATCGCCCTTGTCATTCATGATCTTGCGGTAGGGTGGCGCGGCGATGAAACCGCGCTTGGCTTCCTCAAAGTCTTGCTTGTCCGCAAATGGCAGAAGCGCTCGCTGTAATTTTTGAGCCTGGATTGTATATTCCGAGGGCATCTTTCCCTTCGGACTGTAATGTTTGATTTCTTGCGCGGAACCCGGGACTGCCAACCCCCCGGCAATCACGGCACCCAGCACCAATATTGAATTGCGTAACGAACGGCTCATTTTACCCCTCCTGTGGGTAGTAATGGTTGAATTGGTGGCCAGCACACGCGCATAAGGCCACTCGGATTGGCCAGGTTTTGATATCGAAGCACCTCATCGGACATAGTAGATCACACTGCCGTTCATGGCCCTGTCCGCACCAATGATGTTGCGGATCTGGACGTTCATGGCGCGCAGTTGGGATACGAGAGCCCGATCGCTATTGATTTCGGCCTGTATCGCCTCGACTCGAGACTTTGTCGCCCTCGTTCTTATCAAGGCCTTTTCGCCATCGTTGGAAAGAGCCGAGATATAGATCACTTTGAACGGCCTGGTACTTTCCGCCAGCGCAGCAGTGGATGAGCCGATTAGGGTTGCCAGTGCAAATGCAAGAATTGCGGTGCAAAGCCGGTTCATGGGTAGCCTCCAGTAAACGTCGCTGTCGATGGCCGGTGGCCAACATTATCAGTCGAGTTCGAACGCGAGACTTACAGTGCGCACTCCGGCCGCGACATTGATTCCGACCTGACCCTCGACCGATAGCGGCTGGAGAATGAAGCCTTTGCCAGTACCGCCGATAAGCGCGTTGGCGCCGACGCCGACGCCCAATGCCGCGCTCGCATCGACTCCCGCATAGTGACCGGCCAATGCGCCTGGCTGCATGTCGAGAAGAGCGGCCGCGAATACGCCCCAGACGAGGTGGCCCTGTTTGACCTCCCCCAGTTCAATTCCGATATCGGTGATCTTGCCGGTATACTTTTCCGTCGGTCCACTAACCGGACGGAACTCGCAGGTCATCTTCTGCTTCTCGATGATAATCAGCCCGATGCCCTTCGACATGTCACAGACGAGCATGCCGAGATTGACGGATTTTGCGGCGAGGGCGTCGGCGCTCGCGAAAAGAGAAGCTGCGAACAGCGTCACGGCATAGAAAAAATGTCTCATAGTGCAGCCTTCCTTTGAACAGACGAGAAGTGGCCCATGCGGGCGGTGCCCGCGTATTCGCGGGGCGCCCGCAGCGCCCATCTGTGTTCGAAGCGGCGACGATATCGTCACCCCCTCACATTCCTGGTCAGTTGCCAGTGGGCATCGGCATGTTGAAGCCATTCTTTTCAAGTTGCTCCCGCATCCACTGGAACTGCTGATACTTCGAAATCTCGATCGGACCGGTATAGCCCTCACTCTGCAGCTTACGAGGCGGATATTTGATATAGGTCATCATCAGTTCCTTGATGGCCGCACTGATCGTGACCATCGTCCAAGTACGCTCCGTAAAGTTGTTCATGAAGAGGTCATACCGCTCCTGGGGATCCTGCCAGAGATCGAAGACCTGCGGTATGGTGGCGACATAACTGGCGGGTCCCTTCCAACCGAGATTGGAATCGACAGCAAGCCCTCCGGTATTGGCACCATCGTCTCCACGCAGGTTGAACACGGCCTTGTAGTTGCCGACACGTGCGGCACCTGGCGAAAGTTCATTCTCCGTGAAATAGAACCACGACGTCCGCTCCGACTTGCCGGTACCGAGCAGGATCGGCGACATGTCGTAGCTGTCGAACATGGTCGGCTGGCCTTCAAGGTCTTCGGTCGGAAGCGGAACGCCCGCAACCGAGGCAAAGGTGGCCATCAGGTCGAGACCGCCGACGATATCATGGTTCTTCGTATCGGGCTTGATCTTGCCCGGCCAGATCGCGATTGCCGGCACACGGTTGCCGCCTTCGCGCACGGTGCCCTTGGTTCCCCGGAACGGCGTGTAGCCGGCATCCGGATAGACATCCTGCCAGGCGCCGTTGTCGGTCGTGTAGAAGATCAGCGTATTCTTATCGAGGCCGGTCTCGCGGAGTTTATCGAGGATGCGGCCGATGCGGGTATCGAGTTCAACGACGCTGTCGGCATATTTCGACTTCGACATCGACTTGTGCTCGAATTCAGGCGCCGGCATGTTGGGCTGATGGACCTTCATGAAGTTGACGTCGATAAAGAAGGGCTTGTCGGACTTCGACGCCTGCTCGAGGAAGTCGATGGCCGCCTTCTCTACGTAATTGTCGAAGAACGGAATACCGACCACACCCGGCTTTCCGTCGATGACCGGCGTATCCACATACTGGCCATTGATCTTGAATTCCTCGATGGCCTTTTCACCGGCCTTCCCCGACAGCGCACCCTTCGTCACCCGCTGGAACATCTCCCGCATTTTGGGGTCCATGTCCGGGAACCAGGTCGGGTCGGCATAGGTATAGGCGTTGAGGTGATAGAGCCCGACATACTTCATTTCATCGAAGCCATGCGCATTCGGCAGCGCATAGTCAGCCTCGCCGAGATGCCATTTTCCGGTGAAGTAGGTCTGGTATCCACCGCGCTTGAGAACGGACGCCAGCGTCCACTCGGCCGCCGGCAAGCCACCACCCTGGCCCTGCATCGCCACGGTGGTCATGCCGCTACGATTGGGAATTCGTCCAGTGATCATCGCCGCACGACCGGGGGTGCAGCTTGGCTGGGCATAAAAGGAATGGAAGGTCATGCCCTCATCGGCCATCTTGTCGATATTGGGCGTGGGCATTCCTCGCCCCACTCCGCCGCCGTAGGGTCCGAGATCGCCATAGCCCGTGTCATCCGAGACGATCAGGAGAATATTGGGCTTGGATGACGCCTGGGCTGCCGCTGACCCCGTCATCAGGGAGGCGGATGCCAACAATGCCGCGCTGGAGGCAAGCAGGCTTCGTCTGGTAATCCCCACTTTCGAGATTTTGCGTGGTGGATCTTGTCGATCGGTGTCCTTCAACATTTCAGTCCCTTCCCGTTTCTTGAATGGTCAATCTGAATGAACAAATGAAGTGCGATCGGCCGCAATCTGGCGGGTCGCAAGTTGAGCGCTTCAATCAAGAGTCTGCCGGACCAATATAGGCTCGTGTTATTGCGGCGCTATTGTACTTTAGGGAGTCTTGCGGAGCGGAGATCCTTGATAGCAAATCAACCGGAAGCGCCGTGTCATCGGAAAAAAATGCTTCAGACCGTCGTTGATAGGCAACTTGCCAAGTGGCTGGGCCGGACGTTCAGAAGGGATTCAGTATGCGCACCAGATCTAGCCTTTGCTTATTGATGACCTTCATCGGTTGTCTCTGTCTGGCCGGCTCAGCTCGAGCCGAAACGTTGAGTTACGCTGACGCGATTACTGTGCTCGCCAAGGAATGCGGGGCCGATATCAAGCGTCACTGCAAAGGGTTGAACCTCGGCAATGGGGCCATCCAAGGCTGTCTCGAAGCCAAGGCTTCGAAGGTATCGGCGACATGCACCGCCACCTTGGAAACGGTCATCGCTTCCATCGAGCAGCGGCAGGCGGCACAGCAAGGCTATTCGAAGGTATGCCGACACGCCATGGCACAACGCTGCAAGGGCATGCGCGGCGACGGCAACATTCTCAGGTGCCTGATCAAGAGCACCAAACATATCAGCGACGAATGCAATCAGGCGATCACAGATGCGGGATGGCGCTAAGATGGCTACCAGGTCGAGAACCAACAATCTCTTGCTTGCGCTAGCTTCGACGATCGGATTCGGCGTTCTTGCCAACGTAGGCGACGTCGGAGCTCAACAACTCACGCACAAGCAAATGATAACATCGCTTGGTAGACTGGATGCAGCCGCGCCCGAGGTTGATATTGCGTTGCTCATGGAGCAAGCAAACGCAAACGTCGGGAATGGCGTGACTCAGCTACCGGATTGGAGCAGGCTGGCGAAGCTCTCCCAATTGGTGGTGGAGATCAATTTCGAGAACAATTCGATCGCGATAGAGCCAGATTCGTACCGTGCGCTGGGGCTCATTGCGGATGCGCTGCATCACCCCGATCTGTTCCGATACAAATTCCTTGTGGTTGGCCATACAAGCTCTACCGGCAATCCCAAGCACAATCTCGAGCTCAGCCAACAGCGCGCTGACGCAATCCGGGAAGTTCTGGCGACCACATTTGCAGTCTCGCCGGATCGCCTCTATTCAATCGGTGTCGGGCAGGAATGGCCCATAGACTCCGCCAATCCCGCGAACGCCGTTAACAGACGCGTTCAACTGATAAATCTTGGCCTTGTGAAATAGGCTGTTTCCTAACCGGTGGAAGTTATGGCGTGATCAGCGCCGAGCGCGGATATGGCTTCTTATCTGTAAAGCATGAAAGTCTGGAGGCATGGGAAGGACGCGTTCAGGGGAACTTTCGGAGTGCGGCGGATGCAGTCGAAGTGTCAGCATGAGTGTGTCGTATGTCATTTCGAGGGACGGTGAAGAGTGGGCAAAGACATATCTGTGCTGATCTCGTTGGGCTTTTCGAACCAGACTCGACTGGTCATCGAACAGCTCGGCGCCAACTTGGCCGCCATGCCGTTCGACAAAGAGGTGATTACGCGAGCCGACCTTATCAATGCGCTTCAGAGCGATGGAAGTTCTCTCAGCCAGTCGCATCGACCTGGCAGATGCGACGACGGGACGGGCCATGCGGCCTGCTGGCGGAGGTTTGCCAAAGTCGTGCGGTCGAAGGTCCGGAAGACGTTTGTTCTTTCCAACGCCGACCATGGTCTGCGGGCTTTTGCAGTTGATGACGCCGATTTCGATCGGACCTTCGGGCTCGGCCGCAGCACATACGAGGAACTGACGGACGAGCTCGAAAAATTCGGCGCGCGAAACTACTCCATCACCTTCCTAAGTCGATCGCTCGATGAGATCGAGGAGACTGCCGCCCTGTGCGATCCAAAGCTCGATCACCGGTTCGTCGGCACGCTTTCGCTGTGGCCGGACGCCAAGGCCGCCGCCAGCCTCTTTTCCGCTTTCGACGAACCAAGCTTGGCGGGAGCCTGTGGCGCCTATGATCGCTCTGAAAAGATCATCCAGGCCGTTACGTCTGACGTCGCTATCATCTACAAAATGGCGGGCGGAAAGAGAAAGCCGCTCGGCTGCCTGACAAGATTGAACGGAGGATTTGCCGCGTTCTTCGAAGGACGAGACAAAGTCTACATGGCCGTCGGTGCAGAGCGTGGGCTCTATTTTTCCAACGGAGTACGCTGGATGAAAGATGCGCCCGCACCATGAAGAACGATGGTGCCAATCGGCCCAAAGGCATTCGCGTAGTACAATTACAGATCATCCCTGTCACGTTGCGCTATTCACCTTGGGCGAGGGCTCGCGACTGACCGACGGCAGGATCGGCTTGGGGGCCATATCACAGCGCATACTACGGGAGCGGTACCGCCGGAACAACCACAGGCCTGATCCCGTCTGCTCCAGTGGCCGTCAAGATCTGGCGGACAGCTATGCCCATCACGTGAGTTCACTGGCAGGCAAACAGCCTGTGAAAACTGATTGCAAGCCACAAGAAGTCAGCAAGACTGTTGGTCCTCAGTCCGTCATGAGGGCCGGTAGCGAAAACGACCGGTCAAAACTTCACGGTAACGCCCAGGATCGGCCCTTGCTGCACTGTGTCGAAGATGAAGCCATCGTGACGATAGTTGACGCCAAGCGCGCGATAACCCGCGATCGCCGAGAAGGTGTCGTTGAACTGGTAACCGATGTTGGCGGCTACATCCCAGTCGATCTTGGCGCCGCCGGTGCCGACGAAGCCCCAGCCAGATACGAACCACTCGGGCGTGATCATATATTTGCCGCGCAGACCGGCCATGCCGTCCACCCAAGTGGCGCCATCATCGACTTCGCGCCCATCGAGGAAGCCGCCATTGAAGGATATCGTCGTATCGACCGACCACACCCGGATACCGCCGACGACATCGAGATGTCCTTGCGGGCCGTCGATGACCGCGTAGCCCACGCCGAGCAATCCGGCGACGGATTCGAACTGGACGTCAACTTGCTTCGCCAGTACTCCGAAGGGCGTATCGGCATTGTCCGACACCTTGGTGTACATGAAATCGCCGATGACGCTGAAGCGCTCATAGCGGAACTCGGCCGCCGCCATGAAAGCGAAGTCGAGGTTTTCGAGAATGTCCCCGAAGCTCGAATCGATCTTGATCGTCTTCGGTACGCCGAACTGCGAGGTCTTGCCAGAGATGCTCGCGCCCCAGAAATACGGCGACGCTGCGAATGACCAGTCCGGGCTTTCCTCAGGCGCCGGTTGCGGCGTGACAAGCGGCGAGACATCGGCGGCAAGCGCTGACGAGCCGAGGAGGAGTGTAATCGCCACCGCCAGACCCAGTTTGTGATATTTAGTCATTGCGCAGTCCTTCTTGGTTTAGGCGCCTGCCGTCCCTGCCGGTGACGACCTTGGCTTATTTGGGAAACAGGAATGTGAGTCCGGCCCGTAAGCCGAAGCCCTCCGGTCCGCCTTCTGGCGTTTCCGCCCAGTAGCGAGCACCAGCGAACAGACTGACGGGTTGGTGGCCGAATTTGACCAGCTTTGAGACAACGAGATTAACCGGCACGGACCATTGATCGCTTTTCCAGTTGTAGGTGCTTTCGGTGTTGAGCGAGAACGTCCATGCCGTCGGGGTCGTGTAGGAAACGAAGGGTTGCAGGAAGGTCGAGCTGATGTCCGGCCGCGAGTCGTCGCCCGCCACCGACCAGATGTGGTTTCCGAGACCACCGACTGTCCAGCCGCCCATCTGCTTGAGCACAACGGCTGTCGGACCGATGCCTAACTTTTCCGAACCCAGCATGTCGTCGGTGGCAGTGGGCAGCAGGAAGACTGGGCCAACGCCCCAGATGATGCCGCTCGGGCCGGGATGGGCCGGCGAGAAGAAGAAGCTTTGGGTGATGTCGCCCATGCCGAACTGGGTGCCCGATGGGCCAACGATGTCGTTCTGTTGGATCACGGGAATAATGGTACGCGAAATGACATTCCACTCGTCATTGAGCGAGATCGGGATTACCGGCTGTATGTTGAGGTAAGCACGAAACCCATCATTCGGACCATAGCCCTGGTCGTAGTTGAACTGTAGCGGCACGCTGATCAGTGATGCGATCGGGTTGCTCAGCTTCTTGGCCAGTTCGTTGTCGCCCTCTTGCGCTATCGCCGCGCCTGTCATGACGCAGAGTGCCGCGATGAACGTGGCCGCCGATACGTTCTTGAGACGCATCATTTCAAATTTTCCGATTGGATACTGGTGGTCGCTGTTGCCCGCGAACGATGCAGCGAAATCCCAGATGGCAGGTCGCGGTATCGGCAGGATGTGCCATCCTGGCGGCGGGCCGGTAGCGGCGGCAATAGTTCGGCGCGCAAAGATGCGAACCGCCCTTCATCACCTTTCGCGGTATAGCAATTTCCGGCAGACTGGGGTCCAGGCTGTCTGCCTGGTTGGCGCCCCTCGGATTTGAAATCGTGCAGCAAGGACTTTCGATCTTGCCATGCTCCTGATACCAGTCGGTCGTCCATTCCCAGACATTGCCGGCCATATCAAACAGGCCATAGCCGTTGGCGGGAAATGACCCAACAGGAGCGGTGCCCTCGAAGCCATCGTCCCGGCTATTTTGTATGGGAAACTGCCCCTGCCACGTATTTGCCATGTGGTGCCCGCCGGGTGTCATCTCGTCGCCCCAGACATATTCCGAGGCCTCCAGCCCGCCCCGGGCGGCGAATTCCCACTCCGCTTCGGTCGGCAATTCCTTGTCGGCCCATGCGGCGTAAGCTTCGGCGTCGGCGAAAGCGACATGGACCACGGGATGGTCCATGAGGCCCTTGATCGAGCTTGCCGGCCCTCTGGGATGCCGCCAGTTTGCCCCGCTGACATATTTCCACCAGTTATAGCGATTGGAGAGGTCAACCGGCGGCTTCGGCTTGATGAACACAACCGATGAAGGACCGAGCATTCCGGGAATGGCGCCAGGATAGTCCGCGGGATTGACCGGACGCTCCGCTACCGTGACATAGCCCGTCGCATCGACAAAGGTGGCGAATTCCCGGTTCGTGACGGCGCACACATCGATCCAGAACCCATCGACACGCACCTTATGCGCAGGTGCTTCCTCGGGATAGTGGCTGTCCGATCCCATCAGAAAGGTCCCGCCTGGAATCCACGTCATTCGATTGCTGGCGAGTACGTGCGTGGCCTGTTTTTCCATCATGGATGATCCTACCTTCTACCTCCAGATGAATCACTCATATGCAAACACCTTACTCCAATCTTCTTTCATGTCGATAAGGGTCCAGCTTCTGGCCTTGGCTTCGTCCAGACCCTTTGCCAGCCGTCCGATGGAGGAGTTCCGATCATAAGCCCATTCGCGCTTCGCATCGGTATGGTGAACATAGGCACAAAAGCTGGGGCCCTGCCGCGTGCAGGTCCATTGCAGCATCTGCAGGTCGCCGTCCGAATTGCCGAACGCCATCACGGGCCGGCGGCCGATGTGCTGGTGGATGCCGACGGGCTTGCCCGCCTTGTCGTCGATGAAATTGATCTCGGGAATGCGCATGATCACACCCTTCCCGTCCAGCATTTCAAACGCGATCTTGCCGCTGCTGCCGACGACCTGTTCGGGTGGGACCCCATAAATTTCTTCTGTCCACGGCCGCATGAAATCGATGCCGCCACCGGAGACGATATAGGTCTTGAAGCCGTTGGCCCGGAGATATCCCAAGAGCTCCACCATCGGCTGATAGACCATCTCGGTATAGTGTTTGCCGGATTTCGGATGCTTGGCGGTCTTTACCCAATCGCGAACGATCGCATCGAATTCATCGCTCGACATGCCAGAGTGAGTGGCCATGACGATTTCCATGATCGCCTTCTCGCCGCCTGACAGCGCGCCTTTGACGTCGCCCTTCAGAAGCGAGGCGAAGGGCTCCTGCGTTTTCCATTCAGGATGATCGGGTGCCATCACCTTGACGCGATCGAGCGCGAAGAAAAGCTGAAAGTAAAGCGGCTGTTCCGCCCAGAGGGTGCCGTCATTGTCAAAGACGGCGACGCGTTCGGGGACAGGGATGAAATCCGCCGAGCCGTCTTTGGTGACGCGTTCAACAAAATCGGTAATGGACTTCTTGTTCGGCCCATCGTTCCATGACTTCAGATCATCGGCACTCCAGGCTTGCGACGAAACCGCCATTAACATGCAGAGCGGTAAAAGAAGGCGCTTGATCCAGGCGTGCATTTCTCACTCCTTCACGATTTGAGGCATTGGTGCGCCAGCCATGACGAGCGAACCAGATTGAATCGGCTTATGAAAGTTATTGCGCGCCACGTTGGATTTTCTCGATGAGGTGATCCAGCGAAAATCTACCGGGTGCCTGGCGCGGCGGATATTTGACATAGGTCGCAGGTGCCTGGCGACGAAACCGCCGGCCAACAAGACTTTGCGGCGGCTGATACCGTCACGTTCGGCGGTGTCTCTGCTACTCATCTTCGTGCTCCCTGACTGCCGTAAGGTTTTGGTGTCGCGCGGGTACGCCGACTTACCCGGCGATCGATACGGCTGCGCCCAACGTAGAGGGCAGTATGCAAAAGTTCTATTGTACTAAAGGGAGTCTTGCGCGCGCTCGCATGAACATCGGGGGCGTTGCAAACCAGACATTTATGATGCCACTACGCTGCGTATAGTTTTGATCAACAATGACCCGGAAAATGGTTTGTGCAGAAATGCATGATCGGCGGGCAATTCCGGAATCTGGTCAGCATCTTCCGCGCTGATGAATACGATCGGAATATTCGGTTTTGACTTGAGCAAGAATTTTCTAAGATCCAGCCCGGACATTCCGTCGAAATGAACATCAAGAACCAGGCATGCGTATACATCCGTATAATCCTGACAAAGAAAAAGCTCCGGCGATGCATATGCATCAACTTCAAAGCCATTTAACTTCAAGAGGCGCTCCACACTCGTGCGGATGCCGAGATCGTCATCTATAACAGCGATTTTCCCTTTAAGATTTTCCAGCGCTCGTCCCCCACGGCCGACACAATCAAATCCATCGACTTCACGTATTGTATCCATTTTTGGAGGTGGCGATATTGACCTTTAGTGCAGATTTCAGGGCTGTTCTGTCAATCGGGCGGGCCGAGTAGACCCAATTTGTCAGCGATAGAGATCGCTTCTGCCAAAGATCTGGCGTGCAACTTCTCCATAACCTTGTGTCGGTGGGCCTTGATGGTGCGTTCCGAGGTAGCGAGATCGAAGGCAATCTGTTTGTTCAATCGCCCGCGCACCATCTGCTTGAACACCTGCACTTCTCTGGGGGTCAGACTTTTGAATACTGCCTGCAGCAAATTCAGCTTATCCTGCTCAAGGCGCTGAGCTTCTCCTCGTGCCACGGCTCGGCGAACCGCAGCGAGCAAATCCGCGCTTGAGGCAGGTTTTTCCAAAAAGTCATCCGCGCCCGCTTTCATCGCTCGAACGCTCGTTGAGACACTTCCCGCGCCACTAAGGAAAATAATTGGCATGAGCGGAGCAAGCTGCAAAAGCCTGTCCTGCAGTTCCAGACCGGAAAGCCCCGGCATGTTCTGATCGAGCAGGATACAGCCTGGACCGTCGGGTACGCGATCCAATAGTTCTTGGCTGCCACTATAGCTCTCAACATCAAAACCTGATGCTTTTAGCAACCGCGCAACTGCGGTGCGGAACGACGTGTCATCGTCAACGATGTGAACAGTTGCTGTGACCATGTGCTAGCCGCCGCCGGCATGTGGGAGAGCAAACCGGAAAATGGCACCTCCTTGTGGATGGTTATCGGCCCAAATCCTTCCACCATAGATTTCTATGATAGCACGGGCAATCGAGAGGCCAAGCCCCGTTCCTTTCGCTTTGGTAGTGTAAAACGCGTCGAAAACAGAAGTCAGATTTTCTGTCGCTATGCCTCCACCCGTGTCCGAAATTGCAAATTCGACTTTTCCCGACACGGCATCCAGAGAGGTCTCAAACTTCAATCTTTTGTCCGCGACAGGAAACTCTTGCATTGCGTCGATGGCGTTGGTCGCCAGGTTCAAAACCACCTGCTGAATATGAACTTGATCCGCGCGTACGAGCAATGCCCTGTCGTGATGGGCGATTTCCAACCGGACCTTTTTTCGGGCAATGTCCGCCTGTAAGATTTGAGCTGCGCTCTTGACAACGTTGTTCAGGTCAAATTCCTGCCAGTCAATTTCGCTACGCTTCTTGAGAAGGCCTTTCATGCGCCCGATCATGTCGCCTGCTCGCCTGTCAGCATCCTGGATGTCGATAAGTATCTGGCGGATCAAGGACAAATCTGGCGTTTCGTTACGGAGCAGCTGTTCTGCAGTTTCAGCGTTGATCAATATTGCTCCAAGCGGCTGATTGAGTTCATGAGCAATTGATGCAGATAACGCCCCAGCAGTCGCAGACTGATTGAGGTGAATCAGTTCATGGAGTCGATTGCGAGCCTCTCTTTCAGCCCTTCCGCGCCGACGGCGTTCAAAGACAAGAGCAATGATGACAACGCTCTGGGCAAGGATGAACGCAAGTACTGTCATGACTTGGGGGAAGAACTCATCAAAGACTGACGGCTTTGAAAAGGATACGATTGTATTTGGTGGCAAATTGGACTCGGCAAAGCCCCACCGTTGCATCTGGCGGGCATCGACGAGATAACGTGGCTGAACGTCAATGTCCGCGACATCCCGCCCCGCTATGATCTCAAGCGACAACTTTGCGATAGCCTCTCCAACAGACTCGAATGTGACAGAGTTCGCCCCCACCGCACCAGAGCCGATATAGGTTGAATACGGTCCATAGACAGGAACGTTTGCGACGGCGGTAATTCGTTCCAACGCCGTCCGAGGTGCTAGATTACGACCATTGCGATCTCGCATGATTGTGAGGACGACCAGAACGGTGTCGTCGGGCAACTGGCTGGCTTGTTCGGCAAACTCGTCGATGGAAAAGCCTGTGACATAAGTTGTTTCGAGGGTTTTTTCGATATCGGCCAACCCCACTTTCGCGGTACGGAGCCAGCGCTGATCGAAGCTTGATGAGCCGACCATGACAACCAGCCTTTTTGCGTCTGGTTGAAGTCGCATCGCGAGTGCAACGGTCTTTTCAACATCAAATTCGGAGACCGCTCCGACAGCGCTCGTCGGCAGGTCAAGTTCGGCAGCCGTCTCTCTGTCGAAGCCGCCGTAGACGATGCGTGCGTCAGGAGCTATGCGGCGGCCATGCGTATTCATGAACCTGGTGGCTTCTTCCCCCAGGGTGATCACGACATCGGGACGATGATCGACGTATTTTTCACTCAGGTAGCGCGACATCCGATCGATGTGAGCACTTTGCGGAAATCGTGCGAGATCGAGAAATTCCGTAAAAAGATCGATCTTTCCGTCGGTGGCATCCATAAGATGAGTTCTGACAGACTGCCCTGCAATGCTCGTCGCAGGTATCCTTTCGTCATAGGGATAGAGGATCAACACGCGCGGAACACGGTTCTGCGACGCCGCTTCACTTCCGTCCATTAGAGCGAAACATGCAATCGCCATACAAGCAATCGCCGAAAGTCTTAGACGTATTTTGTAATAAATCTTACACATCGCGCCCCCAGCTCGATTTCTTTTACAGTTTCACAAGTATTTGACAATGATAAGTTGCAAATTGCTTGCTCGGGGCCGGCGATTCAAGGCCTTTCAGCATCGCTGAACTTCGAACTGGTCATCCGTTCGGTTACTAATCTCCCTGAAATTGTCCCGCGATTCGCGTCGAGGTGCCAACTCGGCTAGCTGCTCGAATGTCCGCTTCTGGTCAATTGCCAAAACGGATTCAATGTCTGATTTTGGGGCGCTAAGCGGACATAAACGGTGAGATCGTCAAACGGCAGCAAAGCGTCAGAAGCGACCGTCGCGTAATCATTGATGCCTTACTAGTGGGAAGAACCGGGCGAAAAGCCGATGGTGGTCCGCTGGAAATTCAATTGGTGCGGAATCTTAGGGGCAGGAAGCGGTAAAGAGATTTTCCCTTTCCGACTCTGCGTTGTGTCGCGGATAATGGCCGTGGTTGATTCGAGGCATTAAGATGTATCCCAATGTGCGACACTGGGAAGACGATCCAGTTGGCTTTGTCGTGGACCGCCTATTTCCCGATCTCCACGTATTCGCTCGTGAGGAATATTGGGAACAATATCCCGAGCACAAGAATCGATTTGAAAAAGCGAAGGCAGATGCCGATCGATTTATCGATAGTATAGCCGCAATGCCGCCCGGCCAATTTTTCCAAATCCTCGAATCCGAGAAGCAAAAATCTATGGACGAGCGCGTGCAGCTCGTCTTGAATCTCGACAAGGATCGTTTCTTCAATGACGTTCGCGCCAACACTGATTGGGATTATTGGTCAAAAATTTCTTATTGGACAGCGGAGGAAGCTGTCGCCATTTCATTTGGAAAAGATCCACGTGCTGTAACGCTTGAGAAGATCAGCCGCTATGAGGGAAACTCCATTTTCGTCGCGAGCTTCCACGCGCAGCTTGAATTGATCAAGCGTGCCGTCGAAGTCGGCCAGTTGAATGAGAAAAATACGCCTCCCTATTTGCTGGGATGGGCAGAACGGACTGGCTTCTTAATGCATCCAATGGCGTTTGATGCTGTGAAAGCTCGTGGCCTTCAAATTGCCGATTGGAAGACTGAATACGACAAGCTCAGTGCGTTTCTTGAACGTCTGCTAACCGAACGCGATCAAACATATGCCGAGATTACCCAATCGCGCGAAGAACTTGACAGTATCTTTGACACGGCAATAGAGCTGCACGAACAAAACCAGATGCTTGAAGCTCGCCTCGCGGAATTGGACAAACGACAGCGTGCCGGATTGAATGATGTCCAACCGCGAGAACGCAAGAGCATGCTCAAGATGATTCTCGCAATGGCTATGAAAAAGTATCAATTTGATCCGAGCAAAGCCAAGAATGGGGCTACCGCGAACATCGTTAGCGCTGTAATTCAAATCGGTTTGCGGTTGGACGAAGACACCGCTCGGAAATTTCTAAACGAAGCCAAAGTCTTACTGGAGGACCAAACCGAATAACGGGAGACAGAGTACTAAATCGGTTTGACGTAACCCGAATTCGGCCAACGCTCCTATCGGCCAATCTAAAACCACCTCGCATTCAACAGAACGAGGTGGCACCATGCCGAACTACACTGCTTTCCCCACAACCGGCTTCGTCCGGCTTTCCGCAATCATCGCGCCGCGTGGCCCCATCCCTGTTTCCAAGTCCACCTGGTGGGCCGGTATAAAGGATGGCCGCTTTCCCAAGCCGATGAAACTTGGCGCTCGCGTCACGGTATGGCGCGTGGAAGATGTCCGGGCGCTATTCGAAGGCGAGGGCTGATGAATGGCCCGCAACCGGCCGAACTGGCGCGCCATCAAGATTCATCGCAGCTACACGGTTGAGGAGGCAGCCATCGTATTGGGTGTAGCCAAGGGCACCGTGCGGCTTTGGCTGAAGGGCGGCTTGCCTGCGATCACGGACAAGAAGCCGCTGCTGATACTCGGTCCCGATCTCAAGGATTATCTCGAAACGCGCAGGAAGCCGAAGCAGCGCTGCCAGCTTCAGGAATTCTTCTGCTTCCGATGCAAGGTGCCGCGAGCCGCTGCCGGCCGCCTGATCGACTATGTGCCCAAGGCGGCCAAGAGCGGGCACATTTCAGCGATCTGCGAAGCTTGTGAGACAATCATGAACAAGAACGTCAGCGCGGCCGGACTGCCCCTGCTGATGCGGCTTGCGGAGGTGTCATTTCCACGGGGTCAGCCAAGCTTAACCGATATCACCAATCCCCGTTGAAATGATTACTTGAAACAGGAGCCAATGGCATGAAGAAGCACTGCCCGAAAAACGAGCGCATCAAGCGGGACTATTTCATCTATCTTAAGGAAGCGAAGCGGATGGATATAAGCACGATCGATGCGGTCGCGGCCGCCATCGCGGGCTTCGAACAGTGGACTCGATATCGCGACTTTCAACTCTTTCGCATAGCCCAGGCAACCGGCTTCAAGACGCATCTTGCCAATGAACGCAATAAGCAGACTGGCAAGCCGCTGGCTAAGTCCACCATCCATGCGCGGCTTATAGCGCTCAAGCACTTCTTCTCCTGGCTTGCCGGTCAACAGGGTTACAGGTCGCGAATTGCCTACAGCGACGCGGAATATTTCAATCCGAACGCCAATGACAGCCGGATCGCAACAGCGCACCGCGACAAACGGGTTCCGACAATCGATCAGACCAAGCTTGTGCTTTCTGAGATGCCTACCGGCAGCGATGTGGAAAAGCGCGACCGTGCCATCATCGCCTTCACGCTTCTGACCGGCGCGCGCGACGATGCGACCGCCTCCTTGAAGATGAGGCACCTCCGGCTTCCGGAGCGTCGCGTGTTTCAGGACGCACGCGACGTCCGGACCAAGAACCGCAAGAGTATCGACACAACATTTTTCCCCGTGGGCGATGATGTGGAGGCGATCGTTACCGCTTGGATCGACTACCTGACGGCCACGCTGTTGTTTGGGCCGGATGATCCGGTCTTTCCCAAAACCCGCATGGCTCGCGGCAATGAAGGATACTTTGGCGCCGCCGGTCTATGCCGTGACCATTGGTCGAACGCCGCTGCCATCCGGCGCATTTTCAAGACAGCATTCGAGGCTGCCGGATTGCCCTATGCCAATCCGCATAGCCTGCGAAGCACCCTTGCCGCGCTTGGTCAAAAGCTTTGCCGATCGCCGGAAGATTACAAAGCCTGGAGCCAGAACCTTGGGCATGAACAGGTGCTGACGACATTTGTTAGCTACGGCAACGTGGCGGCTGACCGGCAGGCGGAAATCATCAACGGCTTGAAGGAATTGCCATCAGACGGGATGTCCGACGGCAGCACGATCGAACAGATCGCCGCCCTTGTGGAAAGCCTGCGCATGAAGGCGTGACAGCGACGGTGACGGACATTACACGCGTACAAGGGCCGGACGGACTTCAAGAACCATTTGTTCCGTGTGATCGGCGATCTAGAACCTACCGGGGAAAAGCATGATTGTGCGGTCTATCTGCAGCGTATGGGCGATGTGAAGGCTTGGCTACGCAACACATCGCAACAACCGAACTCATTCTGGCTCCAGACTGCAACGGATAAGTTCCATCCCGACTTTGTCGCATTGCTGAAGGATGGCCGGATTTCGGTCGTGGAGTACAAGGGCGGGCACATCGCCACCGCTGATGATGCCAAGGAAAAAGGCTTGTCGGCGAGCTTTGGGCCGATCGTTCAAATGGTCATTGCATTTTCGTGATGATCGAAAAGACGGAATTCGGCCGCATTGATGCTTCGGTAAACGCGGGATTGTGATATTTCTGTTAATAACCGCATTGCTGATTTGGAGCACGTAGAAGCGTTTCAGCTAACCGCAGAATCCAAGACGAATTTGGAAATGTTGGTATTTTTGTTGGTATGCGACAAAATCACATCATAAATTTCACTTTATGAACAACGATTTAGCGTCTTTTCCATGGTCCTCTTCTGGCACCATTCCCTTTTTCAGACCGTCCGTGATGGTCCGAAAAAATACTCCCAAAAGCCCGGTTTTCCGGGCTTTTTGCTTTTTGCCGCTCTGCTGCATCGGGTGTTCTTGTTGGTAGCTTTATCGGAGCTTCGCCCGATACCAACAATGGCGGCTGGCTTCATATTCTGGCGACCAACCTATCTGCGAACCTGCTAATTTTGCGTATTGATCAGCCGATCAAATCAGCGCATATCTGAATTGACCGGACGGCATCGTACCCCTGTCATTCCCCAAAATGGCTTGCCGGCTCGGTCACTTACATCTTTCAATCATAATATATTGGAGTAGACCCCTTAAAATTAAGGGGTATTGTATCTGCACACCACACACTCAAGGGGTCTATCATGCTGGACACAATTGAGGTTCGAGGACCAACAACCGGCCCAAGCGACCGAAGGCGCTCGCTGGAGAGCCGCAGGGAAGCGGCGGCAGTTGCACGGCAGATCGTGCTCCAGATGATCCGCGCCGGCTGGCGTGAGACGGAGGCGGCACTTGCGCTCGCCGATGCGCTCGATGACTATTGCCTTTATCTTGCGGAGCATGTGTCTCATGATATTCATCCCGCCAATTCCAACGAGATCCGGGGCGTTCCCGCGCGGTCGATCGACAGCTAAAGCTGTCGCAGATGAAGTGTCTACGCCTTGCCGGGCCGCTATGTGCGTAGAGACCCGACGTCCCAACCGCTCGGAAAAATGATGGTCAAAGCCGCATTCGACGCGGACCAGGGAGGCAGTCTCGCGCCGGCACTCAACGCCCGAGAATACACCGATGCCCGTCGAGACATTGCCGCGGTGGCCCGGCGGCGAACACCCTTTGGAGCGAGGACAGGATCGCTGGGCGCAACAAAACACGCCCATCTGCATTGTCCCTTCGAAAGGGAGCACTGGGATGCCGCGGTTTTATTTTAATGTTCGCAACGGTGACACCTTGATCACCGATCAGGAAGGTGTCGAAATGCCTGGCAAGGCAGCTGCTGCCGAGGAAGCCAGGCAGGCGGCGCGCGACTTGCTGGCGGAACGGGTCAAGTATGGGGAACCTCTGGAAGCCAGGCAGTTCGAGGTCGTGAACGACAATGGCGAAAGCGTACTGACCCTGCCGTTCCGATCGGTGCTACGGCTGGATTGAGTGCTCGCTGCCATCCGGCTTGAGAACGATGATGCTGGTTACACCGCCATTCTGCGCAATCTCGCTACGGTAGCCTTCAGCGGCTTCGATCGCCAGTTCGCGGCTCGAAAACACGGCTACGAACTCGTTATCCCGGTTCATCTTCCATTGATTGTCATCCGGGAAAATCCGGAATTCTACGCGATCGACCATCGATGATTTTCCACTTGCACCCTCTTCGGCACATGTCAGGCATCGTACGATTTAGCGTCCGCCCCTTCAATCGAGCATCCGGCTGAATGGTATGGCATCCGCACTAAACGCCAGGTTGATCGCGCGTAAAACCTTTGCTCGCCAGCATCAGTTTGCTCGTATAGCTCTCGGAGATTCTGCCGGCCACGAGATCGGTGGTGGATAGCCGCTCGACGACCCGGCCGGTCTGCATGACCGCCAGGCGATCGCACATGTGGGTGACGACACCGAGATCGTGGCTGACCATGAGGAAGGTCAGCCCGCGGTCGTGGCGGATCTGTTCGAGCAGATTGAGCACTTCGGCCTGCACCGACGCATCCAGCGCCGATGTCGGTTCATCCAGCAGCAGGATCGACGGCTCGACGATCAGGGCGCGGGCGATCGCGACGCGCTGCCTCTGCCCGCCCGAAAGCTGATGCGGATAACGGAAGCGGAAACCCGAGCTAAGCCCGACCTCATCCAGCGCGGTCTGGATGCGCCGTTCCTCATCGCCGATGCCGTGGATGACGAGTGGCTCCAGCAGTTGGCGGTCGACCGTCTGGCGCGGATGAAGCGACCCGTAGGGATCCTGGAACACCATCTGTACGCGCCGGTAGAAGGCGCGGCTGCGGCGGTTGGCGGCGAGCGTCGCGCCCTCGACGGCGATTGCGCCCCCGCTCACGGGTGCCAAGCCCGCAATCGCGCGCAGCAGCGTCGATTTGCCGGAGCCGGATTCACCGACCAGTCCGAAGGACTCGCCCTCGCTCACCGAGAGGCCCACCCGGTCGAGCGCCAGGTAGCCATGATAATCGACCGACAGGCCGTCGATGGAGATGACCTCGGTCATAGTGCCCACTCGGCTTTTCGCTCCAGCACGGGCAGCGGGTGCCGGCTGGTACCGATCGATGGCATGCAATTGAGCAATCCTTTTGTATATGGATGCTTGGCGTTCGGCAGTTCCGATGCCTTCAATTCCTCGACGATTTTGCCGGCGTACATGACGATGACGCGATCGCAGAACGATGAGACCAGGCGCAGATCGTGCGAGATGAAGATCAGGCCCATGCCACGCTCGCTGACGAGCTTGTCGAGGATGCGCAGGATTTCGAGCTGCACCGTCACATCGAGCGCCGATGTAGGCTCGTCGGCAATCAGCAATTCCGGTTCGGATATCAGCATCATGGCGATCATCGCGCGCTGGCCCATGCCGCCCGAAACCTGATGCGCATAGAGATCGAAGACGCGGTTCGGATTGTCGATCTGCACGGCTTCGAGCATGGCGAGCGCTTTGTCGCGCGCCTCTGTTTTGCTCATGCTGCGGCGTGACCGGAGCGTCTCGACGATCTGGCTGCCGATGGTCATGACCGGATTGAGCGAATATTTCGGATCCTGCAGGATCATCGCAATACCTTCGCCACGCAGTTCGCGCAGCAGCTTCGGCGTCGCCGACAGGAAATCCATGCCATCGAAGGTCAGCTCCTTTGCCGAGACCTCCGCGTGCGGCGGGTTCAGGCCGATGATGGCACGGCCGGTCTGCGATTTGCCCGAGCCGCTTTCGCCGACGATACCGAGCCTCTCACGGCCGAGTTCGAAGGATATGCCGCGCACCGCCTCCACACGTCCGGTGCGGGTGGGAAAGCTGACCTGTAGGTCCTTGACGGTCAGCAGGCTGCTCATTGGCCGCTCTCCCGGGGGTCGAGCGCATCGCGCAGGCCATCGCCAAGAAAGTTGAAGCCGAGGCTGACAATCAGGATGGCGACGCCGGGCATGGTGGCGACCCACCATTGGTCGAGGATGAAGCGGCGGCCGGATGCGATCATCGCACCCCATTCAGGAAGCGGCGGCTGCGCGCCGAGGCCGAGAAAGCCGAGGCCGGCGGCGGTCAGGATAATGCCCGCCATGTCGAGCGTCACGCGGACGATGACGGAGGAGAGGCACATCGGCATGACATGCCTGAAAACGATGCGGAACGGCGAGGCGCCCATCAGCCTTACGGCATCGATGTATTCGGAGTTGCGCAAGGCCAGCGTCTCGGCGCGCGCGATACGGGCGTAGGGCGGCCAGGAGGTGAGCGCGATGGCAATGACGGCGTTCTGGATGCCCGGCCCGACGGCCGCAACGAAGGCTAGCGCCAGGACCAGCTTCGGGAACGACAGGAAGATGTCGGTGATCCGCATCAGCACGGCATCGATCCAGCCGCCGGCATAACCGGACACTGTACCGACGACCAGTCCGAGGGGGGCAGCAATGACAGCCACCAGCGCGACGACCAGCAGCGTCAGCCTGGTGCCGTAGAGAAGGCGCGACAGGATATCGCGGCCCTGATCGTCGGTGCCAAGCAGGAAGCCGTTGCTTCCCGGAGGAAGCAGGCGGGAGCCGGCAAGATCGCCGGCAAGCGGATTATGCGGCGCCAGCACGCTCGCGAAGACGGCGATCATGATCAGCGCTGCGATGATCGCCAGCCCCAGCACTGCCATCCGGTTGGCGCGGAAACGCGCCCAGGTCATATAGGCTCGGCCGAGACGGGCCTGCATGCGCGATTGTGGCCGCTCGGACATCAGCCATTCGCGGCGTGAAATGCGGCTCGAGGTCAGTTCTGTCATCTTGCGCGCGTCCGCGGATCGAGCGTGCGGTAAAGAAGGTCCGACGCGAGGTTGATGCCAATGAAGACCGAGCCGATGACGATCGTGCCTCCGAGCACGGCATTCATGTCGGCATTCTGCAGCGAATTGGTGATGTAGAGCCCGAGCCCCGGCCAGGCGAAGACTGTTTCCGTCAGCACCGAGCCTTCGAGCAGGCCGGCATAGGACAAGGCGATGACCGTGATCAGCGGCACGGCGGCATTTCTCAGCGCATGGCCCCAGATGATCCGGGTCTCGGAAAGCCCCCGAGCGCGGGCGGCGACGATATATTCCTGCCCGAGTTCGTTGAGCATGAAATTGCGGGTCATGCGGCTGATATAAGCGAGCGAGAAATATCCGAGCAGGCAGGCGGGCAGGACGATGTGGCGGGACACATCCCAGAACACATCCCACTGGCCCTGAATCATCGCGTCGAAAAGGAAGAAGCCGGTGATCGGGGTGAAGGTGTATTCGTAGACGATGTCGATGCGGCCGGGAAACGCCACCCATTTGAGCTTGGCATAGAACAGCACGAGGGACAGCAGTGCCAGCCAGAATATCGGCACGGAATAGCCGACAAGTCCTATGGCGCGCACGAGCTGGTCGATGAACGAGCCGCGCTTGACCGCTGCCAGCACGCCGAAGGGGACGCCGATCAAGGCGCCGATCAATGTTCCGAGGGTTGCGAGCTCTATCGTGGCGGGGAAGACGCGGCGGATATCGGTCATCACGGGATTGGTGGTCAGCACCGATACGCCGAAATCGCCGGTCACCGCCGCCTTCACATAGAGGAAGAACTGCTGATAGAGCGGCAGGTTGAGGCCCATCTGCTCACGCGTCCGTTCCACCACGCTTGCCGGCGCCCGGTCGCCGAGCACGGCCAGAACGGGATCGATGGGAATGACCCGCCCGATGAAGAAAGTCACCGCGAGCAGGCCGAGATAGGTGGTCAGAACAATGACCAGAAAGCGCAATATCGCCAGAAATATACCGCCGGTCCGGGGCTTTACGCGCCGGGCCGGTACTGATGCGTCGATGATGGTCAACCGGCCGCCTCCCGGTCAGTTCTTCGAAACGTTGTAGACGAAGTTGGTGTCGAAGCTCGGACCGAGCTTGAAGCCGGTCAGCTTGCGGCTGAGGCCCGCGACCTCGGTCTGCTGGAAAATGATGACGAAGGGGCTTGTCTCCAGAACGGCTTTTTGCAGTTCCTGGTAAGTTGCAGCGCGCTTGGCGGAATCCTTTTCGAGCAGTGCAGCGGCGGTCTTCTTGGTCAGATCCGGAACATCCCAGGCGTTGCGCCAGGCCAGCGTCTTGTTCTTGCCTTCATCGGAATTGTCGGGATTTGCGGTGAAGGTCTCGGCATTGGAATTCGGATCGAAATAATCCATGCCCCACTGACCAATATACATATCGTGATTGCGGGCGCGATACTTGGTGAGCGTCTGCTTGCCGTCGCCGGGGATGATTTCCATCTTGACGCCGGCCTGCGCGAGGCTCTGCTGGAAGGATTCGGCGATGCCCGTCACGGGCTGCGTGTTGCGCACATCCATTGTGACCGCGAAGCCATCGGCGAGGCCAGCCTTCGCGAGAAGTTCCTTGGCCTTGGCGACATCGAGTTTGTACGGGTTCTCATCAAGTTCGCCCAGCACGCCCTTGGGCAGGAAAGTCTGGTGGATCTCGCCGATACCCTTGATCAGCGTGGAACCGATCGCGTCGTAATCGACGAGGTATTTGAACGCTTCCCGCACCTCGGGCTTGGCAAGATTCGGGTTCTTCTGATTGAGGCTGATATAATAGACCGTGCCCTTCGGCGCGCTGGTGGTGGACAGTTCGGCGTTTTTCTTGATCGCGTCGAGATCGTTGGGCTCGAGATTGCGCGCGACGTCGATGTCACCAGCCTCGAGCGCCAGCCGCTGGCCGGAGCTTTCCTTCATGTGGCGATAGATGACGCGGGCCAGCTTGGCCTTTTCGCCGTAATAGTTGTCGTTGCGCTCAAGGACGACGGCTTCGTTGGCGCGCCATTCGCGCATCTTGAACGGGCCGGAACCGGCGTAACCGGTCTTCAGCCAGCCATTGCCGAAATCGTTGTCGTATTTGTATTCCTCGGAGGGGGTGACGGCGGCGACATGCTCCAGCACCAGCTTTTTGTCGACGATCGCGCCAACGGTGGCCGTCAGGCAGTTCAGCACGAAGCTCGGCGAATAGGCCTTGTCGACGGTAAATACGAATGTGGTCGCATCGACGGCCTTCGCCTTTTCGGTGACGTTGTCGCCGTTGAGACCGAACTGGCTGATGATGAAGGCCGGGCTCTTGTCGAGCTTGACTACCCGCTCGAACGACCATGCGACATCCTCGGCCGTGATCGGATTGCCGGAGGCGAATTTCAGGCCGGGCTTGAGCTTGAACGTATAGGTCAGGCCGTCATCGGACACCGTCCAGCTCTCGGCCAGATCACCCGTGACCTTGGACGTGTCGCTCATTTCGAGGCGGACCAGCATGCTGTAGGAATTGCCGGTCATCTCGGCGGTCGAAAATTCGAAGGCCTCGCCGGGATCCATGCTGATGATATCGTCGATCGCAAAGGCTTCGACCAGTGTATCAGCCGGGGTTTCGGCAAAAGCGGGCGCGCCGGCGCCAAGAAGAATGGCGACGGCAGCGGTGGCGGCGAGGGCTTTGAACTGCCGGTTCAAAATATGGATCGTCATCGATTTTTCCCCTATCGGCCGTTTGCGGCCTGTTCTTCGTGGCGGAACGACTGGGGTGCTATTTACAAGACGAACAGCGGTCCCGTCAAACGTGTCTCCTACCGGAAACCTTGACAGACTATCCACCGCGAGCCTTCGGGACAATCCTAATTCTTCAGCGGGAAAGATCACGCATTCACATCAACTTTACCGGTGCTCCATGCGACTGCAACGCGTTGGGGTCATCGCCTACGCCGCAGCGCCCAGCGAGGCCATGCGCTTCCAGATCGGCGTCATGGCCACCATGGTGTCGCAATAGATCTGGTAGCGCTGATCGCAGAGCAATGCGAGCGTCGGGTTTGGCGCATAATGCCGCTCGAGCTTGACCATCGATGCCGCCCCGGCGGTGAAATCCGAGAACAGCCCGACCCCGGTGCCGGCGGCGATTGCCGCGCCCAGCGCGCCCGTCTCATGCGAGCGGGCGATCGACACCGGCACGCCGAGGACGTCGGCGATAATCTGCGGCCAGACCTTGCTGCGCGAGCCGCCGCCGGAAAGCACCGCCTCGTCGAACGAGGCGCCGGCGCCTCTCAGCCGCTCGATGTGCCAGCGGTGGCCGAAGGCGACGCCTTCCAGCACCGCGCGCATGAGATGGGCCTTGGTGTGCCAGCCCGCCACGCCGTAAAAACCGGCCCGCGCATTGCCGTCGGTCTGCGCACCATAGAGGAACGGATGGTAGAAGGGTGCGGCGATCTCCGGCTCGACCGAGGCGGCGAGATTGCAGCAGAGGTCGAAGGGCGAGGTCCCTTCAGGGCAATCGGCGAAGAACTGGTTCACCATCCATTCGAGATTGGCGGCCGAGGTCGCGCTGTTTTCCATCGCCATGTAGCGGGTGCGGTCGAAGCTCGATGACATGAAGACCGGCCCATCGAGTTCCGGCCTGTCGACGATCACCTGGTTGATGCTCCACGTGCCGGCGATGATCGAGGCCGCGCCTGTTCGCGTCACGCCGGAGCCGATGGCCGAAGCGATGACATCGAACAACCCGCCCACCACGGGTGTACCCTCGGCGAGACCAGTCAATGCGGCGGCTTCTGCTGTTACCCGGCCGGCGATCTCGTCGCTCTCGACAAGCCGTGGCATGACAGGCATGCATTCGCCAAGATCATAGGCGTCGAGGATGCGAACGTCATAACGTCGTTGGGCAACATCGAGAAGTCCAGCGCCAATCATATCCGAGACATCGCTGACCCGTTCGCCGGTCAGCCGGTTGGTGATGAAGTCCTTGCAGAGCAGTACGGTGCCGATCCGCTGGAAAAGCGCGGGGTCGTGGCGCTTGAGCCAGGCGAACAGGGTCGGCGTTTGGGACGGCCATGGCCGCTGCCGCGCGATGGGGTAGACGATGTCGCCCGCGCCGGCCGCCGCCAGTTCGTCGGCGAGTTGCGAAGCCCGGGTATCGAGCGACTGTATGCCGAGCAGCGGGGCGCCGTCCGCATCGAGCGCATAGAGCCCGTTACCATGGCCGGCGCAGCCGATCGCCGCGATCCGGTCCGCCGCTATGCCGGATCTGTCGATGCAGGTGCGGATGACATGCTGCGCATTGGCCCAGAATTCGTTCAGGTCGCGCTCGACATGGCCGGCTTTTGGCATCCGGCTATGGCCCTCGCGGGCGGCATAGGCCAGTTCCCGACCGGTCAGGTCGAAGATGACGGCCTTGATGACGGTATTTCCGGCATCGAGGCCGAGCAGATATTCTCCCATGGCGAACCCCTCCCCAGGTCCAGATTTCCGTCAGCCCTGTTCGTAAAGCGCGTAGGCCTCGGCGCCGCCGGCATCGTCGTGGATGATCGCCATCAGGCCTTTCACCACGGCGCTCGGATTGGCATGCTGGTATATGTTGCGGCCGTAGACCATGCCCATGGCGCCCTGTTTCATCAGCGCCGCCGACTTTTCGAACACGATGCGTAGATCTTCCTTGCCGCCGCCGCGCACCAGAACCGGGCAGCGCGCTGCCTCGATCACCTTGTGGAAATCCTCCGCGTTGGTCGTCGGGTCGGCCTTGATGATATCCGCCCCCATCTCGCGCGCAAGCCGGGTCAGCGTGACGATCTTGTCACAATCGCCATCAACCATATAGCCGCCGGCCTCGGTGACCGGCTGCATGACCAGCGGCTCGATCATCAGCGGCATGCCGTATTTGTCACAATCGGCACGAACGCGGGCAATGTTCCGGATGCACTGCTTGAAGAGTTCGGGCTCGTCGGGCAGCATGAAGAGATTGACGACGACGCAAGCCGCATCCATCTGGAGCGCGCCGATCAGCGGCTCGGCCTCGTTCTGCAGCACCGCCCACATATGGCTGTGGCGGATGCGGTTATACGGATTGCCCATGTCGATGCGCATGACCAGCGCCGGCTTATCCTTGCCGGGCACATCCTGCAGCAGATCGGCCTGACCGAAGTTCATCTGGATTGCATCAGGCTTCGCGGCGACCAGTGCCTTGACCACGCCTTCGATATCCTCAAGCCCGTTGAGGAAGCTCGGCTCGTTGCAGACGCCGTGGTCGATCGCGACATCAAGGCATCGGCCGTTGCCGAAGAGCCGGTTCATACGGCGCTTGCTGTTGCTTCGCATAAGATACTCCTGTCTTTACTCCGTGAGAAAAGCATTTGCTCACTGATGCCATGGCGCTCGGCGAGCAGGGTGAGAAAGCGGCTGCGCTCGGCACCGCGGCGGGCTTCATCCCAGCCGCGTTCGGCGGCCAGCACGGCAAGTGCGGCATCGGCGGCGATGAGAGAAAGCTGTCCGGAGATCGCCAGCGTCGTGCGCCGGAGGAGGAGATCATCGAGATGTTCGACACCCTCGGCATGGATGAGGTGGATCATCTCGCGTCTGGAATAGTCGGTGTCCGGCAGGAAATGGTCTTCACCACGCAGCAGGAATTCGGCGACCTTCTCCGCCCCCGTGCCATATCTCCCGAAAAGCTGTTCGATACGCTCCAGCGGCAGGCCCGTGCGGCTCGCTAGATCAGCGACCCATGGGGCCGGATTGGCCGGATAATTCCGTCCGCCGCCGATCGGCCGTACGATTGTATCCGTGCGCCTTTGCTTACCGAGACGTTCCAGCGTCATATCCGCAGCCAGTTCGCCGAAGGAGCGGAAGGTGGTCCATTTCCCGCCGATCATGCAGAGCACTGGCGGCGTCCTCTCCGCTTCGATGAAGGTGCAAAAATGATCGCGCGGAATGCGCCCGGTGAAACTGTCCGCGCTCGCAGGCAGCGGCCGGACGCCCGAGAACTGGAAGACGATCTCCTCGGGTGCGATGCGGATATCGGGCAGCACGAAGGCGAGCGATTGCAGGATATAGTCGCGCTCATCGGCCTCGCAGCGCACCGTGCCGGGATCATCGACGCGGATATCCGTCGAGCCGACCAGCACCTTGCCGAGATAGGGAAACAGGATGCAGATGCGGCCATCCTCGTTTTCGTAATAGAGCATGTGACCGCCGAGTGCGGCCATCAGCTCGGCATTATCGATCATCAGGTGGGAACCCTTGGTGCCGCCCATCAGCGGTGGTTGGGGCTGCACATCCGGCAGGATCGTGCGGTTGGTCAGGTCGATCCAGCCGCCGGTGGCGTTGATGATAATGTCGGCATTGACTGGGATGGTTCTGCCGGTGATCTCGTCATGAAGCGCAAGCGCGCCATCCGCGCCACGCCTGACCTCGGCATAGTTCAGCGCCCGGGCATGCGGGCCTGCGGACAATCCATCCAGCAGAAGCTCGATGCCCAGCCGCTCGGGATGGCTGACCTGCGCATCATAGTACGTGGCGGAAGCGATCAGGTCGGGGTTGAGCCGGGGCCATTTTGCCAATGTCCTGCCTTTGCCGCGAAATGTGTGTCGTGGCATCATCGCTCTGGCGCGGGTGAAGAAATCGTAGATCGCCAGCCCGGTCTTGATCACCACCGCACCGCGGCGGCTCGGCCTGCGACCGAGGCCCAGAAAGCGCACCGCGCCATTGGCGAGGCCCGAGAAGATATCGAAGACCGGCACTGTCGTCGGCAGCGGCGAGACATAGTGGGGGGCATTGGCGAGCAGGCGGTCGCGTTCCTCGAGCGATTCGCGGACCAGCTTGAACTCGCCGTTCTCGAGATAGCGCAAGCCGCCATGGACCATGCGCGACAGCGCGGCGCTGGCACCGGAGCAATAATCGTTCTTTTCGACCAGCAGCACATCGACGCCCTGCAGCGCCAGTTCGCGGAACACGCTGATGCCGTTGATGCCGCCGCCGATGACCAATACTTCAGCGCTCGGGCGCCTTGCGAGCCCGTTGAAAGTCTCATTCCGGTTCATGGGTTGCTGCGGCCCCCTACCCGTCCATGACGGATAGCCAGAAGGCTATTGCCGTATCGATGGTGGAAGTCTCTTCGCGCGAGAGCCCGATCGTGCCCGCGCGCGCATTGTCCTTCGCCTGCGCCGGATTGCGCGCGCCGCAAAGCGCAAATGTCACGCCCGGCTGGGCGAGCGTCCAGGCGATGACGACCTGGGCGATCGTGGCGCCATGCGTCTCGGCCACCGGCCGGATGGCGTCCGCGAACCGGGCGACTTTCTGGCGATTGGCGACGGAGAAGCGCGGATTGTCCTTGCGCTGGTCGTCGCCCGAGAAGACCCGGTCGGGGCCGATGGTGCCTGAGAGCAGCCCGAGCGCCAGCGAGGAATAGCTCAGTGTCGAAATCCCGTTGGCGGTGGTCAGGGGCAAAAGCTCGGCCTCGATGCCGCGATCGATCATGCTGAACCGTTCCTGGATCGCATCGAGCCCACCTGCGGCGATATAGGCCTTCAGGTCATCGGCATCGAGATTGCTGGCGCCGATCGCGCGGATCTTGCCCGCCTTCTTGAGGTCCTTCAGCGCATCCATGGTTTCCTCGACCGGGGTGGTCGGGTCCTGCCAATGGGTGATGTAGAGGTCGATGTAATCGGTCCGAAGCCGCTTCAGGCTTTTGTCGATCTCATGAAAGATCGCGTCGCGGCCGAGATAGCGATGCACCGGCCTGCCGTCCTGGTCGAAGAAATGTTTTCCCTTTTCGGTGTGCCAGACCAATCCGCATTTCGTGGCGATGACCGCCTGCTCCCGTCGCCCCTCGAGCGCCTTGCCGACAATCTCCTCGGCGCGGCCCAGTCCATAGGCCGGTGCGGTATCGATCAGTGTCACGCCCGCGTCCAGCGAGGCATGGATGGCTGCGATGGATTCGGCCTCATCCGTGCCGCCCCACATCCAGCCGCCGATGGCCCAGGTTCCGAGCCCGACGGCGGAGGCGGAAACGCCCGAAGAACCGATCTCGCGCATGATCTGCTTCATCAGCGGGTTCCTCCTGCAAGTTCGATCACCCGCGCGCCCGTTGCCTCATCGGTGACCAGCGTATCGAGATGGCCGCCGCGCATGACGCTGAGGATCGGGCCTGCCTTGTTGGGGCCGCTCGCAACGCCGATTTTGGTCGGGATCGATGCGAATTCGGCGAGAGTCAGCGAAACCAGCGAGCGGTTGAGCGCGTAGTCGCAGACTTGGCCGTTGACATCGAGCAGATGCGCCAGCAGTTCGCAGGACGCGCCGGACCTTTCGATCGCCACGCGATCGGTGCTGGAGGATGGATGGAGATCGTAATAGCTCGAATCGTCGGAGAGGATCGAGCCGATGCCGACCACCGCGATCTTCGCCTCGCGCGCCTTGCGGAAGACGTCACCCACTGACCGCATGCCGATCAGCATCGCCCGCTGTTCCGCATCGTCGGCGAAGAGCGGTGCGTGGATCTGGTACGCAAGGCCGCCCAGCCGCTCCGCCATCAGAGCGCCGACATGGTTGACGTCTGTATAGTGCTTACCCTGCACGCAGCCGGTGGCCGGAATGACTTCGACATCGAAGCCGTGCGGTCCCTGCAAGCCCGCGACCACGGCGCTGACGCCCTTGCCGCCGGTGATGCAGATCGTATCGCCATCGGCGATGGATTCAAGCAGCATCCGCGCCGCCGCTTCACCCACTGCCTGCAGCGCCGTCTGCTGATTGTCCGAGACGGTCGGCACGACCACGGCACGGCTGATCCCACCGATGGCGACAAGTTGCTGTTCCAGTTCGACCAGCGGCTCCATTGGCGACTTGATCTTGATCTCGACCAGGCCGAGCTGGCGGCCGCGCTTGATCAGCCGGTTGACCGTGGCGTGCGACAGACCGAGCCGGTCGGCGATCTGCGCCTGGGTCAGGCCTTCGAGGAAATGCATGACCAAGGCCTGGTGCATGAGCCGGGCATTGACCGCATCCTCGCGAGGGATCGTGACGACTTTCGATGTGGGTTTGGCGATCGCCATGGTCATGCCTTGCGCTTGTGAAGGTAATGGTCGGCCGAGACCGCGGCGAGCAGAATGCAGCCTTTTATCATGTCCTGCCAGTAAACCGAGACGTTGAGAAGGATGAGCGACGAGGTGACCACCGATAGCAGCGCGATGCCGAGGATGGCGCCGAGAATGGTGCCCGAGCCGCCATTGAGCGAGGCACCGCCGATGACCGCCGCCGCGATGATGTTGAGCTCCATGCCGACGCCGAATGTGGGCGTCGCCGAGCCGAAGCGGGACATGTAGATGACGCCTGCGAAGCCGGCCAATGTCGAGCACATGACCGTGACCCAGAACTTCACCTGGTTGGTCTTGATGCCGGAATAAAGCGCCGCCTTCTCATTCGAGCCGGTGTAGAACACCTTGCGGAAGGCTGTCGCCCGGCGGAGCAGGAAATCAAAGATGATGATCACCGCGAGGAAGATAAGGATCACATAAGGCACGCCGTAGATCGAGCCCTGCCCGACCGCCTTGAATTCCGGCGGCAATGTGAAGAGCGAGATCGGCGTGCCCTTGGTCATGGCGAGGCAAAGGCCGCGCACGATGACCATGGCGGCCAGCGACGTGATGAAATGATTGAGCCCGACGACGGTGACGAAGAAGCCCATCACCGCGCCGATCAGCGCGCTCATGGCGATGCCGAGCAGCGATGCCGTCCATGGATCGACGCCCATCACGAACATCGTGCCGGCGAATACCATGGCGAAGCAGAGCACCGAACCGACCGCGAGATCGATGCCGCCGACGATCAGAAGTACCGTCATGCCGACGACCACGATGCCTTCGATCGAGAAGGACATCAGCATGGCGCGGAAGTTGCCGAGCGTGAGGAAGTACGGCGAGGCGAAGCTCATGATGATGCAGAGCGCCAGGATGATGGCGATCAGCCCGGCCTCCCGCATCGAGCCGAACCGCCGCCAGGCGGGCACGCGCGCGTCCGGTGCAGTTGTCAGCGTATCCACCGCCATTGTCTTTCCTCCCGTCTTGTCTTCATGCTCATGCGGCATCTTGCGCCGCCGCATGCTTGTTGTTTGTGCCGACGCCCGAGGCCAGCCGGATGACGGCCTCCTCCGACATTTCGTCGATGTCGAGTTCTCCCGCCAACCGGCCCTCGCGGATCACCAGCACCCGGTCGCAGAGACCGAGCAGTTCGGGCAGTTCCGACGAGATGACGATGATGCCGATGCCGGATCGCGCCAGATCGCGCAGCAGCTTGTGGATTTCCGACTTGGCGCCGACATCGATGCCGCGCGTCGGCTCGTCCATGATGATGACTTTCGGCTCGACCGCGAGCTGTTTTGCGATCGCCACCTTCTGCTGGTTGCCGCCGGAAAGCGACGACACCGGCTGATCGATGCCACCCATGCGCAGCCCGAGCCGGCGGGCGAAGCTTGTCGCCAGCTTCGCCTCGGCGCCACGATCGACCAGGCCGAGCTTGGTGACCCGGTTGAGATCGAGCACGGAAATATTGCTCGCGATCGACAGGTCGAGGAACAGGCCGGAACCCTTGCGATCCTCGGAGAGATAGACGATGCCAGCTTTGACCGCGTCGGCGTAGCGCGCGATCCGCTGGGGTTGGCCCGCCAGAACAACGTCACCGGATATCACCGGCCTCAGCCCGCAAATGCCCTCGGCGATCTCGGTGCGGCCGGAACCGATCAGGCCGCCGATACCGAGGATTTCACCCTTCTTGAGGTCGAAACCAATATTGTCGAAACGGCTGCCGTCGCCAAGTCCCCGGACTGATAGCACAGTGTCGCTGGAACGCTCGCCGTCGGTCAGCTTGGCCGGATAGAGCCGGTCGATCTCGCGGCCGACCATACGGCGTACGACCTCCTCCGGCGTGGTTTCCGCGATTGTCTCGGTGCAGACATAACGCCCGTCGCGAAATACCGTCACCCGGTCGCAGAGCGAGAATATCTCGGCCATGCGGTGGCTGATATAGATGATCGAAATGCCTGCCGCCTTGAGATCACGGATAATGCCGAACAGGATCTGCGCTTCGGTCTCGGTCAGCGCCGCCGTCGGCTCGTCGAAGATCAGCACGCGGCAATCGAGTGTCAGCGCCTTGGCGATCTCCACCAGTTGCTGGCTGGAAATCGGCAATTCGCTGACCTTGCGGCGAACATCGACCGATGCCAGCCGGTTCATCACCGCCTGCGCATCCCGCACCAGCGCGCCGTAATTCATCAGCAACGATCGGCTGCGGCCGGTGGCGGCCATGAACATGTTCTCGGCCACCGTCGCATCCGGGCAGAGCGCGATTTCCTGGTGCACCAACCCGATGCCGAGCCGTTGCGCCGCTGATGGCGAAGAAACCGTGACGACATTTCCGTCGAGGACGATCTCGCCCTCGTCCGGCTGAAGCACGCCCGCGATGATGTTCATCAACGTCGACTTGCCGGCGCCGTTCTCGCCGCAAAGCGCGTGGATTTCTCCCTTTTCGAGCGAGAAATCGACATCCGTCAGCGCCTTGATCGCGCCGAAACGCTTCGACACATGGTGGATTTCAAGAACGGGTTCAGTCACGCTATTTCCTCCGATGATGGCCGGGCGGCCATTGGCGACCGCCCAGACCTTCCTCGTCCTTATTCCTCGATACCCTTGGTGCCGCGACGCTTGAGATACTTGTCCCAGTAGAAGTCGTCGGCGTTGTCGGCGGTGACGATCGAGAGGCCGTTGTCGACCACCGGCACGCTCATCGCGTTGAAGCCGGAGCGCTTGGCGTCGTTCATCGGGTCGATGAGTTCCGGATGCTTGGCGAGCCACAGCAGCATGAAGCCCATATAGCCCTGCATGCCCTGGTTCGGGTTGATCGAGCCGAACACTTCGCCGGCCTTGATCATGTCGAGGATATTGGCGTTGACGTCGGCGCACATGACGAGAACCTTGCCGCCGCTTTCCTTGGACGCCTGCGCCGCGCCGATCGCCGAATTGGCCTCGGGCATGAAGACAGCGTTGAGGTTCGGGTTGGCCTGGATGATGCTCATCAGGCCCTGATAGGCCTTGGCCGGATCCTGGTTGGAGGCGGCGCGGCCGACCAGCTTCATGTTGGGATATTTTTCTTCCATCCGGGCGATGAAGGCCGAGATGCGCTTGTCGTGATTGTCCTGGCCCGGATTTTCGAGCACGGCATATTCACCTTTTTCGCCGAGCTTCTTGGCGATCGCATCGGCGGCATAGGTGCCTTCGCGGGTGTTGTCGGATGTGATGAACGAGATGCGCTTGGAAAGCGGCGAGTCGGCCGCGAAGGTGACGATCGCCGTGCCCTGGTCGATGGCCCGGTTGATCGGCTCGATGAACGGATCGGAGTTCATCGGGTGGACGAGGATGCCGGCCGGGTTCTGCGCCAGCGCCTGGTCGAAGGATGCGATCTGCTTGTTGACGTCATATTCCGGCGTGCCGGTATAGGCCGTCTCGCAGCCCATCTGCTGGCCGGCCTGCTTGAACATCTCATAGACAGGGAACCAGTATTCGACGCCCGAGACCATGACGTTCATGACGTATTTTTCGCCCGGCTTGCACTTGAACGGGGTCTCGTTCGCCGCTGCGGTGCCGGACATGAAAGTCGCAGCCGCCAAGGCCGCGAATGCGGTTGTCGTGAAAAATTTGCGCAAAGTTCCTCCTCGAGGCCGAAGCCCCTCAATTAGCTCGTGGCGCCCGAAAGGCGGCCTCTGATCCGTGGATCCGGCGCTCCTCCCGAGCCCCGGTGACAGGAGATAAACCACAGCGAAAAGGCGTCGTCAATAAAATTCACGACTTGAAATATATTTCATAGTTGTGGCGTCGAGGCGCTATGCAACCGACCAGCCACCATCCACCAGCAGGTTTGCGCCCGTGATCAGACTTGCCGCGGGCGATGCGAGAAACACGACCGCGCCGGTGACATCGCCGGTCTCACCGATGCGGCCGAGCGGGATGTGATCGACCGTTGCCTTGTAGTTTTCCGCTTCGGCGAGATAAGGCTGGGTGCCGTCGGTATGGATGAAGGTCGGGGAGACGGTGTTGACCGTTATGCCATGCTCGGCCCATTCCGCCGCGAGACAGCGGGTCAGGTGGTTGATCGCGGCCTTGCTCATGCAATAGATCGCCTCGCCGCGCAGCGCATTCGTACCGGCCTGCGAGCTGATCGAGATGATGCGGCCCTGCTTGCGAGCGATCATGTGGCGCGCCACCGCCTGCGTCATCAGGAACGTGCCCTTGATGTTGATGTTGAGGATCTCATCGACGGCGCTTTCCTCGACGCGCTCGGCGAGATCGCCGGGCGCGACGCCGACATTGTTGACCAGCACATCGATCCTGCCGAACGCCTCCACCGCCGCTTTTATCACGCCGGCAATGTGATCCTTGTTGGGTATGTCGAGTTCGACGGCAAGCGCCTTGCGGCCCATCGCCTCGATCTCAGCCACCAGATCGCCGGCCTTGGCAGGATTGCGGACGCCTAGAACGACGTGGGAGCCCGCCGCGGCGCAGGCCAGCGCGCAGGCGCGGCCGATGCCACGGCTGGCGCCGGTCACCACGGTGACTTTTCCCGCAAGGCTGAAATTGGGTGCGTGTTCCTGGTTGCTCATTCTATCCTCCCATAAAGCTCTTTTCGGAACGTTAGCACGAAGTGCTGTGCCGGAAAGACGCCACCCGTGACAGACGGCGGAAAAATCCGCTATGAGCAGATCGTGGATTGCATGGGGACCCGCAGATGTTCTTGTTCGAAGGCCCGGAAGACGCCGATATCACGGTCCTGCTTGCGCATGGGGCGGGCGCGCCGATGGACTCTGCAGCCATGACGGCAATGAGCGCCGCGCTATCCGGCACCGGGCTCCGCATCGCCCGATTCGAATTCGGCTACATGGCCGCGCGCAGGACATCCGAATCTCGCAAGCCGCCTCCAAAGGCGGAGCTGTTGATGGGCGAATATCGCGCTGCGGTCGAAAAGCTCGGCGCCGAGGGCAGGCTCGTCATCGGCGGCAAATCCATGGGCGGCCGCGTGGCAAGCATGATCGCCGATGAACTGCATGCGGCTAAGAAAGTCGCCGGCCTGCTCTGCCTCGGCTATCCCTTCCATCCGCCGGGCAAGCCCGAGAGCCTGCGCACGAAGCATCTCGAAGTGCTCGCCACGCCGGCGCTGATCTGCCAGGGCACACGGGATATCTTCGGCAGCCGGGAGGAAGTCTCCGGCTACACGCTGTCCAGGAAGATCGAGATTCTCTGGCTCGAAGACGGCGATCACGACCTCAAGCCGCGCAAGGCCATATCCGGATTTTCGGTGGCCGATCACATGAAATCGATGGCGAATGCCGCAAAGGATTGGGCCGGACGGCTCTGACTGTCCGGCCCATTTTGTTCAGGCGAGACGCGCGTTGAGCGATACCTCGATCGCGCCAAGCGCGCGCGACACCGGGCAACCTGCCTTCGCTTTGTCGGCCAGTTCCTTGAACTTGGCCTCGTCGATGCCGGGTACCGTGCCAATGAGTTCGATGGTGCTGCTCTTGATGGTAGCACCGCCCCCACTCATATCGAGATCGATCGTCGCCGTGCTATCGAGCCTGGTCGCAGGCGTGCCGTTCTCAGCGAGAAAGGCCGAGAGCTGCATGGCAAAGCAGCCGGCGTGTGCGGCCGCGATCAGCTCTTCGGGATTGGTGCCCGATTGACCGGACTCATCGACAAAGCGGCCCTTGAAAGAATACGGCAAGCTGGAAAGCGCGCCACTCTGCGAAGTAAGAGTACCGTTGCCCTCTTTAAGGGTGCCCTGCCAGATCGCGTTTGCGGTTCTTTTCATGGTCGTCCTCCATAAGCTTCGTGATTGATCGGTTACGTCGATTACTACCCGCCTCCAATAACACCGATATGGCGGCGGCGGTTCAGAATTTCGGCAATTCGAGCTTAAGAAACTGGTCGAGCGCCTCGATGATCATGCGGTGGTCGTCGAGTTGCGGCAGGCCGGATACGGTGATCGCGCCGATCACGCCCACTTTCTTGACGCGGATCGGAAAACTGCCGCCGTGGCCGGCATAGTCGAGCGGATCGAGGCCCCATTCCGGGCCGATCGTGCGCCCCTTCTCGGCCATCGACTGACCGTAGAGCAGCGACGATTGGTGGAAACGCAGGACCACATTGCTCTTGCGGCGCACCCACTGGTCGTTGTCGGGCGTAGCACCGGGCATGGCGGCGTGAAACAGCACCCGCTCGGATGTCCTGATATTGATTGCGACGGGCAAGCGCTTGCTCCGCGCGATCGTATAGATCGCCGAGCCGAGGTCGAAGGCCGTCTCCTCGTTGAAGGCGGTAAACTGCGCCAACGCTTCCTGTTTCCTGACGACCGCGATGATCTCCGCGCGGTCTTTCTCCAATTCCAGCATTCCCTTACTCCCCCGCCGGCCAGTCGATCCAATCCTGGATCAGACGGTAGGCCACCGCCCCGCCGACCGGTATGTTGATCTCTTCCTTGTGCGTGCCCTCGATCATTGCCTTCACCTCGTCGCGGGTGAACCAGCGGCAATCCTCGAGCTCCGCCTCGTCGCGCTTGATATCAAGGCTCTCCGCCTGCCCGTAGCAGCCGATCATCAGCGAATGTGGCATCGGCCAGGGTTGCGACGCGTGGTAGCGCACCGCGCCTACCTCGATGCCGGATTCCTCGAATGTCTCGCGTCGCACGGCCTGCTCGATCGTCTCGCCGGGCTCGAGGAAGCCCGCGAGGCACGAATACATGCCGGGATTGAAATGGTAGGAACGGCCGAGCAGCGCGCGGTCGCCGGTCTCGTCCACCGTCAGCATGATGACGACGGGGTCGGTGCGGGGGAAATATTGCGTATCGCAGGACGTGCATCTGCGCCGGTAGCCACCCGCCTCGCTCCGCGTCTCGGAGCCGCAGCGGCCGCAATAGCGGGTTGCACGGTTCCAGCTGAGCAGGCTTGATGCCTGGGCGAATTCGCCGAGCAGGGTTTCGCTGATCAGTTCCTCGCGCATCAGCGTGCGGCCGTCGGCGAATTTAAGGTGGTCCAGCGCCACATCGGGATCGATGCCCACAGGCACGGCCACGCGCGGCTCTCCGTTCTCTTCGAAACCGAGCAGGATGGCATTTTCCCAGTCCGGTTCGAGATCCATCAGTTCGTGAGGCGCAAACAGCGGGTCGAGAACCTGCTCCTCGTGCTTCAACGCCAACCGGCCGCGAGCAAAGGCAAACAGATGCACGCTGTGATGCTTCAGCGCCACCTCGACGCAATCATCCGGCCGGTGCTCTGATTGCCGGTCGATCCTGTTGCCAGCAAAGGCCACGAGGCTCGACGGTTCCGGATGGGGCGAGAGAACATCGAACATCGAGGATTTCGGCATCAAAGGCTTTCCAGTATCTTCTTCATCAGCACCTGCTTTTCAGCCGCGCCATAGGCTTCACGCGCACCATAGCCCCAGACGGGACCCGGCCAGTTCGGATCGTTTTCGTGGCGCGCGATGACATGCACATGCAATTGCCGCACGATATTGCCGAGCGCGCCGACATTGACTTTGGTGGCATTGGTGCATTTCTTCAAGGCCTGACCGACCAGATTGGTCTCGAAAGTCAGCATCGTCTGGTCGAGCGGGGTGAGATCGAAGACCTCCTCGATCCCGGGACGCTGCGGCACAAGCACCAGCCACGGCCAGCGCTTGTCATCCATCAAACGCAGCTGGCAGAGCCCGAGATTTTCGACCAATGTCGAATCCGCGCGCAGTTTCTCATTGAGCTCGAACGCCGCCAAGTCCTCGCCTCCCGTCTTATGTTTTGGCGAATGCTAGCAGATAATTCGAGGTTTGGCTTGCAATCGGAAAAGATATTGACGATATGAAGCGCGGGAGGCTGGTGGTGGACGCGCCACTCGCCAATCGGGTCAGGTCCGGAAGGAAGCAGCCACAACGAGCTTCGGTACGGGTCATCGTGCTGGCCTCCCACCCTCTCACATTGTGCCGGATATTTTTGACGACGGAATTTCCATTTCCGGCCAATATGGATAGGCTTGCCATTAATGATAAGCCTGTGAGGGCGGAATCGAGGAACGGCAGGACGATGGCAGACGGCGACAACATTTCCGGCGAGGCAGGCCAGAAGACCGGCTACCGGGTGCTTGCGCGCAAGTATCGCCCGAAGGACTTCTCCGACCTGATGGTTGGCCAGGAGCCGATGGTCAAGACGCTGACCAATGCCTTCGAGAGCGGCCGCATCGCCCAAGCCTATATGCTGACCGGCGTACGCGGCGTTGGCAAGACCACCACCGCCCGCATTCTCGCCCGCGCGCTCAATTACAAAACCGACACGATCGACAAGCCGACGATCGACCTGAAAGAGCCCGGCGTGCATTGCCAGGCGATCATGGAAGGCCGCCACGTCGATGTGATCGAGATGGACGCAGCCTCGCATACCGGCATCGACGACATCCGCGAGATCATCGAGCAGGTGCGTTACCGCCCGGCCTCGGCGCGCTACAAAGTCTATATCATCGACGAAGTGCACATGCTTTCCACTCAGGCCTTCAACGGTCTGCTGAAGACGCTGGAAGAGCCGCCGGAGCATGTGAAATTCATCTTCGCGACCACCGAGATCCGCAAGGTGCCGGTGACGGTGCTGTCGCGCTGTCAGCGCTTCGACCTGCGCCGCATTCCGGCGTCAGACCTCGCCGGCCTGTTCTCCACGATTGCGGGCAAGGAAGGTATCGAGGCCGAGACCGAGGCACTTGCGCTGATCGCCCGCGCCGCTGAAGGCTCGGCTCGCGACGGCCTGTCGCTGCTCGATCAGGCGATCGCCCATGGCTCAGGCCATGTGGAGACATCCGCCGTGCGCGCCATGCTCGGCCTTGCCGACCGCGCCCGCATCGTCGATCTCTTCCGCGAGATCGTGAAGGGCGATGTCGCGGCGGCGCTGAGGGAATTCTCATCGCAATACGAGGCCGGCGCCAACCCCGTCGTGGTGCTGACCGACCTTGCCGATTTTACCCATCTCGTGACGCGGCTGAAGTTCATTCCGGAATCGGCAACCGATGCCTCGCTCAGCGAGATCGAGCGCAAGGAAGGTGCGGAATTCGCCGGTTCGATCGCCGTCTCTACACTGTCCCGCATATGGCAGATGCTGCTCAAGGGCATTCCGGAAACCGAGAATTCCTCGCGACCACTGGGTGCCGCCGAAATGGTGATCATTCGCCTTGCCCATGCCGGCAACCTGCCAGCGCCGGAAGATGCGGCGCGGCGTATCGCCGGCCTCCTGTCCGGCGAGGCATCCACGCCGTCCCAGCCCACGCGCTCCAACGGTTCGAACGCGTCCGCTGATAGCCGCCCACTCACTGAAGCACGCGGCATTGAACAGCCGGCAAGCCGTCCATCCAGCGGACCGACTGCCATGCTCAGCACCGTGCCGAGCAGCCGCCCCGAAGCGCGCATGGAGATGCAGGCGGCGCCAAAGGCCGAGGAAAAGCCGGAGCCCAAGATTGTTCTCAAGACGCTTGCTGATATCGCCAACATAGCCGGCGAAAAGCGCGACATGGTCTTAAAGGCCCAGCTTCGCCAGTTCGTGCGGCCCGTCCGCATGGAGCCCGGCAAGCTTGAATTCGCACTCTCTCCCGACGCGCCGAAATCGATCGCCAATGATCTGTTCAGCCGGCTGAAGGAATGGACCGGCGTTACCTGGCAGGTCAGTGTCGTGAGCGGTCCCGGCGGGCTGACGCTCATCGAACAAGACGCCAAGCAGCGCGATGACCGGCTGACCGACGCCCGCGCCGATCCGGATGTCGCGGCCATTCTCGCCCGGTTCCCCGGCGCACGCATCACCGACGTTCGCGTAAACCAGGCAGATCTCGACGAGGAAGCGGATGTGGCCCCCGAGCCCGAGCTTCCGGAAGACAACGAATAGGAGAATTTCTATGAAAGACCTCATGGGCATGATGGGCAAGGTCAAGGAAATGCAGGCCAAGATGGAGAAGGTGCAGGCTGAGATCGCCAGCCTCTCGATCGAAGGCCGCTCCGGCGGCGGCATGGTCACCGTCACACTCGACGGCAAGGGCTACATGACCGGCCTCAAGATCGACCCGTCGCTGTTCAAGGAAGACGACGTCGAAATCCTCGAAGACCTGATCGTCGCCGCCCACAAGGACGCCAAGGACAAGGGTGAAGCCCAGGCTGCGGAAAAGATGGCCTCGATCACCGCCGGCCTGCCGCTGCCGCCGGGGATGAAGTTTCCGTTCTAATCAAAGCGCCGATTTGGCCAGGGATTGATCCCGTCACGCAGCCAGAGGAGCGTGTCGAGCCAGAAGCCTGTGGCATGGCGCGCATGAAACAGATCGAAATGGCCGACCATGTGCCGCCCGACATCGCCGGGCGACAACATGGCCTTGGTCACCTCGGCGCCTGAGAAATAGGCCACCGTGCGGCTGATCGCCGGCTTGGTGCCGAATTCGTCATCCGATACGCCGATCGCCAGTATCGGAGCCGTGACGGCGGCGAAACGCGAGAGGATTTGCTCCACCTCGCAGGGCTTCAAGCGGCTTTCCAGCCTTTCACGGCCGAGACCCCATTGGTAGGCGACGCCGGCCGGCAGGTCCTCGAGCCAGTTCAGCGCGCGGCCGGGAAAATAGCCGATGAGCGCCGTCAGGCCGGGCATGAGCAGGTGCCATTTCAGGAAGAGGGCCATCCTGTGGCTGGGAAGATAATCGCGCCAGTAGGCATATTGCGCGCCCACGGTCAGCATGCGGTGCAGGTGGCTGGCGTTCGGCGCATAGCCCGGAAGTACCCCGCCGATGCTGTGGCCGACGACTGAGACTGGAATGCCAGGGCGCCTCTGCATCGCGTGTCGCATCACGGCATCGAAATCCAGTTCACCCCATTGCCGCCAATTGTAGCCGCAGCCGGCCAGCCGCTCCGGTCTTGAAAGACCGATGCCGCGATAGTCATAGGTCAACACTTCAAAGCCGTGCAGCGACAGGAACCGCGCATAGTGGTGATAATAGCGCGCCAACACGCCGGTGGCCGGGTTCATAATTACGACACCAAGCATTTCCTTGCGTGCCGAACGCCACCAGTCGCCCTTGAGGATGACCCCGTCATCGCAGAGAATCTCAATAGCCGAGCCCAGCACGTCATCCATCTCCATATCTCCGCGATCTCGTGAGCAAGAGGATGATTGCTTTTCGGAATTGTGTATACTCACTGGTCGGTATACATAGATTAGATGGATAAGCTCTCGACCCGCGAACGCATCGTCTCCGCCGCCAGCCGGCTCTTCTACAATGAAGGGATCGGCAGGGTGAGCGTCGATGCCATCGCGGCGGAAGCGGGCCTCACGAAGCGATCGCTCTATTATCACTTCAAGAGCAAGGACGACCTCGTTACCGCCTATCTCGACTATCGCGACCTGCCCAACCTCCAGGCTTTCCAGCGCTGGTTCGAGGAAGCAGACGGCAGCGCCTCGGACAAGATCGCAGCCATCTTCAACCAGCTCGAGATCTCGGCGAAGCATCCGAAATGGAAAGGGTGCGGCTTTCTCCGGACATCGTCCGAACTCATCAACATGCCCGGCCACCCGGCACTGAAGCGCGGCATTGCCCACAAGCAGCGGATCGAGGCTTGGCTCGCCGGGTGCCTCGCGGCAGGGGGAATCGCAAATCCGGACGACTTGGCCCGGCAGATCAGGATTCTTCTCGATGGTGCTTTCGCGGTGGTCACATTGGACAGGGACCCAAGCTATATGACGCTTGCCGGGCAGGCCGCGCGCACCCTCGTCGAGGCGGCATCGCGACAACAAACGGGTTCACCTCCCGCCTGAAATTATTTATATGGGGCCCACGGAGGACATCATGACACTCGCATCCCTCGCTATTTTCGCAGGCGCGCTGCTGATCGCGGCGGGCTCTCCCGGACCGAGCATCGCAGCCCTGATCGCCCGCGTGTTGACGCGTGGCGCGCGCGATGTGTTTCCCTTCCTGGCAGCCATGTGGGTCGGCGAGGCGATCTGGTTGTCGCTCGCCGTGCTCGGTCTTGCAGCGATCGCCGAGACCTTCCACTATGTGTTCGTCGCGATCAAATGGATCGGCGTCGCCTATCTGCTTTATCTCGCATGGAAAATGTGGTTCGCGCCCACCGGTACATCCGGCGACACACTGCCCGAGGCAGGCTCCGCGCGAAAGCTGTTCTTCGCTGGCATGACCGTGACGCTCGGCAATCCCAAAATCATGATGTTCTATGTCGCGCTTCTGCCGACCATCATCGACCTCAACGCCGTCACCGTTGCCGGCTGGGGGGAACTTGTCGCGGTGATGTTCGCGGTGCTGGTTTTCGTCGATCTCGTCTGGGTACTGTTCGCCGCCAAGGCGCGGCTTCTGCTCAGGAGCAACCGCGCCGTGAAGATCGCCAACCGCACCAGTGCCGGCCTGATGGCGGGTGCAGCGGTGGCGATTGCGGCAAAATAATTCACAAGAGCCCCCCATATGGGCTAGAAGCAAGGCATGGCAAAGCGAGTCACCGGCCCCGAAATCGAAAAACTCATCCAGCTTCTGGCAAAGGTGCCTGGCCTGGGTCCAAGGTCCGCGAGGCGCGCGGCGCTGCATCTCGTCAAGAAGAAGGACCAGTTGCTCGGCCCGCTCGCGAGCGCGATGAGCGAGGCGCACCAGAAGGTCCGGATCTGCTCGAACTGCGGCAATGTCGATACGATGGACCCGTGCACCGTCTGTACCGACGACCGGCGCGACCGTTCGACGATCATCGTCTGCGAGGATGTCTCCGACCTCTGGGCGCTGGAACGCTCCGGCGCGATGAACACCGCCTATCACGTGCTCGGCGGCACGCTGTCGCCGCTCGATGGCATCGGCCCCGATGATCTCAACATCCGCGGCCTGATCGACCGGGTGATGCAGGGCGGCGTGCGCGAGATCATCATCGCCGTCAACGCCACCGTCGAGGGGCAAACCACCGCGCATTACATCACCAGCCAGTTGACCGGGCTCGACGTGAAGATCACCCGGCTGGCGCACGGCGTGCCGGTTGGCGGCGAACTCGATTATCTCGACGAAGGCACGCTGACGGCAGCACTGAGGTCGCGGACGGCGATATGATGGGAGTTGGCATGCGGAAGCGACCCCCCTCTGCCCTGCCGGGCATCTCCCCCTCAAGGGGGGAGATTGGCAAGTTGCTTGCACCCGACCCCAATCAAGCTATCCGTCCTGCTTGTTCGGCGAAAGAGAAGAGCGAAACGGCGCTACATCTGATCTCCCCCCTTGAGGGGGAGATGTCCGGCAGGACAGAGGGGGGTGTAAGGCGGGCGCTCACGGTCTTATTCCTTCTTCTCCTCGCATCCATCACCTCTCCCGCCTTCGCCGCTTCACAAGCAGCCGTCGAAAAGCAGTTCCACGCCTGGATCGAGAACGATATCTGGCCCGCAGCAAAGGCAAACAGCATTTCGCGCAAGAGCTTCGATCGCGCCTTTGCCGGCGTGCAGATTAATTGGAAGCTCCCCGATCTCACCCCGCCCGGCGAGAAGCCGAAGAAAAAGAAGAAGCAGAGCCAGGCCGAGTTTTCCTCGCCCGGGCCCTATTTCGATGAGAAGCGGCTCACGACACTCGCCAACAATGGCCGCTCCTATGCCTCCGCTCATGCGCGCCTGCTCAAGCAGATCGAGCGCAAATACGGTGTGCCGGGCGAGATCGTCGTCGCCATCTGGGGCCGCGAGACCGGCTATGGCCGCGCCAAGATCACATCGAGCGAAATCGACGTGCTCGCCACCATGGCCTTCATGGGCGACCGCAAGGAGCTCTTCCACAAGGAACTGATGGCGGCGCTTGCGATGATCGAACAGGGCATCGATCCCGCCAGGATGAAAGGCTCCTGGGCCGGCGCGATGGGCCAGCCGCAATTCATGCCGTCGAGCTATCTCAAATATGCCGTCGATTTCGATGGCGATGGCGACAAGGACATCTGGAACTCGGTGCCGGACGCGCTGGGTTCGATCGCCAACTATCTGGTGGCCAAGGGCTGGCAGGCCAATCGAAGCTGGGGCTACGAGGTGACGATCCCCCCCGGCGTCTCCTGTGCGCAGGAAGGTCCCGATCTCGCCCAGTCCATCCGCAACTGGTCGGGGCTCGGCATATCAAGGATTTCGGACAAGGATTTCCCCTCGGGCGAACTCAAGGCCAGCGGCATGATGCTGGTGCCGGCCGGCCGGCACGGTCCGGAATTCATCGTCACGCCGAATTTCTACGTGATCAAGGAATACAACAACTCCGACCTCTACGCGCTGTTCATCGGTAATCTCGCCGATCGCGTCGCGTCCAATTCCGGTGCGTTCAAGGGCAAGTGGGGCAAGGTCGGCCATATGCTGCGCTCCGATGTCGAGCATATGCAGAAGAAGCTCCAAAGGCTGGGCAACGATGTCGGCAAGGTCGATGGCCTGCCAGGCTACAAGACCCGCCGCTCGATCGGCCGCTGGCAGGAAGCCAACGGCATGAGCCCGACCTGCTATCCGGAAGAGGATATGCTGGGCAAGTTGTGACGGCCGGGCGAACCGCAGGGCCTGCCCGGAAACTGCTCTCAGCTCAGTATGTTGGCGAGATGGCCGACGATCGCCGTCCAACCTTCCCTGTGGCCGTCGCGTGACTGCTCGCTGCTGAATTTCACTTGCCTGAGCGTGATCTCCGTCATACCGGCGTCGACCTCAGCGAGGTCGATCGTCACCACGCTATCGTCGAGCGAATAAGGCGACTCCCAGGTGAAGGAGAGATGTGAATGCGGGTCGATCGCAAGATAGGTACCGGCGTGCGGTATCTCCTTGTCCTCGTTCATCATAACGATCGAGAAGCGGCCTCCCCTGACGGGATCGTTGCTCACCTTGGCAGGCGCGTTGCCGCCCATCGGCGTGTTCATGAATTGCGCCATGACCTTCGGCGAGAGCCAGGCGTTGAACACCTTTTCGCGCGAGGCGGGAATGGTGCGGCTGATGGTCAATTCGAGTTCACTCATCGTCTTGGTCCTTGGTTGCGAGTATGTTTTCGAGCGCCGCGAGGCGCAGTTCCCATATGGACTTCAGTTGCGCGAACCAGCCTTCGGTCACCCTCAGCGGATCGAGTTCCGCCGCGATGAAATGCTCGCGGCCCAAAGTCCGGCGGGTGACCACTCCCGCCTCCTCCAGCACCTTGATGTGCTTTGAAACGGAGTTGAGGGACATGTCGAAATGGGCGGCGAGCGCAGTCACTCTCAGCGGCCCCTCTTGCACGAGGAGCGTGAGTATGTGCCGTCTGGTCGTATCTCCTACGGCCTTCAGGATGCGTGACAGTTTTTCGTCTTCCATTTATTCACCCTAATGGTTGAATATTGTATTCCGAGTCGATAGTCAACCATATGGGTGAATAATTTTGAAGGCTATCCCTTCACATATCCCAGACCTTCGACAATCTTGCCGTCCCGAACACGCATGATGTTGACGCCTCGGACGCGATCCGCTTCATTTTCACCCCAGCGTAGTTCCCATCGGATGATGCCGCGATCGCCCAGCGCCGAAATCTCCTCATCCTTGAAGACGAGGTTGGCGGAAGATGCGATCCCCTTCCAGAAATCGAGACATGCCTGGCGCCCTTCGTAGCGCGCGCCGTCTGGCGCCGGTGCCGTGTTTTCAAGGACGCAGCCCTCGCCGATCAGGTCGTCGAGGTCTTCGGGGCGATGTTTCTGGAAGGCACCGTTAAAGCGTTCCAGGATTTCGCGTGTAGCTTTGCTGTCGGTCGTCATTTTCTCATCTCCTCAGAACGGCTTCTCAGCCTTGTCAGTGCGATAAAGTTGAACATGCGCCTCCCTGGGTTCGACGCGCGGCCCTCGGGCGATCTTGCGCCAGGCGTTGAGGGCCTGCTGGTCGCGCCAGCATTCGAAAATATTGGCCCTTTCGGGATCAACCGCGTCCGCGCTGATCGAGAAGTCGAGACAGCCATCCTGTTCCCTCGCCTTTTGGACCATGGCGGCGAACGCTGCCACGGCTGCGTCGCGCTTGTCAGATTCAGTACGTGTGTAGCCTGCGATGATGATCATGAGAGTTCCTCCTTGAAAGTTCGAACACTGCTGGCGCCGATGCCACGAGGCAAGGAAACCGTCACTCAGGCAGGGGTGCCGACTCGCCCGGCGATTTGGAATAGGCCAGGGCCTCGACGATCCGGCCGTCACGGACACGTATCAGGCTGACGCCGCGGACCGAGCCACCATCGCCGAAATGAAAGCGCCAACGGATATTCGCGCGGTCGCCCATCACGAAGGTGTCTTCCACCTCGAAATGGGCAACGCGGTCAGCCGCCAGGGCCTGCCAGAATGTCAGGTTGGCGTCGTAGCCTTCGTAGCGCGTGCCGTCCGGCGCCGGCTGGATCGACTCCATGACGCAATCCGGGGCGATCAGGTCTACGAATGCGGTGGGATCATGGTCTTGGAACGCTTGGTTGAACCGGTGGATGACTTCGGATGTTTCGCTCATTTGCATTCCTCCATACAGACAGGTCTGTATGTTGCAATATACAGACCTGTCTGTCAGAGTCAAGCAATGAAGGAAAAAGATTCTCCACGTCATCCTGAAGAAAGTCCGGCGCGCCGTCGTCTGCTCGACACGGCAACCAGGCTTTTCTACGAAACCGGCATCCATGCCGTCGGCATCGATCGCATCATCGCGGAAGCCGCCGTGGCCAAGGCGACCTTCTACAAGCACTTTCCGTCAAAGGATGAACTCGTCGTCGCCTATGTCGAAGAACAGGACCGGCTCGGTCGGGAGGCAGTCGCTGCCTTGCCAAACCGACCGCCACGCGAAATGATCGCTGCAATCATGGGCCGTATCGGCGATGCCGTGACCGCGGGCGGCTGGCGCGGCTGTCCGTTCCTCAACGCAGCGGCCGAGTATCCCGATCCGGCCAGCAAGGTGCGCCGGGCCATCGATGCGCGTCGCGCCTGGTATCACGACAGTCTCCGCAACCTTCTTGCGGAAGATGGGGATCCCATGCCTTCCGTCACTGCCTCGCTGCTCGTCGCGCTGTCGGATGGCCTGCTTGAAATCGCATACCTTGATGATCCAGCGACCGTTCCCGCCCTTGTCGATGAAGCACTGGAAAGGTTGCTCGTCCGGCGCTGAGTCGCTGTTGGCTGACGGGGGCGCACATCGGCAATCCCGCACGGGGCCGAACGTTCTCCGACCGCCGGATTCGCCGGCCGCGGCTGCGTCTGGGCGCTTGGCGAGACCCCTCCGCCTTTGGACTTGCAATCTTTCGTTAACAGGTCTATATCACCGCAAAATTCTTGATCATTTGATGAAGAGTGGGGCCGCGAGGACCCGCTCTTTTTTGTTACCTCCAGCCAGGCTGGACGAAACGAGAGACGATGAACGATACGGTCATTGAACCGAGACTGATTACCGAAACCGGGATCGACGCGCGCGTCGCAGCGATCATCGAGCCGACCATCGTCGAGATGGGCTACCAGCTCGTGCGGGTGAAGCTTTCCAGCCAGAACGGCATGACCCTGCAGATCATGGCCGAGCGGCCCGATGGCGTCATGACCGTCCAGGACTGCGAAAAGCTGTCCACGGCGATCTCGCCGGTGCTCGATGTTGATGACCCGATCGACAAGGCGTATCATCTTGAAGTGTCATCGCCCGGTATCGACCGGCCGATGGTTCGGAAGTCGGACTTTACCAAGTGGGTTGGCCATATCGTGAAGTTCGAGACCTCCGTCATGGTGGAAGGCCGCAAGCGGTTTCGCGGCACGATTTCGAGTGTTTCCGAAGATGCCTTCGTGCTGGAGCGCGAGACGCCGGCCAAGGATGAAGATCCGCTGGTCACCATTCCCTTCACGACGCTTGCGGAAGCACGTCTGATTCTGACCGACGACCTGATCCGCGATGCGTTGAAGGCCGACAAGGCGGCGCGCCAAGCCGCAAACGAGAATTTCGAGAGCGAGGACGACGCCTGAACGCTGTGAAGCGCGACTGGCCGGATTCGAAAAACCAGACCATCAGCATTGGAGACTTAAGATGGTAGTGAGTGCAAACAGGCTTGAACTCCTTCAGATCGCCGACGCGGTTGCCCGCGAAAAGTCGATCGACCGGGAAATCGTCCTTGCCGCCATGGCCGACGCCATCCAGAAGGCCGCGCGTTCGCGCTACGGCACCGAGTCCAACATCAAGGCCGACATCAACCCGAAGACCGGCGAGATGAAGCTGCAGCGCCTGCTTGAAGTGGTCGAACACGCGGAAGACTATTCCCGCGAGATCCCGCTTCTGCTCGCCCGCGACCGCAACCCCGATGCCCAGATCGGCGACTTCATCGCCGACCCGCTGCCGCCGATGGATTTCGGCCGCATCGCCGCGCAGTCGGCCAAGCAGGTCATCGTGCAGAAGGTGCGCGAAGCCGAGCGTGACCGCCAGTTCGACGAATACAAGGATCGTATCGGCGAGATCATCAACGGCACCGTCAAGCGCGTCGAATACGGCAATGTCATCGTCGATCTCGGCCGTGGCGAAGGCATCATCCGCCGCGACGAAATGATCCCGCGCGAAGCCATGCGTCCGGGCGACCGCGTCCGCGCCTTCGTCTATGACGTTCGCCGCGAACAGCGCGGTCCGCAGATCTTCCTGTCGCGTACGCATCCGCAGTTCATGGTCAAGCTCTTCACGATGGAAGTGCCGGAAATCTATGACGGCATCATCGAGATCCGCTCGGTCGCCCGCGATCCGGGTTCGCGCGCCAAGATCGCCGTCATCTCCAACGATTCGTCGATCGATCCGGTCGGCGCCTGCGTCGGTATGCGCGGCTCCCGCGTCCAGGCCGTCGTCGGCGAACTCCAGGGCGAGAAGATCGACATCATTCCCTGGTCCAGCGATCCGGCGAACTTCATCGTCAATGCGCTGCAGCCGGCCGAAGTCGCGAAGGTCGTTCTCGATGAGGACGCCGAGCGCATCGAAGTCGTGGTGCCGGATGAGCAGCTTTCGCTCGCCATCGGTCGCCGCGGCCAGAACGTCCGCCTCGCCTCGCAGCTGACCGGCTGGGATATCGACATCCTGACCGAAGCCGAAGAGTCCGAGCGCCGCCAGAAGGAATTCAACGAGCGCACCAAGCTGTTCATGGAAGCGCTTGATGTCGACGAGATGGTTGGCCAGGTGCTGGCTTCGGAAGGCTTCGCCCAGGTCGAGGAACTCGCTTATGTCGACGCGAGCGAAATCGCTTCGATCGACGGCTTCGACGAGGAAACCGCCGGGGAAATCCAGAACCGCGCCAAGGAATATCTCGACCGTATCCAGGCCGAGATGGATGCCAAGCGCAAGGAACTCGGCGTCGAGGACGAACTCTACCAGATCGAGGGCCTGACGGCCCAGATGCTGGTCGCGCTCGGTGAGGACGGCATCAAGACGATCGAGGACTTCGCCGGCTGCGCCGCCGACGACCTCGTCGGCTGGACCGAGAAGAAGAACGGCGAAACGAAGCGCTTCGAGGGCCTGTTCCAGAAATTCGACGTTTCGCGCACCGATGCCGAGGCGATGATCGTGCAGGCGCGTCTGTCCGCCGGCTGGATCACCGAGGAAGACCTCGCTCGTGAGGCCGAGGCGCTTGCCGCCGAAGGCAGCGAGAGCGACGAGGCCGTGGCCTGATCCGGTAACGGATCGGTCGAGGCTTAGGGCGGGACATTCATGAAGGTGAAAGAAGAAGACGAACCCATGAATGACCGCATGTGCATCGTGACACGCGAAAGCGGGCCAGCAGAAATGCTGATCCGCTTCGTGGCTGGGCCGGATGGCACTGTGGTTCCGGATTTGAAGCGCGCCCTGCCCGGCCGCGGCTGCTCGGTGACCGCAAGCCGCGCCATCGTCGACAAGGCCGTGCAGAAACAACTCTTCGCCCGCGCCTTGAAATCCGATGTCAAGGCACTACCTGAGCTAGGCGAGCAGGTGGACCGCCTGCTGGTTTCCCAGATGACCGGCATGATGAATATGGCACGCAAGGCGGGCCAGTTCGTCTCGGGCAATTCGAAGGTGGATGGTGCGGTGCGCTCCGGCGCAGCGCTCGCCGTCTTCCACGCGACAGACGCCGCTCCCGACGGCGTCCGCAAGATTTCCCAGGCGCGCAAGGCCTGGATGCTCACGATGGATGAGCTAGAAGAAATACCCGCGTTCCAGCTTCTGTCCTTCGACGAAATGCAGGAACTGATGGGCGATAATGCATTTATCCACGCCGTGGCGCTTGCAGGGCAGGCCGGTCAGGGTGTAGTGAAGCGCGCGAAACTGCTCGAAACCTATCGTGGCGGCAGCGCCTGATCTATGTGAAGGCAGCGACGCCCGCGAGAATTTTGAACGAATGGAGCTCCACCACCGGTCAACAAGGTGGTGCGGAAGCTTTGGAAAAACGGAAGCGGAATGACGGATAACAACGACGACAAGACTCTCCATGTAACAGGCAAGAAGACCCTGACGCTGAAGCCGTCGGGCCTGACACAGGGAACCGTGCGCCAGGATATGGGCCGGGGCCGGGCAAAGACTGTCGTCGTGGAGACCCGCAAGCGCCGCCCGGGCGGCCATGATGACAAGCCCCAGTTGGTGGTGCCGGTCCAGGCGCGTCCCGCGCCGACAGTCGCACAGCAGCCGCAGCGGACACATGTCGAGCAGCGCCGCCCCGAACCCCAGCGTCCGGGTGGCGGCGCCGTGCTGAACCAGCTTTCCGCCGGTGAGATCGATGCACGCCGCCGCGCGCTGGCCGAGGCCGCGATCCGCGATGCCGAAGATGCCAAGGTCCGCGCCGAGGAAAATGCACGCCGCGCCAAGGCGCAGGCCGAGGAAGCTGCACGCCAGGCTGAGGAAGCCGCGCGCCGCAAGGCCGAAGACGCCGAACGCGGTGTCGTGACGGAAGAGCCGGCTGTCGAAGCAAAGGCCGAGCCTGTAGCTGCCGTCGAACCCGAACGCCGCACTGAGCCAGTTGCGGAACTCGTCCGGCGCCCTGCCGATCAGGCTCCTGCCGCCCGCCGTCCCGATGCGCCGGGTGCAACTCCGGTGAACGCCCGTCCGGGCGCCGTGCCTTCGGGTCGTGGCCGCCGGGAGCAGGAGGAAGAAGAAGAACGCGCTCGCCGCGGTGGTGCGCCCGTGCGCGGCAAGGTCGGCGCCCGCGTCGAAGTCGCCAAGCCCGTCCGCAAGGTCGAGGACAACAGACGCGCGCCTGCCAAGGTTGTCGTGACGGATGGCGACGATGACGGCGTGCCGTCGCGCGGCCGTTCGCTGTCGGCCATGCGCCGCCGGCAGGAGAAATTCCGCCGCAGCCAGATGCAGGAGACCCGCGAAAAGGTTCTCCGCGAAGTCGTGCTGCCGGAAACCATCTCCATCCAAGAGCTTTCGCAGCGCATGTCCGAGCGTTCGGTCGATGTCATCAAGTTCCTGATGAAGGAAGGCCAGATGATGAAGGCGGGCGACATTATCGATGCCGATCTCGCCGAACTGATCGCCGTCGAATTCGGCCACACCGTCAAGCGCGTCTCCGAGTCCGACGTTGAAACCGGCATCTTTGGCCGCGAGGACGATGCCGCCGAGATGGTGTCGCGTCCGCCGGTCGTGACCATCATGGGCCATGTCGACCACGGCAAGACCTCGCTGCTCGACGCGATCCGCAACACCACTGTCGTGTCCGGTGAAGCCGGTGGCATCACCCAGCATATCGGCGCCTATCAGGTCGAGCAGGACGGTCGCAAGATCACCTTCATCGATACGCCAGGCCACGCGGCCTTCACCGCCATGCGTGCCCGCGGCGCGCAGGTCACCGACATTGCGATCCTCGTGGTCGCAGCCGATGACAGCGTGATGCCGCAGACGATCGAATCGATCAACCACGCCAAGGCGGCCGGTGTGCCGATCATCGTGGCGATCAACAAGGTCGACAAGCCGACGGCCAACGCGCAGAAGGTTCGCACCGAACTGCTCCAGCACGAAGTCTTCGTGGAAAGCATGGGCGGTGAAGTGCTCGACGTCGAAGTGTCGGCCAAAACAGGCGTCGGCCTCGACAAACTGCTCGAAGCGATCAATCTGCAGGCCGAAATCCTCGATCTCAAGGCCGATCCGACCCGGACGGCCGAAGGTTCGGTGGTTGAAGCCAAGCTCGATCGCGGCCGCGGCTCCGTCGCCACCGTTCTCGTCCAGAAGGGAACGCTTCGCCCGGGCCAGATCATCGTCGCCGGCGACCAGTGGGGCCGCGTGCGTGCGCTGGTCAACGACCGCGGCGACCATATCAAGGAAGCGGGTCCCGCCACGCCGGTGGAAATCCTCGGCCTCCAGGGTACGCCCCAGGCCGGCGACAAGTTCGCCGTGGCGGAAAACGAAAGCCGTGCCCGCGAAATCGCCGAGTACCGCCAGCGGCTCACTCGCGAAAAGGCTGTCGCTCGCCATGCCGGCCAGCGCGGTTCGCTCGAACAGATGATGACGCAGCTCACCGCTGCCGGCGTCAAGGAATTCCCGCTCGTGATCAAGGGCGACGTGCAGGGCTCGATCGAAGCCATATCAGGCGCACTCGACAAGATCTCGACCGACGAAGTCCGGGCCCGCATCGTCCATTCGGGCGCAGGCGCGATCACCGAGTCGGATGTCTCGCTTGCCGAGGCTTCTGGTGCCGCGATCATCGGCTTCAACGTCCGTGCCAATCCGCAGGCCCGCGATGCGGCCGAGCGTGCCGGCATCGAGATTCGCTACTACAACATCATCTACGACCTGACCGACGACGTGAAGGCGGCGATGTCCGGCCTGCTCTCGCCGGAACGCCGCGAAACCTTCCTCGGTTACGCCACGATCAAGGAAGTGTTCAACATCACCAAGGTCGGCAAGGTTGCCGGTTGCCAGGTCACCGAAGGCAAGGTCGAGCGCGGCATGGGCGTACGCCTGCTTCGCGAGAACGTTGTCATCCACGAAGGCAAGCTCAAGACCCTCAAGCGCTTCAAGGACGAAGTCTCCGAAGTGCAGGTCGGCCAGGAATGCGGCATGGCCTTCGAGAACTACGAAGACATCCGCGCCGGCGACGTCATCGAATGCTTCCGCGTCGAGCACATCACCCGGACGCTATGATGCGGGGTTCGTGCATCAAGACACTTCTCAGAATGGCGGCTCCGGCCGCCATTCTCATATTGTTGCCCGGCCTGGCTATGGCGGCCGTCTGCGATACCGGTTCTCTCAATCTCGCCAACCATCTGCCCGTGCTCGACAGCCTGCTCAAGGGCCAGCCGGATGGCGATCAGTTCCGCAAATTCTTTACGCTGGACAGCCTGATCACCGGCGCGATCCTGGTCTGGCTTATCGCCGGCAACAGCACGCGGTCGACGATGACTGCGATCGCCTGGTTCCTGTGTCTCGCGATATACCATGCCTTCGCTTACCTCTCGATCGACCTCGCCAACCCGTATTACCAAACTGCGATCAGCGAAGGCTGCGTCGAGAATTCCCCGCGCTACATCCTCAGCAATCTCGGCTTCGCCGCCGTTGCCGGACTGTTGACATGGCAGCGGATCAGGCGGCAGAAAATGGGCTAGCCCAACTGGAATCCGGGCCTGGAACACACCACATATATAGCTACCTTGACCATGCCGCGGACATCGGGTGACATCGGGGCGGAACGCGACTTTCCCTTAAGCCGCCCGTGTTGGAGTTATGGGGAACATCGATGGAAAGACTCGCGACGAAGACAGTCTTGATCCTGGAGGACGAGCCCCTTATCGCGCTCGATCTGGAGTTCATTGCGCACGAGGCGGGCTTCGGCCTGACCGTTGAATTCGCCACGCTTGCGGCGGCCGAAAGCTGGCTTGAGAATCATACGCCGGACCTTGGAATCCTGGACATCCAATTCAGCGACGGCGATGCATTGGGCATCGGGCGCGTGCTGAAGGGTCGCAAGATCCCGTTTCTCATCTATTCGGCGATCCCGAAATCGCTGGAGGAACCCGACGAACTGCTGGATAGCGGCAAGTGGCTTCCGAAACCCTGCCCGCCCGAATTGCTGATATCGGCCATCCACCAGACCATGCATGTCATACCCCGCACTGCGCCGTCACCATATACGCCGCATTTGTGACCGCTGATCATCCTGCGGTGGCAATGTGATTGACATTCCAGGCCATCGAGAGGCAGAAATCCTGCTGATCCTGTCGGAGGACGCCCATGTTCGCGCAATACCTCACCATCATCCTCGTCAATACCTATTCCTGGGTCGGTGGCCAGGGCTATTGCGCCTATGACTTCGCGATTCATGAGAGCGAGCACGAATACTCCAGTCTCGCCATCGTCATGCGGCCGCAGTTCGATCCGGCCAATACCGCGAGCGGCAATACCGAACTCGATGACCAGACGATCACGCTCGAAAGCCTGGGCGGTGCGCGTTTCAACTGGGCCAACACGGCAAAGATCGAAACCGATTGCAACATAACGGGCTTCACTATCGTCAAGGCGACGGCGATCGAGAACGACCAGCCGGTCGATCTGCTCTCGAATGGCAGCATCACGATCGAGACCTACAAGGCACTGCCGGTCACTGTCGGCGGACAATAAAGTCTCAGCCCCGACGGTGGCTTGCGGCTATCGGACTTCTTGCCTGCCGTCAGAACGCGAAGTCGGCGGCCGACAGGTCCGCCTTGTCAAAATTCCGAAGCGTGATCGTGTCGCCGCCCTGGAGTTCGACCACGAGGTCCTTCCCGTCCTGCTTGGCTTCGAGGTCGCCGAAGGCGACGATACCCTTGTAGTTCTGCAAATCGATCTTGTCCGCGCCATCCACGAAATCGGCAATGACATCCTTGCCGCAGCCCGCCTTGAACACGAACTGGTCGGCATTGCCATCACCGGTCAGGATGTCGTTGCCACGTCCGCCGTCCAACCGGTCGATGCCAAGCCCGCCGATGAGTTTGTTGTTGCCGGTGTTGCCGTAAAGGAACGTGCCATCATCGCTTGCGGTCAGGTTGATGTTCTTGCTGCCGGTGAGGCGGCCAATTTCGAAGTCCTGATCCAATACCCAGGAAACCGAAGACTTGACGGTGTCGTCGCCCCCGCCATTGCTTTCGCGCAGATCGAAATCACCCGACTTGATGACAAAGAGATCGTTGCCGGCACCACCCTCTACGGCACTGGTGACGCGGCCACCCTTGTCGATGAAACGATCGTCGCCATTGCCCATGCGCACGCCGACCCGGATGATCCCGCTGTTGATGACTGTGTCGTCGCCGTTGCCGGCCAATACCGCTATGCCGGCGCTGTTGATGAGGCCGGAATTGATAATGGTCGAAGTCGAGCCAGCAGCGCTCGATATGCTGACGCCGCCGCCGATAATGCCGGAATTCTCAAAGTGCAGATCGCTGCCCGACATCAGAACGGCGCTTGCATCAAAAGCCAGGAGCGTGCCTTCGTTCTCCATCCTGACGCCGACCCCTGACATGCCGACCGCTACGCTCGAGCTCGAAGCAATGGTTCCCTCGTTGTGGAGAACACTTCCGTCTCCGGCGATCAGGAACGCTCCGTTATCGCCCTCCATGTAGGCGGTGCTGCCGACATTGACCCGGATCGCCGGCGCGGGCTGCCCGGTCGTACCGTAGTCGAACAACACGCCCCCTGAATAAAGGCTGCCGTTGAGCACGAATTTCAACCCTTGCGTCGCTGCGAGGTCGAACATGAAGCCGCTACCAATCGACCTGTTTTCGTCGGCGTCCAGCACATAGGTCGTATTGGCCGTAGCAGACGTCATCGGAAGGGCCGAGTAGTCCAGCTTTACGATCGCCATCGTCTTTCTCCGTCATTGAAACTCTTTCGAAGGCGCTTTTGCCGCATGATTGTTTCGCGCAAACGCCATTCAGGCAAATGTTCTGTTACATTTGTTTCAGTACGCTGGATGCCGGCCGCACTCCGGATTGCCGCCGGTCTTGACCTTTTGCCGCAAAAGAGTCATTGACCCGCGCTTGAAGACGCGGGCGCGTTTGGCGCCCCACATTTTGGAACACAATGGCAAAACCAACTTCTTCCGCGCCCTCGCAGCGTATGCTGCGCGTGGGCGAACAGGTCCGTTCCGCGGTGACGCAGGTGCTGCAGCGGCGCGAGATCAGCGACCCGCTGATCGACAGCGCCGTGATCTCGATCTCCGAGGTCCGCATGTCGACCGACCTCAGGATCGCCACGGCGTTCGTGACCCCGCTCGGCGCCAAGGACCACGATCAGATCGTCGCGGCGCTTAATCGCAATGCGAAATTCATCCGTGGCAGGATCGGCCCATCGCTGCGGCAGATGAAATATATGCCGGAAATTCGGTTCAAGGACGACACGAGCTTCGAGAACTTCCGCAAGATCGACGAACTCCTGAAGTCGCCGGAAGTGCAACGCGATCTCGGCGGCAGCGGGGAAGACAGCGAATAATGTCCAAGCCCCGCAAGCCCAAGGGCAGGCCGATTTCCGGCTGGCTCATTCTCGACAAGCCGGTGGATTTCGGCTCGACCGAGGCAGTTTCCAAGATCAAGTGGCTGTTCAAGGCGCAGAAGGCGGGACATGCCGGCACGCTCGATCCGCTTGCCTCCGGCATGCTGCCGATCGCGCTCGGCGATGCGACCAAGACCGTTCCTTACGTGATGGACGGCCGCAAGATCTATGAATTCACCGTCAGTTGGGGCGAGGAACGCTCGACCGACGACCTCGAGGGCGAAGCCACCCAGACCTCGGACAAACGTCCGGACGAGCAGGCGATCCGCGATCTGTTGCCGCAATACACCGGCGTCATCGAGCAGATCCCGCCGCAGTTCTCGGCAATCAAGATATCGGGCGAGCGCGCTTACGATCTGGCTCGCGGCGGCGAGGCCGTCGAAATCCCGTCGCGCGAAGTGGAAATCCACCGTCTGACATTGCTCAAGGCGGAAGCGGATCAGGCGCATTTCGAAGTCGAATGCGGCAAGGGCACCTATGTGCGCTCGTTGGCGCGCGATTTCGGCCGCGACCTCGGCTGCTTTGGCCATGTCTCCGGCCTGCGCCGCTCTTATGTCGCGCCTTTTGCCGAAGAGACCATGGTGCCGCTCGCCGAGCTGGTGAAGCTCGAATCGATCGAAGACCATGACGAGCGGCTGGCGGCACTCGACGCCTATCTGATCGACACGTCCGAGGCACTCTCTTCGCTGCCGCATCTCGCGATCAGCGAGGACCAGGCACGCCGCATCCGCTCCGGCAACCCGATCATCCTGCGCGGGCGAGATGCACCGCTGCCGGCGCCGGAGGCCTATTGCACCATATCCGGCGACCTCGTCGCCATTGGCGCGATCGAAGAGGGCGAGTTCCGGCCGAAGCGGGTGTTTGGTTAGGCTGGTCAGCCGCCGGCATGCAGCTTGCGGAACTCCTCCACCGGCAAGCCGCCGACACCCCAGTCCTCAAGCGCGACTTCATCGATGACCACGAAGGTGCTGTTCGGATCCTTGTCCAGCACGCGCACCATGAGATCGGTCACGCCTTTGATGATCTCGGCCTTTTGCGCGCGCGTGGCGCCCTCGCGGGTAATCTTGATATTGATGTATGGCATCGCGTCCTCCCTTTCGCATGATAGCGCTACCATAACTGGACTGGCTTCGCACACCCCGTTCCGGACGAATTCCACCTCTCCTCTTCCCTTTCCCAATGATTTCGTTTATAGGCCGCGCCAGCACAGAGGTTTTCTTTGCTTTCACTGGCCAGAGCTGGACGACATCCCGGCTTTGGGCGTCTTTAAAATCCACATTTCGAAAGGATTGTCCCGATGTCGCTGACGACTGAGCGCAAGGCTGAACTCATCAAGGAATACGCAACCGTCCCGAACGACACCGGTTCTCCGGAAGTCCAGGTTGCCATCCTCACCGAGCGCATCAACACCCTGACCGATCACTTCAAGGCCCACAAGAAGGATAACCATTCCCGCCGTGGTCTCTTGAAGATGGTTTCGAGCCGCCGTTCGCTTCTTGATTATCTCAAGAAGAAGGACGAAGCCCGTTACACCAAGCTGATCGGCGCCCTCGGCATTCGCCGCTAAAAAACTCCGGCGGAAGGGTTCGCACCCTTCCGCCGATTTCTTATTCCCGCGCCGGATATTCCTGCGCCAACCCTGTTCCCGGATGGGCCGGAGGCAGGACGAACCGCCCATCATGGGGCAGGATTGCAGTTTGTTTCGCGCGGCCGATCCGGCCACGATCACACGGAAACATCCCGCTGTCTTGCCCGTGATGTGCATAACAACAAGGCGGCTTTCCCGGCGTCACAACCGGTCGAGCCCGCACACATCAAAGGACATAACATGTTTGAAACCCACAAGGTCGAAATCGAATGGGCAGGCCGCCCGCTTATTCTGGAAACGGGCAAGATCGCCCGCCAGGCTGATGGCGCCGTTCTCGCCACCTATGGCGAAACCGTCGTTCTCGCCACCGTCGTTTCCGCCAAGGCACCGAAGGCCGGCCAGGACTTCTTCCCGCTGACCGTCAACTACCAGGAAAAGACCTATGCCGCCGGCAAGATCCCGGGCGGCTACTTCAAGCGCGAAGGTCGTCCTTCAGAAAAGGAAACGCTGGTTTCCCGCCTGATCGATCGCCCGATCCGCCCGCTCTTCCCCGATGGCTACAAGAACGACACCCAGGTCGTCGTCACCGTTATGCAGCATGACCTCGAAAACGATCCTGACGTATTGTCCATGGTCGCTACGTCGGCAGCACTGACGCTCTCCGGCGTTCCCTTCATGGGCCCGGTCGGCGGCGCGCGCGTCGGCTACATCAACGGCGAATATGTGCTGAACCCGCATCTCGACGAGATGGACGAATCGACGCTCGACCTCGTCGTCGCCGGCACGACCGACGCCGTCCTGATGGTTGAATCCGAAGCCAAGGAACTCGACGAAGAAACCATGCTCGGCGCCGTCATGTTCGGCCATCGCGGCTTCCAGCCGGTGATCGATGCGATCATCCAGCTTGCCGAAGCTGCCGCCAAGGAACCGCGCGACTTCACCCCGCCGGATTACTCCGAGCTCGAAGCCGAAATGCTGAAGCTCACGGAAACCGAACTTCGCGCCGCCTACAAGAACACCGAGAAGGCTGTACGCTATGCCGCGGTAGATGCCGTCAAGGCAAAGGTGAAGGAACATTTCGTCGACGCCGAAGGCAATCCGTCCTTCCCGTCGGACGTCATCGGTTCGGTCTTCAAGGAACTGCAGGCGAAGATCGTTCGCTGGAATATCCTCGACACCAAGAGCCGTATCGACGGCCGCGATCTCGAAACCGTTCGTCCGATCGTGTCTGAAGTCGGCATCCTGCCGCGCACCCACGGCTCGGCCCTCTTCACTCGTGGCGAGACCCAGGCGATCGTTGTCGCCACCCTCGGCACCGGCGAAGACGAGCAGTATGTCGATAGCCTGACCGGCATGTACAAGGAACGCTTCCTTCTGCACTACAACTTCCCTCCCTACTCGGTTGGTGAAACCGGCCGCATGGGTTCGCCCGGTCGCCGCGAAATCGGACATGGCAAGCTTGCATGGCGCGCCATTCGCCCGATGCTGCCGACCGCCGAGCAGTTCCCCTACACGCTGCGCATCGTCTCCGAGATCACCGAGTCCAACGGCTCGTCCTCGATGGCAACCGTCTGCGGCACCTCGCTCGCTCTGATGGACGCCGGCGTGCCGCTGGCGAAGCCCGTTGCCGGTATCGCCATGGGCCTGATCCTCGAAGGCGAACGCTTTGCCGTTCTCTCCGACATCCTGGGCGACGAAGATCACCTCGGCGACATGGACTTTAAGGTCGCCGGCACCGCTGACGGCATCACCTCGCTGCAGATGGACATCAAGATCGCCGGTATCACCGAAGAGATCATGAAGGTCGCGCTCAGCCAGGCACAGGGTGGCCGCAAGCATATCCTGCACGAAATGGCCAATGCACTCTCCGAGAGCCGTGGCCAGCTCGGCGAATTCGCCCCGCGCATCGAAACCATGTCCATTCCGGTCGACAAGATCCGTGAAGTCATCGGTTCGGGCGGCAAGGTGATCCGCGAGATCGTCGAAAAGACCGGCGCCAAGATCAACATCGAAGACGACGGCACGATCAAGATCGCTTCGTCCTCCGGCAAGGAAATCGAAGCGGCCCGTAAGTGGATTCATTCGATCGTCGCCGAGCCGGAAATCGGTCAGGTCTATGAAGGCACGGTCGTCAAGATCGCCGATTTCGGCGCCTTCGTGAACTTCTTCGGCCCGCGCGATGGCCTCGTGCACATCTCGCAGCTCGCTTCCGAGCGCGTCGCCAAGACCGGCGATGTGGTCAAGGAAGGCCAGAAGGTCTGGGTCAAGCTCCTCGGCTTCGACGAGCGCGGCAAGGTCCGCCTGTCCATGAAGGTCGTCGATCAGGCGACCGGCAAGGAAGTCGCAGCCGAAAAGAAGACCGAAGACGCCGAATAAGCGTCTCCGACCTTCAAGAGAATACGAGGCGCGGGGAGCACCCCGCGCCTTTTCATATTAGGAAAGACCTGACATGCGCGACGCCGTAAAGACCCTCTTCCATCCGTTCGACACCCATGTGCTGACGCCGCCGGCCGAAGGCGAGCGCGTGCTCTTCCTCGGCGCCGAAGCCGGCTACACGCTGCCCGACGGCTTTGGCGCGGAGATGGAAGCCGTGCAGGCATTCCGCCCGCTCTATAACGGCCTGATGAAGCGCGGCGTCGATGCCCAGCCGGAAATCACCGGCACCGATTTCGACATGGCGCTGATCCTGATGACCCGCCATCGCGGCCAGAACGAGAATTTCGTCACTGAGGCGCTGTCGCGCCTCAAGCCCGGCGCCCGCCTTGTCATCGCTGGATCGAAGGAAGACGGCGTGCAGTCGCTGCGCAAGCGGCTCCAGTCGCTCGAGGTCGAGACCGAGCACCTGGCAAAGTATCACGCCCAGGCCTTCTGGTTCGCCCGTCCCGACAAGGCCGATGCGCTTATTGCGGCGCTTCGCGTCAAGCCGAGCTTCATCGCCGACAAGTTCGTAACCGCTCCTGGCATGTTCTCGCATGCGGAGGTGGATGCCGGCTCGCAATATCTCGCCCGCTATCTGCCGAAGGACTACAAGAAGCACGCTGCCGATTTCGGCGCCGGTTGGGGTTATCTCACCGTCGCACTCGCCGAACTCTCTCCCGGCATCGAGGGCATCGACCTCTACGAGGCCGATCACGCCGCGCTCAACGCCGCGCGCAAGAACGTCGATCACCTCTGCCCGAAGCTTGCAACTCGTTATCACTGGCTCGACCTCGCTCGCGAGGAGGTCAAGTCGCGCTACGACCTCGTCGTCATGAACCCGCCGTTTCACGAGGGTCACGCGGCCGAGCCCGGTCTTGGCCAGGCGATGATCAAGACGGCGTCGCAGGCGCTCAGGGCCGGCGGCGAACTGCTGATGGTCGCCAATCGCGGCCTGCCCTACGAGCCCGCGCTCAAGGAGCATTTCCGCACGAGCGGGGAGACCGCGCGCAACGCTCGCTACAAGGTTCTCTGGGGCAAGAAGTAAGCCTGCAACCAGGACCAGATATATCAAGCAATTGCTCGACGGATGAGCAATTGCAGGTTGTAGTTTTTTGTGGACTTTACCGCAAATCGGCCTATATTACCTTTTGGTGCCAATTTTTTAACATTTTACGCCAATGCCTCAGAAAGAAACCGCAAGCGATCGTTATACCGCAGCGTCGGGGCTCGCGTCGGCCGTCGGTGAGGCCGTGAAGGCGTATGGCATAGACGTCGAACCAATTTATGCCGCACTGGGCCTCGACCCGGCGGTCTTCCAGGACCTCACGGGCCGGGTCAGCCTGGACCGCCTTTGCCGCCTTCTCGAGACCTGCGCCCTCATCACCAAGGACGAGGCCTTCGCGCTCAAATCGATCGATGTCTTCCGCCCGGGTTCATCCGGACCCTATGGTTTCGGCCTGATGGCGGCACCCACGGCGCTCGATATGTTTCGCTTCATGGCCGCGCACCATTCCTATGTCTCCGAGAAGAGCTATTCGAAACTGACGGTCAACGAGCAGGGAGCGGAATTCGCCTGGACCTTTTCGCCGCTGATCGTCAAGCGCGACCAGTTCGTCGACATGAATATGGGGCTGATCACGATGCGCTTGCGTGATGTGCTGGGTGCCGCCGTGGACGCGATCGAAATCGGCATGGAGCGCCCAAAGCCTCGCAATATCACGCCTTTTCGTGAGCGCCTGCCGCGGCGTGTGAACTTCGAGCGACGGATCAATTCGATACGGCTGCCAGCCGAGTTGTTCAATGTCGAAAATCCAAAGGGCGATCCCCGCTTGTTCCAGCTCATGGACCTGCAATGCACCGCGCTCAGTCCGGCGCGTCCGGACACGCCCGATTTCGCCGACGAGCTCAAGGAGTTCATCCTCACGCGCATAGCGGAGAGCAGTATCAATCTTGCCGAAGCAGCGGACTATTTCCATGTCTCGGAGCGCACTCTGCAACGCCGCCTGTCGGAAGGCGGCACCAGCCTCGCCGACCTGCGCGACGAGGTCCGTCGCGACCTGGCTCAAAAGCTGCTCAGCGAGACGGATTTCAGCGCCGCCGAGATCGCACTGCGGCTCGGTTATTCGCAGGCCAGCGCGTTCACCCGCTCGACCATGCGCTGGTTCGGAATTACACCCCGCGAATATCGCAAGGCCAATGTTTCGGCCGCTTGAAGCTCATAGCCAATTTCACTCGGCCTAAAATTGTGGCAAGTGAACAAATTTTGGCGCGCCATGTGAATTACAACGTTACAGTAATGTAATATATCAGCATTCATCCGAACTGGACCATGGCTCTAAAAAGCCTCGTGGCGATGAGCTGCGGGAACAAGAACTTTTCCATGCAGGGCGACGGGCATACATTCAAGGAATGGCAGGGCTCGGGAGGCTCCCTACACGCAATATGGAAAAGTAATGAATCAGAACGCAATCAAGCAGACTGCCGATGCCGAGGACTTCTCCCTCACACGTATGGAACTGATAGGCCTGACACTGGCAGCCAATGGCTACCATGCCGGGGAAATCGCCACGCGCCTCGGCGCCAGCGAAAAAGAGACCGAAACATTGCTTTTCTGCGCCGAGCGCAAACTGGGGGCAAAAAACAGGCTGCATGCGATCGCCATCGCTGTCGGCCAGGGATTGATCGGAATCGAGGTGTAGGTTTACCCTCGCAGGGCCGATTCCGGTCCGGGTGCTGCAGGCGCCTTTTGGCGTTGACGTCGAGGTCCCTCCCGGCCATGACGTCGCGAATGTCCGATGGCGGCGGACTGTCTGCGGCACCCCCATAAGACAAAGGCCCTTCGGCGCATGGCGCTCGGAGGGCTTTTTTCTGTCATTTGAACTTCGGTGTCTTAATCCTGGTCGGCTTTGTTGAGCGTCTCCAGCACCGGCATCGAGGTGATGTTGTAGCCGGAGTCCACATAGTGGATTTCGCCCGTCACGCCGCGTGACATGCCGGAGAGCAGATAAAGCGCGGACTGGCCGACATCGTCGATGGTCACGGTGCGGCGCATCGGCGAGTTCTTCTGCTGCCAGTTCAGCATGGCGCGCGCATCGGAAATGCCGGCACCGGCCAGCGTCCGGATCGGCCCGGCCGAAATCGCGTTGACGCGGATGCCGCGCGGGCCGAAATCGCCGGCGAGGTAACGCACCGAGGCTTCCAGCGCGGCCTTGGCCACGCCCATGACGTTATAATTCGGCATCAGCCGCATCGAGCCGCCATAGGTCAGCGTCAGCATGGCGCCGCCTTCATTCATCAGGGCGGCGGCGCGCTTGGCAACTTCCGTGAAGGAGAAGCAGGAGATCACCATCGTCCGGCTGAAATTGTCGCGCGTCGTATCGGCGTAGAGCCCCTTGAGCTCGTTCTTGTCCGAGAAGCCGATGGCATGGACGACGAAATCGAGCCCGCCCCAACGCTCCCTGAGTTCCGCGAAGACATGATCGACGGACTCGATGTTCTCGACGTCACATTCGAGCAGGAAGTCCGAGTTCGCCTCGGCGGCGAGCGGTCGCACGCGCTTGCCCAGCGCATCGCCCTGATAGGTGAAAGCGAGCTCAGCGCCCTCACGCGCCAGCGCTTTCGCTATGCCCCATGCGATCGAATGGCCATTGGCCACGCCCATGATGAGGCCGCGTTTTCCCTGCATGATGCCCGTCATAAATGCCCCTGATCAGCCGTTGAATCGTTCGAAGACGAGCGTGGCGTTGGTGCCGCCGAAACCGAAGGAATTGGAGAGCGCCGTGTCGATCTTGGCATTGTCGATACGCTTGCGGACAATCGGCACGCCCTCGAATTCCGGGTCGAGATTGGTGATATGCGCGCTCTCGCCGATGAAGCGTTCCTGCATCATCAGGATCGAGTAGATCGCTTCCTGCACGCCTGCCGCACCGAGCGAATGCCCGGTCAGCGACTTGGTCGACTGGACATGCGGCATGTCATCGCCGAAGACGCTGCGGATCGCGCCGATCTCCTTCTGGTCGCCGACAGGCGTCGAGGTGCCGTGCGTATTGACGTAATCGACGCGGTTCTTGACCGTCGCGAGCGCCTGCTTCATGCAGCGCATCGCGCCCTCGCCCGATGGTGCGACCATGTCGTAGCCGTCGGATGTCGCGCCGTAGCCGGTCAGTTCGCAGTAGATCTTGGCGCCACGCGCCTTGGCGTGCTCGAGCTCTTCCAGGATCACCACGCCGGCACCGCCGGCGATGACGAAACCGTCGCGGTCGGCATCATAGGCGCGCGAAGCGGTGGCCGGCGTGTCGTTATATTTGGAGGACATCGCGCCCATCGCATCGAAGAGGTTCGACATGGTCCAGTCGAGGTCCTCGTGGCCGCCGGCGAACATCATGTCCTGCTTGCCCCACTGGATCATCTCGGCGGCGTTGCCGATGCAATGCGCCGAAGTCGAGCAGGCCGACGAGATCGAGTAGTTGACGCCATGGATCTTGAACCATGTGGCGAGCGTGGCCGATGCGGTCGATGACATCGCCTTCGGGACGGCGAACGGGCCGATGCGCTTGGGGCTGCCGTTCTGCATCGTGGTCTCGGCCGCCTCGACGATGACCTTGGTCGATGGTCCGCCGGAGCCCATGATGATGCCGGTGCGCTCGTTGGAGATGTCGCTCTCCTCGACGCCGGAATCCGCGATCGCCTGCAGCATGGCGACGTGGTTCCACTGACCGGCGGTGGAGAGGAACCGCGTCGCGCGGCGGTCGACCATCCCGGTCACGTCGAGCTTCGGCGCGCCCCAGACCTGGCACTTGAAGCCATGTTCGGCAAAGTCTTCGGATCTGGAAATGCCTGATTTGGCATGCCTCAGGGATTCGGTGACCTCGGCTGCATTATTGCCGATGGATGACACTACCCCCAGGCCGGTGACAACGACACGTCTCATGGTTTCAGACCTTTGAATGTTGAACTTCTGGCTTGAGCGGGGCGATGCCGCTCAGGCCGCCTTTTCCTTCGACAGCCCCACGCGGAGGTCGGTCGCCTGATAGATGGTTTCGCCGTCGGCCTTCAGCCAGCCGTCGGCGGTGCCGAGGACCAGCCGGCCACGCATGACGCGCTTGAAGTCGATGCCGTATTCGAGGAGCTTGGTCGCCGGGCGAACCATGCCCTTGAACTTCACTTCGCCGGTGGAGAGTGCCATGCCGCGGCCGGGCTCGCCGAGCCAGCCGAGATAGAAGCCGGTCAACTGCCACATGCCGTCGAGGCCAAGGCAACCGGGCATGATCGGGTTGCCTTCGAAGTGGCAGGGAAAATACCAGTCGTCCGGGCGGACATCATATTCGGCGCGGAGATAGCCCTTGCCGAACTCGCCCCCGGTTTCCGAGATGTCGGTGATGCGATGAACCATCAGCATCGGCGGCAGCGGCAATTGCGCATTGCCGGGGCCGAACAATTCGCCATGCGCACAGGTCAGAAGCTCCTCATAGGTGTAACTGGATTTCTGAACTGCCATGACTGTCTCTTCCCCGATTCTTTCTCTTGATTGTCTCGCCTGAGGTTCAAGGCAAGGATTGTCGTGCCGCCAATATAGGATTGATCTTCAAAAAGCCAACCCAAATAGCTTGTAACCTCGCTGCTGCGGCGCGCCGCCGCTGAAAAGCTGTTGAAAGCGTGACGCGCGCGGGTTATATCGTTGACCAAAATACTCCTATTTTAGCGACCGGAGCTTGGCACAAGAACATGGCCATCGATCATTCTGCAAAAACCGAGGCGAGATTGCGGCACGCGGGCCTACGCCCGACCCGCCAGCGCATGGCGCTCGCGTCCTTGCTTTATGCCAAGGGTGATCGCCACCTGACGGTGGAAGAACTGCACGAGGAAGCGACTTTCGCCGGCATCGATGTGTCGCTCGCCACCGTCTACAACACGCTGCACCAGTTCACCGAAGCCCGCATGATCCGTGTGCTGGCCGTCGAAGGCAACCGCACCTATTTCGACACCAACGTGTCCGATCACCATCACTTCTTCATCGAGGGCCGCAACGAGGTTCTCGACGTGCCGACGTCGAACATCACGATCAACAACCTGCCGGAACCGCCCGAAGGCATGGAGATCGCGCATGTGGATGTGGTGATCCGGTTGCGCGAGAAGGCCAAGTAAGGCCTTATCTCACATGACATCGTCGGGATGCCGGCCGGGCCGGGCCTTGTAGACCGGAAAGGTCCAGCCGAATTTCAACGCCCCGCCGCGGATGATGAAGGCGGTGATCATGGCGAGCAGAAAGCAGATATCCTGCGGCAATCCCACCCGATCAACACCCGTATAGACGCCCGCGCCGACAAGCGCCGCCGAGATGTAGATTTCCGGCCGGAGCAGCACGGACGGCTCCCCCGCCACGATATCACGCAGGATGCCGCCGAACGTAGCGGTCAGCATGCCCGTAACAATGGCGACGACGGGTGACCCGGTAACCGCGAGCCCTTTGGCGGCACCCAATGCGGAATAGGCCGACAAGCCCACCGCGTCGAACCAGAGCAGCAGGCGATAGCGCGATTCGAAGAGATGGGCCGTGAAATAGACCAGGATGCCCGTGCCGGCGCAGACTAGGATATAGGTGTCGTTCTTGACCCAGAATACCGGCAACTGCCCGAGAATGATATCCCGCAGCGTACCGCCGCCGATGCCTGCGATGGCCGCGAAGAAGATGAAGCCGATGAGGTCAAGCTGCTTGCGGCTGGCCGACAAAGCGCCGGTGGCGGCGAAGAGCGCGATCGCGGCGTAATCGAGAAATTCGAGCAGATTCATGGCGTCCCCCCAATTCGCCATAAGGGATGCCGCCGCACGGCGGAAGTCAACCCACGCGGCTCTGGAGTCGCCGCTGCTATCGTGGCATAAAGGGACATCGTGCAGGAGAAAGACGATGCAGCAGCATGTCAGACGCGACATCGATCTGTCGCCGGATATGGAAGAACGCGTAAACGAAGCCGTCTCCCAGGGGGAGTACCAGTCGGCCAGCGAGATCGTGGACGAGGCGCTGCGCATGTGGAGCGAGAAGCGCGAGAATTTCGGCTACACGCTCAACGAACTCCGAACTTTGGTGCATGCGGGTCTTGAGAGCGGGCCGGGGCGTTTCGGATCGATCGACGATATCAAGGCTGAAGCGCGGCGCCGGCTTGCGGCAACGCCAACGAATTCGTGACGCTTTGCGCATCGTCCGGTCGAGTGCCGCCGAAGAGGATCTTGTCAACATCTGGCTTCACGTGGGCGAGCACGATCCTCGTGCCGCCGACACACTTCTCGATGATCTCGATCGGCGGCCAGATATCCTGTCCGATTTTCCATATGCCGGCGTGGCGCGTGATGATATCGCGCCGGGCATAAGACAACTTGTCGAGGGCAACTACCTGATTTTCTATCGAGTCACTGAGGACCACGTCGAGATCGTTCGCGTTCTTCATGCCCGGCAGCGCATCACGCCGGACACGATCTGACCTACGGCACCAGCGTCTCCGACTTCCCCTGCAAGTAGGCATTCAGCAGCGCCGCCCATTCGCGCATGGCCGTCGAGGTCAGGGCCGCGTTCAGCGAGGGTTGCGTGAAGTCCAGGCCGAATTCCACCTTGCCGTTGGCGCGATAGTCGGTCGGCCAGGGGATGGTCATCACGCCTTCGGCGTCGAAGAGCGCCTTGGCGCGCGGCATGTGGTAGGCCGAGGTGATCAGCAGACAATCGGAGAGCTTGTTGGCGTCGAGCAGCGTCTTGGTTTCGGCGACATTCTCGATCGTGTTGCGCGAGGTCTTTTCCATGATGATGCGCGCAGGGTCCACGCCCATCGACTGGAAGAACTTGGCCGAGAGTTCGGCGTCACCCTTGTAGGTGCCGGAGAAGGAGCCATCGCCTCCGGATACCAGGATCTTCGCCACCGGATAAAGCCGCGCGAGCCTCGCTGCCTCGATATAGCGGTCGGCGGCCTGGTTCATTTCCATGCCGCCGCGGCCGGCCGTGACTTCGAGATCGAAGCCACCGCCGAGCACGATCATGCAGGCGACGTCAGTTGGCAGCGCCGGGCGCGCATAGCGCGCTTCGAGCGTCTGCAGACTCCAGGCGCCTGTCGTGGTGAAGAGTGTCACGAACAGGATCGTACCCGCCAGGAGCGACAGGAACCCGGCGAGCTTGCGCCGCCCAATGATGAGCATCAGGAAGGCGAGGACCTTGACGATCAGCGCCAGCGTTAGCGGCTGGACGACGATCCATAGCAGCTTGCCCGTCATGAACATGCGTCAGATCCCGCTGGCGAGGGCGAGGCTCAAGCGCCCGTACCCCGTCCCAGCACCACCGGCTCAGGCGGAGCCACTGTGGCCGCTCCGCCCTTTCGGCGCAGGAAGATCACGGCGGCCGCGATCAGCACACCGCCCGCGATGATGCCGATCGCCAGCAGCGGCCGGTAAGCGAACCAGCCGATCGCGATGGTGATCGGGCCGATGATCAGCGTCAGGACCAGCGCGATGATGGCGGTGCCGCCGCGCACGATCGAACCGATGAAAGGTATCAGATCGCCGATTACGCCGAACAGGCCGAAGAACAGCTGGAAGCCGATGAAGATGCCGACGAGACCAGCCACACGAATGATCCAGGTGATCATCGTGTTGTCGGCCTGCGCCTGCTCGAACATGGCGGGCGCATCCTTTTTGCCGGCCGCGCTGAGGAACACTTCACGGCCGTTGGAGGTCGTGTAACCGACAATCGAATCGCCCTGTTGCTTGCCGACGAAGCTTGCTTCCGCGAGATCGGTACGTTCGAACCGCACGCGCAGGTCGCCGACTTGCGGGGAAGTAGCGGAGTTGCCGATATAGACCTCGCCCTGATTGAGCTTCACCGGACGCGTCGTGGCGATGGAATTGGCCATGCGGTCGACGTCCGCCTGCGTCAGCGGAATGACCTTCTCGTCGCCCAGGCTGGCAACCCGGCTGCCATCGAGCCTGTAGGCGCCGACATGGGCGCTTTCCACGGTCCGGACGCTGGATGACACCGCGAAATCAGGGTTTTCGTGCCCGCCGGGAACCTTGAAGTTGGACGAATCATTGCGGCTCGTGCTCCATTCCTTCGAGTAGGAATAGGTCGTGGTCGTCTCTTCGCTGCCGCCGACGCTCTTCTCGGTCTTGCTCTCGCTCTTTTCCTCCCACTGATACATCTCGACCTCGCGGCTGATGGCGAGCGCGCCATCGGCATTGATTCCGAATTGCTGATCCGAGATCATGCTGTCGGCCTTCACCGGGCCGGTGATATGGACGAGCTTACCGTCATTGGCGGCGTTAACGATATCGCTATCGACCGAAACCACCAGGCCCGCGCCTTCGACGAGCGCGCGGTAGGTCTGGATTGCGCGGCCTTCGTTCCAGAACAGGAAATAGATCGCGACCAGGATCAGCACGATCCCGATCAGCGTGCCCACCAGGCCGTTCTTGAGCTTGGTGAACCACGATGTGTGGGTAGTTTCCGTATAGGTCATGATTGTCTCCCCTGTACCCCGTATTCCGCCGCGAGAAATAGCATATCCGCCGTGGGCGCAATATTGAAAACGAAATGTCCGGTGGGGTTATTCGGAGCAAAAACGAAAATCCTTGCAATGACTGCCAAGAGCGCGAATACAGTGAGAATCCGGCCGGACGTGGGGTAAGGCCGAGGGCTTGGGCAGGACCGGGAATGAAGACTGGGACGGAGAACTTTCTCGAAGCCGCCAATCGGGTGGTGCAGCGCTGGCACGGTATCGTCTATGCGATATCGGCATTCATATTGGGCATCGTCATCGCCTGGCATGTGCTCAATCTCGCGACGCCGCTCTCCACTCCTGAGATCCTTCTTCTGATCGTCTGCCTGGCGGGCCTCGCCGCAGGGCTGTGGGTTCGTGGCGGCGAGATGCGGCTGCAATCAGCGATCAGCACGCTCGCCATCTATGCCGGTGGCTTCGCGGCTTCGCTCGCCGTATACAACACGATTGCCGATCCCAACGCGCCGCTGCCGGAATGGCAACTCTGGCTGATGTTCACCGCCGTCTTCGTGCTGGTCTATCGCTGGTGCCTCTATTGGTTCAAGCCGTCGCGCCGGCTCGAAGCCATGACCGACGCGGAACGGGCGGAATATCTCGCGGTGAAGGCGGCAGGCGCGCGCCGCAAGGCCGAGCTCAGGAGCCTGCCTTCGAACAGTTGGTACGAGCTTGCGTCCTTTGTCACCGGTGCGGCGATGGTCGGCTCGTTCGCCACGACAGCGATCGGCTTCCATCACGAAATCGTCGATCCGCTCGATCCGCCTCTGGTGCAATATGGCGTCCCGATCGGCCTCTCGGCGCTGGCGGCGCTCATCATCTGGGCCGGCTGGAACTTCGTGTTCCTGAGAATCCGCATCGCGTCCAATACTGTGTCGCGCCTGTTCGGCTTCATCGTCGGCTTCATCGTGCTGGTCCCGCTGACACTCGCAATTCATACCGTGTTCGGTATTATCGGCGTCGGCGGCACGGAGGGCCTGCGCGCCCATAACCTCTGGTACACCGACGTGCTCGATGCTTACGAGCGTCGTGTTGATGGCATCCGCGCGATCGAAGCCAGCCGGCTGGATGGCGCGCTGTCCTACATGTCCAACCAACTTAAGGCCGCCGCAGCCAACGAGGAGACGACCGGCCAAGGCTGCGGCGCGGGCCGGGGCTCACTCTTCACCTTCTACACCGATAGTGCCGCCCGCACCGCGACGATCCTCAATGTCGTGACCAACCGCAAGAATGCCAACCAGGACATCAAGTCGGAGATCGAACAGCTCCGCGCCCGTATCCGCAAGCCTGAGGGCCAGCTCGAGGATATCCAGCCGGACCTCGCAGCCCAGGCGGACCGCATCCGCAAGAAGATCGTCGATACCGACAATTCCTCGACGCTGCCGAGCGTCAAGACCTTCGTCACCGAGACGCGTGCGACGGTTAATTCCGAGGCCTTCTTCTCGGGCTGGTCGGCCTGCACGCTGACCAAGAAGGATGTGATTCTAAGCCAGCTCAACACGCTGGTCGATTCGGTCGAGGAAGCGGCAAACAGCGCCACGCGCGATATCGACGCGCGCAAATCGAGCCCGGAATTCCGCATCCCGGTCGAAAACCGTATCGAGACCATCCCCTTCATCGACCGCTATTTCCATGGCGAGCGTCAGGCCGCCGATGCTGCCTTGCAGGAAGCGCAGGCGGACGCAAACAGCGTTCCGGTCTTCGTCCCCTTACGTCCCTTCTGGGCCGTGGTCTCCTATGCCGGCAGCCTGATGGGCTATATCGCCCTGCAGCTGGCGCTCGATTTCTCGCCGGCGGTGCTCGGCCTGCTCTTCGCGCTGCTCGCGCCCTTCCCCGACAGGCGGACGCGGCTCGGCAGAGTCTACGACAATTTCATGGACAAGCGTTTCCCGAGGAAGGCCGAGCCGGAGCGGCCTGATCCGTTCGTGGCGCCGGTTCGGCGGGACGCAGAGCCCGTCGTAGCCAAGGCGACACCTGTGATCGAGGAGAGCGATGTCGCAGTCGCCGAGCCGGTGCGTTCGGCGGATACTGATGACGATTCTCGTGTCGAACCGGACGAGCGTTCGGAACCGATGGTGGATACAACGTCTGCCGAGCGGATCGAGCCGAAGTTCGAGGATGAGAACGCGGAGGAGGACGACCACATCCGCGACGGCAAGCCGGGGGATGTCAGGCCGTATTGAGCAGCATCACACGACGGGCGAAATTGGATGGTCGATTTGCCCGGCAGCGTATTCAAGCGCGGCCGTAATGTCACCGTCCTCGAGCATGGGATAATCCTGGAGGATTTCCTCACGGGGCGCTCCGGATGCCAGAAGATCGAGGATATCCTTCACCCGTATCCTCAGGCCCCGGGTAATGGGCCGTCCGCCGCATTTTTCCGGGTCGATCGTGATCCTGTGAATTTCGCTCAATCGCCTGCTCCTCAGGAGCCCATCAATGTAACTGTTGTACCAGCAGTCTTCAAAAACAAAAAAGGCCCGGGTCACCCCGAGCCTCCAGCATCAATAACTCAAACACCACTCACTTCGCCGGCGGTGCCAACGGGGTGTCCGACTTGGAGTTCAGATACGCCATGATGTCGGCGCGTTCCTGGTCCTTCTTGTCGCCGGCAAAGCCCATGGCGGTGCCCTTGATGTATTTCTTCGGTGCAGTGAGGAACCCATTGAGATGTTCCCAGTCCCAGACCTGCTTGCCGCCTTCGGCGAAGTTCTTCATCGCGGTCGAATAGCCGAAATCAGCGACATGGGCGATCGGGCGGCCGACGACGCCGAAGAGGTTCGGGCCAACCTTGTTGCCCGCGCCCTTCTCGGTGCTATGACAGCTCGCGCATTTCTTGAACAGCTGCTCGCCCTTGGCGGGATCGGCCTTGGCCATCAGCTCTGCGACCGGAATGGCGGGAGCCTCCGCCTTGGTGCCCTCGGCGCTGGCTTCTTCGGTCGCTTCGATGATGAAGCCCGGCTTTTCGGGATTTTCCGAATGATACAGCCCCTCGGACGCAAGTGAGACCGAAAACAGCACGAACACTGTTCCGAGCAGCGCGCCCAATGCCATATTCATGTAACCACTCATCTTGCAAAGCTCCCCTTGCCGCCGTATCGACGGCGCATCTTGAAATCGCGCGGAACCTATGTCTTTTGGGCTGAAAGTGCAACCGTCAAACCGCGCCCCGTGGTGAGACTAATTGACACTTTTTCTGAAAGATTTGAAGGCCCATCGATGACGATTCCCACTTTCGACAACACCATTGTCCTGATCCCCGCGCGGATGGCCTCGACCCGGCTGCCGGGCAAGCCGCTCGCCGATATCGCCGGCCTTCCGATGATCGTCCAGGTCGCCAAACGCGCATTCGAAGCCGGAATCGGCCGGGTGACGGTCGCGGTCGATCACCAGGACATTCTCGATGCCGTCCGGGCACATGGTTTCGACGCCGTGATGACCAAGGTCACCCACCAGTCCGGATCGGACCGGATCTTCGAGGCGCTCGGGCATGCCGATCCGGAAAGGCGGGCGGAGTTCATCGTCAACGTGCAGGGCGACCTGCCGACGATCGAGCCAGAAACGATTCGCGCCAGCCTTAGGCCGCTCGGCGATGAAGCCACCGATATCGCCACGCTGACGGTCGAGATCACCCACGAGGACGAAAAGACCAATCCGAATGTGGTGAAGATCGTCGGCTCGGCGCTCTCGGCATCGCGTATGCGGGCGCTCTATTTCACCCGCGCCACGGCACCTTACGGCAATGGCCCGCTTTATCATCACATCGGGCTCTATGCCTATCGGCGCGCGGCACTCGAACGCTTCGTCACGCTCGCGCCATCGACGCTGGAAAAGCGGGAATCGCTGGAGCAGCTCCGGGCGCTCGAAGCGGGCATGCGTATCGATGCGGAAATCGTTGACTCGGTCCCGCTCGGTGTCGATACTCCCGCCGACCTCGAACGGGCCCGGGCGATCCTCGGCAATAAGTAAGAATCAGGGCAGAATCTCTTCATGATTACCAAGACCAACCGCATCGCTTTCCAGGGCGAATATGGCGCCAATTCCGATATGGCGTGCCGGGACGTGTTCCCCGACCTCTCGCCCCTGCCCTGCCCGACCTTCGAGGATGCCTTCGCCGCGCTTGAGAACGGCGACGCGGATCTCGCGATGATCCCGATCGAAAACACGCTGGCCGGCCGCGTCGCCGACATTCACCTGCTGCTGCCGGAATCGCGGCTGCACATCATCGGCGAATATTTCATGCCGATCCGCTTCCAGTTGATGGTGTTGCCCGGCGTCAAGCATGACGAAATCCTGACCGTGCACAGCCATATCCACGCGCTCGGCCAGTGCCGCAAGATCGTCCGTCGCAACGGCTGGAAGCCCATCGTCGCTGGGGACACGGCAGGTGCCGCCAAGCTCGTTGCCGAGACGAAAGATCGTACGATGGCAGCACTCGCGCCGCGCCTTGCGGCCGACCTTTACGGCCTCGAGATCATCGAGGAGAATGTCGAGGATGCGGAGAACAACGTGACCCGCTTCGTCGTGCTGTCGCGTGACGAGATCGTGCCGAAGCGGACATCGGAGGACGAGAAGATCGTTATGACCTTCTTCTTCAATGTCCGCAATATTCCAGCCGCGCTTTACAAGGCGATGGGCGGGTTCGCCACCAATGGCATCAACATGACCAAGCTCGAAAGCTACCAGATCGGCGGCAAGTTCGTTGCGACCCAGTTCTATGCCGATATCGAAGGACATCCTGATGATGAGAACGTCAAGCATGCGATGGACGAACTCCGGTTCTTTTCGACCCAGCTGCGCATTCTCGGCACCTACAGGGCCCACCCGATGCGCGGCAAGCTTCTGAAGGAGCAAGGACAATGATCTGTGTTTTCGTGCAGCTGCAGTGCCGGCCAGGCACTGCCTATGACGTCGCCGACAAGCTCTATGAGCGGGAGATCGTATCGGAACTCTATTCAACCAGCGGCGAATTCGACCTGCTCGGCAAGATCTACATGCCCGACGACACCGATGTCGGCCATTTCATCAACAACAAGGTGCTCAATATCGACGGTATCGTGCGATCGCTGACGACGATGACGTTCAAGGCGTTCTAGGCGTTCTAGGATTATTGATGTGCGGGCGTAACAGTCAACTTCAGACCCAGTGCGCCCAACATCTTGTTCACCGTTGCCATTTGCGGATTACCCTTCTTCGACAAGGCTTTATAAAGATTTGACCGCCCGACATCGGCTTGCGCCGCAACGGCCGCCACGCCGCCGGCCTGCGCCTTTGCGACATGACGAAGTCCCTCCTGAAAAAGCTCCATGTCACCGCTTTCGAGGAATTCGGCCAGATAAACCGCTGCATTCTCCGGGTCGCGCAGCAACTCGTCATATTTGTTAAAATCAAAAGGCCTGCTTGCGCCGGGCATTATCTAACCCTCCTATGGTAATCTTCGAGATACGCTTTGGCTTTCGCTATTGTCCTATCCTGCTCTTTCTTGGTCGATCCAGCCAACAATAGAATGATGGTTTGACCGACAACGGCATAGAAAATGCGAAAGCCTTGGCCGGAGTGAATCCGCATTTCATGAAGACCAGCGGCTCCAGCGAGGGACTTCCAATCGCCGAAATTTCCCAAGGCCGCCCTTCGAATACGTGCGACTATCTGTGTCTTGGCTTGGGCGTTCTTGATGCCGTCCAGCCAATCCTGAAATGGCGCATCGCCATTTTCGGTTTCATAGACTGCAACATCATACTGCCCCATGGCATACAGTGTCTCGCAGAAGAAACACAAATGCAAGCTTTCATGAACGATTTGGCTTTGGCGCTTGAGTGCGACCTCAATCAGTCTTGGTAGTGTTCCTTGAACTTCCGGTATTCGATCATATCGGGCTGGCGGCTGGAGCCGACAGTTGCCCTGCCGTAGTTGCAGGAATAGGTGCGATAGGCGAGACCGTTGCGCCTGAATGTGGGAGAACTGGGCTTCTGACGCGCGAGCTGCGTGGTGCAGTCGAGCTCGATATCCCTGTCCTTCTGGGTCGCGGGATCCTTGACACCGGGCAGGTCCTGGTAGGGATCGGCCAGCACCGATGATGCCGCCAGCAGCAACATGCCTACGCATATCAATCCTGGATAATGACGCATCATCGAAACACCTCGCAAACGATCAACATAGGAATGGACCGGGCGAAGGTAAAGACAACAGCGTGTTACAGCCGGCCGGTTGTTTTTATTTCACCCGATATCGATTATAGCGGCCCCAGACAAAAATCCGGGGACAGGGCGATGAGTGATTCGATCAGGCTGCACAAGGGCGATATTTCCGCGGAGGCCGCGGCGCGCTACACCGGCGCGATCGCCATCGACAGCGAGACGCTCGGCCTGATTCCACGCCGCGACCGGCTTTGCCTCGTGCAGCTTTCGCCCGGCGACGGCACCGCCGACGTGATCCAGATCGCCAAGGGCCAGACCGAGGCGCCCAACCTCGTCGCCATGATGGAAGATAATACGCGCCAGAAGATCTTCCATTTCGGCCGCTTCGATATCGCCGTGCTGTTCCACACATTCGGCGTCACCACGACACCGGTCTTCTGCACTAAAATTGCTTCGCGCCTGATCCGCACCTATACCGACCGGCACGGATTGAAGGACAATCTCAAGGAAATGTTGGACGTCGATATTTCGAAGGTCCAGCAATCCTCGGACTGGGCCGCCGAGACGCTGACGCCGGCGCAGCTCGAATATGCCGCCTCCGATGTGCTCTATCTCCACGCGCTGCGTGAAAAGCTCACCGAGCGCCTGATCCGCGACGGCCGCTGGGATTTGGCGACCGCCTGCTTCGAGTTCCTGCCCACCCGCGCCAAGCTAGACCTGCTTGGCTGGGAAGAGACGGACATCTTCGCGCATAGCTGAGGGCGGCCCTTCGATCGGGCCACGCCCCGGAGGTAACGTCCGGTTAACGACGTCGGGCTACCCTGTCACCTCACGAGACGTGCGATCGGGTATCCTGGCATGCTGCTACCGACACAACAGTCCGCGGGTTTGGCCGCAACCAACTTGATGCAATCGGCGATCGACAGCGCCGAGAAACGCCGCATCGAGGAAGAAGAAAAGATCAAGGGCAAGAAGGAAGATCCGGTGCTCAAGGCCCGGATGTCGATGGATACGGCGCAGGCGCGCGCCAAGGAAAAGATCGACAGCTATCTCTTCGATGCCGGTCACGTCAGCACCAATGAGCTCAAGATGCAGCTCATCGACAAGCTCGGCATGGCGCTGGGACTGAAGAAGGAGGACGAGGAATCCGGCTTCAGTTATGGCAAGAAGCTCGAATCCCTCCTCTCCACCATGGATTACGCGCAGAAGCGGGCGCTTGAGAAGGAAGTCGGGCTCGACGATCTCGATATCTCGATCGACGTGATGATCGGCGCCATCAAGAACCCTTACGCCGACGACAATGAGCGGCTGGAAGCCGCACTCGAAAAGCAGGCCGGCGGCGGCAAGGACTCGGCAGTTGCGCAATCCAAGGTGCTGCAACGGCTCGAAAGCATCGCCAATCCCAAATCCATCGAGGAGCTGAAACTCGAACCCAGTCTCAACGACCCGACCCGCGTCGAGGATGACGAAGTCCGGCAGGAGCGCGCCGAGGAGATCAGCGACAAGCAGGCGATGGAGAAGCTCGACGATGTCAAGGAACTCCAGAAGGCGGTCAAGGACAATCACGACGACGCCGTGAAAGCGGAGGCAAAGGGAGAGGCCGAGCCTGGCTCCGCCGTCAACGACAGCCTCGACCTGATCCAGGTCCTGGTTGGCGCCGCCGATGCCGGCAAGGCGGCGGACGCCCAGGGCGAGGCGGATGCCGAGGCAGTCGACAAGGAAACCAGCGACCCCGAAACCGATGCAAAATCGATCCAGATCGACGCCGGCCTCGAACCGACGACCGAGCCGGAAATCGAACCCGGTGACCAGCCGGACAAGCCGATCCTGACGCTTTATGTCGACGAGATCGGCATCTACGATCTGTTGAGGCAGAAGAAGGCCGCCTGACGGAGCGTACGGGAATGAACCAGACATATATCGCCCTGCTGCGCGGCATCAATGTCGGCGGCAAGGTGCTGAAGATGACCGATCTCAAAGAGGCCGTAGCAGGGCTCGGCTTCGAGGATGTGAAGACCTATCTGCAGAGTGGCAACATGGTCTTCAGGGCGGCGAAGGCCTCCAATGTGGAACTCGCCGAACGGATCGCTTCCGCCATCAAGGCGCATAAGGCAATGGACGTGAAGATCATGGTGCGCAGCGTTCGCGAATGGGATCGCGTCATTACCGACAATCCTTACCCGCAAGCCGAGGAGAAACCGAAGACCGTGCATGCCTTCATCCTCGACGACCAACCCGGCAAGGATCGCATTGCAATATTGCGGACAAAGGATGCCGGATCGGAAGAATGGACGATTGTCGGCGACGCGCTCTATCTCCACACGCCGGATGGCTTTGGCAAATCCGTGCTTGGCAATCTCATCGAGCGCACGCTGAAAGTGCCGATGACGGCCCGCAATTGGAATACCGTCAAGGCGCTTGGCGAACTCGCAGCAGGTCTATGATTCCGTTTCCGGCTTCTTTCTGGTGACGCCGAGCCGCACGATCACCGCGCCGGGAATCCCGTAGCGGGCAATCACCTCCCGGCTGTTCCTCAATCCGCAGATCTCGCGCTGGATGAAGAGTGCATAGACTTCCCGCGCCGCTTGATCGAGAAGATCCTCCCGATCCGCGTCGGAAGCCTCCTTGAGTTTCAGCAACGCTGCTTCGGCGCGTTGCCCGGCGCGGCCGAGACTGTCTGCGCGCTCGGCCATAAGCTCATATTCGAGCACGTTGATCGGGGATTTTCCGGTTGCGTTTTCAAGATAGGAAACCGGTGGGCGAAGAGACATCTGAACAGTTAGCCTTACATTAACCATTGTTCTCTAGGATCAATTGCAAATATAGGCTGTCCCCGGCGCAATGCAAATTCAAGCGTCGATCCGCAAACCTTCGCGGGCGGAAGCCAAGGGCCGCATGAGCGACCTTGTGTCCATACTTGCTCCCCGTTTTCGATCCCGATAGGTCTTCCCATGCTGACGTCGCCGATGAACGTCACCATCCCCACACCCAATGGCGCAAGCCTCAAGGCGCATGGCACAGGCGCCGATGCGAGCGCGGGCAAGAATTCCATTCTGCCTGCGGCGAACGTGCCGGCGCCAGAAGTCGCAACCATTGGCCCCGAACTGCCCTCCAATTCGGTTCTCACATCAGTCAACGCGATGGCCGCAACGGTCGCCAGCCGCACCGTGCTGCAGGATGTCACGCTCAATCTCGCCAACCTTCTGCAACTGACGCGCAACGATGACGAGAACCTGACCGCCCTCTTCATCCGCATCATCGCCGCCATCGAAGGCATGCCACAGTCCGAGCGGCTGCAGACGGAAATCCGTTCGGGCCTCAAGGGCATGAAGATCACGCTCTGGGAACTCGCCGCCGCGCTCCGCAATCCCGATGGCGCCGAAGCTGCACGGCTGACGGCCATGGTGGAGGCACCGCTCGCGACGCCCGGCAAGACGTCGGCCAATGCCGCGACCAGCACTTATCTCCAGCAGGGCACCGCAAACGGCCATACCGAGGAGACGCTTGCCATGCGGGCCGCCGCCCGCAGCAATGCCGCCGGTCTCGGCCTTTTCTCTCCTGAGAACAAGGCGCGCGCCTCGGACCACATTCCCGGCGACGCGAAGGGCCTGCAAACCCAGCTAAAGACGCTGTTTGAGCCCGGCGCCTCCGAACGAAAGGTCGCCGCAAATCCTGCCCCGGTCGCCGGTTCCGAGACCAGGCTGGCGACGACGGCTTCGACGATGGCGCGGGCCGACGGCACGATGATCCATGCCGCCAACCTGAAGATCGACACGCCGACGGCTGAGAAGCTTCACGACATCGCCAAGGCGATCGTCGAGGAGCGGCTCGATGCGAAGGAGATCAAGGCCGAAGCAAAGCTCGCGGAGAAGGCCGAGGCGGCCGATCATCGCGTGCAGACCCTGCTGACACTCAAGGGTTTTGCCGAGGTGATCACATCGCTGCCGGGCCGCGCCGCCGAACTGTTCACCGCCCTGCCCGATGCGGCGCATGCAGCCGAGCCCGGCACGATGCCCAATCCGGCCGACCTGAAGGCCGTCGTGGATGCGGACGGATCCACCGAATTCCCCGGTGAAATCCCGTTGTCCGACGCCGAGCATATCTCGGAGAGATCGGTCACGGCCAGCCACGGCAATCCGGTATCGGACACGGTGGACGATGATGCCGCTGAGGTCGAAGCCGCACATCGGAAGTCTGCCGCAGCCGCCCAGCAGAACGCGAGCACCCCGGCCGAAAGCAATCCTGCCACCGCCAGGCCCGCTGTCACGCATGAGGGCGTGCCGTTCGCCTATGCCGTGCTTCAACCGGCCAAGGATGCGTTCGCTCCGAAGGTCGAGGAGGAAGATACCCACGATCGCGACGAGCAGGACAGCATGTCGGACGAGGATCAGTCCGACGGCGAGAAGCGCCGTCCGCGCGACGAATATGATGCGATGAAGGATCCGCAGCCCGAGGAAGAGCCGGCGATCGTCATCACGCGGGATTCATCCGGGGCCGACCGGGCCTTCGCGCTCTACCAGCGCATGGGCGGGTTCTGAGCAATTGCGAGTAGTCGCCGGACAGCGCGTTGAATAGGGGCCGCGCAGTCCAGCAAAAAACCCGCCGGATCGCTCCGGCGGGTTTCGTTATTCCGGGCATTAAGCCCAAAAGGCTTATTCGCTGCCGCGGTTCTTGAGAGCCGCGCCGAGGATGTCGCCGAGCGAAGCGCCGGAGTCGGACGAACCGAACTGTGCGACGGCTTCCTTCTCTTCGGCGATTTCGAGCGCCTTGATCGACAGCTGTACCTTGCGGTCCTTCTTGGAGAAATTGGTGACGCGGGCGTCAACAATCTGGCCAACCTGGAAACGCTCCGGCTTCTGTTCGTCACGGTCGCGCGACAGGTCCGCACGACGGATGAAGGAGGTGAGGTCCTCGTGGTTGACGAGTTTCACTTCGATACCGCCATCGGTGATGCTGGTGACTTCGCACGAGACGACTGCGTTCTTGCGCAGGTCGCCCGAGGTCGCCGCATCGCCCACGGCATCCTTGCCGAGCTGCTTGATGCCGAGCGAGATGCGCTCCTTCTCGACGTCGACGTCGAGAACCTGGGCGCGCACGATATCGCCCTTGTTGAACTCCTCGATGACCTGTTCGCCCGGACGGTTCCAGTCGAGGTCGGAGAGGTGAACCATGCCGTCGACATCGCCGTCGAGGCCGATGAACAGGCCGAATTCGGTCTTGTTCTTGACTTCGCCTTCAACTACCGAGCCAGCCGGATGCGAGTTGGCGAAAGCTTCCCACGGATTTTCAAGCGTCTGCTTGAGGCCGAGGGAAATGCGGCGCTTGGACGGATCGACCTCGAGCACGACCACATCGACTTCCTGGGTCGTCGAGAGGATCTTGCCGGGATGGACGTTCTTCTTGGTCCAGGACATTTCCGAGATGTGGATCAGGCCTTCGATGCCCGGCTCCAGCTCGACGAATGCGCCGTAATCGGTGATGTTGGTAACCGTGCCGGTGATCTTCTTGCCGGTCGGGTACTTCGCGCCGATATCGCCCCAGGGATCGGACTCGAGCTGCTTCATGCCGAGCGAGATACGATGGGTTTCCTGGTTGATGCGGATGATCTGAACCTTGACCTGCTGGCCAATGGACAGGATTTCCGAGGGATGGTTGACGCGACGCCATGCCATGTCGGTGACATGGAGCAGGCCGTCGATGCCGCCGAGGTCGACGAACGCACCGTAATCGGTGATGTTCTTGACGACGCCTTCGACCACCTGGCCCTCTTCGAGGTTCTGGACGATCTCGGAGCGCTGTTCGGCGCGGGATTCTTCAAGCACGGTACGGCGCGAGACGACGATGTTGCCGCGGCGCTTGTCCATCTTGAGGATTTCGAACGGCTGCGGAACATGCATCAGCGGCGACACGTCGCGGATCGGACGGATGTCGACCTGCGAACGCGGCAGGAAGGCGATGGCGCCATCGAGATCGACGGTGAAACCACCCTTGACCTGGTTGAAGATGATGCCTTCGACGCGCTCGCCGGCGTTGAACTTGACTTCGAGCTTGATCCAGCTCTCTTCGCGGCGAGCCTTCTCGCGCGACAGAACGGCTTCGCCCATCGCATTTTCGATGCGCTCGACATAGACTTCGACTTCATCGCCGACATTCAGCGTGCCGTCCTTGGCGCGCGCACCGAATTCCTTCAGCGCGATGCGGCCCTCGACCTTGAGGCCGACGTCGACGATCGCCATGTCTTTTTCGATCGCCGTGATGATGCCCTTGGTGACATAGCCTTCGGCCAGATCAACCTTGGAAAAGGATTCTTCGAGGAGGGACGCGAAGTCCTCCTTCAGGGTGGTAGCTGCGGACATTGGGTCTCCAAATAGCGGGCGGCTGGCCCGCAAGCGCCGGGGGTTAGGGTTGATCACAGGCTCGAAGCAATCCGGCCCTGACAGGCCTTTTCCGGCGCGGGGACTGCTGAGATGCCTATTTCAGGGCGGCGTCGATGATGGCGCGCGCGGTCTGGAACGCGGCCTCTATACCCATTGTCGACGTATCAATCAAGTGCGCATCTTCCGCAGGCCTGAGAGGGCTGTCGGCGCGGCCCATGTCGCGGGCATCGCGGCGGGCGATATCGGCGAGCACGGTGGCCAAATCGGCCTTGCCGCCATTGGAGATGATTTCCTGGTGGCGGCGGCCGGCGCGGACTTCCGGGGACGCCGTGACATAGAGCTTCACCTCGGCATCCGGGCAAACGACGGTGCCGATATCGCGGCCGTCGAGCACCGTGCCGGGGGTCTTGCGCGAGAAGGCGCGCTGCGCCTCGACCAGCGCACGGCGGACATCCGGCATGACGGCGATCTTGGAAGCCGCTTCGCCGATGGCGTGGGCGGCGAGCACCGAACGATCGAGGCCGGAGAGATCGATCTCGCCCGCCACCTTTGCGGCAATCGCCTCGTTATCGAGCGGCATGCCGGCATCGAGCAGCGCCTTGGCGACGGCGCGATAGGTCAGGCCCGTGTCGAGATGATGGAAACCATAAGCGTCGGCGATCAGGCGGGAGAGCGTGCCCTTGCCCGCTGCGGCAGGCCCATCTATGGCAATCGTCGTCATCTCGGCCTTCGAAGCAGGATTCCGGGGAATCGGGGTCGGGTGGCGTTCACGAGAGTTTTCATAGGGAAGACTGGCGTGAATGAAAAGGGATTGTGACAGCCAGGCGACGGTTTTCCGCTCACAATCCCGTGGGTGTAACCCGTCCACCATGGTTCAGCACGAGCAGAGCTGCCCCTCGCCGCCGAAATTCTTGCGCGCGAAATCCGAGGCGCTGGACGAGCTGGTATAGCTCTGGAACTGGCAGACGTCGGAGCCACGCCGCACCTTCATCTGCGCGAGATCCCAGAAGGAAATCTCGATGCGATCATCGGCGCAGTAGACGGTGTAGTGCTCGACATCCTGGGCAAGCGCCTCGACTGGTGCGAGAAAGGTGGCGGATAGCGAAAACAGGATGGACAGGACGGCGGACAGGCGCATGGAGTTCTCCATTATGTGATGCAGATTGCTTGTCCCGATGGGAGCATAGCACGGCGATGTGGGCTGGCAATGACAGGACGTGATGCCGCATTCACGCGAGCCGTTCCGCTCCGTGGTTTGACCATGCACGTCTCCGATCCCCTTGCGTCTCGCATGAAGGATCGGCCGGGGCACGTCTCCGTGCCGAGTTATATGGCTGCCTTGCGGCAGCCGGTAAGACACGTCTCCGTGCCCCGTTCGGTGTATTTTCATCCGCGAACTCGGCCGTCTGCACCCATCCTGATCCCGGACCTGAAATTTCCGGAGGGACGGGCTTGTGTGCGGTACAACGCACGCCACGCGTACTTGGCCTTTGCAGGCGGTACCCGGGGGAGACCCCTTCTCGCGGACGCCTGATGCGGGACTTTACGTCGTCTTCCCGCAACAGGCACCGGTTCCGCCTCGCCCGCATCGCCATGCGGGGTAGCCGAGGGCAGAACGGGAGTGATTCTCTCACAGGTTTTGAGGGCGGGGATAAGGGGCGAGGAATTTTTTCTTATATTTTTGATAAGAGATTGATTTTATTGGGAAGAAAGTGCGTTTTCCGTTGAAAATACCCCTCACCAACTTCGGCCATGGGTTCACTGCGTTCACCCGGCCTGCGTATCCTCTCCCACAAGGGGAGAGGTAGAGGCGTGGCACTCTCACCTGTCTCATCGCACCGGATATTTGTCGCAAAGTGCCGCTGCGGGTTTACCTCTCCCCTTGTGGGAGAGGATACGCAGGCCGCGAGAGGCGGAGCCGATCGCTTGGCCGAAGTTGGTGAGGGGTGATCTTCATGGCAATCACCGATTCTTCTTCCGCCACCAAAATACCACCCACCAAACTCTCAAACCCATCCCCATCTCTTCGCGACTCCACCGGCGCGATAATGCATTTCAATTTCAGCGCATCGCCGCAGACATGCCAGTTGCCGTCGTCGGAGGGGCGTTTCACCAGCTTGGAGGGATCGAAGCGGTATTTGTTGTTGGCGAAATCTATAATCTTCTCGCCATCGGGCTCGGTGACGGGTGCGTGAGCCGGGCGGCAATCGTGCCAGTTGCAGCAAGAACCCAGACCGTCATTGCGTGTGAAATCGCGATAATCCTGCCCAGTCGTCTTATCCACATGGGCCTGGGCCATCGACGAAAGGGTCACCAGGATCAAAACCAAGGAGGAAGATTGGGCACCCGAGGGCATGGCGCACACCAGAATGGGGTCGGAAAACCGAAATCAAGCGTGCTCCTGAATCTTTGCGAGGGCAAGAGAATTGTCGAGAGAACAGGGTGATCGCATCGGCCAGCATCGTGGGTCTGGGCCAGAGTCAATCGCGTCGAGATGACGGGTGTCAGCCGAGGCGATCGGCGCCGGGTGCCATGCTGGCGTCGCCGCCTCGCAGCGCCTTGAGCCGCTTGAGATGGGTCATGGAAGGCGAGACGCGGGCGGCGGATAAGTCGCTGGTTTTCGACAAGTGGTCGAGCATCCACATCGCATCATCGACACTGATGAGGCCGAGTTCGGCCAGCCGATTGATCAGCTGATGCAGCGTATTTTCCACGGCCAAGGCCCGGCGGGCGGCTTCCGCTCCGGAATCTGGATCGTCCATGGCGGCCTCCATCATGCTGTCGTCATTCCGGATTGAACGGAGGGAGGACGACTTTGGTTCCCGCGCTGGATGCAGAAATTTGCCGGATGCCGCCCCCGGAACAATAGCCCGGCAACCCCGTTGCTGAGCGCATTCATTCTCATCACGGCAGGGAGCCTAGCTCATGGCACAAGACACGACGTTCGACACCACGCGGGGCAATGGCGGGGAGACGCATCAACAGATTCCTGAAAAAGGCCCGCATTCCGGCGAAGGCCACCTGACGACCAATCAGGGCATCCGGGTCTCCGACAACCAGAACAGCCTGCGATCGGGCGAGCGCGGGCCGACGCTGCTCGAGGATTTCGTGCTGCGTGAGAAGATCTTTCATTTCGACCACGAGCGCATTCCCGAACGCATCGTGCATGCGCGCGGTTCGGCGGCGCATGGCTATTTCGAAGTCTATGAATCACTCGCCGACCTGACCAAGGCGGACCTCTTCCAGCGGCCTGGCGAGAAGACGCCGGTGTTCGTGCGGTTTTCCACCGTCGCCGGCGGCGCGGGCTCGGTCGATACGCCGCGCGACGTGCGCGGTTTTGCCGTGAAGTTCTACACCCAGGAGGGCAACTGGGATCTTGTCGGCAACAACATTCCGGTCTTCTTCATCCAGGATGCGATGAAGTTTCCCGACCTCGTTCATGCCGTGAAGATGGAGGCCGATCGTGCCTTCCCGCAGGCCGGCAGCGCCCATGATACGTTCTGGGACTGGGCGTCGCTGATGCCCGAATCCACGCATATGCTGACATGGGCGATGTCGGACCGCACCATTCCGCGCTCGTTCCGGACCATCGAAGGCTTCGGCGTGCATACGTTCCGGCTGGTCAATGCCGAGGGCAAATCAACCTTCGTGAAATTCCACTGGAAGCCGAAGCTCGGGCTGCAATCCACCGTGTGGGACGAGGCGCTGAAGCTGCAGGCAGCCGACAACGATTTCCTCCGCCGCGACCTCTGGGAGTCGATCGAAAAGGGCGTATTCCCCGAATGGGAACTCGGCTTCCAGCTCTTCGACCAGGAATTCGCCGATGCACAGCCCTATGACGTGCTGGACCCGACCAAGCTCATTCCCGAGGAGGTCATTCCGGTGAAGCTCGTCGGGCGGATGGTGCTCGACCGCAATCCGGACAATTTCTTCGCCGAAACCGAACAGGTCGCCTACTGTCCCGCCAACATCGTGCCCGGCGTGGATTTCAGCAACGATCCGCTGCTGCAGGGCCGGCTGTTTTCCTATCTCGATACGCAGAAGAGCCGGCTCGGGACGGCGAACTTCCACCAGTTGCCGATCAACGCGCCAAAATGCCCGGTCATGAACTTCCAGCGCGACGGCCAGATGCAGATGGCGGTGCCGAAGGGCCGGGCGAACTATGAGCCCAACAGTCTCGCCGCGCATGGCGAAGAAGGCGGTCCTCGCGAATGTCCCGTCACCGGCTTCCATACATTCGAGAACCAGGCCGGCAACCAGGAGCAAGGCGACAAGCTGAGGGTTCGTGCCGAACTGTTCGCTGATCACTACAGCCAGGCGCGACTGTTCTGGAAATCGCAGACCGCGAACGAGCAGGCGCATATTGCCTCGAGCTTCACCTTCGAGCTCTCGAAAGTGAAGCTCGAACAGGTTCCGGCGCGGATGATCGGTAATCTCAGGAATGTCGATGAGGGCTTGGCGAAGCGGGTGGCCGATGGGCTTGGAATTCCGCTGCCCAAGAAGAACGCGGCGGCGCGCGAACCGATCGACATGGAACCATCACCGGCGCTCAGCATCCAGAAGAACCTGGAGCCCGCGCTCGAAGGCCGCAAGGTCGGCATCCTGATTGCCGATGGCAGCGACGCGGCCGCGCTCAAGACGTTGACCGGCGCGATCATCAAGGCGGGCGGCACGCCGTTTATCGTTGCGCCGAAGATCGGCGGTGCCAAGCTTTCCGACGGCACGATGCAGAAGGCCGATGGCCAGCTTGCCGGTTCGCCGTCGCAGCTCTTCGACGCCGTGGCTGTGCTGCTTTCCGCCGAGGCCGTGAAACTGCTGTTGAAGGAGGGCGCGGCGATCCAGTGGGTGATGGACGCGTTCGGCCATCTCAAGGCCATCGGCTTCAACCCCGACGCCAAGCCGCTGATCGATAAGGCGGGCGTGGAGCCGGATGCGGGCATCGTGGGTGTGGATGCGAAGTTCACCGACGCCGCCGCGAAACGCTACTTCGACCGCGAACCCAAAGTCCGCATGCTGGCGTAAGGAGCGAGATGACTCTCGGGCATTGGCTTTCCATGCCACGCTCAAGGGCGGCTCCTCCTGTGGGAGCCGTCACCGACCGACGGGGTGCAATCAGACCAGGCGCAGCTCGGCCTGGAATCTCGTGCCGTTGTCGATCTCGTAGCGGTACTGGCCGCTCAATTGCTGGACGCTGGCCGTGATCAGCCTGGTGCCCATGCCGGATGTGGCGGCATTGGGCGTAAATCCCGGGCCATTATCCTGGATTTCCAGCCTGGCGCGACCCGTGTCGAGCGTCTTCAGCCGCACCTCCAGCTTGCCGGCCACACCATCGGCGAACGCATATTTCAGTGCATTCGTCGTCACTTCCCCGACCAGCAGCGCAAGCGACGTGGCCTGGTCATTGCTGACAGGGCAGTTGTCGAGATCGTAGTCCACCTTCACATCCGGCCTGTAGGCGCGGACGAGCGGATCGATGACACCAGGAATGAGCGTGTCGGCGGATATTTCGGAGAAACGGTCGTAGCGATAGATATGCTCGTGAACCGAGGACATCGCCGAGAGCCGGTCGAACAAGCCGTTTTTCACCGCATCCGGCAGAGGCTGCAGCCGGATCAGCGACTGTATGATCTGGAGGTTGTTCTTCACCCTATGGTGGATTTCGCGCATCAGCATTTGGTTCTGTTGTGCCGCACGCTCGAGTTCGCGATTGCGCACCGCGTCGCGCTTGAGCAGCGAGGCGATCCACGCTGCACCGACGGCAAGGCCGATCGCGGTGGCGGCGGCAAACGAGACGGTGAAATAGAGATTGCGCCAGAATTCGCGCATGTTCTCCTCATAGCCGGCCGAAGCCTGGACGACGAGATTGGTGCCGGGAACGCGCCGGTAGCCGACGATCCGCCGCGTGCCATCGGCGGGACTGACGGCTTCGTAGACACCGTGGTCGTTCTTCTTCAGATAGTCTGTGAAGAGGATATAGTTGCCGAGATCGATCGGACCGGGCGGCTTGGGATAGCGCGCCACGAGCTTGCCATCGGCGCGGATGATGCCGACGGTCGAGCCGGGACCGAGATCGACCAGTTGCCAGATGGTACTGAGCATATCGGCGGAAAACGACACCATCACGGCACCGGCGAACTTATTGCCGCGTTGCAGCCGGCGGCTGAAGACGAAGATCTGTTCGCCGTTGAGGCGGCTCACCAGCATCGGCGAGATATATTCGGACGCACCCCTGGCGAGCGCCGAGAAATATTCCCGATCCCTGATGTCGATCTGCTTGAGTTGCGGATCGGTCGAGTAAAGCGTCAGGCCATCGGGATTGACGACATAGGCCTGGACCTGACCGGGCAGGCCATAAACGGCATCCTTGATATCCTCGACCCCGGTGGTGGTGCCGGTCCTGACCTCAGGGCCCAGGCGGTCGTCGATACGGCGCAGCGCCTGCCAGGCAAGAGCATCGATCCAGCCGGCATTGGTCGCCACGATCTGCGACGATGTCATCACGCGTTCATTGATGCGTAAAATGGCAGCCTGGTAGGACTGATAGAGCGACCAGGCGAGAATACTCGCCAGAATAGCGAATAGCGCAATGATGAAAATCACTGCGGCTCGCTCGGCAGAAAAGGACCGCTCCGGCATTTCCCACCCGTGCATGCCCGACCATCGGATAGTTTGTTTTACGCATATCAGCGATCAGGTAAAGCGCAATAGCGACGCGGCTGCTTTTGTCGGGAAAAGTAAGTGAAGGAAGGTGCTTAGCCGGCTTATTATTTTAGTGTTTGCTCATATGGAACGCAGCGCCCGCCAGCGCGTTCTCCCCTGACCATCAACAGGAGGGATTTCCATGGGTATTTTCGACAAGATCAAGAGCGCGATCTGGGGCGAGGAGGAAACGCCCGTTTCCACCGGTACACCCGAGGATTCCTATCTCGGGACAACGGCCTCCACGACGGGCATCGCACCCGACGTGGCGACGCAGGCCGACAACCCCGTGATGGCTGATGTCGCCGCCGCCGGCGTGCAGCCGGTCAGCAAGCCGGCGCCGATCGAGATGGCGCAGAACCCTGCGACGCGCCCGACCGAGGTGGACGTTGCCGAGCAACTCGACCGGGCCATGCGAGACCGCGGAGAAAAGCTCGACTGGCGGCATTCGATCGTCGATCTGATGAAGGCGTTGGGCATGGATGCGAGCCTGCAGGAGCGCAAGGAACTGGCCAAGGAGCTCAACTACGAGGGCGACATGGGCGATTCCGCGAAGATGAACATGTATCTTCACAAGACCCTGCTGCAGAGGCTGTCCGAGAATGGCGGCAAGGTGCCGGCGGATCTGCTCGATTGATGGCATATCCGTCAGACAAGGCCTATGGCGGCGATCTTGGCGGATCGCCGCTTTCCGATGCCGAGCGGATGCGGCGCCTGCGGCGCTTGCAGAACGTTGCCATGGTGCTGGATACGGCGATCGCGATACCGGGCACGAATATCCGCTTCGGTGCGGATTCGCTGTTGGGTCTTGTTCCGGGAGTGGGCGATTTCGCCGGCGCGCTGGTGGGGTTGGCTATCGTCAACGAAGCCCGCAGGCTCGGTGTGCCGGCGGACAAGATGGGCCGGATGATCGCCAATATCGGGCTCGACACGCTGGTCGGCTTCGTGCCGCTGCTGGGCGATGTGTTCGATATGTATTTCAAGTCGCACCGGCGGAATGTCCAGCTTATCCTCGATCATTTCGAGGCAGATCTGGCAGAGCGGCGTTAGAGGCCCGGCGGCACTGTCTCGACCCTGCTGGAAGCTAGCTTGTCGCGATAATGCCGGCGCATTTCCAGCGTGTCGCGCAGACGGGTGAGGAATTTCTCCGCCAGATGCGTCGGTTCGCCCAGGCGCCTGAGTTCGGCGACGATCTTCTCCTGGGTCGCGATGCCGCGCTCGCTGGTGGCGATGCCGCTGTTCACAGCCGTCATGTCCTGGTCGTCGAGAAACATCATGATTCCCCCTGGCGATCTACAACTGGGTTGTAATGCCGGAAGGCGAGGATGGTTCCGGTGGGCTGGGGAATTTTGCGTCAGGCGGCTACCTGGCCGCCCATTCGCTGACGCCCCTGGTCTTGTCGATGACATAGAACTTGCCTGCATCAACCGTCCGCCACTCGCCCGCCGTGCCATCCGGCCAGATCAGGCGCACTTCGGCCGTCTTTTCCGTGCCGATGCCGAAATGCTGCCAGGTGAGCGTGCCGGAGACGTGGCCGCCGCCGGAGGTGATCTCGCGGCGCATGATGTCGGCGCCGCATTTCACCTCGATCCAGGCGCCGATGGCGTCGCGGTTGGCGCCGTCGGAGATCGGCTTGAAGGCGACGAAGGTGCCGGCGTCGGCGGTGGTGTTGCGGTAGAGCTCGGCATTGACCCAGCGGTTGACCACGACGAGGTCAATCAGGCCATCCATGTTGAAATCGGCGAGTGCGGCGCCGCGGGAGACATTCATCGAAGCGATGCCCGCCTTGTCGCCCATTTCGACGAACTTGCCGCCGGGCTGCTGGACCAGCAGGTTGTTGGGGTCCTTGCGGGCAAAATCCTCCATTTCGGCGACATTGCCCTTGGCGATGAAGAGATCGACCAGGCCGTCATTGTTGACGTCCTGGAAATCGGTGTGCCAGGCGGTCGAGGGGTGCCAGTCGCCGCCGGTATAGGGGCGGTGCGCGGTGACGCCCTTCTTGAAGGCGACATCGGCATAGGAGGGCTTCGGCTTGCCGTCCTTCGGCACGTCGGCCAGCATCTGCAGCTTGTTGTCGGCCATCGAGGTCAGGAAATAATCCGGATAGGTGTCCGAGTTCAGGTCGTAGCTCGCGATGCCCATGCCCCAGATGCGGAGATAGCGCCAGCCTTCGGCCTGCGTGTAGAGGGCTGGATCCTTGCCCGGCTCGATCTTCCACATCTGCTCCTGGCCGCCCTTGTAATATTCGCGGTCGTTAGAGACGCGGAGCGACGGCGTGCCGGAGCGATTCCAGTCGGTGAACATCATCGACAGCGGGCAGAAGGAAGGTTTCAAAACCACAGGTTTGGCGAATTTCTTGTTGTCGGCCTCGGGACGCATCAGCCAGTTTTCGGTGCAGGTACCCCAGGGATACATTTCCTCGTGGCGGTTCACATAGGTGCCGATCGCGAGTGTCGGCCAGGTATTACCCCGCTCCCATGTCGCGGCGAAGGCCGTGTTCCAGAGATCGCCGCCGGTGAAGTTCCACGCCTCGTTGGCGCGCTCGAACTGACAGGCGCCCTTGCCGCGCATGATCACATTCTCGCCGACGCGAAGGACCACGAGGTCGGTCTTGCCGTCGGAATCGACATCGAGCGGATAGGCGCCGGTGACGGCATCGAATTCGAGGCCGGATTGCTGTTCGGCGAATTTCAGTGCGCCGCCCCTGGTCGATTGGTTGAGATAGAATTTCGCCTTCTTCTCGCCGCCGGCGAGGTAGAGATCGGCGAAGCCGTCGTCGTTGCAGTCGAAGCTCGCAGCCCCGCCGCCGACCATATATTGCCAGTCGCCGGCATAGACGGAATCGATGCCCGCCGACTTGGTCTCATCGGCGAATTTCGGTATCGGCACGGCGTTTTCGGCGGCGAGCGCAGCGCCTGAAAGGCTGATCAGCGCGAAAGTGAGGATGGCGTTACGCATGATCATTTCCTCGTCTTGAGCTTGACGGCATAGGCGCCGATGCAACGCCCCTGTTCGAGCCCGCGCTCTATGGCCGCGCGGAAGTGGATGCCGCCATAGAGGCGGGAAATGCCGGCCTCCTCGGCGGCGGCGCGGAAGCTCTTGAAGTTGCGCGGCTTCAGGCCATCGGCCTCGTGGGTAGCATCGGCGAACGCGTAGTTGTCGCCGAAGACATGGGTAAGAACCTCGGCTGCGGCCGCTGACTGGGTGGAATGGCCCGACGGATATTCCGGGAAGGGCGGCGTGATCAGAAGCGCCTGCCATTTCGGGTCGATCTGCTTCTGGATATAGCTGATCGGGCGGATGAGGTCGAACTCGAACTTGGCGTCCCAGCAGCCGATGAAGGCGTCGGCCACGGTAACGCCGAGGAGCGCCAAGGCCTCCGACGTGCGCGAGACATCAGCCTTCTCCTGCGCCGCGACCTGCCACACAATCGAGATCCAGTGGCCCGGCGGCGTCGGCGAGAGCATCGGGTCATCGGACCAGAAACGGGCGATGGCGCGCTGCTCCCCGTTGAGATTGGCCACCGTCTGGTAGACCTCGTCGGCCTGTTTGTAGAATTCGGAATTCTTGTCCTCCGAATAATCCGGCGGAGGCGGCAGGCCGCAGGTCGCGCCATCGGGCATGGCGAAGGTGCGGACCTTGCCCCATTGCGGCAGGAGCGGCACCTGCTGCTGCTGGATCGGGCTGGTGGGCACCCAGTGGCCAGGCTTGGCGATGAGCGCATATTCACGCGGAAAACCCATATTCTCGATCTCGGCGCCGCCATCGGTCGCCGACCATGCGAGAATGTGCTCGGCAACCTTGCGGCCGTAATCGGCCGAGCGGGTGGCGACGTCCTCGGGCACGTCACTGGCGACATCCGCGGCCATCTTCTTGGTCATGGCGGCAAGCGCGCGCTGGCCGGTGGGACCGGTATGGGAGAAAAAGCTCTTGGCGGCGACCGCGATGGCCGCATTCAGCACCACGCCTTCGTCATAGGTCTGTCCGGCTTCGCGGGCCGGTACAGCCGTCAGACCATTGAGCTGGCCGGCGAGCGTCTGGAGCGTGCTATCGGGGGAAGAGGCGGTGACCTCATAGCCGGTGACGCCGAAATAGGCGAAGGCGCGGCTGGCGACAGGCGGCGAGAAAGTCGGCGTATGGCGCACCAGTTCCAGCACCATGCGGTACCAGTTGCGCAGCACCTTCTCCGGTGGTTCCTTCGCCTGAACGGAAGCCAGGGTCCCAGCCCAAACGGCGACAGCCAGCGCCGCGACCGCGACGAATCTCAATATGCCCTTCATGTACTCCCCCAATATGCAGCACCCTTAAAAAACTTGAGTGGCGCGACGAAGATTAAGCACGGCTCACCCGTCAACCGCAAGAGGGGGTATTCCCGTCCGCTCCTTCAAAGGCGTTGCGGGAGCGCCACAGCAATCCACAACCTGTGACAGTACCCGTTTCCACGGCCGGACGAAGCATGTAGTGAGTTTGGCAAGAGGCGGCACGATGTGCGGACGCGGGCCGTGACCAAGCGGTTGCCACAAAGACGAGGAGCGAGGGAAGCATGGGCAAGCAGAGCAAATACGTTCTGGAACGCGAAGACGAGGATTTCTTCTCCAGCGATGCGGGCCACATGGTCGAACAAATCTCCATAGACCTTCCGGTCTCGGACAGGGTGGATTTCATCAGCCCAGCGCGCGGCGCCGACAGCAGTGACAGCGCCCGCGCGGCGCAGACGGTCAAGGTCGATCGCAGCGCCGATTTCCTGGCCGGTGCAACCGATGGCGTGAACGTGCCGTTCACCGATCCTGCGCTGACGACACTGGCCACCTTTCTGACCGATGGCTATTGGGCACATCGCGAGTTTGCTGTCGGCGACGGTGGTACGCTGAAGGTCGATATCGGAGACCTGACCGGAGCCGGAAAGCAGCTCGCGAAATGGGCACTCGACGCCTGGGAAGATGCCAGCGGCCTGAATTTCAAGTTCGTAAGCAAGAATGCCGACATCGACTTCGACGACAAGGGAAAATACGCCTATTCGACCTCGAAAGGCGTTGGCGATGGCACGATCGACTCATCCTTCGTCAATATCGCCACAAAGTGGATCGACGACTACGGCCATGGCAGGCACACCTATTCGATGCAGACCTATATCCACGAGATCGGCCACGCGCTCGGGCTCGGCCATGCCGGCAACTATAACGGTTCGGCGAAATACGGGGTGGACAACAATTTCACCAATGACTCCTGGCAGGCCAGCATCATGTCCTATTTCTCGCAGGCACAAAACACCGATGTCGACGCGCACTTCGCCCTTGTGATGACCCCCCAAGTGGCGGATATCATCGCGATCCGCGAGCTCTACGGCGACACTGCGATCAGGGCCGGAGACAGTGTCTACTCCTACCGCGGCGATTTCGAGAAATACTACTCGACCCGCACGATCGTCGATACCGGCGGCACCGACACGCTCGACTTCTCCTGGTCGGCCAGGAAGCAGACGATCAACATGAACGCTGAGACGTTCTCGACCATCGATGGCGTCAAGGGCAATCTCGGAATTTCGCGTGACACTGTGGTCGAGATCGCGATCGGCGGCCGGAGCACCGACAGGATCATCGGCAACGAGGCGGCCAATGCGCTGTTCGGCAATGGCGGCAAGGACAGGATGACGGGCGGCGGCGGCGAGGACTTCTTCGTGTTCGACACCAAGGCGAGCAGCAAGAATGTCGATACGATCGTGGATTTCGTCGTGGTTGACGATACGATTGCGTTCAACAACAAGGTGTTCACCAAGTTGGGCGTCGACGGGGCGCTGTCGTTCGATGCCTTTAGATCGAACCTGACCGGCAAAGCTGAAGATGCCAGTGACCGGCTGATCTATGAAACGGATACGGGCGAACTCTACTACGATTTTGATGGCGACAAACAGGGCGGTTCCGTGCTGGTCGCCAAGCTCAGCACCTTTCCCGGACTTGGTTTCGGAGATTTCCTCGTCATCTGAGGCGTCCGACGTGTGCCTGAAGCTCCTCCCCTTAAATTTGAGGGGCAGAGGCAACCAATTGCCTGTATCACGCGTTAGGGCCTGTTAAGCTGAAGGGGACCCGCGTGACGGCCGAGACGGACGAACAGTTCGATATCGCCAGGCGATTGCAGGCACAGGAAGCTGCGTTCCGCGAAAGCGAGGCGCGGTATCGCCGTGCCGAGGACCGCTACCGGTTTCTCGAGGCGCTCGCGCGGGAAACGGCTGCCAGCACCGATGCCGATGCGATTCTCGCAATCACGACGCGGATGGTCGGCGAGCATCTCAACCTTGCCATCTGCGCCTATGCCGACATGGACGCGGACCAGGACGGCTTCACCATACGCGGCGACTGGTCGGCGCCGGGCTCTCCCACCATCACCGGGCACTATATGCTGCATGACTTCGGCGTGCTGGCGATGACCAACCTGCATGCCGGCAAACCTTTGGTCATCCATGACAATCGCATGGAACTGGCGCCCGAGGAAGCCAAGACGTTTCAGGATATCGGGATCGCCGCCACGATCTGCCTGCCACTGGTCAAGGAGGGCCGGCTGACCGCACTGATGGCCATTCACGACAAGGTGCCCCATCACTGGTCGGATGAGGAACTCGTGCTGCTCACCGAGGTGACCGAGCGATCCTGGGCGCATATCGAACGGGTGCGGGCGGAGGCGAATGCGCGAGAGAGCGAGCGGCGTTTCCGGCTGGACCTGGAACGGATGGTGGCGGAGCGGACCGCTGAGCTGGTCCAGAGCCAGGAAAGCATCCGCGCGATCCTGGAAACCACCCATCTCTATCAGGGCCTGCTGGATATCGAGGGCCGGGTGCGCTTTGCCAACCTGACGGCGCTCGACGGGATCCAATCCACGCTGGCCGATGTCTTCGGCAAACCGTTCTGGGAGACGCCCTGGTTCACCGGAACGCCTGATATGCCGGAAGCGGTGAAGGCCGCAGTCGAAAGCGTTGCATCCGGAAAGATCGAAAACATTTCCATGACGCTGACCCTGCCGGTCGGCATTCGCAGCTTCGACTTTTCCATGCGCCCGGTGAAAAATCCCGCCGGCGAGGTCGTCGCACTTGTCCCGGAAGCGGTCGATATCACGGCGAGGGTCGAGGCCGAGCACGCGCTGCTCCAGTCCCAGAAGATGGAAGCCATCGGCAACCTGACGGGCGGCGTGGCGCATGACTTCAACAACCTGCTGATGGCGATATCCGGTAGCCTGGAACTGCTGCGAAAGCGCCTGCCGGACGATCCGGCGCTGCTGCATTTCATCGACAACGCGCTCGAAGGCGCCAAACGCGGAAGCTCGCTGGTGCAGCGCATGATGGCCTTTGCCCGGCGGCAGGAGCTCAAGAACGAACGCATCGACATCAGGCGACTGGTCGGCGGCATGGCGGAACTGCTTGCCCGTTCGCTGGGTCCGATGGTGACCATCGAGACGCGGTTCTCCGATCAGTTGCCCGAGGTCGAGACGGACGCCAACCAGCTTGAATCGGCGCTGCTCAACCTCGTAGTCAATGCGCGCGACGCCATGTCCGGCAAGGGCGAGATCATTGTTGAAGCCGAGGAGATGATCGTTGCCCTGCGCGACGGCTCACTCGAACCGGGCCATTATGTGCGCCTTGCCGTGACCGATACGGGCACCGGCATGGGCGAGGCGGTGCTGAAGCGCGCGATGGAGCCTTTCTTCACCACCAAGGGCGTCGGCAAGGGAACCGGGCTCGGGCTCTCCACGATCCATGGGCTGGCCAAACAATCCGGCGGCACGCTGCGGCTCAAGAGCAAACCGGGAGACGGAACGACCGCGGAGATATGGCTGCCGGCAAAACCGATACTGCCGGTCGAATCCGCACCCGTAGCCGAAACAATCGGAGAGCCTGTGAACGGCGTGCCGCACTCGCTTGCGATCCTCGCCGTGGACGACGACGCCCTCGTGCTGATGAATACGGTGGATATGCTGGAAGATCTGGGACACCGGGTCACGTCGGCATATTCGGGAAAGGCGGCGCTGGAACTCATGTCGAGCACCCGGTTCGATATCGTGATCACCGACCATGCCATGCCGCAGATGACCGGCGCACAGCTGATCGCCGAGATCCGCGCGCGCGACGCGAACCTTCCCGTCATTCTGGCGACCGGCTATGCGCAACTGCCGCCCGATGTGGAGGCGGGATTTCCCAAACTCTCGAAACCCTTTTCCCAGGCCGACCTCGAACGCGCGGTCGAAAGCGTGCGCGGCCGTTGAGCGGCCGCGCCATCTATCCGGCTAAATATGACAATGCGACTCCACTATTGACCTCGTGATCATTCCGGTTAAACAGGACCCCGAGCGGAACCCAGCGCATCGATGGCGCCCAGGCAGGCAACGACACCATCGGAATCTGGATCATGAGCATCTCCAAGGCCTTCGCAAGTCGCGAACGCGACGACTTTTCCTTCAGCATCAATTCCGACTTTGTGGTGCCATCCATGGCAGCGGCGCACGAGTTCATTTTCGCGCCTGACGCAAACGAAGCGATGGCGAGCGCGGCCGCCAAGGCCAAGCCGGTCAGGGTCGATCGCACCCCGGATTTTCTCGAAGGCGCTGCGGCCGGCGAGAACCCGGTTCCGGACTATGACGCCGATCTCGACACATTGGCTGCGTATCTCACTGATGGATACTGGGAAGACAATGAGGAAGCGCGGCGCAGTTTCGATATCGAGGCGGGCGGCACGATCACCGTCGATATCGCGACCTTGGACAAGGCCGCGCAAGTGCTCGCCCGCAAGGCGTTCCAGGCCTGGACCGATGCGACCGGCATCAGGTTCCAGGAGGTCAGGAACGGCGCCGACATCGACTTCACGGACAATTATTTCGACACCGCCGCCGCCTTCGCGGACTCCGAGGTCGATGGCTCGCAGATCGTCAGATCCGAAGTCACCGTATCCCAGAAATGGATCGAGAATCTCGGATCGGGCAAATACGACTATTCGATGCTGACCTATATCCACGAGATCGGCCATGCGATGGGCCTCGGCCATGCCGGCAATTATAACGGCTCCGCCACCTATGACCCGAACGTGCACGCCGACAATGACTCCTGGCAGGCGAGCGTGATGTCGTATTTCGACCAGAATGAGAACCTTGATGTCGACGCGGACAAGGCGCTGCCGCTCACGCTGATGATGTCCGATATCCTGGCGATCCGCGAACTTTATGGCATCGTCGATATCCGGCCGAGCGACAACGTCTATTCGTATGAAACGGACTTCAAGGCGGCGTCATCCCTGGACGGCCGGTACAGGGGGATCACGGCGCGGACGATCGTCGATACATCAGGCACCGATGTGCTGGATTTCAGCTGGTCGAAGAAGGCGCTGGTGATCGACCTGCACGAGGAGAGCTTTTCCAACATCAACGGCGTCAAGGGCAATCTGGCGATCGCGCGCGGCACGATCATCGAGGGGGCTGTCGGCGGCATCAAGGGCGATACGATCATCGGCAACGACTACGCCAATGCACTTTATGGCAATAGCGGCGCCGACACGCTAACCGGCAATGGCGGCGAGGATTTTTTCATCTTCGACACCAAGCCATCTACGGCCTATGCGGACGTGATCACGGATTTCGAGATCGGCGTGGACACGATCGGGTTCAACAACAAGATGTTCAAGGCCGTGGGCCGGGATGGCGTACTCGCCGACATCGCCTTCGTGGTCAACACGACTGGCGATGCCGAAGACCGCAGGGACCGGGTGATCTACGACAGCGCGTCAGGCGAACTCTTCTACGACGCCAACGGTTCGAGGAAGGGCGGCAGCGTGCTGGTTGCCACCCTCGAGGACACGTTGGCGCTCGACGCCTCGCATTTGCTAGTGATCTGAGACTCTAATAGTTCAGCTTTGGATACCAGGTGGGCGAGCGGCCCTCCGGCGTGCAGTCGATGATCGTCCAGAGCGGCATCAGATCCGGCGCGCCGCGCGGGTCTTGCCCGGGATCGGCGGTGACTCCGCCCATTTCGCCGCTCCAGAAATGCCGGATCGTGCCGTCGCGACGGGTGAAGACATGCAGGCCGGCGTCGTCGCCGCCATCCGGGGTGATGGCATGGTAATCATGGCTGAATTCGCCTGAGGTGTCGGAATAGAGCGGCAGGTAATGCCAGCCGCGTTCCTTCTTGAACCCCATGAGCTTCTCGATCGGCGAACGCGCGGTGACCGCAAATGCGACGCGCTGTGTGATGTCGGGTACCTCTCCATCCCAGGCCGAGAGCAGTGACGTGCACATCGGGCATGGCCGCTCACGCTGGGGACCGAACATGTAGGTGTAGACGACAAGCGTGTCCTTGTCGCCGAACAGGTCCTCGAAGCTGACGGGACCGTTCTCTCCGATGAACTGGTAGTGTTTCTTGACGCTGCCGCCGGGCGGTAGCGCACGGCGCATCTCGGCGACGCGCTCGATATGGCGGCGCAGTTCGATCTCTTCGGCCAGCAATGCGATGCGGGCGCTGCGGTATTCGTCGCTCTCGTGGGGGAAGGTGACGCCATTCCTGATGGCCAGGTCCATGGCGGGGGCAAGCGTGCGTGTGTCCATAGTCAGATCCTCCTGTGGCACTTCTGGTCGAACGCGCGGATATGATTTCAACAGGCAAACGAGGTCTTCATGTTACAGTCCGATCGCTTCGAGGCCCCGCCGTTCCCTCCTCCGGATGCGGCTCAGGCGCCCGTGACGAGGGCCAGGAAGGCGCGCAGCCTTCGCTCGACATAATGCTCCACTTTGTCCCTCGGGTCAAAGCTCCACCACAGGAGCGAGCCCTGCCACTGGTCGAGAATGAGGTTTGAGATCTCGCGGGGGTGGCCGGGCAAACGGGTGGCAATGGCCTCAGCGAGAACCGCCTGCCACGCCTTGCCGCGATCACGGAGTTCGGGGTCGCGGAGGTCTTCGCGCAGCATCAGCAGGCCATCGGCATAGGTCTCGATATCGCCGTAACCATGCGACAGCGCGAGGAGCATTTGGATAACGCCCTCGGCCGATTGCGGTGCGGTCGCGATGGCCTCTTGTGTACTGGCATCAAGCAGATCCCAGGCATGCCGCATCGCCGCCTTCAGCAAAGCGGGCTTGGAGCCGAAGCGCTGCACCAGCGTGGCGCCCGAGAGGCCGCAGGCGCTAGCAAGCGAGGCGAAGGTCAGGCCATCTGGACCGTGCTCGCGAATGACGCCGAGCGCGCTTGCCAGAACGTCCCTGTCGGCCAGAATTTTCCGCCGTGGCATTTTCCCTCTTCCAATATAAACGATTGTTCGGTTATATTTAGTTTAGCAGAGTCGAGAACCAGGACAAGGAGGAACACATGACGCTCCAAGGAAAAGTCGCGCTTGTCGCTGGCGCCACCCGTGGTGCCGGGCGAGGCATTGCCGTCGAACTGGGTGCCGAGGGCGCCACGGTCTATGTCACCGGCCGGACGACGCGGAGCCAGCAATCCGAATATGGTCGGCCTGAGACAATCGAGGAGACCGCCGAACTGGTAACGTCGGCCGGCGGCACCGGTATCGCGGTACAGGTCGATCATCTGGTTTCATCAGAGGTGGAGGCGCTGGTCGAACGGATCCGCACCGAACAGGGCCGGCTCGATATATTGATCAACGATATCTGGGGCGGCGAATTGCTGTTCGAATGGGACAAGCCGGTCTGGGATCACGACCTCGACAAGGGCTTGAGGATGCTCAGGCTGGCGATCGACACGCATCTGATCACCGCCCATCATGCCTTGCCCCTGATGATCGAAAAGCCGGGCGGGCTGCTGGTCGAGGTGACCGATGGCACGGCGGAATACAATGCCACGCATTACCGGCTGTCGCCGTTCTATGATCTTTGCAAGACATCGGTGACGCGGATGGCCTGGGCGCACGGCAAGGATCTGGAGAAGCATGGCGCGACAAGCATATCGATCACGCCGGGATGGCTGCGATCGGAGATGATGCTGGATGCGTTCCAGGTGACCGAGGCGAACTGGCGGGATGCGACGAAATTCCAGCCGCATTTCGTGATTTCCGAGAGCCCGCATTTTGTCGGACGGGCGGTGGCGGCGCTTGCCGTCGATCCCGATCGGGCGCGCTGGAACGGGCAGTCGGTTTCGAGCGGACAGTTGGCGAAGGTCTATGAATTCGACGACCTCGACGGGTCGCGGCCGGATTGCTGGCGGTATATGGTGGAGGTGCAGGAGGCGGGTAAGCCTGCGGATGAGACGGGGTATAGATGAGGTCCCGCTTTGAGGTTTGCCCCTCACCCTAGCCCTCTCCCCGTGAAGGACGGGGAGAGGGGACGCCAGAGGCGTGGACGGTGCCACCATTTCAACGTTGGCGGGAGCCAAAACCGAGCTGCGAGTCCCTTCTCCCCGCATGCGGGGAGAAGATGCCGGCAGGCAGATGGGGGGCATTCCAAACGCGGATACGCGGCAGCGCTACCCGAACATGAGCTTGCGGTGGGTCGCGGCACCGGCCATCGCGCCATCGCCCACGGCGAGCGCGACGTTGCCGGCGGCGCGTGCCGCGTCGCCGCAGGCGAAGACGCCGGGGACGGAGGTGGCCTGCATGCCATCGATGCGGATGTAGCGGCCGGTCGGGCCGTCGGCGAAATCGCAGCCGAGCTGGCTTGCGATCGGGCTCGACACTTCGGTGGCGGTGGCGGTGAAAAGACCATCGAGGGCGATGCGACGTCCGTCTTCGAGCACGACGTCGATCGGGTCGCCTTCAAGCGCGCGGATTTTCTCGCGCTCGACCGTGACACCGCGGGCGGATAGCTGCGCCAATTGGTCGTCTGACGGCTCGAACGCGCCATTGACGAAGAACGTAGTCGTGCCCCAGTCGGGCAGCATCAGGGCGTGATGCATTGAGATCTCGGACACGGCGAGCACGCCGATGCGGCCCTGGTTCAACTCGTAGCCGTGGCAATAGGGGCAGTGGAAGACCGCCCTGCCCCAGCGCTCGGCGAGACCCGGAATATCCGGCAGGCCATCCTTGATGCCCGTCGCGAGGACAACCGTGCGCGCCTGATGCCAGGCGCCGGATTTGTCCGCCACCGCGAAGCCATCATCCAACCGTTCGGCGCTTTCCGCGCGTTCGGCAAGCCATGTCACGTTCGGATAGGCGAGCAGCTGTTCGCGCGCGTCGGCGGCGATCGCGGCGGGGTCACGGCCGTCCTGGCCCAGAAAGCCATGCGAATGGGCGGCGAAGCGATTGCGGCGGACGCCCTCGTCCATGACGAGGATGTTGCGGCGGGCGCGGGCGAGCTGGAGGGCGGCGGACTGGCCGGCATAGCTGCCGCCGACGATGATGGCATCATACATATCAGGTATCCTTATGAGCGTGTGCGGCCCGGTGCTGCCGGGCATGAATACGGAAATCCTCCGCGAGTTCGGCGAGCGTGACATCGGCAAGCCGCGCGACGAGCAGTGCTTCCGCATCGCGGAAAGCAGAGGTCAGTGACCGGTTGACGGCCTGCTCGACAAGACAGGCGGGATGCTCGAGATTGATGCCGATGGCGAGAAGCGTGGGGGCGCCGAGCGCATCGTAGACGTCCTTCAGCGTGACCTGGGCGAGATCGCAGGCGATCTCCCAGCCGCCGCCATGGCCTTTTTCGGACCGGACGAAGCCCCGTTCCCTGAGGCCCGCCATGGTGCGGCGGACGACGACCGGGTTGGTGCCCATATGTGCCGCAAGCTCGGCCGAGGTCATCGGCTTGTCGCGCTCGGCCATGTGGAGAAGCACATGGAGGGTGACGGAAAGTCTACTGTCGGTTTTCATGTAACTTTATATGTTACGTGATGCGTGCCGTGTCAAGGCTTGAGCTGTTTTTCGGGCTTGCAGGGGAACGGAAGGGCAAGTTTTTACGTTCCAAAACAGGCGATTAATACCGGTGACAAATCTATTTCATCCTCGACAATTGACACCATACCTACCAGTCGGTATGGTAGTTGCATCATCAAGACCAATGGAGGAAACGATGGTTAGCAAGGTTTCGACGGTTCTGTGGTTCGACAAGGGCGGCGAGGAGGCCGCGAAGTTTTATGTCTCGCTCATTCCGAATTCACGGATCACCAACGCTGTCTCGCCACCGATGGGCGACCAGCAGCGGGACAGTGGTGACGCATTGGTGGTCGAGTTCGAACTCTTTGGCATGAACTACCAGATCCTCTCGGCCGGCCCGCATTTCAAGCAGTCGGAAGCCGTCTCGATCATGGTGCAGACCGATGACCAGGAGGAGACCGACCGCCTGTGGAACGCGCTGATTGCCGATGGCGGCGAGGAGAGCCAATGCGGCTGGCTGAAGGACAAGTGGGGCGTTTCCTGGCAGATCACGCCAAAGGCGCTGCTCCGGGCGACCAGCAGCGACGACCGGGCCGCCGCGGGCCGCGCCATGGCGGCGATGATGAAGATGCGGAAGATCGACATCGCGGCGATCGAGGCGGCCTTCAGGGGCTAAGCTTTCAGGCTGGGCGCGGGAAGTTTACGCGCCCGCCTTCTCCCGCTTGCGGCGGAACAGTTCATCGGTCAGCAGGTAGACGAGCAGCAGGATGAAGGCGAGATAGAACACGCCATCCAGCGGTCCGGGCTGATGGCTGCCCGCATATTCCACCACCGGCCGGCGCAGGAAGCGTATGGTGACGATGGCGATCTCGCAGCCCACGAGGACCAGGGCAGCATTGACCAGCCACAGCCACACCGATCCGACGGGACGCATGAGATAGCGCATCGCGAGCGCCAGCGATTCCGTCAGGGCATAGATCTCGATCTGGTGGGCGGCGGTCCGCGCCTTCGACAGGATACGGTGCCGGACAATGGCGTAATTTCCGATCAGGACGGCGGGGATCACCATGATGAAGGTGATCAGGGCTGCGAATTCCGGCGTGCGGAAGCCAGCGAGCCACCAATTGCCATTGCAGACGAAGGTGAATACGATGCTGGCGAACAGTGCCGCCGCAACATATTCCGCCGCATGGGTGATGCGCTGCAGTTCGTTGCGGGAAATGACGTAGGTCGGAGCATCTTCGTTGACGCGATAAAGAATTGTGCCGTCGGCGTCCGCACGCCAATGGAACCCTGCATCAGGTAGATTTTTCATTAAACCCCCGCATTCGCTTCTTCGCGCCCATATCCACCCCGAGCCCGACCGGCAGAAAGCCGCCGACAATGGCCTCGTCATGGATTAAACCCTAAGTGGCAGGGCTTAACCAATGTCAAAACGGGTAGCTCAAATTGTCGGTAATTATTCATTCGTGCAAAATAGCTGTGGGGAAGCGTTAAGAAAGCATTGCATTCACGGGTTGGGATTTTCCTGTGTAAGCGTTTTGCGTCGTGCCTGTTCGCGACGGAATGCCCTTAGCAAGACGAGCGACAGTGGCAGCATGATTGCCGAAGTGACGAGCATATCCTTCCTCACGGGATCGGGGCCGATGCCGAAAAGGCTTCCGACAAGATGGAAGGCAGCAAGGGCCGCGAATATGATCAGGCCGAATATAACCCGACCCAGCATGCGGTCGTCCAACATCGTCATGAAGAAGGCATAGCGCGCCGAAAAGTCGAATTCGGGTGTTTTCTCCTGAGAGAGCGGCGCGCGCATGAGCAACTCCCTGCCCCGTTTTGTGATTTTGTTCTCGAAGAGGTGGACGAAAATCACCGAGACAACCGTCCCTGCAATAGGCAATTCAAGGCCCATCCTACCCTTCGAATAAAGATACCAGAGGAAAAAGCATGCTGTGCTCAGTAAAAGCGTGACAAAGGCGACGAGAACGGCGGGCCTTCGCAACTTGTAGCTCTCGTCTTTGCTTATAATGACGAAGGCGCGGCGTTGCGCAGCGTAATGCGCCACGCGGCCGTCGGGCAGATCTTTTGGCGCAAAAGGCCATCGCGGTTTGTCGGTCATTCAAGGTTCCCCATGCTTCTTCACAGCATAGGGTTGCAGCACTTAAGAGATGATTTCCGGGCTTGGCACAAGTTTACCGAGGAAAGCCACTCGGCCACCGCTAGGCGATAGTCGCGGCGTAGCCCTTCATCAGCCGCTCATACACATCCATCTCCGGATAGGTCGGGTAGCTGTGCTCGGCCGGAGTCGTGGCCCAGGGGAGCTTTTCGCTGGTGAATGTCTCGACATAGGGCGCGAAAGCCTCGGGCGTTGCGAGCATGGTCGTGCGGACATTGACGAAGAAATCCACGCCTTCGGGCCGGGTGAACATCCACGTCATGCAATATTCGCAGAAATAGTGTTTTGAGGCGCCATGCAGCCCGCCGATCACTGGTTCGCCTTCGATGACCTCGAAGCCTTCGGTGGGTATGGCAGCCGAGAGCGAAAAGGCGCTTGCGCTCATCTTCTGGCAACCGGTGCAATGGCAGGCCATGGTCAGCATCGGCGCCTTGGAGATGCGCAGGCGCACGCGGCCGCAGCGGCAACTGCCTTCTTGAGGGAGATTGATCGTGGTCATGGTGTCCTCCTGCTTTTGCTTCGCTAGCCTAAGAACGGTGTCTTAGCCTGTCAAAGCCGGAATGCGCAAAAAGGGCAGGCTAGAGCCTCTTGCATTGAAATGGAATCGGTTCTGCCGGAGCAGGTTTTCGTCAGGACCAAGGCGATGATCGAGGTCGTACCCGTAGGTACGGCCGAGGTCATCGCCGCAGGGTCATGGCGGAAAGATGCCCGGCCCACCGGGCGCGCTTCGCGACGCCCGGCGATTCTAATGTCTTGCAGATTTGCTTCAGCAAATCTGCGGGAGGGTTGGCTGAAGCGGGCCGCCTCTTTGACCGGCCGGCTTGGCCGTATGCTTTGGCTACGACGCGTGGCCCACCGGTCAAACATGCGACTCCGCTTGAGCCAACAGAACCGGTTCCATTTCAATGCAAGAGGCTCTAGGCGCGATCCGCCCGCTGCGCGAGCCAGACCGTGTGGCCGCCGCAAGCCGGATCCTCGGGCTTGAAAGCCAGCACGTCGAAACCGTTCGCGGTCAGCAGCGACCGGTACTCTTCGGGATCGAGGCTGGCGTGATAGAGCGGCTCGCCTTCGAAGGTACCCATCGCCTCGCCATGTCCCGGACCGCTGGTGAAGAGCAGCGGCGCGCCAGGCACGGCATGGGCCCCGAAGACCGGGAACATCGCGCGCTGGTCGTCATAGACCAGGTGGAAGAAACTGTCCCAGGCGATCAGGCCGCCAAATGTCCGGCCCAGCGAGAGGCGGCGCATATCCGCGACATGCCAGTCGTGATCCGGCATGCGGGCGCGGCAGAGCGCGATCAGGTTTTCGGAACTGTCCACGCCCGTGACGCGGTATCCCCGCGCCGCGAAATGGCGGGCGATCGGCTCGCCCGAACCACAGCCGATATCGAGGATCGTGCCGCCTAAGGGGACAAGCGAGAGAAACCTGTCGAGCCACGGGGCTTCGAACAGGGATTTGCCGCGCGCAATATCCCAGGCATCGGCGTTGCGGTCGTAAAGACCGACGATGTTATTGGCGTCAGTGCTCATCCGCCGTGGCGCGCTTCACGCTATCGCGTTCGGACATGCGGCTGAAATGGGCCGAGATCTTGGGGTAATTGGCAATGTCGACGCCGTCGCCCTTCAACCAGCGCTCGATCGTGTGGAGGTAGGGATCGGCCACGGTATAGGCATTGCCCATCACCCAGGGGCCTTCGAGGAACTGGTCTTCGATCAATTGCATCGCGGCGGCCATCGTCGCGGGCACCTTCGCCTTCATGTCGTCGAAGGAGGATTGCTCGTTGGCCCAGCGCGCTCCGCGCCGGCCATGGGCGTGGTTCACATGCACGGAGGAGCAGATGTAGGAATTGAAGCCCTGCATTTTGGCGAGCGCGAAGGGGTCGTCGAGAGGCGCCAGCCGCGCATCCGGAAACATCTGGGCGATATAAAGGAGGATCGCCGGGGTTTCGGTGAGGACGCCCTGGTCGGTGACCAGTGCCGGCACGCGACCCTTCGGATTGACCTTCAGGTAATCGGGGCCGCGCTGCTCGTTTTTGGAGAAATCGACGCGGGCGACTTCATAATCGGCGCCGGCATCTTCGAGTGCGATTCGGGAGGCGAGCGCGCAGGTGCCCGGTGTGAAGAACAGTTTCAGCATGGGATATCCTCGATTTGACGAGGAGGTTTTAGCTTAGAGAGGGAGCCATGTCAGCCTTCAGCGGAGCTGAATGTGGATATGGTCGTCGTGGCGGGCGGCGCGGCAGCCCTGGAAGCGGATGGTGTCGTTGGAAATGCCGAGACGTGCGGGGATATGCGGTTCGAGGAAGACTTTCTCGATGCCGTGATTGCGGCCCTCGCTGGACAGCCAGTGCAGGGCCTCCTTCATGCGGGTGGGCTCGATATCCCAATCTGGAAACAGCGGCTGCAGCCAGGTTAGATCCCAGCGCAGCGATATGAAACGCTTGCGGTTGGCGCAGGGTTGAGGGGAATTGGCCAGCGGCTGTTGGAAGGCAAAGTAGCCGAGCGGCGAGCGCGTCTCGCCATTGCGGAAATTGCCGGCATCGTCGCGATAATAGAGCGCCAGATCGAGCTTCCGGCCATCGTTATGCGACAGATGCGGCATCAGCGGGAAGCCGGTGACGAAGGGAAAGTTGGCATCGAGCGCCAGTGTCGTCGTGCCGGGAAAAGACGATGCCATGTGGTCGGCATAGGCTTCCGCGGCAGCCTTCAGTTCCGGCGTCACGTAATTGCGGTTCAGAGCGCAATAGATCGGCGTGCGGACTGCCAGGTTTGCCGAGGTGAAGCACCGCAGCGGCACCCGGCCGAATAGCGGCGCGACCTGATGCGTGACGAGCGTCGCGGCTGCGTAGACGCAGACAAACAATGCCGGAAAGATCAGACGGCCCGGCCACGGCAGAAACCGGCGGAGCGCCAGCGCCAGCAGCCATGCCAGCCCGCCGATCTGGGTAAGCAACGTCAGAAGCACGACGGCGAAGCCATGCCGGAGGATGCGAAGCATGGTCAGCTCTCCCCTGCTCCGAGTTTTTCTGGCTCAGGCCTCGATCTTCGCGCCCAGGCCGGCCATCAGGTCCATGAATTCGGGGAAGCTGGTGACGATCATGCGGCTGTCATCGACTGTCACCGGATGTTCGGACGCCAGACCCATGACCAGGAAGCTCATCGCAATGCGGTGGTCGAGATGGGTTTTCACCGCCTCTCCCTTGGCGTTGCCCAGACCCTTGCCGCCGGGCACTCCACGCACGGTGAGCGAGGTCTCGCCCTCGGTGCAATCGACGCCGTTGAGTTCGAGCCCGCGCGCAACAGCTGCGAGACGGTCGGATTCCTTGACGCGGAGTTCCTCGAGGCCGGTCATAACAGTCGTGCCTTCGGCGAAGGAGGCGGCAACGGAGAGGACCGGATATTCGTCGATCATCGATGGCGCGCGTTCGGGCGGGACAGAGACACCCTTGAGCTCGGAATGGCGGACGCGAAGATCGGCGACATCCTCGCCGCCGGCATTGCGCGCGTTCATGACCTCGATATCGGCGCCCATTTCCTGCAGCGTCAGGATCAGGCCGGTGCGCGTCGGGTTCATCAGCACGTTCATGATCGTGACATCCGAACCCGGCACCAGCAGCGCCGCGACCAGCGGGAAGGCGGTGGAGGACGGATCGCCCGGCACATCGATGACCTGGCCGGTGAGCTTGCCACGGCCTTCAAGGCGGATGGTGCGGACGCCTTCGCTGTCGGTCTCGACCGAGAGGTTGGCGCCAAAACCCTGCAGCATCTTTTCGGTATGATCGCGCGTCATGACCGGCTCGATCACGGTGGTGATGCCCGGCGTGTTCAAACCCGCCAGCAGCACGGCCGACTTGACCTGGGCCGACGCCATCGGCACGCGGTAGGTGATCGGGTTCGGCGTCTTCGGCCCATGCAGCGTCGCGGGCAGCTTGTCGCCGGCCATGGCGGAAACCTGCACGCCCATTTCCCTGAGCGGGTTGAGCACGCGGCCCATCGGGCGCGAGGAGAGCGAGGCGTCGCCGATGAAGATGGAATCGAAATCATAGACGCCGACCAGGCCCATGGTCAGGCGGCAGCCGGTGCCGGCATTGCCGAAATCAAGCGGCGCTTCGGGCGCCAGCAGCGCGCCGTTGCCGGTGCCGTGGATGATCCAGGTATCGCCCTGCTTTTCGATCCTGGCGCCCATCGCCTTCATCGCCTTGCCGGTGTTGATCACATCCTCGCCTTCGAGCAGGCCGGTGATGCGGGTCTCGCCGGCGGCCAGGCCACCGAACATGAAGGAGCGATGCGAGATCGACTTGTCGCCCGGGATACGCACGGTCCCCCTGAGATTTTCGGATTTCCTTGCGGTTGCCGGTGCCGGCGTCCCTGAATGCGACATGGAATAGGCCCTTCGAATGCTTGATAACGTGCGGGGATCAGCCCTCCCCGCGCCTGCTGGGCGCTCGTTAACACAAAGCTTTTTGCCGGTCATCATGGATGTTGAATATTGTGGGCCACTTAGGCTTTGACACTGGCCCGCAACATCGCTAAGGGGCTCAACACTCATTTTTCAACTAAGGCCGGTATTCCGGCCCGCCGCCATTGCGGCACAGACGATCAAGAGGTCCTGACGTGTCTAAGGCAGAACTTGGTACCAAGCGTATCGACCCGGAAACGGGCAAGAAATTCTACGACCTGAACAAGGATCCGGTCGTTTCGCCCTATACGGGCAAGAGCTATCCGCTCACCTTCTTCGCGGAAACCTCGATCGCAGCCGTGCTTGAAAAGGCGGCCGAGGAAGAGGAAGTCGCCGAAGTCGACACCGAGACCACGGAAGTCGAAATCGTCTCGCTGGAGGATGCCGACGAAGAGGCAGCCGCCGGCGAAGATATTCCCGATCTCGGCGATGACGAAGTCGATATCGGCGACGATGACGACGACACATTCCTCGAGCAGGACGAAGACGAGGACGACGACGACATCGATGGCCTGATCGGCGTACCGGGCGACGACGAAGAAGTTTGATTCAGGCTGCGCGGCGGGAAATTTTTCTCCACCCCGCGCCACTTTCCTGCTTGCCATTCCCGGAAAGCAGAAGTATGAACCCGCCACCGAGGCCGAACCGGCCTTGGTGATACCACCCTCCCCCAACGGGGCCGGATGGGGCTATAGCTCAGCTGGGAGAGCGCTTGCATGGCATGCAAGAGGTCAGCGGTTCGATCCCGCTTAGCTCCACCAAATTTTCCAGCGACGAACCTCCTGAAATATTGCGCGCCAAAGAGACGCGACATTTCCGTCGGTTAGCGGGTATAGTCCGCATGTTAGTGGTCAACTCCGCGCGCTTGTCGCGGAATTTCTAGCGCTTCCGGCCGCGAGTCTCTGTCGCGCCATTTCCGTGTCCACTAACTTTTCCAGCCTCTGAAAGAGCGACCGGCGATGACGCCGGTGCTTAAGGATGATTTTGCTGGGTTGTCTTCGGGAAAACGCTGCGCTTTAGAGTCCAAGCGCCTCAGCCTGATCGGCCCAGGCGGGTGGGACGTCGATCAGACGCGAAAGGGTTCGTGCCGTGAGATCAGCCGGCTGGCGACCGGTCAGGATCGCTTCGGTGATGGCCGGCGACAGGAAAGCCAGCGGCAGGATGCGACTGATGTCAGCGCGATGAACACGCAGCTGGGTTGCTAGATCGGCGATCGATGACACTGAGCCATGGTCAACCGATTGAGATAAAGATGCGCTCGCGCGATCAGGTCGACCAGCGTGGCATCTGGTTTTCTTTGTAATGCTCCGGCAATGACGATGCGTGCTTCGACACCGCGGCGCTTGATCGTCATCGGGTGTTCGATGACGACAGCATCGTCTTCGGAATCGATGCTCTCTTCCCGTTCAGGGCCGGACGATGTCGCCCGCGAAGCGCGAAGCAGTCGCTGGGTCAAAGTATGCCGCCGAATCTCGAACCTGATCCCGGTGGCCGACAGTGTGATGCTCTTGAATATCGTGTTCAGGATCTGCTTTCGACCCGCAGCGTCCGCCGAGTCCTGTAGTGAGTGGGCCAATTCTGATGCCGCCGTGAGACCACGCTCGATCCCATCCGTTGGGGCGCACTGCTCCAACCATCCAGCGATCATTGTTCGGTTCTGCAGGATCTCTGTGGCTTGACGCAGCACGATGGCTTCAATCTCACCCGCAGGAACGCGCCATCCTTCATGCTCCGTCCCCTTCGCATGTCTGAGCCGTCCTGAGATGTAATAGCGATACCGCTTGCCGTGATTATAGGCATGATTGGGCGCAAGCCGGTCTCCAGTGTCGTCGAAGACCAATCCGATCAGCAGATGGATGTCGGGGTTGCTGTACCTGCTTCGCCCTTCTGGCACCTTTGCGGCGAGCAGTACCTGGACTTCCTCGAACACCGACGGCGTTATGATCGGTTCATGCTCACCGTCATGAAGCTGATCGCGATGACGCAGTTTACCTGCTCACTCAATGTTGATATCAGCGAGCTGGATTTCGACGATGAATATATAATGCATACGCTGTCGATCGTTGTGGTTGTCGGAATGCTCCGAAGAAGGTGTCGGGGGCCGCTACTCATAGGCCAGATTTTCAGCGGGGGACTTCAACAGAGCCCATTTCTCAACGACTACTGAGACTTCTAATTAACCGCATCGCGGCTCCTGTGAACTGCAATCAACGCATTTTGGAAATCCGTCGCCGCAGCCAGCCGGAACCGATTTCGGCAAGCAGGACAAGGCAGATGATGACCAGAAGAATGGCCGCGACACGGGTCGATTCGAGTTGCTGGGTCGTGCGCTTGAGATACCAGCCCATGCCGCCGCCGCCGAAAAAGCCGACAACGGTCGCTGCGCGGAAGGCCACGTCCCACGTATAGATCGCGATGCCGGTGAAGGCTACGCGCACCTGCGGCAGGACGGCATACTGGAAAACCTGTAGCGGACTGGCGCCGACCGACCGCATCGCCTCGACCGGCCCCATGTCGACCGCCTCCAGCTCGTCGGAGAAGAGCTTTCCGGCAAAGCCGATGCAGAACACGGTCAGCGCCAGGGTACCCGCCAGCATGCCGAAGCCGAGCACGGTGACGAAGAGGATGGTCCAGATCGTCTCGTGGATGGAACGGCTGCCCATGATGGCGAAGCGACCGAGCGGATAGGCGATGTGCCGGCTGATGGTGATGTTGCGGGCGGCGAGCCAGGCAAGCGGTATGGAGCAGACCACGCCGAAGAAGCCGCCGAGCATCGACATTTCAAGCGTACGGATGACCGACCGTATGAAATCGGCATCCGACACATAATCGATATCGGGCGGGAAATAGCGGGTGGCGAGAATTTCCGCCAGCCGTGGAAACGCACCCAGGATCCGTATCAGATCGATATTGAGGAAGGCGACCGACCAGGCCAGGAAGGTCAGCACCGCGAGCAGTACGGCAAAATGGATCGTCGATCGCGGATGACTGTAACGTGACCAGCGACGCGGCGTGGTGGGGATGGGTTGTACAGACGTGATAACCATTTCCGCCTCCTAGATGACAGCTTTGCGGGCAAAGTGGGAAACCACCTCGCCAAGCGCGATGAGTGCGAGGACCGCAAGGACCACGAGCGTCACGCCGCCATAGTTGAACATTGCCATCTGACGGAAGAAGACCAGGCCGAGGCCGCCCGCGCCGACGAGGCCCATGATGGCGGAACGGCGGATATTGATATCCCACTCGAAGACGATCGTGCCGATAATGACAGGGAGAATCTGCGGCACGATGCCGTAATACATGACCTGGAACTGGTTGCCTCCGACGGCCCGGATCGCCTCGACGGGCTTCGGGTCGATATTCTCGATGGCTTCCGCGGTGATCTTCGAGATGAAGCCGACGGAGCGCATTGCAACGGCGAGGATGCCGGGCAAGGCGCCGAGACCGACGGCACCCACGAACAGCAGTGCCCAGATGATTTCGTGGATCGAGCGGGACAGCACCATCAGGAAGCGCCCCAGCGGATAGAGGATGAACCTGCTCGGCGTGACGTTCGCCGCGCCGAACCAGGCGACGGGCAGGGACAGGACGCAGCCGAGGATCGTGCCGAGCGTCGCCATCATCAGGGTTTCGAGCGCCGGCACGACGAGCTTGGGCACAAGCGACCAATCAATCAGGACGAAACGTTCGAGCGTGCCGGCGATGCCGAGTGCACCGCCCATGCGCGCCCAGTCCGTGTCGAACATGATCGTATCCCAGAAGCACCAGGTCAGCATGGCGGCGCCTGCGGCCACGATCAGCCAGTTCTTGGTGCGACGGCTGCGCTTGTGACCAAGCCAGGCGTCGAAACCGTGCTCCGGGAGGGACGCTGCGGCCATGGTCATCACAGCACCTCCATCGCGTAGATTTCGTCGAGGTCCTGCTTGCGCATTCCTTGCGACGGCCCGTCGAACTTCTTGTAGCCGTCCTGCATGCCGATGATGCGGTTACAGCTTTCGAGCGCCAGCTGGACGTCGTGGATGTTGCAGAGAACCGGAACTCTGAACTCCGTTGCCAGTTCGCGGATCAACCGCATCACGTCGCGCGATATCTTCGGGTCGAGCGCCGAGGTCGGTTCGTCGAGCAGCAGGAGTTCGGGCTTCTGCATCAGCGCGCGGGCAATACCGACACGCTGCCGCTGACCGCCCGACAGCGCATCGGCACGCTTGTCGATATGATCCTGCAGTCCGACCCGCTCCAGCAGATGCAGCGCCCGATCGATATCCTTGCGCGGGAACGCCTTGAAGAAGCTGCGGAACGCACCGGTGTAGCCGAGCCGGCCGGAGAGGACATTGTCCATCACCGACATGCGGTTTACGAGATTGAACTCCTGGAAGATCATCCCGATACGGCGGCGCAGATGACGAAGCTGTCTGCCATGGAGGGACCGCACGGATTGACCGAAGAGAACGATATCACCTTCCGTCGGTTCGACGAGCCGATTGATACAGCGGATCAGCGTCGACTTGCGCGCACCGCTCGGCCCGATGACGGCGCAGAAATCATCGCCATCGACGGCAAAATCGATCCCCTTGAGGATCTGCGGGCCGTTCGCGGTGTAACTGACCTTGAGGTTGCGCACTTGCAGGATCGACATTGCCGCCGCCGGGTTGGTCGTGGAGCCGCGCCATACGCGGCTCTCGACGATGTTGGTTTCGTGTCTCACTGGTTCGCCGCCTTTTCAGCTTCGACCAGCTTGCGGATGATATCGTAATCGCTGTCCTTCATCGCGACGAACTTCGTCGATTTGATGCCGTCGAAGAACGGCTTTGAAGCCGTATCTTCATGCAGCGTAAGGAAAGCTTCGCGGATCGCGGCCTTCACGGGTTCACATAGGTCGCTCCGATAGACCATCGGGTCCTGCGGGATGAGTTCGGACTGCCAGAGCACCCGGAAGTCCTCCTTGGCGGCCAGGCCGCGGTCGATGACATTGTCGAGGCGGTGGGTGGCGACGAAAGCGTCGTCGACACGGCCTTCCTTGACCGCCAATGTCGACTGGTCGTGGCCGCCCGTATAGACGACCTTGGAGAAATACTTCTCCAGCGCCGGACCCGTGCCGATCTTGTCGCCGAAGACCATGCGCGGCAAGAGGTTGCCGGAGGTGCTTGCCGGATCGGCCAGGCCGAGCACCGTTCCCTTCAGGGATTCGATGCTGTCGAACTTCGAATCCGCTTTGACGATGAGCACGGCGCGATAGCCCGGCCCCTCTTCCTGAAAATGACCTTTGGTCTTGGTGTAGGTGGCAAAGACTTCGAGCGTCGGATCCTTCTCCTTGGCAAGGACATAGGAATTGGGGCCATGCACGCCGATCTGGACCCAGCCGTTAACCATGCCCTCGATGACCGAGGCATAGGAGGTCGGCATGAAGAACTCGACCGGCTTGCCGGTCTTTTCCTTCAGCTTGTCCAGGAGCGGCTTGTAGATGTCCAGCTCCTGCGTCGTCTCTTCCGTGGGGATTATGGAGAAGACCAGCGTTTCGGGATCCTTGCACTCTGCCGCGAAGGCGCCCGCATTTGCATATGTGATCACTGCGCCGAGCGTTGCCAGGCCAGCGATAGTCCGTTTCAAAGTAGTCATTCATTCCTCCCAGACAAATGAGATTGATACGCCGGAGCCTCTGCTCGCGGCGGTTAGAAATGCGTCATGCCATTGCCATCCGCTTCTTTCCTCCATCGCCGGCGACGGCCAGAAGCGCGTCCCGTTTGCCTATGAAGTTCTGCCCCCGCTCCCCATCGAAGGCGAGCGTGATCAACTCGCGCCATTCCGCATCGTCGATGCCGTAATGACGATAATCCGTCGCAACGCCGAGGCCGTTCAGGAAGGCTTCCAGCTGCTCGGCGGCTTTGCGCGCATCCGTGCCGAAGATCGCCTGCAGACCCTCGGCGCAGATACCGCCCTCGCCCTCGACGCTTCGAATGATCATCGGGAGCGAGAAGGAGCAGGCGATGCCATGCGGCACGCCGTGGCGAAGGGTGATCGGATAGGACAGCGAATGGGCAATCGCCGTCTTGGTATTGGAGAAGGCAAAACCGGCAAGCGTGGCGGCCCGCGCCATCCGTCCGCGCAGTTCGACATTGGCGAGGTCGCCGACGAGCAGCGGCAGGGTTGCAAGCACACCCTTGGCGGCGGTCACGGCATGGGCCATCGAGACGGGGTTGGCGCTGCGGTTCCACAGGCTTTCGAGCGAGTGCGACAGAGCGTCGAGACCGGTCTGGATCGTCAGATCCCGCGGTTTTCCGACCATGAGCTCGGGATCGACGATCGAATATTCGGGATAGAGGCCCGGATGAGCGAGCGAATATTTCACGCCGCCGGCATTGTCCCAGACCGTGCCCCAGCAGGTAACCTCGCTTCCAGTGCCTGCCGTCGTCGGCACGGCGATCAGCGCCCAGGGAGAAAGAGGTTCTGCGCCGGGACGCTTTTTCAGATAGGCGTCCATGGCCGTGAAATCGCCACGCGCTGCGGCGAAGACCTTCGCCGAGTCGATCACGGAGCCGCCGCCGAGCGCAACGATCACCTCCGGCTGGCGGGGCAAGGTCGCGAACCGGGCGGTCTGGACCTCGAGAAGGGCGATATCCGGGTTCGGCGCGATGTCGTCCACGACTAGCAGCGGCGCGCCAGCCTCCTGTTCGAGGCGTGCGGCGAGCCCGCGGAAGAAGGCATCGCCGTAGGTTACCAGGACATAGGGGCGCCCGGCGATGGCATCGGCCAGCCGCATGAAGCTGCCGGAGCCAAAACGGACATCAACGGGATTTCGATAGGACCACACGGCGACTTCCTGTTCTGCAAATTGATTGGCAGGTGCACTGTGGCAAAGTCGGCATCTATTGACTAATACAAATCTTTGCGGATTATCATAGATTATGGCTATAGTTTTCACACACCTCCGTTCCTTCCATGCCGTCGCTGAAAATCGCGGCTTCACGGCCGCCGCCAATGCGCTGCACATCAGCCAGCCGACCGTGACGACGCAGGTGAAGGAACTGGAGGACCGCTACGGCGTCGAGCTGCTCGTGCGCCGGGGACGCCGGGTCGAGCTCTCGGAAACGGGTGCCGCGCTCTTTGACGTCACCAAGCGCATCATCAGCCTGCATGAAGAAGCAGAGGAGCTGTTGCTCAGCAGCGGCAAGCTCGAAACCGGCCAGTTGCGCCTGGCAGCCGTGGGGCCATTTCACGCAACGGAGATGGTTGCGCGTTTCCTTGCCAAGCATCCTTCGATCAAGATCAGCATGCTTCTCGGCAATTCCGACCAGACCCTGCAACGGATTCTCGATCTGGAGTCCGACGTCGCCATCCTCGCCCATGCCGTTGACGATCCCCGAATCTCTTCCGTCCCGTTCAGTACGCACGACGTCGTCGTCTTCGTGAATGTCGATCATCCCTGGTACGGTCGCAAAGACGTTTCGATCAAGGAACTGGCTGACCAGCCGCTCATCCTGCGGGAAGTCGGGTCGACGACGCGGCGGGCGCTGGAGCAGGCCGCACGTGAAACGGACATACCGATCCAGCCCTTCCTTGAGATCGGCAGCCGAGAGGGCGTGTGGAAGGCCGTCGAGCGTGGACTTGGGGTTGGCGTCGTCGCCGATTTCGAGTTCGTCGCCCACCCCCGGCTGGGCACGATCCGCTTTTCGGATGCCACGGTTCAAACCGAATATCGACTCTGCTGTCTTATGGAACGACGGAGATCGCCCAAGATAGAGGCCTTCATGAAATCCGTCCTGGCCCCTTGAAGGGCGGTATCTTCTATAGCTCCAGTCTATAGATCCATCGAAATTTTAAAATTGACGCATGGGCTCCGGTGGCCGACTGTTTCGTGTTCAAAACACAGGGAACATGTCAATGCACCTCTCCGCCGTCCTTCTCCACCTCGCCGGTGCGACCATGCTGCTGCTTTTTGCCGTGCACATGGTGCGAAGCGGCATGGAGAACGCCTATAGCGGCAGCCTCGGCTCGATGCTCGGTGCCGCACGGCGAGGTCACGCCAGAGCCGCGGCCGGCGGAACCGTCATGGCCATCCTGCTGCAAAGTTCCACCGCCGTCGCCATGCTGGCCTGCGGCTTTGCCGCAAACGGCATTCTCGCCGTCCCGACGGGCCTTGCCCTTCTGCTCGGCGCGGATCTCGGGTCAGCACTTGTCGTGCGGGTTCTGTCCTTCGATCTCAGCTGGCTGGTGCCGGTCTGTCTCTTTACCGGTGGGGTTCTGCATCTCAAGTTTTCAGCCCGAAGGACGCGCGAAATCGGCCGCATGGTGCTCGGGGTCGGCTTCGTGCTTCTGTCGCTGCGGCTGATCGGTACGGCGACGGCGCCGCTGCGGGATGGCGCGATGCTGCCATCCCTGTCGGGCTTCCTCGCCGATGATTTCATGACAGCCTTCCTGATCGGCGCGCTGTTCACCTGGCTCATCCATTCGAGCGTCGCGGCGATCCTCATGGTGGCGACCTTCGCCGGCCAGGGGCTGGTGCCGCTGGAGGCCGCCGTGCCCCTGGTGCTCGGCGCCAATCTGGGCGGCGGCCTGATCGCCTTCTGGCTGTCCCGCGGCATGACGCCGTCAGCCCAGCGCATTCCCGTCGGCAACCTGATCTTCCGGGCGACCGCCTCGTTCGCCGCCCTCGCGATCGTGGAGACGATGGCGCCGCCGATTGCCCTGCTCGGCAGCGGGCCGGCCGACGCCCTGGTCAATTTCCACGTGCTTTTCAACGCCGCGCTTGTGCTGGCGGGCCTGCCCTTCATCGCCGCGATGACGCGGCTGACGAGCCGCTTCCTGCCCGATGTGGAGGCCAAGCCGACAAGCGACGACCCCTTGCAAAATCGCGTCACCGCGCTGGACCGCTCTGTCATTGCCACACCGCGGCTTGCGCTCGCCAGCGCGACCCGTGAGTTGTTGCGCATGGGCGAGCTTGTCGAGGTGATGGTCCGCCCCGTCATGGATCTGCTGCGGGCGGGAGAGCGGCCGGAGATCGGCCGAGTGCGGGACATCGACAATGCCGTCAACCAAGCTCATACCGACATCAAGCTCTATCTCGCCGAGGTGATGAACCGTGGCCCCATGACCGCGGAAGAGGCGTCACGCAGCATCGAACTGACCGACTTCGCCATCAACCTCGAACATGCCGGCGACATCATCGCCAAGAACCTGCTTGTCCTTGCAGAGGAGCGCATGGACAAGAACTGGCGCTTTTCCGACGAAGGTTGGTCAGAACTCCTCGGCCTTCACGCCCAGGTCATCGAAAACATGCACCTCTCCCTCAACGTCCTCGTTTCGCAGGACCCGCCGTCGGCGCGCCAGCTCGTGCTCGAGAAGGAGAAGATGCGGGATATGGCGCGCTACACGCACGACAGGCATCTCCGGCGCCTGCAATCCGGCACGCCTGAAAGCATCGAGACCAGCGGTATGCATATCGAGATCGCGCGCGGGCTGAAGGAGATCAATTCGCTGCTGGTTACCGTCGCCTATCCCATCCTGACCCGAAGCGGCGATCTGCTGGCCAGCCGGCTCAGCAACGTAAACCATAGCTAGGATCTATCGAATGAATTCAGAATTGCAATTTTTCAGATGGATGAGTTTGCGGCAGATAGAAGCGGAAACAAAATGTGGACCCGACACCCTGCCAGGCCGCTCTCAGGAAGGAAGCTTCTCATGAACCAGATGTCCCCTATCACCGTCACCGCAAACGGACGCCACTATCAATGGCCGAAGGTCCCGGCGATCGCGATCTGCCTTGACGGCTGCGAGCCGGCCTATCTCGATGCGGCAATCGATGCCGGCCTGATGCCTGCACTGGAACGCATGCGCAAGCAGGGCACCGTGCGCACCGCCCACAGCGTCATCCCCAGCTTCACCAATCCCAACAACCTTTCCATCGCCACCGGCCGGCCGCCGGCCGTGCACGGCATCTGCGGCAATTACCTCTACAACCCGGCGACGGGCGAAGAGGTGATGATGAACGACCCGAAGTTCCTGCGGGCGCCGACGGTGTTCCAGGCCTTCTACGATGCCGGTGCAAGGGTCGCTGTCGTAACCGCCAAGGACAAGCTGCGCGCCCTACTCGGCCACGGCCTGAAATATGACGAGGACCGGGCGATCTGCTTCTCGTCGGAAAAGGCCGATACCAGCACGAAGGCCGCCAACGGCATCGACAATGCGTCCGAATGGCTCGGCCGCCCGGTGCCGGAAGTCTACTCGGCGGAACTGTCGGAATTCGTCTTCGCGGCGGGCGTCAAGCTGCTGAGGGAATTCCGCCCCGATGTGATGTACCTGACCACGACCGACTATGTGCAGCACAAATATGCGCCCGGCGTGAAGCAGGCCAACGACTTCTACGAAATGTTCGACAAATACCTCACTGAGCTCGACGCGCTGGGCGCCGCGATCGTGGTCACCGCCGACCACGGCATGAAGCCGAAGCACAAGGCCGATGGCTCGCCCGATGTCGTCTATGCGCAGGATCTCTTCGACGAATGGCTCGGAAAGGACGTCGCGCGCGTCATCCTGCCGATCACCGACCCCTATGTCGTCCATCATGGCGCACTCGGCTCGTTCGCGACCGCTTATCTGCCCGAAGGTGCCGACCGCGCCGTCATCATGGACCGGCTCCGCAAGATCGAAGGCATAGACCTTGTGCTCGGCCGGGAAGCCGCCTGCAGCCGCTTCGAGCTGCCGGATGACCGTATCGGCGACATCGTCATGCTTTCCACCGAGAACAAGACGATCGGCACCAGCGAGCACCGCCACAACCTCGAGGCACTCAACGAGCCGCTGCGGTCGCATGGCGGCCTGACCGAGCAGGCAGTACCTTTCATCACCAACAGGGTCCTGCCCGACCAGCCGGATGCCCCGATGCTCAGGAACTTCGATGCCTTCTATTTTGCAATCATGGCGGCGGCACAGACCGATAAGAAGGCCTGAGACGGCAACGGCGACATTCGATCCAAAGGAAAACATCCATGAACCGCCCCGAGACTTCCATCAAAGTCCGCCATGAACCGATGCGCATTGCCGGCAAGAAGGTCGATGCCGAGGGGGTGGTCGAAGTCCGCTACCCCTATACCGACACGGTGGTCGGCACCGTGCCGGCCGGCACCGCCGAGCATGCGCGCCAGGCCTTCGATATCGCTGCAAACTTCAAATCGAAGCTGACCCGCTACGAGCGGCAAAGGATCCTGTTGCGCACGGCGGAACTGCTCGACGCCCGCAAGCAGGAGATTTCCGATCTCGTCACGTTCGAGCTCGGCATCTCCAAGCAGGATTCGCTCTATGAAGTCGGCCGTGCCTTCGATGTCTTCACGCTCTCCGGCCAGATGTGCATCCACGACGACGGCCAGATCTTTTCCTGCGACCTCACGCCCCACGGCAAACAGCGCAAGATCTTCACGACACGCAAGCCGCGGAAGGCGATCTCGGCGATCACGCCGTTCAACCATCCGCTCAACATGGTCTCGCACAAGATCGCGCCGGCGATCGCCACCAACAACTGCATCGTCGTCAAGCCGACGGAGCTCACCCCGATGACCGCGCTGGTGCTGGCCGACATCCTCTACGAGGCCGGCCTGCCGCCCGAGATGCTCTCCGTCGTTACCGGCTTGCCGCAGGCAATCGGCGACGAAATGATCACCAACCCCAATATCGACCTGATCACCTTTACCGGCGGCGTGCCGGTCGGAAAGCTGATCGCGGCGAAAGCCGGCTACAAGCGCCAGGTACTGGAGCTTGGCGGCAACGACCCGCTGATCATCCTGAACGACCTCTCGGACGACGACCTCGCAAGAGCCGCCGACCTTGCGGTGGCCGGTGCGACGAAGAATTCCGGCCAGCGCTGCACCGCCGTCAAGCGCATCCTGTGCCAGGAGCGCGTCGCCGACCGCTTCGTGCCGATGGTGCTCGAACGCGCCCGCGCCATCGCCTTCGGCGATCCGATGGATCCGGCCACGCAGCTCGGCACCGTGGTGCACGAGAAGGCCGCGGCGCTCTTCGAAAAGCGGGTCCACATGGCCGCCGAACAGGGCGCCGACGTGCTCTACGATCCCGGCCGCAAGGGCGCCCTGCTGCCGCCGATCGTCGTCGATCGCGTGCCGCACGGCTCCGAACTCGTGATGGAAGAGACTTTCGGTCCGATTATACCGATCATCCGCGCGCCCGATGACGACGACGCGCTGATCGCGCTCTCCAACTCCACGGTCTTCGGGCTTTCATCCGGCGTCTGCACCAACGATTTCCGCCGTATGCAGAAATACATAGCCGGCCTCGACGTCGGCACCGTCAACATCTGGGAAGTGCCAGGTTACCGTATCGAGATGAGCCCCTTCGGCGGCATCAAGGATTCCGGCAACGGCTACAAGGAAGGCGTCATCGAGGCGATGAAATCCTACACCAACGTCAAGACGTTCTCACTGCCGTGGTGAAGTCGGCCGTCAGGACGACACGCGAATAGAGCGTGATGTCCAATCGGTCTTGCCAATTGCAGCCCCGGGACGGCAGAAGCATCTGCCGTCCCGAACCATGGATCCGTACCGTTAGACTTTGACGCGGAGCGCTTTCGGATCATAGGCCGGGGAGAGATGGACCGTCGCCGCAAACCGTTCGCCGGCGAGATCGATCTCGAAGCGGCCGTTGAGCAGGAAGTCCTTGTCGATGGCCGAATGCTGTTCGATGAGGCCGAGCGCGACGGAGTGGCCGAGCGTGTGGCCGTAGGCCGCCGAGCGCACTTCTCCGACCGGCTGACCATCCCGAAGGATCAATTCACCGCCCCACAGCATCGGCAGGGCGTCATCCAATGTAAGCTGCACGATGCGCCGTGAAGGCACGCCTTTCGCCTTTGCCGCTACGAGGGCATCGCGGCCGATGAAACCACCCGGCTTGTCGAGTGAGACCGCGAAGGCAAGGCCCGCTTCGTAAGGGTTGATATCGGGCGTCAATTCGCGGCTCCAGGCGCGATAGCCCTTCTCCAGCCGCAAGGCATCCAAAGCATAGTAGCCGCAATCGGCGAGCCCTAGGTCGCAACCCGCCTCGTGCAGGGCCTCGTAGACGCCGACGGCAAACTCCGCCGGCACGATCAGCTCCCAACCCAGTTCGCCGACATAGGTCATGCGGTTCGCGTAAGTGGTGGCATAGCCCACGTCGATCTCGCGTATCGTCGCGAAGGGAAACCCGGTATTCGAGAGGTCCGCGGAGGTGAGCCGTTCGAGAATGTCCCGCGATCGCGGCCCCATGAGCGCCAGAACCGAATAGGCCGACGTGACGTCTGTGAGCGTTGCATTCGCGTCGTGAGGTATGTGCTTGCGGATCCAGGCGGCATCGTGGACTGCCTGCGCCGAACCGGTGACGAGAAGAAAGCGATCCGCGGCGAGCCGCATCACGGTCAGATCGCTTTCATAGCCGCCGCGCTCGTTCAAGAGGCCTGTATAGACCGACCGGCCGATCTCGACATCGATCTCCGCAGCACAGATGCGGTTCAATACCCCGGCGGCATCGCGCCCCTGAACCAGAAGCTTGGCAAAAGATGTCTGGTCGAAAAGGCCGGCCGCTTCGCGCACTGCCTTCATTTCGCGCTTGACCGCCTCGTGCCAGTTCTGACGGCCAAAGGCGTACTCCGTCACAGGTTTCTCTCCATCACGAGCAAACCAGTTGGCACGCTCCCATCCCATTTTCGAACCAAAGCAGGCGCCCTTGGCGGCGAGCCGATCATAGAGCGGCGAACGGCGGAACGGCCGCGCGGTATCCAGCTCCCGGTTCGGCCAGGGCATGGCATAGTGCAGCCCGAGCGTCTCCTTGATGCGATCGTGCAGCCAGCGCGGATTGTTGTTGAAGGGCGCGAAACGGCTGATATCCACCGGCCACAGGTCCATAGTGGGCGCGCCGTTGACGATCCATTCCGCCAGGGCTCTGCCTGCGCCGCCAGCACTCGCGATGCCCATCGAGTTGAAGCCCGCTCCGACGTAGAATTCTTCAGTTCCGGCGCCTCGCCGAGAAGGAAGTTGTTATCCGGCGTAAAGCTTTCCGGGCCATTGTAGAACTTCTTGACCTCGCTCGTCGCAAGCTGCGGCACGCGGTGCAGCGCGCTTTGCATCAGGATCTCGAACTGATCCCAGTCGTCCGGGAGAAGCGCGAATTCGAAATCATCAGGAATGCCCTGCATGCCCCACGGCTTCGCCTCCGGCTCGAAGCCACCCATGACGAGACCGCCGACCTCCTCCTTGAAATAAATATAACCGTCCGGATCGCGCATCACCGGAAGGTCGGGGTGCACACCCTCGATTTTGCCGGTGACGATATACATGTGCTCCGCCGAATGGAGCGGCACCGATACGCCGCACATCTGGCCGACCTTGCGCGCCCACTGGCCGGCGCAATTGACTACGATTTCGGCCGAAATGGCGCCTTGATCCGTTTCCACGCCGGTGACTGCACCGTTCGTCACAGCAATGCCGGTGACGCGTACCCGCTCGAGGATGCGAGCGCCGCGGCTGCGGGCACCCTTGGCGAGCGATTGCGTCAGATCGGTGGGGTTGGCCTTGCCGTCGCCCGGCAGCCAGACTGCGCCGACCAGATCGTCGATCGCCATGACCGGCCAGAGATCCTGCGCTTCCTTCGGCGAGATCACTTCGATCGCCACGCCCTGCGCCCGGGCCGACGCGGCCGTGCGTTTGAGCACCGTCATTCTGTCAGCGGTACGCGCCACGGAGACCGAACCGCAATTCTTCCAGCCGGTCGCAAGACCCGTCCCGGCTTCCAGCTCGGTATAAAGCTGTGTCGAGTATTTGATTAGGCTGGTCATGTTGGCATGGCTGCGCAACTGGCCGACAAGACCCGCGGCGTGCCAGGTCGTGCCGCCGCTCAGCTGGCCTTGCTCCAGCAGCACCACATCCTTCCAGCCGAGCTTGGTCAGATGATAGGCGACCGAGCAGCCGATGATGCCGCCCCCGATGATGACGACCTGCGCCTGCGTTGGAAAATTCTGCACCATGAAACGACCTCCCAAAAAGATTGAAGGCCGAACCATAACAAGGAGGGCGGAAATAACAAGACAAAATGTTACAAAATATTACATTTTGTCACGAAGTGATCAGAGCGGGGCCTTTTCGCTCAAGTGCCTCGCAGATCGCCTGCGGCGGCCTGGTATCGACGATCACGCCGGCCGCCAGTTCGAAGCGTGGGATGCGAAGGGGCGTCAGCCGGCCGAACTTGGAACTGTCGAGCACGAAATAGGCCCTGGCCGCCATCGCGATCATGCGGGAACGCTGCTCGGCGCCGTTGCGGGTAAAATCCGTCACCTCGCCGTCTGGCGACAGTCCGCCGCCCCCGAGAAACGCCACATCCACCCGGAAATGATTGATCGCCTCCAGCGCGTCTATGCCGACAGCTGCTTCCTCCGCCGGGTCGATCTCGCCGCCGAGCATGTGCACGCGCACGAGCGGCTGGCGGCACATCTGCAGGGCAATGGATAGCGAAGTTGTACAAATCGTCAGATTTTTCAATTGCGTCAGCGCATGGGCCACCGCGAGGGTCGTCGTCCCCGAGTCGAGAAAGACCACCATGCCGTCGCGCACTAGACCCGCAGCGGCGCGGCCGATCGCGGCTTTTGCCGCGGCGTTCTCCTCGCGACGCTCCGTGAAGGCCGCTTCCGTCGGCTCGAAGAGTGTGGCGCCTCCATGAACGAGATCAAGCTCGCCGCGATCCGCCAGATGCCTCAGGTCGCGGCGGATGGTCTGTCGGGACACGTCGAAGAAGTCGGCCAGCGCGGTGATGCTGACCGTACCATCCGCAGCCAATCGGCGAAGGATCTCGCCATGGCGGCGCGGGGCAAGGGCTCTGGTGTTAGAAGCGTCTGACATGGCATCATTTGTGATCATTTTCGTCTTTTTTACAAGACGGAGCGAAAAGCGCCTCACTCTATACAGCAAAACCCATGGATTTGCAGCGAATTGGCACCAACTGCACGCAGTTTTGTTATATAATGTAACTTTTTGATGCCACGCCCCACGAGGATTGCCGGCAACAACACCCGGCGCCGATACCGGCTAACGCCAGGCCTGCGTGCGCGCGAGAAGGCGGCGGGCGATCAGGGCATGGATGAGCTTGGCGGCGACATTCGTATAGAAGATCATCATGCCCATCGCGGCAGCCGGCGCGATGTCGCCTGCGTCGTCCATGTTCAGCACTGCGACCGAGGCCAGCTTGGTATCGGTGGAATACAGGAATACCACTGCGGAAACCGTCGTCATGGCATTGACGAACAGGTAACTGGCAATGTTGAGAATGGCCGGCAGGCAGACCGGCACGGTGACGCGAAAGAACAATCTGTGGAAGGGTTGCTTGAGCGAGGCCGCGACGGATTCGAATTCCGAGTCCATCTGTTTCAGCGCCGTCAGCGCGGTCAGGTGAGCGACGGTGTAGAAATGCGCCACGGTGCAGACGACGAGGATTGTCATCGTGCCGTAGATGGAGTTGAGCGGGTTCGCCGGATTGTTGAAGAAGAAGATATAGGCAAGGCCGAGAACCATTCCTGGCACCGCCATGGGCATCATTGCGAGGAAATGGAAGAGGTTGCGGGCAAAGCGGAAGCCATCGGCCTTCTCGACCATATAGGCGCCGGCGAACACTACGGTAGAGCCGAAGAGTGCCGTCAGCAGCGCCAGCTGGATGGAGTTTACATAGGCAGCCCAGCCTCCGCCGTCCATCAGGTCGAAGGCGAAGTTTTTCAGCGTCAGTGTCAGATCATAGGGCCAGAATTTGACGACCGCCGCTATCTGGCACATCGCAATCATGCCGAGAATGAACAGACTGACCAGGATACAGAAGGCCAGACTCAGATAATCGGCACGCGGATTGGGCTTCGGGACGTAGGGCACCGCACGCGCGGAGAGCAAAGCCACCTGACGTTTCTGCATCTTTCGATCGACGGCGAAGGCCAGGACTGCCGGCAGCAACAGGATCACGGAGACGACCGCGCCCATCTCGAAATTCTGCTGGCCGATGACCTGCTTGTAGATATCGACCGCAAGCATGCCGTATTGGCCGCCGATCACCTTGGGCAGGCCGAAATCCGTGATGACGAGCGTGAAGACGACGAAAGCCGCCGAGACGATGCCATAGCGTGCCCCGGGCACCGTCACCGTCGTGAATGTGCGCCACTTGCTGGCCTTGAGCGAGGCAGCGGCCTCGTAGTGCCGCGCATCGGCAACCGACAACGCCGTCAGGATGATCAGGAAAGCATGCGGCAGAGTGAAGAACACCGAACCGATGACGATGCCGATGGGACCATAGATGGAGTGCCCCATTAAAATGTCTTTGAAGACGCCCTGGTTGCCAAAAAGATAGACGAGCGCGATGCCGGGTAACAGCGAGGGAACGAGAATCGGCACCGTCAATATGCCCCGGAACAGGCCTTTGAAGGGCATGCAACTGCGGGTAAGCGCCAAGGCCAGCGCGAAGGCGATCGATATCGTTATGACGGTGCTGATCGACGCCATGAGGACCGAGTTATAGATCGACCGGGCAAGGGCTGGGGTCGAAAAATATGTGGCGAAATTCTCGAAGCCGAGGCTCCTCGATGGCCGCAGCATGACCCGTCGGAATGTGGCGGAGTCGTAGTCGCGCCACTCGGCTCCCTTCTCCAGCTTGGAGCCCACGAGAAAGGCCGTGTCGTCCGTCATACCCCGAATGCGGTAATGCACGGGGCTACGGAACTTGAAGTCCGGGAAGAACTTGGTCACAGCCAGTCGTCCGTCGGAATTGGTGGACAGTTCCTGACCGGAGACGGCTTCCGTCTGCTGATTGAGCGCTTCGGCGGTGACGACCGGCGACCAGTTGCCGCCGGTTTCGTCGCTGACCTGGAATTCATACGTGGCGAGATCGAACTTGTAGGTCGAGAGTGACTTGGACAGCATGAGGAGGAGCGGCGCCGCGAGCGCGATGACCAGATAAAGCCCGATGACCGCCATGAATCCGACTTTGATCCTGTCGTCCGGCGAGGTTTCCTGGCGCAGGCTCGTGTAAGGCGGCACATGGTCGATCGTGTAGGTCACTTCACGCGCTCCTGGGATAGAGAAGCAGGCGATCGCTCGGAATATCCACCTGAATCACGCCACCAGTCTCGATGCTCAAACGGCGAACGGCATTGATCGAGAAGTCGGCGACAAGTGTTCTGTCGCCCAGCCTGGGCGCCGCCAGCCGCGTGCGCCAGAACATGCCCATGAATTCCATCTCATGTATCTCGGCGTCGATCAGGTTCTGCCGATGGGAGGTTGCGATGGCACGCGCGTCGGCGCCATAGGGAATGATGTCTACCGGTCGCACCACGGCCGTTACCGTGTCACCGATCGCGAAGCCGGCGGTCGGCGAAGAGAAATCCGACTGGCCAACCCGCACCTGCCCATCCGTCACCACAGTTGCCGCGAACTGGTTGGTCTCGCCGATGAAATCGGCGACGAAAAGCGATTTCGGATTGCGGTAGATTTCGGTCGGCGACCCCACCTGTTCGATGACGCCATGGTTCATGACGACGATCCGCCGGAAATCATTGGTGCAGACGCCGGAGGACAGGCCAAAGGCGGTGGAGTTGGAGAGCGCGATCAGGGCCTCGTCGTCATCGGGAGCCCTGACGATCGGGATGATCGGCGCAAAGGTCTCCTCCATGACGAGTTCGCTTGAATGCGGCACCCGATCGACAACGATGGGCGGAAGCAGCGCACCCTGGCGGCCGGGGTCGTAAAGGATTTCGGCGCCGGCCTCGGCTGCCTTATGGACGCGGACCTCGAAAATTTCTGCCGCGCGGGCATGCACCACGGTCCCTAGATCGGTCGAGCGATCCATGGGATCGCCGAATTTCAACTTCTTCGCCCGCTCCAGCACCAGCGGCACGAAGCGGTCGGCGACGCGCTCCTGGCAGAGTATGCGCTTGACCGCCGTGCAGCGCTGGCCGGAATTCTTCGTCGCCCCCGCTACCGCGAGGTCGGCTGCCCTGGCGAGATCATCGTCCGAGAGGTCGTTGAGGATGATCAGCGGATCATTGCCGCCGAGTTCCAGCACTTGGCGCTTATAATGGGCGTGGGCCGCGATCAGCTTGCCGACGGGCACGCTGCCCGTGAAGGTGATGAGGTCGAAATTCGGATTTGTGATCATCTCCATGCCGATATCGCCCGGCCAGCCAGTGACAACCGATAGCATTTCCGGCGGCAGGCCGGCCTCGTAGAGAATGTCGGCGAAGACCAGCGCCGTCATCGGGGTCAGTTCCGTCGGCTTCAGCACTACGCAATTGTTCGTCGCGACCGCCGGCGCTATCTTGTGCGCGACCATGTTGAGCGGATGGTTGAAAGGCGTGATCGCCGAGATCGCGGTCAGCGGCTCGCGGGTGGTGAAGATCTTGCGAGCCTTGCCGTGCGGTGTGAGATCACAGGAAAAGATCTCGCCGTCGTCGTGAATGCACATCTGGCCTGAGAGCGTCAGCACGTCGAAGGCACGGCCCACCTCGTAGAGCGAGTCCTGCTTGGAAATACCGAGTTCCAGCGTGATGAGATCGGAAATCTCCTCCTTGCGGGCGACGAGAAGTTCGGCAGCCCTGAGCAGGATGCGCTGCCGCTCGTAGCGGGTCAGCTTCGGCTGATAGGCCGCGGCAATCTCGAAAGCCTTGCGCGCATGTTCAGCGTTGCCGGCGGGGACGGTGCCGATGACGGCATCATTCCAGGGGTAGCGCACCTCTATCACGGCATCGGCATTCACGGCCTGGCCGGCGATCCGCATAGGTTCATGGCGGACCGCGAACTTCGTCTCCATCCTGGTCATCATACGCTCCCGGCCTGTACCGGCTGTGCCGCCGCGACGAGCGCATAGTAGAAGGCATCGAAGTTCCGCAGCGTGCCCGCCGACAGAAGTTCGGGAAGCTTGCGGTTGGCGATGAACGGCACCTGCTGCTCCGTGAGGCCGCCATGCGAGCGAAGCGGCTCATTGAGCGCTGCCAGGTCATGGCGGTGTTCGCTGGTGCCCAGTGTCTTGTTCTCTGAGGAGATGAGGACGATATCACCGATGCGGTCGTCCGGAAGCTCGAAACGAACGCAGGCCTCGGGACGGGAGAGAACCACGTCGATGCCCTCGATGGCCTTGAGACGCTCCATGATCTCCTCCTTGTCCGTAGCCTCAGGCAGATAGGCCGTGGCAAAGGATCCGAGCGCGCCGTGATGGACGACGTAAGGATCCGTGATCGGGAGAATGACCCGGGCCGCATCCTTACCCAGCCATTCGTCAAGCAGATCCTGGACATAGATCACGTCGGGCGATCCATCAGCCTTGTGCTTGGGTTTCATCCCGTGATCCGCGGTGACCACGATCGCGGCGCCCAGCGCATCGAGTTGGGTCAGATACTTGTCGAACATTTCGTAGAAGGCGTTGGCCTGGGGAACCCCGGGTGCGTATTTGTGCTGCACATAGTCCGTCGTGGTCAAATACATGACGTCGGGGCGGAATTCCCTGAGCAGCTTCACGCCGGCGGCGAAGACGAATTCCGACAGTTCGGCGGAATAGACTTCCGGAACCGGTAGGCCAAGCCATACGGACGCATTCTCGATGCCGTTTTCAGCCTCTGTGGACGTGTCGGATTTTTCGGAGGAGAAACATACCGCCCTGCCTTCGTCGAACTTCAACCCGTGGCCGAGAAGCGCACGAAGCTTGTCCTTGGCCGTGACGATGGCGACCTTCGCGCCAGCATCGTAGAAAGCCTTGAATACGGTCGGCGCGCGCAGGAAGCGCGGGTCGTTCATCATCACTTCCTTGCCGGTCTGCGGTTCATAGAGATAGTTGCCGCAGATACCGTGAATCGCCGGCGGCCGGCCGGTCGCGATCGACAGATTGTTGGGATTGGTGAAGCTCGGAATGACGCTCAGCGCGGTGCGTTCGGTGCCCGTGGCCCGAATGCGGGCAAGCGTGGGCATCAGGCCGGCTTCGATCGCCGCGTCGAGATAGGCCGGTTCGCAGCCGTCGAGGCAGATGGCGATGGCGGGGACGTTCGGCCAGGGATAGGTGCGGCGATTGGCGGTGATCTTGGACATTTGGTTCATCGAAAGTTCCATTCTTCGTTCAGGCGGCCAGACGGCTGCGTTCTTCAAGGGCAATCGCCGGAGGGGCGGCATTGTCGACCCCCATTTCGCCCAACGAGCTGCGGGCGGCTTCGACCACGCGGCGCATGACATGCTCGTCCATGCGGCCGATGCAGCCGATGCGGAAGCTGTCCACCACCGTGAGCTTGCCGGGATAGATGATGAAGCCCTTCTGCTTCATCAGCGCGTAGAAGCGATCGAAGGCGAAGGCGGGGTGAGCGGGGCTGAAGAAGGTGACGATGATAGGTGAAAGCCATTGATCGGCGAGCAGGGTCTCGAAGCCCGCCTCCCGCATGCCGGCGACCATCACGTCCCTGTTGCGTGCATAGCGCGCGCCTCGGCCGGCAACACCGCCCGCCTCACGATGCAGGCGCAGCGCTTCCATGAAAGCGGCCACGACATGGGTCGGCGGGGTGAAGCGCCACTGGCCGGTCTTGTTCATGTAATCCCACTGCGCGTGCATATCCAGGCTCAGCGAGTGGCTGCGGCCCTTGGCGGCCTCGAGCTCGGTCTTGCGGGCAATGACGAAACCGAAGCCCGGCACACCCTCGATGCATTTGTTGGCTGAGGATACGATCGCCTCGTAGCGGAAGTCGGCGATCCCGGCTGGTACGGCACCGAACGCGCTCATCGAATCCACCAGCAGCTTCCGGCCACGCGCGTAGACGATGTCGGAAATCTCCTTCAGCGGGTTGAGGATGCCGGAGCTGGTCTCGCAGTGAACGATCACGACATGGGTGATCGCCGGATCGGCATCGAGCATAGCTGCAACTTCCGGGCCACGCGGCGGCATGTAGTCGCCCTTGTCGATCGTGACGTGGTCGCGGCCCAGATAGCCCAGCGTCTGGGCGATGCGTTTGCCATAGGCGCCGTTCATCAGCACGAGCACCTTGCCGTCACGCGGCACGAAGCTGCCCAGCATCGCCTCGACCGAGAAGGAGCCGCTGCCCTGCATGGGGACGCAATCGAATTCGCCATTCTCATCGCCCGCAATATCAAGAAGCTGGCGCCGCAGATCGGCCGTCATGGCGCGGAAATCGCCATCCCACGAACCCCAGTCCCGCAACATTGCCTCCTTGACTTCATAGGCTGTGGTGAGCGGGCCAGGCGTCAGGAGATAGGGCTCGCCGAGTCTTGGTGATTCCAGCGGCGCGATTGGTTTCTCGAAGGCTGTGCTTGGCATTGTCTGTCCTCGCGTTGGAGTGTCGGCGATGACAATGCGGCTTGGGCATATATATGTAAAATCGTTCTTTTGTATGAATGTATAGATCCTGCTTATTCAATGCGACTGATGCCCAGCGGCACAGTTGGGATTCGTGGCTCTCAAGCTGAGCGCATTCCAAATTTATGCTTTGCCTCTTTACATAAATCAAATCGTTCGTTTTGATGGTCTTATCATCTCGGCATTCGGAGGCGCCGCCAATGCGTTACGTCCAGCTTCGTGCCTTTCACAATGTAGCGATCCATGGCGGCTTCTCCCGTGCCGCGGAGGCCCTGTTCCTGACGCAGCCTGCCATCTCCGACCAGGTGCGCAAGCTCGAGGAGGAATATGACGTCCTGCTCTTCAACCGAAACAAGAAACAAGTCACGCTCACTCATTCGGGCCAGCAGTTGCTGGAGATCACGCGACGGATGTTCGATGTCGAGCAACAGGCACTCGATCTCCTGTCCGAATCGCGCGCGTTGCGAGCAGGAAAACTGAGGATCGTCGCAGATGCCGCCCATCACTTGCTGCATATTCTGGCGGCCTTCAGGCGAACCTATCCCACTGTTCAGATTTCCATTAACAGCGGAAATACCGAAACGGTGATCACCAGTCTGCATGCCTATGAGGCCGACATCGGTGTCCTCGGCGAAATCCCGCAGGCGGGCGATTTCGAGGTGCTCAAGCTCAACTCCACGCCCATCATCGCCTTTGCGAGCCGTGATTATCTTCAGGCCGACCACGCGATAATGACACTGGACGAGCTCTCCAAACACCCTCTGGTCATGCGCGAGCGCGGCTCCAAGACACGCCAGAAGCTCGAAAGCATGGCCGAACAGTGCGGCGTGAAGCTCACGCCTCTGATCGAAGCCGAGGGCCGAGAGGCCGTCCGCGAGATCGTGGCCGCCCGCGGCGGCGTCGGCTTCGTGTCGTCTGCCGAGTTCGGCCAGGACTCGCGCCTCGTCAGGATCGAGATCGACGGTCCCGAAATGCTCATGGACGAGGCCCTGATCTGCTTGCGCGACCGCAGCAACGGCAAGCTCGTCCGCGCCTTCTTCGACGTTGCCCGCAAGCTGACAGAGGCAGTTTCAGGCCTCTGAGGCCCCGTTCACGGCGAAGCGACCCGAGCCGTCAATCCACCTTTTGGCGCAGATTCCCTGGCGTGATCGGTCGCTGTCCCATGGTGTCCACACCCTTGACCGCGAATAACTCCGATTATATGAGAATAACTGTCGGAAGGGTCGACCGGAGCATCAGGGGGAAAAGCATGTCGCGGAAATTGCGTTCGCAGCATTGGTTCGGTGGAATGGACAAGGACGCGTTCATTCACCGGAGTTGGATGAAGAATAGCGGTCTGCCCGATGACGCTTTCGATGGCCGGCCGGTGATCGGTATCTGCAACACATTTTCGGAATTCACGCCCTGCAACGCCCATTTCCGGGGACTGGTGGAGCACATCAAGGCCGGTGTACTGGAAGCAGGCGGCCTGCCTCTCGAGTTTCCGGTGTTCTCGTGCGGCGAATCGAACCTGCGCCCCACGGCCATGCTCTTCCGCAACCTTGCTTCCATGGATGTCGAGGAAGCGATCCGCGGCAACCCCATGGACGGCGTCGTCCTGATGGCGGGCTGCGACAAGACCACGCCGTCGCTGGTGATGGGGGCCGCATCCTGCGACCTGCCCTCGATCGTGATTTCAGGCGGTCCCATGCTGAACGGCCGGCTGAAGGGTCGGACGATCGGCTCCGGAACCGATGTGTGGAAATTCTCCGAGGATGTCCGTGCCGGCGTCATGCCGCAGAAGGATTTCATGGCCGCCGAAAGCGCCATGTCGCGCTCGGCAGGCCATTGCATGACCATGGGTACGGCATCGACCATGGCTTCGATGGTCGAAGCGCTGGGGCTGGCCCTGCCGGGTAATGCCGCCTGTCCCGCAGTCGATGCCCAGCGTGCCCGGCTCGGCCGGCTGACCGGCCGGCGGATCGTCGAAATGGTCGCCGAGGACCTGCGCCTGTCGAAGATTCTGACGCGCGAGGCCTTTGCCAACGCGATCCGCGTCAATGGCGCGATCGGCGGTTCCACCAACGCCGTCGTTCATCTTCTGGCGATTGCCGGCCGCATCGGCGTGGACCTTTCGCTGGATGACTGGGACAGATTTGGCCGCGACGTGCCCACCATCCTAAACCTCATGCCGTCGGGCCAGTATTTGATGGAAGACTTCTACTACGCGGGGGGGCTCCCTGCCGTGATGAAGGAGGTGGCCGATCTCCTGCATCTCGATGCGCTAACGGTCACGGGACAGAGCATCGGCAAGAACATCGATGAAGCGGAAAATCATAATGACGACGTGATTTTGCCGCGTGCCAAGGCGTTGACGGAAAGCGGCGGGATAGCGGTGCTGCGTGGCAATCTCGCCCCGAGTGGCGCCATCATCAAGCCCTCCGCGGCAACGCCCGCGTTGATGCGGCATCGCGGCCGCGCCGTCGTGTTCGAAACCATCGATCACTACAAAGCGCGCATCGACGATCCGGACCTCGAGATCGACGAAAGCTCGATCATGGTCCTGAAGAACTGCGGCCCCAGAGGCTATCCCGGCATGGCCGAGGTCGGCAATATGGCACTGCCTCGGAAGCTTTTGCAGAAAGGGGTACGCGACATGGTGCGTATTTCTGATGCGCGCATGTCGGGCACCGCCTTCGGTACCGTCGTCCTGCAGGTCGCGCCGGAAGCCGCCGTCGGCGGCGTGCTGGCACTCGTGCAAGAGGGCGACTGGATCGAGCTGGATGTCCCCAATCGCAGGCTGCATCTCGAGGTCAGCGACGCCGAGATTGCCGTAAGACGGGCGGAATGGACCCCTCCGGCACCCGCCATGACGGGCGGCTATCAGAGCCTTTATGTCGAGCGGGTCATGCAGGCGGACACGGGCGCGGACCTCGATTTTCTCGTGGGCAACCGGGGCCATGCGGTCCCCCGTGAGAGCCATTGAGGAGGCGGCGATGCACGAATTTCGGATCGATGAACTCCACGGCATCCACGCCATCCTCTATGCGCTCTTCGACCGAGATGAAAGACTCGATCGGGAAGCGATGCGACGGCAAGTCGAAATTTGCCTGGCGAGCGGCGTGCACGGCATGGCCGCCCTCGGTCTTGCAACGGAAGCCTCGAAGCTGGACGAGTCGGAGCGCATGATGGTCATGGATTGGATCATCGAAGATGCCGGCGGCCGCGTACCTGTCGCAGTCACGATTTTTGGGTCGTCCGTCGAAGAGCAGATTCGGCAAGCGCGGCATGCGGCGACGGCGGGCGCCGACTGGCTGATCCTTCAGCCACCGATGGTTGGCCAGTTCTCCGCGGCCGAGTACATCGGTTTCTTCGGCCGTGTCGCAGACCGGACCGATCTGCCGGTTGCCATCCAGAACGCGCCAGCTCTGATGGGGCGCGGTCTGACTGCCGCCGATATCCGCGATCTCGTACGCCGGCATCCCAACATCCGCCTTGTCAAAGGCGAAGGACCGGTGGTTGATATCGCCAATCTGATCGAAGTGACGGAGGGACAGCTTCCTGTCTTTAATGGGCGCGCGGGAATGGAACTGCTCGACAATCTGCGGATCGGGTGCCGCGGCCTTATCCTTGCCCCGGACTCCATCGATTACGCTGTGCGCGCCTACGAGTTTTTCTCCGACGGCTGGGATGACCACGCCGAAGAAGCCTACCGGCAGATGCTGCCCGGCGTGGTGTTCACCATGCAGGGTATCGAGAATCTGCTGTGTTACGGCAAGCGCCTTTTCGGCGTCCGTGCAGGGATCGAAATCCATGACCGCGCGCCCGCCATGCGTCCAACGGCGACCGGCCTCGACATGACCAACCGCTATGCAGCCTGCCTGGGTGGCTTTCCCGAATAGATGCGACGGGTTAAGAACGTGCAAGTATGACGGAGGGGAATGCATGAAAGCGATAGCGCGCGAGGATCGCGGCCTGCCCGCTCGCATTGCGGGTGATGTGGGCCGTCGCATAACACTCGGCGAACTGAAAGTCGGCGAGACGCTGCCTAAGGAAGCCGACATGCTTGCGGCGCTCGGTGTCAGCCGGACCACGCTCAGAGAGGCGTTGAAAATCCTATCGACGAAGGGCTTCATCGAAGCCAAGCCCCGGCTCGGTACGCGTGTTCGCGCGGCCGAATTCTGGAATACGCTCGATCCGGTCGTATTGGTGTGGCAGGGCGATGCCAACGATCAGGATGCGTTGGCCGAAGAACTCTTCGAGATTCGCGTTTCGACCGAACCGCTCGCCGCCCGGCTTGCTGCAAGGCGCGGCTCGGCGGGCGAACACGAGCTGATCAGGGATGCCTTCATTCGCATGTCGCAGGAACAGGCGAGCGTTCAACAGGCAATCGAGGCCGATATCGAATTTCATCTGCAGATCTTTCAGGCCGCGCACAATCGCTTCTTGCTACCCATTGCTTCGGTTATCCGCGCGGCTCTTTCAATCAGCATCCCCAAGACGATGGCGGCATCGGGCGGCTTTGGCCAGTCACTGACGCAACACGAAGCAATTCTGCTGGCCATCGAGGCTCGAGACGAAGAGACCGCATCGTCTGCGGCCGCCGAGTTGATCCGATCGACCTATTTGCGAAACTTCGCCGGTGCGCCCGAGCGTTGATCGGGCGCCCAGACAATCTCGGTCATATCACAGGTTGCAATTGGCGGCCCATGGTGCCAGACATCGTCGCGCGTGGAGTAATAAGCAGCACAGCGCCCGAATTCAGCATCTACTCTGGGAAGCGACTATTTTCGCCGGTCTCATCGTCGAATTGCGTGGCCGCTGCTGGGTGAAATCAACATCCTCAGGTACGGAAATGGGCTCGCCGGGCAGCCAACCTTCTTGCTCGGTACGACCAGTCGTCGTTTGCAGTGTGGTCTTCGGGGTCATTGGGAAATAGGGGTGCCAGCCGATGCCGAAGGGCATGGTCGATTCGCCTGTATTGGTGACAGCCATATGTAAATCCATGCCGGATTCAGTCATCACGAAGACCTGTCGCGCGGAATACCGGTAGGGAATCCGGCTCCCATCATGCATGTGACGAATCGACAGGCGGTCTGCCTGCTGATCTTCCACGGTCCAATCCTCGAGCCAACCTTCGCCATGAAGGTAATGGCGATCCCATTCCGGGTTGCGAGGCAAGGTGAATGTCCTGCCCTTCAAACACAAAGGTATTGCCCCGCACGCGGTTGCCGAAGGGCACCATTGGAAAGCCGGCGCTATCGGTCACGGCGGCATCGTCAAACGCAGGGCGCAGAAGCGGGACCCTACCGACTTCCAGGCTGAGCACCGAGCCTCCATTCGTCGAAACTCGGGCCTGGGTGGCACCCTGCTGCAGAACGACAACACTCATCGCGGCCTCATCTGCTTGTGTGAAGATTGTTCGCCTGCCGGCCAGTTTCCCTTAGAGTTCAATCAAAGAAGCATCTTTCGTAAGCTTCGATGGCAATCCTCGCACGTTGAGCCACCTCGGCCGCGCTCATGCCGGGCTTGTAGATGCTCGACCCGAGGCCGAAAGCCTTGATGCCGCCTTTGGCATAGTCGGCAAAATTCTCGTCCGACACGCCGCCCACCGCCGCGATCATCAGGTCGGCCGGCAGCACGGCGCGGATGGCGTTGATGCCGGAGACGCCGAGTGCGCTTGCCGGGAAGAACTTGAGACCGGTGACGCCGGCGCGAGCGGCCGCGAGCGCTTCGGTCGGCGTGAACACGCCGGGCAGCGTCACCATGCCTTTGGAGACTGCATGCGACAGAACCGGAACATCGACATTCGGACTGACGAACAGTCGCCCGCCCGCCTGTTCCAGCCGGTCCACGTCCTCGATGGTGAGCACGGTACCGGCGCCGATCAACGCATCCGCCGGCGCCATTTTCGCGGCGATCTCGATCGACTTGAACGGCTCGGGAGAATTCAGCGGGATTTCGATCGCCCGCAGGCCAGCTTCGAGCAGCGCCTCGATGATCGCCGGTGTTTCCTCGGGCTTCAGCCCGCGCAGGATTGCGACAAGCGGGTATTTCATCGGTGGAAATGGTATGCGGGACATCAGTTGCCGGATCCTTCGTCGCTTGGCCAGATTTCGCGCGCGGCCTGGGAGAGGCCGCGGCGCACCGCCTCGTCTGCATCGATTGTCGTGGATTTCAGTCCGAGCCTGTGGAATGCCGCCTCGTAGAGGCCGCGCAGCTTGCCCGATGCGACCAGGATGACCGGCGTGTCCTTCGGCGCGGATTTCAGCGCGCCGGCAAGCTCCAGCCCGATCATCATGCCCGACAGCGTGGCTTCCGCATCTGTCGGCGACAGCGAGAACAATAGCCCGCGTGCGCGGATCGAGAACAGCCGGTTGGTCGCCAGTTCCGGCTCCTTATGGGCGATATGAAGCGCCGACAGGAACGCGGGATGGCCGCCATCAAAGCCTGCTGCATCTTTGACGGCATGCTGCAGGATGGATTGCTTCGTGATGACGTCGAACAGTTCGCCGGTCATGAAGGTCGAGAAGCCCAGCACTTCGTGGCGCACCACGCGCACCCATTTCGAGTGCGTGCCCGGCATGGCGATCAGGCAGTCGCTGTTCTTCATGCTCTCGGCACAGCCGAGCAATTGCGTTTCCTCGCCCCGCATCACGTCGGCGGCGTTGATATCGCGCTGGGCGAGGCCGGGCAGGATGCGGATGTCGCGGCTTATGCCGGGAACGCTCACTGCCTTGCTGGAAATGTCGGAAAGTCTGGCCGGCACGTCGATATAGCCCGCCTCGACCCAGCCCTGCTTGGCGCCCACCATGCCGCACATGATGACCGGCGCATCAACCGCCGCGCCGACCTCGGCCAGATGCTTGTCCAGCACGGCGGAGAACCCGGTCTCCCGCGCCGTCGTCATGCCCTCGCGCGACCGGCTTTCGCCAAGGATCGCGCCATCGTCACCGATCAGCCAGAGGCGGAAACTCGTCGTGCCCCAATCGACGGCGGCATAGCGGGGTCGGGACTTCATGCTCATCAACATCATCCTGCAAAGCGCGTTTCCGGCAGGCCACGAACCCCGGCATCGATCGCAAAGAGACCACCGGCCTGGGGTTGTCCCTTGAGATCGTCCGCCGTGGCGTCCCAGATCGCCGTCGTGACGTAGAGGGTTGACAGATCAGGCCCGCCGAACATGCAACTGCTGGGTCTGGCAACAGGCAGGTGAACCTCGCGGTCCAATTGGCCATCGGGCGTGAAGCGCGACACCTTCCAGCCGTCCCACATCGCGATCCAGATACAACCTTCCTCGTCGATCGTGCCGCCGTCCGGACCATATCCGAGCCCTGTCATGTCAACGAAGATCTGCCTGTTGGACAGGGCCCCGGCCGTTGAATCGTAGTCGAAGGTGAAGACCTGTTTGTCCAACGTGTCGGCAAACCAGAAATGGTCATCGGTCCGGGACCATACGAAGCAGTTGGAAATGCCTATGTCGCCGAGCACCTTGGTCAGCGTGAGATCGGGATCGAGCCGGTAGAGCGCAGCCGTATGACCGGCGAGGCTATCATCCATGGTACCGGCCCAGAAACGGCCGTTGCGATCGACCTTGCCCTCATTGAACCGGTTGCCCGGCAGGTGCGCTTCGGGCCGGGCAATCCAGTCGATCTTCATGGTGTCGAGGTCGAGAAAGGCGAGGCCGGACGCAAAAGCCACCACCAGCCCGCCCTTCTCGCGGAGAGCAAAGCTCGCGATGCGTTCCGGCATGTCCCAGATATCAACCATACCTGTGGTGGGCGTCAGCCGGTGCAGACGCTTGCCTTCGATATCCACCCAATAGAGAGCCTGCTCGGCCACGTCCCAGAGCGGCACTTCACCGAGCACGTTGGCGCAATCCACCACGCATCTTATGTCCGCCTGCATTCCGCTCTCCCTCGCCGGGCCCTTCAGGCCGGGTGCTGCTGAACACTTAGGCCACCATCAATGGTGAGGCAGGTGGCATTCATGAATGGGCATTCGTCCGAGATCATGAATACGGCGGCAAGAGCGATTTCCTCGGGGGTCGCGATCCGCCCGCCCGGATGGAGCTTCATCGTTTCAGTCTCGGCTGCCACGGGGTCGGGGAAGCTGTTCCAATAATCGATCGCCTTCTGGGTGGCGACATAGCCGGGTGCAATAGCATTCACGCGCACGCCCCTGGCCGCATATTCGAGACCCAGCGCCTTGGTCATTCCGAGAAGCGCGTGCTTTGCCAGGGGGTAGGGAAAGGTATGCGGAATGATCGTGAAGGCATGCGTCGATGCGATATTGAGGATCGCACCGTGGCCTTGCTCTGTCATGCCGGGCAGAACGGCCTTGCAGCAATTCCAGGCGCCCTTGAGGTTGATGTCGAAGCAGCGGTCCCAGTCTTCGTCGCTGGTCTGGAGCGGCTCGGAGAACACGTTGACGCCAGCGTTGTTGATCAGCGCGTTGATGGGACCAATCTTCGATGAAGCGTCTGCCACCGCCTGCTCGATCGCAGTGGCATCCGTGATGTCGGCCACCCGATACCCAAGATTTGCCCCCATTGACCTCAATTCATTCCCGACTGTGCTCAGCAGCGCCTCATCGCGGTCGATAAGATAGACGCTTGCATTCTCGGCGAGGCACCCCCGCGCGATGGCCAGACCAATGCCTTGCGCCGCACCGGTTATGAATATTCTCTTGCCCGTCAAGCGCCCCATGAGGTCACCACTCCGCGACCGAACCGTCGGCGTGCCGCCAGACCGGGTTGCGCCAGCGGTGTCCTTCCTTGGCCCGTTCGATGACATAGGCCTCGTCCACCTCGACGCCCAGCCCGGGCCCTTGCGGTATCGACACAAAGCCGTCCTCGTACTTGAACACCTCCTTGTTGGAGATGTAGTCGAGGATGTCGTTTGCTTCGTTGTAGTGGATCCCCAGGCTTTGTTCCTGGATAAAGGCATTGTGGCTGACGGCGTCGATCTGAAGGCAGGCGGCGAGCGCTATGGGCCCGAGTGGGCAATGCGGGGCCAGTGCCACATCGTACGCTTCCGCCATGGCCGCGATCTTGCGGCATTCGGTGATCCCGCCGGCATGGCTGAGATCGGGCTGGATGATGTCGACAAACCCGTCGGCCAGCACGCTCTTGAAATCCCAGCGCGAATAGAGCCGCTCGCCGAGTGCGATCGGCGTCGAACAATGGTTGGCGATTTCCCTGAGCGCTTCCCGGTTTTCCGACAGCACCGGCTCTTCGATAAACATCAGGTTATAGGGCTGCAGTTCCTTGGCGAGCACCTTGGCCATGGGGCGATGGACGCGGCCATGGAAGTCGACGCCGATGCCGATGTCGGAGCCAATCGCCTCGCGGATCGTCGCGATGGTCTCGACGGCCTTCTCCACCTTGCTCCAGCTGTCGACGATCTGCATCTCCTCGCAGCCATTGAGCTTGATCGCCTTGAAGCCGTGGGCGACGACATCGCGGGCATTGTTGGCGACATCGGATGGGCGGTCGCCGCCGATCCAGCTATAGACCTTGATCCGGTCGCGGCACTGGCCGCCGAGCAGAGCATGAACGGGCTGGCCATATGCCTTGCCCTTGATGTCCCAGAGCGCCTGGTCGATGCCTGCGATTGCCGACATGTGGATCGCGCCGCCGCGATAGAAACCACCGCGATACATAACCTGCCAATGGTCCTCGATCAGCAGCGGGTCCTTGCCGACCAGGTAATCGGCCAGTTCATGCACGGCCGCCTCGACGGTGAGCGCGCGGCCTTCGACGACCGGTTCGCCCCAGCCCACGATGCCCTCGTCCGTCTCGATCTTCAGGAACATCCACCGCGGCGGAACGATATAGGTGGTGAGCTTTGTGATTTTCATGCGAATGGGGTCTCAATCTTGGAAAATAATCTTGAAATCAAACGGATCGGCCAAGCGCTTTCTCAGCCGCCTCCAGATCGCGTGCGGCCAGGTCGAGCATGGCGTTGGAGCAATACCGGGCGCGCGCGCCATCGCGGAGCCTGAGTGCTTCCACGAGTTCGCCGTGGATGGCGACTGCATCGTCCCGATTTTCGACTGCCACGTTGGAAGCACGCAGCGTGTGATGGAGGGCGGCGTGAATGGCGCTCGAGAGCCGGCGAAAGACCTGATTGTGGCTGGCATTGAGCAGCACGGTATGAAATCGGACGTCAGCTTCGGTGAAGCGGTCGGGATCGTCGCTCGAATCCCGCATGTCGATCCATGCGCGTTCAAGATCGGCGATCTCCTGCGTACTGGCCCGCGCCGACGCCAGTTCGGCGGCGGCAGGTTCGATCGTCCGGCGCGCCTCGAGAATGCAGCCGAGCAGATCGAACTCGGTCAGATGCGGACCCATCCATTGCAGCACGTCGGCGTCGAGGATGTTCCACTCATCCCGGTCGCAGACGGTCGTGCCGATGCGCGGCTTGCCGCGCACGATGCCCTTCGATTCGAGTATTTTCAGGGATTCTCGGATCACGGTGCGGCTGACGCCATGCTCCTGGCAGAGATCGTGCTCGCGCGGCAGCGCGGATCCGACGGGATAACGATCGGAGAAAATATCCTGCGCGATGGCGACCGTCACATTGCGCCGAACGCGCGGACGCCGCTCCACCTTTCGCGACTCTTCCTGCAAACTCTCGCCAGCTTCCAACGCTTTCCTCCGCTATGCCCGCATGGTCCCGAGCACGTCATAGTGCAATTCGGCACCGGACGCGACGTACCTCTTCCATGTCTCGTCGCGTCCTTCCAGACCGTTCTAGTTCAATCATCATACAAAGGCAATTGACTGGTACGATGATTTATCTTAATTGATCATACGCTGCCTGGGAGGCAGCCGTCAAATCTAGGGAGAGAGACATGCGCTCGTTCAAAGCCGCCATCCTGGCAGGCACATTCGCCATCATGGCTGCCACCAACGTTTTCGCCGCAGACGTCAAGATCGGCTTCATCGTCAAGCAACCGGAAGAGCCTTGGTTCCAGGACGAATGGAAATTCGCCGAACAGGCCGGCAAGGAAAAGGGCTTCACGGTCGTCAAGATCGGCGCCGAAGACGGTGAGAAGGTACAGTCCGCCATCGACAACCTCGGGGCCCAGGGCGTGCAGGGCTTCATCATCTGCACCCCGGACGTCAAGCTGGGGCCCGGTATTGTCGCCAAGGCGGAAGCCAACGGGCTCAAGCTGATGACGGTTGACGATCGCCTCGTCGATGCCAGCGGCAATGCGCTCGAAGATGTCGCTCATATGGGCATTTCCGCCACCAAGATCGGCGAGACCGTTGGCCAGGCGATCGCCGAGGAAATCAAGAAGCGCGGCTGGGACATGAAGCAGGTCGGCGCGATCCGCGTCTCCTACGACTCACTGCCGACTGCCGTCGACCGCGTCGAAGGCGCCATCGCCGCGCTGAAGGCAGCCGGCTTCCCGGCCGAGAACATCTATGACGCGCCGCAGGCGAAAACCGATACCGAAGCAGCGCTGAACGCTTCCACCACCGTGCTCAACAAGCATGCCGATGTAAAATACTGGATCGCCTTCGGACTGAATGACGAAGCCGTTCTCGGCGCCGTGCGCGCCTCCGAGTCGGTCGGCATTCCTGCGTCGAACTTCATCGGCGTCGGCATCGGCGGTGCGGACTCGGCGATCAACGAGTTCAAGAAGGCCGATGCGACCGGCTTCTTCGGCACCGTCATCATCTCGCCGAAGCGCCATGGCTACGAGACCGCGCTCAACATGTATGAATGGGTCGCCAACAGCAAGGAGCCGGAAAAGCTGATCCTGACATCCGGCGCGCTTGCGCTCCGCGGCGACTATGAAAAGGTCCGCAAGGACCTCGGCATCGAGTAATCATCCTCCCGGACAACTTGCCCGGCGGCGCCTGTGCGCGCCGCCGGGCGGTCCATGATTGGAGCAACGATGGCGTTCCTCGAATTTTCCAATATCTCAAAGAGCTATCCCGGTGTGCAGGCGCTGAAGGACATATCCTTCGCGGTGGACAAAGGCGCCGTTCACGGGCTGATGGGCGAGAATGGTGCCGGCAAGTCGACGCTGATCCGCGTCCTCTCCGGAGACCAGTCGAGCGATACCGGCACGATCGTAATTGACGGCACTGAGCAGAAATACGGCTCGGTTCGCGATGCCTTCAATGCCGGCGTCATCGTCATCCATCAGGAACTGCAACTGGTTCCGGAGTTGACGGTCGCAGAAAACCTCTGGCTCGGACGTTTTCCCGCTAGAGCCGGCGTCATCGATGGCGGCACGCTGGTCGATACGGTCCGCGCGCGCTTCGCGGATATCGGCATCGACATCGACCCCACTGCAAAAGTTTCCTCGCTTTCGATCGGTGAGCGGCAGATGGTGGAAATCGCCAAGGCCGTCATGCTGGACGCCCGCGTCATCGCGCTCGACGAACCCACATCCTCCCTCTCGTCCCGCGAAAGCGAAATCCTCTTCGCGCTGATCGGCAGGCTCAAGGCACGCGGCACCGTCATCATCTACGTCTCGCATCGCCTCGACGAAGTGTTCGCCCTCTGCGACAGCCTGACGGTTCTGCGCGACGGCAAGCTTGCGGCCCATCACCCGGATGTCAAAAAGATCACGCGCGATCAGGTCATCGCCGAGATGGTCGGCCGCGAGATCGCCAATATCTGGGGCTGGAAACCACGGCCGCTCGGCGAGAAGCGCCTCGTGGTCGAAAACGTCTCGGGCACACGGCTCCGCAATCCCATCGGCTTTTCCGTCCGTCAGGGTGAAATCCTTGGATTTTTCGGCCTGATCGGCGCCGGCCGCAGCGAGATGGCGCGACTTCTATATGGAGCCGACAATCGCCATACCGGCAGCGTCACGATCGATGGCGTGGCCGTGAAACCCGGCGATCCCGCCGCCTCGATCCGGGCCGGCATGGTGCTCTGTCCCGAGGACCGCAAGTTCGACGGCGTCATCCAGGGGCGCTCGATCGAGGAAAACATCACCATCTCCTCGCGTCGCCACTTCTCGCCCTTCGGTCTGCTGAACAGCAAGCAGGAAGCTTCGGTCGCGGATCAGTTCATCGCCAAGCTTCGCGTGCGAACCCCTTCGCGCAAGCAGGATATCATCAACCTCTCCGGCGGCAACCAGCAGAAGGTCATCCTCGGCCGCTGGCTGTCCGAACAGGGAATCAAGGTGCTGGTGATCGACGAACCGACCCGCGGCATCGACGTCGGCGCGAAGTCCGAAATCTACGAGATTCTGTACGACCTGGCCGCAAGCGGCATGGCAATCGTCGTCATCTCGAGCGAGTTGCCTGAAGTGATGGGCATTTCCGATCGCATCATCGTGATGTGCTCCGGCCACGTCTCCGCCGAAATCGAGCGCCCCGCCTTCGACGAACACACAATCCTCACGGCCGCTCTGCCGGACGAGAACTCCACCGGTACAGCATAGGAACGAAGCAATGAATGCCTTGAAAAAAGTCTTCCTCGGCGAGCAGGGGCTGGTGGTGATCTTCGCAGCTGCCTTCGTGATCGTCGCGCTCACGGTGCCGAACTTCCTGACCGAGCGCAATATGCTTGGCCTGCTGCAATCGGTCGTGACCATCGGCATCGTTGCCTGCACGATGATGTTCTGCCTGGCGTCGCGCGATTTCGATCTCTCGGTCGGCTCCACGGTGGCCTTTTCGGGCATGATCGCTGTCATGGCATCCAATGCCACCGGCTCGATCCTGCTCGGCCTCGTTGCGGCGATCGCCTGCGGCGGGATCGTCGGCGTGCTTAACGGTGTCGTCATTGCCCGTTTCAGAATCAATGCTCTCATTACGACACTCGCGACGATGCAGATCGTACGTGGTCTGGCACTCATTGCATCGGACGGCCGCGCCGTCGGCATCAACGATCCGGCCTTCTACCAGCTCGCTTTGTCGAAGTTTCTCACCATCCCGACACCGATCTGGGTCATGGGCGTGATGTTCATCGTCTTCGGTTTCGTGCTCAACCGCACCGTCTTCGGCAAGAATACGCTCGCCATCGGCGGCAATCCGGAGGCCTCGCGCCTGGCCGGCGTCAACGTCGTCAACATGCGGATTTGGATCTTCGCGCTGCAAGGCCTGGTCTGCGGCGTGGCTGGTATCCTGCTCGCCTCGCGCATCACGTCCGGCCAGCCGAATGCCGCGACCGGGCTTGAACTCTCGGTCATCTCCGCCTGCGTACTCGGCGGCGTGTCACTGGCCGGCGGCCGCGCTGCGATGACCGGCGTCATCGTCGGGGTGATGATCATGGGTATTGCCGAGAATGTCATGAACCTGCTCAACATCCAGGCCTTCTACCAGTATGTCGTCCGCGGCCTGATCCTTCTCGTCGCCGTGCTTCTCGACAACCTCCGCTCCTCCGCTGCCGGGCGGAGAAGCTGACACCCCGTCAAGCCGCCGAAGAGGAAATGATGGCGCCGGGAACCAGCGCCTCATCGAGGAGCACAATGTCTGCCTTGGCGCCCGCCCTAATGTAGCCGATCTCCTGATCGAGCCCCATCAGGCGGGCGGGATTGGCGGTTGCCATTTTCAGGGAATCTTCCAGCCCAATGCCGACGGCCTGCACCAACCGGCGCAGCGAAGAAGCCATGTCGATATGGACGCCGGCGAGCGAACCGATCCGGTTGACCAGCTTGCCGTCCTGGAGACGAATGGTCTCGCCCAGTAATTCGTATACCGGCGGACCGTTCCAAGTGGGCATGGCATCGGACACCAGCACCATGCGGTCGGCGACCGGACGCGAGCGGATCGCGAGCCTGAGCGTGGTGTCATCGACATGGTGACCGTCGGCGATGAAGCCGCAATAAATATCGCTGTCCAGCACCGCGCCGACGACGCCGGGCGAGCGCGACGTAATGGGCGTCATCGCATTATAGAGATGCGTTGCCGAGCGCGCACCCTCGGCGATTGCCGCACGCGCCGCGTCGAAATCGGCATCGGTGTGGCCGAGCGAAACAACGGCGCCCATGCGGCAAAGCCGGGCGATGGTTCCCGGCGGCACGCATTCGGGCGCCAGCGTCAGGAGAACCGGGAGGCCGGCCTCCCGCAGGCGGGCAACAGTCGCCACGGTCCGCTCGTCGAATGGGCGGATCAGATCGGGCCTGTGCGCGCCTTTACGGGCGATACTGATGTGCGGGCCTTCCAGATGAATGCCGACGATGCCGAAGCGGCGGTGCGTGGCGATGGCGGCATCGGCGCCCTGGTCCATCCTGTCGGCAACATCGGTAATCAGGGTAGGCAGCCAGGAGGTGGTCCCGGTCGATCGATGCGCGGCGGCGATCGTCGCCAGTCCGTCCAATGACGGGTCGGCGTTGAACAGCACCCCGCCGCCGCCATTGATCTGGGTGTCGAAGAATCCGGGAACTGCGAGCCTGCTTGTTCGCCAGACCGGCGCGCCGTCCCGACCGGCCGCTTCCGCCGAGACCACCGAAACCACCCGTCTGTCCGTAATTCGGATCGCCCTGCTGTCCGTCAGGCCTTCTCCGTCAAACAGCCGGCGCGGAACGAGCCACCAGTCGCGTGTCGTTGCTAAGTCGAACGGCGCAGCCTCGATGTGACCGTCCGGTTTCATGCCGCCCTTCCGTAGCAGGCAAAATAGGGAACAAGTGCCTCTTGGATCTGAGCATAGATGAGCGCCCTCGCCTTGTCCGGTGTGCTTTGTCCGAGGGTCTCGGCCCGCGCGAGCACGGGTGCCGCGAAATATTGTTCCAGCAGCGGCCGGGGCATATCCCGAGACTTCAGGCTGCCTAACAAGGCGTCGACGGCGGCCTGTGCGCGCGTCTGCGTCCAGTAATAGCGTATCCGGTCGGCATAGCTAAAATGCCGCAGCAGCCGCAGCCGGTCCTCGTCGCCCTGGTAATGCTTCGTCCAGTTGCCGGGCGCTTCCAGCATAAGCGCCTCCATCACGTCCGAGACAGTGGTGCGGTCGGAGGCGGCCGCGGCCCAACCCGCTACGGCATCGAGCGCGTAAATGGCCTGCCGGTAGGCATAAGTCAGCGCCGGGCCGACCTTGAGCACGGCAAAGTGCCGTTCCGCGAGATCGGGATAGACCGCCGGAAGCTGGTAGTCGGTCGAGTGCGCCTCGAACGCGAGACCCTGATGGCCGGCGAGCACCGGCGAAAGTTGGTCCGATGTGGCAAGGTCGAAGCGATGCACATGGTCGGGCGCGAATTCAAGTCCGGGCTGGACGACCAGGCCGACCGCTCGCCTCCAGGCGCTGTCGCCAAGGCCAAGCCCTGCGAACGCTGCGCGATGGGCCTCGATGGTGGCGCGGGCGCTGGCCGGTGCCGTCGGCGTGATCGCGGCTTCCCCCTGTTCTACGCGGGCGCCTCCGGGCGGCGGAACCTCGGTGCCGAACATGTAGCTCAGCGCGTCTGGATTGCGCGCGGCGTCCTCGCAGACACGGGCGAGCTCGGCGGCACGGGCGGCGCTGACCATATCGCCCACTTGCGCGGGCTCTCCCAGGCAGCCTTCCGAGCAGTCGAGATGGATCTTAGTGAAACCAGCCGACACGTAGGCCGCGACAAGTGTCCGCGCCTTGGCCATGGCGCTTTCGGCCGGCTCGTTTCGCCACGCCTGTGGGCCCAGGTGGTCGCCGCCGAAACGCACGCGGGACGGATCGACGCCATGCGCCACGCAGACCCCGTTGACGAAGGCAATGAAGTCCGCCGGCCGCATGCCGGTATAGCCGCCGAACTGGTTGACCTGATTGCTCGTCGCCTCGATCAGCAGCGGCACGTCCCATTCCTCGGCCAGCAGCACCGATGCCGCGACGACATCGGGATGTGCGGAGCACACTGATGGCATGGCTTCGCCGGAGCCCGCAAGATTGCGGGCTATGAGGTCTCGCAATTCCTTCATCTCAACCGATCTCCATACCGCTTGCCAGCATGGCGGCACCGCGCACGCCGCTGGCGTCGCCAAACCTGGCCACTGTGAAGCGAGGACTGCGCACGACAGGCAGTCTCACTTCGGTGAATGCCTGCTCAAGCTGGCCAGCGATGCCGGCAATGCGCGAGAGACCTCCCCCGAGAACGACGCAATCGGCATCGATCGTCAGCTGGACCGTGTGGATGAGTTCGGCCAATAGCGAGAGCCAGACGTCGAAAACCCGCGCGAGCACGGGATCCTGTGCCAGAGCGCCCGCCGCGATCGCCTCGGGTTCGACCTTGCGCTCACCCACCGCTTCGGCGATGCGTGTCATGCCGGGACCAGACACCAGCGTTTCATAGCAGCCGGTGCGGCCACAGCCGCAGCGCAGCAGCGGCAGCGCTTGGCGCTCAAGAAGGGCCGCCGGAATGCCGATGTGCCCGACCTCTCCCGGCAGGCCGTTCAGCCCCGTCTGCAGGCGTCCATCGACACAGACACCGCCGCCAACCCCCGTTCCGAGGATCAAGCCGAAGACGGTGCGATATCCGGCGCCCGCGCCGCCGTTGGCCTCGGAGAGCGCGAAGCATTTGCAATCGTTCTCGACGGGCGTCGGGCGGCCAAGCCGCGCCGCGAGGTCTGCGCTGAGCGGGTGGCCGGTGGCCGCGAGGTTCGAGGTCAGCGACTTGCCGCTCCGTTTGTCGATCAGGCCCGGCAGGCCGATACCGAGCGAGAGCGGCCCGCCGGCACGCTGCGCAAGCCATTCGGCTTCCGCCGCCAGGCAATCCAGTAGCCCGTCATAGCTCCGGGCGGTTTCGATCCGCCGCTTCTCCAGCAGGTTCAGATCGGCATCGAACAGGCAACTTTCAATCTTTGAACCGCCAAGATCGATACCGCCATAGAGCTTTCGTTCAGTCTCCAGCGGATAGAGCTTCACGCCGGCGACCACGCGCGTCAGGTTGCCGGCCGAAAAGGGGTTGTCTACCTCGATGCCAAGGCCGTCCGACCATGCAACGGCGAGCATCTGGCCTGTGATGACGTAGAGCACCGCATCCCAGGCGTCACCGGCCACGGCGGGCACGGCGATGTCGGGACCGGTCGAGGCCTCGCCGATCCGGGTGAGCACGACAGCGCCGAACTGGGTCGCAATTTCAGCAGCGAGATCCTCGTCATAGCGGCGGGTGTGGGGATCGGACGAGAGAAAGACGAAGACCCGCGTGCTGTCGTCGACAATCGCCTTCGGACCATGGCGGAAGCCGAGCGAGGAATCCCACGAGGTCGGAACCTGGCCCGCAGCGAGTTCCAGGACCTTCAGCGCGCATTCCCGCGCCGCGCCGGTGAGCGGTCCCGAGCCGAGGAACACCGCGCGGCCGGGTGCGGACACGGTTTCCAAGCGCTCAAATTCGCGCGCGATGATCGTTTCGGCGGCGTCGGCGAGGCGCGCGAACAGCGCGCCGACGCCCTCGGCCGGCTGATCGAAGCAGGCGAGCGCACTCAGCAGCATCGTCGTGTAGCTCGACGTCATGGCAAAGCCGCGATCGTCGGTTTCGGGGGGCAGCACGATCGTGCGCAATTCGCCCTCGCCTTCCGGCTTTGCCCGCCCGAGAGCACTGTCGCCGTTGCAGGTGATATGGAGGCGGTCATATTGCGGTGCATGGGCGGCAAGCAGGTCGAGCACGCCGATCGTCTCGGAACTATTGCCGCTGCGGCCGAAGGATACGACCAGCGCCCGTACGCCCGGTCGAATATAGCTCTTCGGCGAGGCGACGAGATCGGTCGTCGGGATCGCCCTGAACCGCGCCGGCCCCGGACGTCGGTTGAGATGGCTTGCCAGCGTTTCACCGATGAAGGCGGAGGTTCCCGCACCGCAGAACCAGACCTCCTCATGCTGCCGCAGCGCGAGCCATGCGGCGATTTCGGCGGCGATCGGCTCGAGGCGCGGGCCGAAGCTGCGCCACACAGCGGGCTGCTGACGGATTTCCTGCGTCGTCGCCCAGCGATCGATGTTCAACTTCTTGGTAGTCTGGACCGTCATGGCTGGTCTCCGCCGTGGGGATCTATCCGGTGGACGGTCACGCCGCCCGCACTGAGCTGCTCGGCAATCTCGTCGGACAGGCCAGTGTCGGTGACAATCGTGTGGATGCGATCGATCTCGCAGAACCGGTGCAGAGCGGGCGTGCGGAATTTTGTCGAGTCGGCGAGCACGACGACGCGCTGGCTGACATTGATCATCGCCGTGTTCTGGTGTGCTTCGTCGATATTGTAAGTGCTGAGCCCCAAGAGCGGATCAATCGAATCGGCGCCGAGATAGAGCGTGTCGAAGCGCATGTTGGCAAGCGTACTCTCGACCAGTCGTCCCGAGACGGAGTTGGACTCGAAGCGGATAGCGCCAGCGGGCAACATGACAGTGTGCTGTGGGGCGCCGCGCAGGGTTTCGACCACATTGAGACCGGTCGTCATGATGACCATGGCCGGCGCCTCGCGCAGGCGAGAGGCAAACAGCTGTGTGGTGGAGCCGGAATCAACGATGATGGACCGATCGGTTCCGGCCAGCGCGGCCGCGAAGCGTGCGATCGCCTTCTTCTGGTCGAGGTTCATCACCGCCTTGTCCGATACGCCCGGCTCGATGAAGGAACTCCCCGCGACCGGGGATTGGCGCGCCAGCGACATGGCAAGCGCGATGCGGAAATCGGGAACCCCCTTGAAGCCGTAATGGCGGCAAAACCGCACCACCGTCGGCTCGCTGACATTGCTCTCGCGCGCGATCTCCTGCAACGGCTTATGCATGAAGCGGTCTGGTGAGGCGATGATATAGGCGCCGATTCGCCGGAATGCCTTGTTGAGGTCCGGCATGTCTCGAGCGATCACGCCGACTAGCGACTCGCCGGGTTGATACGAAGTGTCCATCAGTGCTTTTTCCCGGTTATGCATTGGTCGTTCACGGTCGGCCTCCATGGCGCAGATTGAGGCCATCCGCATCGAACAGATGTAGCCGTTCGTCCGACATGCCGAAGCGGAGCCGATCGCCGGACTTGTGGCTGGACTGGCCGGTCAGCTTTGCAACAAGCGCCTGCTCATCGGCAAGGCGGCAATAGAGAAGCGTCTCGCCTCCCAACTGCTCCACCACGTCGATGACAGCCTCGAGCGGGCCGTCGGGATCGATCGACATGTCCTCAGGCCGCACGCCCAGTTCGACGGCCGTCGCTCCCTTCGCCGATGCCGGCATGTCGAGCGCCAGGCGACCGCCACCCGGCAGGCCGGCCTCAATCTTGCCGCCCACCTCCCGGACTTCCTCCAGCCGGATGAAGTTCATCGGCGGCTGGCCGAGGAAGCCTGCGACGAACTTGTTTGCCGGCTGGTTGAACAGCTCAAGCGGGGAGCCGACCTGTTCGATGACCCCGGCGCGCATCACCACGATCCGGTCGGCGAGTGTCATGGCCTCGACCTGGTCGTGCGTGACATAGATCATGGTATTGCCGAGCGCCGCATGGAGCTTCGCAAGTTCGACGCGCATTTCGGCGCGCAGCGACGCATCGAGATTCGAAAGCGGTTCGTCGAACAGGAATATCCGCGGATTGCGCGCAAGTGCGCGGCCGATCGCAACACGCTGGCGCTGGCCGCCCGACAGTTCCTTCGGCTTGCGGGCGAGTAGTTGATCGAGCTTCAGAAGCCGGGCGACCTCCACCACACGTTTGTGTGCATCCGACTTCGGCGCGCCACCGATTTTCAGGCCAAAACCGATGTTCTCGGCAACCGTCATATGCGGATAGAGCGCGTAGGACTGGAACACCATCGAGATGCCCCGCTTGACGGGATCAGCCGCCGTCATATCGGCGCCATCGATCATCAGCTTGCCGCTGGTGATGGTTTCCAGTCCGGCGATGCAGCGCAACAGGGTGGATTTGCCGCAGCCGGAAGGCCCGACAAGGACGACGAACTCGCCGTCGCCGATCGAAAGCCGCGCGCCCTGGATGATCTCTATCGCGCCATAAGACTTGCGGATGTCTTGAAGTTCGACCTGCGCCATCGCTATGCGTCCTCGTTGTTGGCTTCGGCTTTCATGGCGAAATCCAGGTGTTTCGGGATCGGATTGGCCTTCAATGCCTCGGTCAACTCGGATTCTGTCGGGCCTCGGCCCAGCACGGCTGCGAGCCGGCCCGACTGCAATGCCGTCCAGAGTTCCGAGAGGAGCATTTCGCCTTCCCGTATCGTGGCGAACTCCGTCTGCAGTATCGTTGCAAGCGTCTCGGCGTCGCCGTTCCGAGCCGCGATCTTCGCCCGGACGAGCTTGATGCGCTCCAGGCCCGCGCAGTCCGCGCTCAAGCCCGCGAGAAACGCCGACAGCCGGTCAAATTCCTGGTTGCGCAACAGAAAATCTGCGATCTCTGAGGCCAGTTCGCGCGGCGCGCCACCGATTTCCCAGGCGGCGAGATAGTCCACGATCGCCGCTTCGGTTTCCGAGGCGACGATTGCTCGTTGCCGGTGGCCGAGCCAGGTCGGCCTGAGCGATACCGAGCGATCAAAAAGAGCGCGGGCATCCTCTGTCTTCTCCCGGTCGAGCGCGGCAATCCCGAGCAGAAGGCAATGCAGCCATGTCTCACCCTGCTGGCGCACGCTCTGTTCGATCTTCGCCACCCAGCGATCCGAGACGGCGAATTCGGCGGGAACGGAGGCGAGATTTTGCTCTGAGAATGCTCCGGCCGTGGCGAGCTCGTCCCAGCAATCGTTCTCGGTCACCACGCTGAAGTCCAGGCCATCAGCCAGCGGCCGGCCGCAGAGTTGCTCGTCGCGCCGCCCCCAGGCCGATCCGTGCGCCAATGCGCTTTGAATCGGATGTCTCGACACTTCGGTGAGGAAGACATCGATGTCAGTCAGTTCGGCTTTGTCAAAGCGCCGGGCAACGAGGTCGCCCGCGGCTCTCGTCGCCGCACCATACTCGTCATGCACCAGCGACGGATCGACACTGATCGCGCCATAGGCTTCGGTCCAATGGATTTCCGAGCGCGCCTCGAGCCGGAAGCGCTGGTTCTGGGTCGGCGTAATTCCGCTCTGGATCTCGATGTAGTCGCCGTCTCCCGGGCGTGATAGAAAATCCATCCACTGCCGGCCGCCGGCCCCTTCGCCGAAATAGAAGAGCTTGCGTCCGCGCATGGCAGGGGTCGCCGTTTGTCCCAAGCCCACGCCTGCGCGGTCGAGAGCGGCCATGAACAATCGGTCGCTGTCGGGCGCGCGGAAAAAGATGGATGTCGCGTCGCGCCAATTGCCCGGATAGGATCCGTCGAACCGGTCGGGATCGGGTAGCGGAAAGCGTTCGAGCTGATTTCCCGGCAACACATGCTCGATCACATAGTCGGCCGGACTGAGAACGCGCATGCCTTCGGCGGCAGGCGCCGCGACGGTCGTCCACCAATAGGCGTGCTTCACCTGATCGTCGGCATTGACGATGCGGCCATGGACAAACAGACGATCGCTGCCCTCGGGCAGGAAAAGATCGATCTGCCAGGTGGCCTCGATGACGCGGTCATACTCATAGACGCGCAGGACCGGTCCCCGTGCGGTTTCGATGACACCGCAAAACACCGGCAGGCAGGTGGACGGCGAGTGGCCGGGAACCAGCCCGTTCCACTCGATGCCACCGGAGAACCAGGCATTGGTCGAGCCAAGATTCGCCGGCTGGAAAACAGGGTTGCAAAACACAAGGTCCCGCCCCAGCCGCTCGTCGCGCATCGACATCAGCCGGCCACCCAATTGCGGTGCGACCGTCAGCGTCAGGCAGCCGTTCGACATTTCAATCAGCGGCATCTCGCCGGGCGCTTGTGACCGGTCGTAGTCCTCCACGACCTGGTATGGGAGGATGGAATCATGGCCCCACTGGAAGGCGTGCGCACTCTCCTCCACGGACAGTCCGCGATCGGGCGGCGTATCCTTTCGCAATATCGGCTGCTGGAAGGCGAACCGCGGCAGCTGGCTGGGTGAACCAAGCCGGGACATCGGCAGTGTGCGGGTAACACGCGCAATTCTGGTCATCGAGGCCTCGAGGGGCTTAAGGGTGGTCATTTGACGCCTCCCATCGTGATACCGCTGATCATCTTCTCCGACAGGATGACGAACAGGAGGATGGTGGGCAGCATGACGATGGTGACCCCGGCGAAAAGGCTTGCCCAATCGCCACCGGAATACTGCATCGAGGTGATCAGCGAATAGATGCCGAGGGAGAGCGTGCGGTTTTCCGGACTGTTGATGAGCACGAGCGACAGCTGATACTCGTTCCACAAACCAACGAAATTGAGGATCGCCACCGTCGCCACGCCTGGCGCCGCAAGCGGCAGCATCACATGCCGGAACACCTGAAAATCCGTACAGCCGTCGATGATGGCGGCCGATTCCAGCTCGGAGGGCAAGGAGGAAAAGAACCCTTCGAGCACGTAGATCGTGAACGGGATCGACAGCGCGACATAGACGATGGTCAATCCCGTCAACGTGTCGGCCAGTCGCATGGACGCCATGATGACAAAAAGCGGCACGAAGAGCAGCGGGATGGGCACGCCCATGCCGAATGCAAAGACGTTCGACAGGGTTTGCCGGCCTCTGAACCGCCCGCGGCTGAGCACATAGGCGGCGGGAACCGACACGACCAGCAACGCAAAGACCGAAACCGAAACGACCAGCAGGCTGTTCAGGAAGTAGTCGCCGAAGCGGCTCGAGACCCAAGTCTTGACGTAGTTGCCCCATTGCGGATCGAGGGGCAGGCTCCATGGCTTGCCAAACAATTCGCGGTTGCGCTTGAGGGACGCAATGATGATCCAGACAACGAAAAAGACCGAGAAGGCGGACCAGCCGCCAACGGCGATATAGGCAAACGCTCGTTTCAGCGGCCGGGGAAAGATTGCTTCCATCATGTTCAGAATTCCACTTTTTCGCGACGGAAGACGAGGCGCAGGAAAACCACGGTGACGATGGTCAAAACGAACAATATAACGCCGATCGCGGTGGCGTAGCCAAGTGCGTAGACCGGCTCGCGCTGTCCGAAGCCCATGATGTAGAGATAGATCGCAGGCGTATAGAGGCTCTGATTGATGTTGGGGCCGCCGAAGGCGTAGGGGAACTCGACGATCTTGATCGCCTGTATGGCCCACAGCACCAAGGTGATGAGCACGACGTCCCAGATCATCGGCAAGGTGACAAGCCGGAAAATCTGCCAGTTGCTCGCCCCTTCCAGGCGCGCCGCCTCATACATGTCGGCCGGAACCTTGTCGGCGCCGGCCAGGATCAGGATCGTGAAGAAGCCGGCGGAAATCCATACCAGGCCGACCATCATCGAATAAAAGATATTCTCGGGGGCAGTCCATGTCACGGATGCAAGCCGATCCAGACCGAGCGCCTTGAAGAAGTTGGACAGCAGGCCATATCGCGGCGTGAAGACGAACGACCAGAATGTGGTGATCGCGACCACGGCAATGATATTGGGCAGGAAAATCAGCGCCCGGAACAGCTTCTTGCCCCAAAGGCCGGAATTGAGCAGCATGGTGAAGAGGAATGCCAGGCCGAATGTCGCCACTCCACCGACGAAGAGGATGAGGGCCATATTGCCAAGTGACCGCCAGAAGATGGAATCGTGCCACAGCTTGGCATAGTTGCCGAAACCCACCCAGACCGGTTCGTTGCCGAAACCCGACGTCTGGTAAAAGCTGAGACAAAAGGCCTGGATCGCCGGAAGTACAAGGAAGCCCAGATAGAGCATCAGTGCAGGGGCGAGAAAGGCCACGACCATACGTCGCCGCATCATTGTGTTGTCCTCCCGTCGTTGCCGCGTTCCGGACGACCAGGCCGTCATGGATGGCGCCGGGCCACCCATGACGGCGATCGCTGGTGCTATTTGCCCGCCCAGTACGTCTTGGTCTGTGCGGCCATGGTCTCGACGAACTGCTCCGGCGTGATTTCACCAAGGAACATCTTGTTGAATTCCGGATTGAGAATCGTCGAGGCGAAGTCAGGATACGCGACGCTGAGCCCGCCTGCGAAGGGCGACAAGGCGGTCGCCTTGCTTGCCGATTCGTAAGCATCGCCGAGAACCGCAGGCCAGGCCACGCCCTTGCGCGTGACGCCAACGCCGCCGTCCGCAACGAGGATGTTCTGTGCTTCCTCACTCATGACGTATTTCAGGAAGTCCGCCGCCTCGGCAGCATTCGGCGCGTTCTTGAGGACCATGAACGAGAGGAGGCCGACCTCGATATCGGTCGCCTTGCCGACGCCACCTTCCACAGCGGGGAAATTGAAGGCACCCCACGGGAAGTCCTTGCCGGTGCTCTCCGCGAGTTCCGTCGGCAGCCAGGAACCGACCAGTTCGGCCAGCGTGTCGCCGAGCGCGATCGTCTGCTGGCCCGCCGGATACTGGAAGCCACGCGCATCTTCAGCAATGCAGCCGGCATCCCAAAGCCCGCGCGTTGCCTTTGCGGCGGCAAGCACGGCCGGATCCTTCCAGCCCTCGCCGGACTTGTCCTCAAAGATCTTCACCAGTTCGCCGCTACCCTTCGAACGCGAAAGATAGTGCGAGAAGTACAGGATATTGTAGAAGGCGACATTGCTTTCGATCACCAAGGCGTGCTTGCCGGCCTTTTTGGTCGCCTCGCACAGCTTGAGCAGGTCGCCGAACGTCTGCGGCACGGTGCCGCCGACTTCCTTGAGCATGTCCTTGCCGTACCAGAAATTCACCGTGTTGTAGACATAGGGCACCTGGTAGGTCTTGCCGCCCTCTGCAAACAGGTCGAGCACTCCGGGCAGGAAATCGCTTTTCACGTCGGCAAGCGATGCCGTCAGGTCGTAGCCGAGTCCTTCCTTCTGCAGGCCGCCGGCCAGTTGGTCGGCATCCTGGTCCATGAAGTCGATCGGAGTGCTGGCCTGCAACGCGGCGCGAAGCTTGGTCTGATTCTGCCTGCCGTTCCAGACGACCTTAAACGTCGTTTCCGGATGAGCCTTGGTATAGTTGTCCATGATTTTCCGCAGCGCGACCGCTTGCGGCTCAGGCTCGTTCCACATCGACCAAAACGTTAGTTCCGCCGCGGATGCCGGCCCGCCGATGAATGCAGCGCATGCGAGTAGCGACATACCCGCCCGCAAAGACAATGAACGCATATTTTTCCTCCCACTTTCAGCGCCGGCCCTCCCAACGCACGGCGTAGCTAATCGAGTTCAGGAAACTTTGCAACATATAATTTTTTGCTTTACTACTTTTATGTAGAAAAATTACGTAGAGCGCGCTCGTTTCAAGTGTTAGACCGGTTTGCAATTTATCCGGAACCGGCCATGAGGTTGCGGCGGCGCTGAAGGTTGCGCCGTCGAGCGCCATCAAATGGGCTAAAAGGCAACGCCGAACGGGCAGTGTTGCGCCGGATAAGATGGGCGGGTAACGTCATCTCTCTGATCCTAAGCCGCCGGTCTCACTGAGCGCGAAGTGCTAGGTATCGGCGTCATTGATTCAACATGTGCATCGATCCGCTGGAGAACGTTTTCTGCCAAAACTGCACGTTCTGGAGGACTCCACCAGGACGCGTAAACCCGCTAGACAATTTCGAAAACTGCCTTGAGAACTGCAGGCTCAGGGAGCCCTGCTCGTTGGCGAAGATCTTCCAGCGTTGAGCGGCTATGTCATGGTATGCGCCTTCGTATTTGCGTGAGGGTGTTAATTGCACTGAGAGCTGGCCGGGGATGAAGAAATACTATCATCGAGAAATCCTGGCGCAAATCCGGGGTGAACTCACAGCGGCGGCCATGGAAACTTGCTGCCGGATTTCGTTGCGACCTTCGCGGCTGCGGGCCCTATGCTGGTCGAACGGCGGAAACATCGCGAGCAAGAAGAACGCCTGCGGTAGATCGCCGAGCGGCGCGCTCCGAGGAGCCGCAACGGCGGAAAGAGGATAACACCCGCTGGCGCAACTTTGTCCAACTGGCGCAGCAGCGCCGTGACGGCGGATATCGCGCAAGCGTTCCTCAAGGCTATCCAGGCCGCTAAAATGCAGCCGGAGGCGGAGATCGACGGCAGGACCATTGCCGAGTGGATGGTATGGGCCGAACATCGACTCGAAGAGCTGGATCCGCTAAAACAGTGGAGTCGAGAGCATTTCACGACGCTTGCAGGCATAAACGGATGGTCTTCTTAGCGGACGCGTATAGCGGCGTTACGCGTGCATAAGAATGGCGAAAATGTGCACTCTGCAATCATTCGCAACCGGCCGAAGCACCTATACCCGGGGTGGCTCTCAGACGCTTGTGTGCCCCGCGCCTAATATGCACTGAATCTCCATCCTCTCAAGCCACCGATCGTGCTTACCGATACCTTTGCAGACAGCGCTGAGGACCGCCTGAGGCTGGCGCCGTTCCCAGTACCCGATCTGTAATTCCCTACAAGCGCGAAGAGAATTCCCTGTTTTGGAAATAGGGAATTCGTCAGGAATGCCTTGAAAGAGCTCACTAATTATCGTGGACGAAGCCGAGGCAGAGGCGACTTTCATTGAAATTTCCCTGTATTTTCCCCGAGAGCAGGGAATATGCCAGAAAGGAGACTTGTTCTCGCTGGACTGCCCCCACCACCAAATCTTCCCCAGACGAACCTCCTGAAATATTGCGCGCCAAAGAGACGCGACATTTCCGTCGGTTAGAGGACATGCGCTCGGCGCATGCCGTCACGCGATGTCAAGCAGGGGATATGTCGGCGGGAACATGTCTTCAAGCCTGGGATGCCCCCAGCTTCGCTCCGGATACTTTGCATACATCCGCTCGAACTGTGCCTGCGCTCGATGTCGGCCCGCCTCGACGTCAAATCCCGCGACTGCGCCGTCGCGCATCGAAAGCCGGCCATCGACGAAGACAGCACGCGTCACACGACCGGTCGCACCAAATATCAGTGACTGCACGGGATCAACGGTCGGCGCGAAGCGGGGGTCGCTAAGGTCGAAGATCGCGATATCCGCCTTCGAGCCGGGCTGCAGTCGACCGAGATCGGGGCGCCCCAATGCATCGGCGCCTGATATCGTGGCAGCGTCGAAGATTTCCGACGTGGCTATACCCTTGACCCCACCTTCCGCGATTCTCCCGGTCATCAGGCCGACCGCCATGTTGAGCACCATGTCGGGCGGAGCCGTATCCGTGCCCATGCCGATCCGGATGCCGAGATCGCGGCAACGGCGGAACGAACGCAGTATCCCGCCATCACGGGCGAAGACCAGCGGGCAGTGGGCAATCGTGACCCCATGCGCGGCATACAGTTCCAGATCTTCCGGCTCCGCCTCGACCGCGTGCGGTGCGATCAGCCGATCGTTGAGAAGGTCGTGCCGAGCAAGCCATTGCGGCGCGGTCATGCCGTGCAGCTTTGCCATGATCCGGCGCTCCATCTTGCCCTGCGCCATATGCAGCCGGACCGGCAGTCCCATCTCCGCCGACGCAGCCATGGTCCGTTTCAGCAGGGTAAGCGTACTGGTCTCAACGCGGTCCGGAGCCAGCATGGCCTGTACGAGACCCTGGTGCCGCCCGGCGATACGGCCGGCGAAGGCGAGAGCATCCTCCAATCCGCGCAGGCCACGCGCCTCATCGAAGATCGGCTCCAGCACATCGGGCGCTTCGCAAACAATGCCGCCGGAGCGATAGGCGGGACCGAGGTAGACGCGCAGGCCCAGCTCTCCGGCGGCTTCCGCAGCCGCTTCGAATTCGGCGACGGTTTCGCCCCATTCGCGATAGAAGAGCGAGGCAATGGGCAGCGCGGTGGTGATGCCGTTGAGCAGGAGCTGGCTGAAGGCAAAGCGCTTCTGGAAGGCCAGTTCCTCGGGCGAATACATTTCATAGGGCCCGCGCTCGACGTAAGCGCGGGGCCAGACGCGGCCGGTGGCCCAGCCGGGACCGTAATCGACCGTCAACAGCGTGGTGTCGAGGTCGGACAGGGCATCGAGATCAACGAAACCCGGCGAGACCAGCATGTCCCCCAGTTCGATGCGGCGTGCAACTTCACCCGGAAAGCGCTCACCGACATAGAGCACCTCGGAGCCTTCGATGACGATCTCGCCGTCGCGCAGGAGATGATGACGTCCATTGGCGTGAGCCACGATCCAGCGCGCCGATAGCGCTGTTCGTCCGGCCGGACGGGTGCCGAGGGTGAGATCGGTCAAGTTCACGAGCGTCTCCTCAATGAGGTTTTGTGATTTCACACATGAAGGAAGGTATTAATGCGCGAGCGCGGGGGCACCCGCCAGATCCGCCGACTTGTCACGCGGATAGGCGTAGGCGCCCGCCTTCGACGTGCGAAACCCGCCGCCCGCCATCGCCTCGGCGAGCTTCACCGCAGCCGTGACGCCGTCGATGACGGGCACGCCGATTTCCTGGGACAGCCATTCGCAGAGCTCCGCCATGCCGGCGCAACCCAGAACGATCGCATCGACACCATCGTCGCGTAGCGCTGCCCGAGCCTCCGCCAACAGTTTCATCCGCGCAGTCGCCGCGTCGGCCTCAAGCGAAAGCACCGGCAAGTCCACTGCCCTCACCCGCCGGCAACGGCCACTGGCGCCGTAATGCGCGACGAGATCCTCGATGACGGGGACTGACCGGGGCAAGGTGGTGATCACGGAGAAGCGAGCGGCAATGGTGACGGCAACCTGCACCGCCGCCTGGCATATGCCGATGACCGGACCGGCCGCCACTTCGCGGGCGGCGGCAAGGCCCGGATCGTCGAAACAGGCAATCACGTGGGCGGAAGCACCCCGCGCCTCGGCCTCGCGGATCGCCGACAGCATTGATGGGACCGACATCGCCTCGTCGGAATAGCCTTCGATCGAGGCGGGCGTTCCCTTTGCGGTCACCGCGTCGATCTCGGTACCGTCGGCCTTTGCGGCGCCTGCCGCGCGGGCGATCTGGTCGGTCATCGAGGTGGTGGAGTTGGGATTGATGACATGGATGCGGATCATCGGGCTATCCTTTCCGGCCTCGGCGTCACCTGCGACGCCTCATAGGGTAGCAGTGCATCGGACTTCTTGAGCTCGAACTGCCGGTCGGAGGCAATGTAATTGTCGGCATGCAGCCGTGCGATGGGCTGGTAGGTCTCCGGATTGACGTAGCGCCCCTGCACATCGAGGCACCGGTCGGGCACATGCATGTGTACGACCTCGCCGATAACAAGTGAACGGTTGGGATAATCGATGAAGCGCTCCAGCCGGCACTCGAAGCTGCAGGGGCTCTCCGCGATCCTGCTGACATCGATCTGGTTGCAGGCCACCGGCGTCAGACCGGCGAAGTCGAGCTCGTCGATATCGGAAGCGAAGTTGACGCTGCAGACGATCATCGCCTCGGCGATCGACATATCGACCATATTGACCACGAATTCGCCGGTGCGGCGGATATTGCCGACCGTATCCTTCTCGTCGCCGTTACCGCGGGCCTGAATGCCGAGCACCACCAGCGGCGGCTCATGCGAAAAGACGTTGAAGAAGCTCATCGGCGCGGCATTGTTGTGGCCTGCCGGCGAGCGCGTGCCGACGAGCGCAATCGGCCGCGGCCCGACGAAATTGGTGAGCAGCCGATACTTGTCCGGGCCGGAAATTGCAGTGAAGTCTATATCCATGATTTCGTTCCGATCAGCCCGCCACAATAGCGCCGCATCGCACGACGCGACGGCCGCCCGGCCGGCGGCAGAGGGCATCGCCGGCATTGATGGCCTCGATCATCACGAAGTCGGCACGGTTGCCGGGCTTCAAGCCGTAGTCCGCGAGGCCGATGGCGCGCGCCGCGGCGTCGGTCGCGCAGCCGATCGCGCGCCGGAAATCCTCGTCCGTGTTCCAGTCGAAGCGATAGGCGGTCAGGAAGGCGCGCTCGAGCATGTCGCCATTGCCCAGGGGTGACCAGGAATCGCGGATGCCGTCCGAACCGCAGCATACGGTCACGCCCATCTGGGTAAGCGCCTCCACCGGCGGCACGGCGACATCCGCCGGCGCCGAGGTCATCAGGGATATACCGAGATCAGCGAGCCTGCGGCCGATCTTCTCGAGACGGGCACCGGAAATCATGCCGAGGCAATAGGCGTGCGAAATCATCACCTTGCCCGCGAGACCCGATGCTTCCGTGTGGTCGGCGATCCGCTCGATCTGCCAGGCGCCGAGGTCGCCCTTGTCATGCAGGTGGATGTCGATGCCGGCGCCTTTCTCGACCGCGAGATCGAAGATGAAATTCAATTGTCCCTCGGGGTCGCCATCGATGCCTGCGGGATCGAGCCCGCCGACCGTCTCGACGCCCATGTCGATCGCCGCCCGGATCAGCTCCGCCGTGCCCGGACGGCAGAGCAGGCCTTGCTGCGGAAAGGCCACGAATTGCAGGTCCACCTTGTCGCGCCATTCGTCGCGCAGCCGCAGCATCGCCTCGACATGCGCGAGGCCCATATCGGGTGCCACATCGATATGCGACCGCACCGCCGTCGTGCCGTGGCGCAGCATCTCCGTGAGCAGGCGTGCGGCGCGCTCGTCCGGCGCCGTCTGGTTGGCGGACAGGACCTTGCGTTCGTTATCGATATAGTCGCGCAGCCTCGGTGACCGCTGGCCGGGCTGCCAGGCCTCGCCCCACAGCGTCTTGTCGAGATGCACGTGTGGTTCGACGAAAGCAGGCAGAACCAGCCGCCCACCGCAATCGATGGCGTCAGGACCGGTCACATCGGGGCCGATTTCCCGGATCTTGCCGTCGGCGCAGCTTATGCCGATGGTGTTTCCATCGATATCATACAGGTTCGAATAGGTCGTGATCATGCTTGCCTCTTGAGATAGGGGCGCGGCCCTTGCGGACCGCGCCGTTGGCCGTCAGCCCTTCAGGCGGGTCCAGATTCGGTCACGCAGTTCGCGCGCCTTTGGGCCGCAATCCTTTGTCGGCACCAGGCGGCTGGCATATTCGGCCGGCATGTTGATCGCGTCCATCTTGCGCCACTGGTCGTTGAGGAACTCGTCGGACTTGATGGCATTGGCATAGGCGATCGCGTTCGATACGGCGGCTGCATTTTCCGGCGCCATCATCCAGTTGATGAAGATCTTGGCGTTTTCCGGATGTGGCGCATTGGCCGGGACCGCGAAATTATCGCGGAACATCGGCGTGCCCTCTTTCGGGTAGAGGAAGCGGATCGAGCTGCGCTGCGCCGTGGCGCGTGCGGTGGCGCCGTTCCAGACGTGGTACATCGCGACCTCACCCGAGGCCAGCCGGTCGACGGTGCTGTCGGAACTGTAGAGCTTCAGCTTGTCCTTCTGATCCTGAAGCAGCTTCAGGATCTTCGCAGCGTCATCGTTGCTCTCAGTGCATTGCGGGATACCGAGATAGATCGAGGCGGCGAGAATCTCGTCGCTTGCCGTGTCGAGTGCCGCGATCTTGCCGACGAGATCGGTGCGAGGCTCGAAATATTCCTTCCAGCTCGCCTCCACCTTGCCGCCTTCGACCTGTGCGCTGTCATAGGCGAGGCCCGTCACGCCCCAGAGATAGGGTGCGGAATATTCGTGCTTCGGGTCGAAATCCGGGTTCTTGAAGGCGTCCTTCATGTGGACGTAGTTCGACATGCTGTGGGTGTCGATCTTCTTGAGCAGTCCATCCTTGATGAGGCCGGGGATGACATAGTCGCTCGGCACGATCACGTCGTAGGACGCGCCGCCGGATTGGAGTTTCGCCAGCAGCGTGTCGTTGCTGTCGAAGCCGTCGAGAATGACCTTGATTCCGGTCTCGCTTTCGAATTTCTTCAGCAGATCGACCGGATAATAGTCGGTCCAGTTGTAGAAATAGAGCGTCTTCTCGGCATCCTGCGCCGCTGCGGGCGCGGCGAGGAAAGCTACGGCGGCCAGGGCGGCACCGAAACAGGATTTCAGGGACATGCTATACTCCTCCTTGTTAGCGGCGCAGACGGCCGAGAAAAAACGACAATGAAACGAGCAGGACCGAAACCATCAGCATCACCGCCGAGATGGCGTTGATCTCCGGCGTGATGCCGGCACGGATGGCCGAGAAGATGTAGACCGGCAGCGTCGTGGTGCCGGGGCCGGCGAGGAAAAACGAGGTCAGGAAGTCGTCGAGGCTGGTGACGAAGGCCAGCGTGAACCCGGCCATCACGCCCGGCCACAGGAGCGGCATCGTCACGCGGCGGAAGGTGCGGAAGCGGTTGGCATAGAGATCCTGCGCCGCCTCTTCGTAAACCCCGCTGATGCCTTCGAGGCGGGCGCGGATGGGAAGGTAAGCAAAAGGGATGCAGAAGGCCGTATGCGCCAGGATCATCGCCCCCATGCCGAGCTGGATGCCCAGCGACACGAACAGCAGGAGCGTCGCCACCGCCACGACGATCTCGGGCAGGATCAGGGGCATGTTGAGGATTGTCTCGGAGGCGCCGCGACCGAAGAATGAGCGCCGCGTGCCGAGCGCCGCCATCAGCGCCAACAGCGTCGCGGCGGTGGCGGCGCAGACGGCGAGTATCAGCGAATTGGTCGCCGCTGACTGGATGGAGGGATTGACGACGATCCGGCTGTACCAGTCGAACGACGCATGGGTCCACACCGTCGCCGTGCGGTTGGCATTGAAACTGTAGGCGATCAGCACGATGACGGGCACATAGAGATAGACCAGAACGGCGATCGAGATTTCGCGCGTCAGCGGAAAGCGCCTGGGGTTCATGCCGCCCTCCTGTTGCGCCAGAGCGCCATGCCGGTCATGGCTATCAGCATCAATGAGAGGAGCACGACGGAAAGTGCCGCGCCGAACGGCCAGTTGCGCGAGGCGCCGAACTGCATCTGGATGATATTGCCCAACATCAGCGTCCTGCCGCCGCCGAGCAGCGCCGGCGTCACGAAGGCGCCAAGGCAGGGGATGAAGACAAGCAGGCACCCCGCAACGATGCCAGACGTGGCGATCGGCAGCACCACGCGCTTGAGCGCACGGCGGCGATTGGCACCGAGGTCGTGCGCCGCCTCGACCAGCCGCCAGTCGAATTTTTCGAAGACGGTGTAGATCGGCAGGATCATGAACGGCAGGAAGGAGTAGGTGAGCCCGATCGCGACGGCGATATCATTGTAGAGCAGTTGCACCGGCCCGAAGGGTAGAACGGCATTGACGAACTGCGCGGTCCAGCCGTCTTCGCGCAGGATGATGAGCCAGGCGTAGTTGCGGACCAGAAGATTGGTCCAGAACGGAATGGTGATCACCAGCAGCATGATTTCGCGGTTCGACCGCGAGAGCCCCGCCATCCACAGCGCCACCGGCAGGCCGAGGACAAGGCAGAGGATCGTGGTGACAGCAGCCTGGGCGACGGAGCGCAGAAAGATCGTCAGGTAGGTGGTGTTGACGATCATCGTGCCGTCGAAGTCTTCTTCCCACACCAACCTGATGTAATTGGCGAGCGACGGCGCCGAACTCCAGTCGACACCGCTGGTTCCGCCCTTTTCGAGCAGCGAGATCCAGGCCATCAGGCCGAGCGGCGCGCCGATCAGCAGCACGATTGCCAACAGTGCCGGCGAGAGCAGAGCAGAGGTTCGGATGGCGGATGGACCGGTCATTGCTCCAGCACCCGCAACGCTTCCGCCGGCAGGGCCAGTCCGACCCGCTCGCCGTTGCCGCAGGCAAACCCCGACGATTCCAGCTGGCGCAACAGGAATGTGCTGCCGTCGGGCAGGCCGAGCTTGTGAAGCATCGCCGTGCCCAGATAGGCCGAATGGATGATCGTGGCTTCCAGCGCGCCTTGACCTGCGGGCACGAGACGCGCGCGTTCGGGCCTGATCGCCACGGTGACCCGGCCCGACTTGCAATGGGTCAGCGGCAGGACCGCGCCGGCATCGAGCCGCACGCCGCCGCCTGCCAGCGCCTCGCCTTCCATGAGATTGATGTCGCCAATAAAATCCGCGACGAAGCGGTGCGTCGGTGTCTCGTAGATCTCGCGCGGCGGGCCCATCTGCAGGATTCGGCCCGACTGCATGACCGCGACCCGATCCGAGAGCGTCAGCGCCTCTTCCTGGTCATGGGTCACGAACAGGAAGGTGATGCCGGCCTCTTCCTGCAACTGCTTGAGCTCGATCTGCATCTCCTTGCGCAGCTTGAGATCGAGCGCGGAGAGAGGTTCGTCGAGCAGTAGCACGCGCGGTCGCGGCGCGAGCGCCCGGGCCAGCGCCACGCGCTGTTGCTGCCCGCCTGACAATTCGGCCGGGCGGCGGCTGCCGAAGGCGCTCATCCGCACCATTTCCAGCACCTCGCCGACGCGGGTGCGGATCGCCTCGCGTGGCTGGCGCTGTTCCTCCAGCGCGAAGGCCACGTTCTGCTCGACCGTCAGGTGCGGGAAAAGCGCGTAGCTCTGGAAGACCGTGTTGACCGGCCGGTGGAAGGGTGGGGCGGCCGTGACGTCGCGCCCCTCGATGGCGATGGAGCCGCTATCGGATGTCTCGAAGCCAGCGATCAGGCGGAGCAGCGTGGTCTTGCCGCAGCCCGAAGGGCCGAGAAGCGTGAAGAACTCGCGTTTGCCGATATCGAGCGAGACATCGTCGAGCACACGGATGGCATAGATGCCCTTGCCGAAGCTCTTGCTGATATTCCGGATGGAAATCGTAGGCGAATTGGATGCGTCTACCATGCAGGCCCCTCGGCTCTTTCGCACAAGGTCCTACACGGCATACGATGTTGTCAAGACAATGTATGCAATTTTATCATAAATGAGGACACAATATTTTATGAGGCAATCACCAATGGATTGTGTCCCGCCTGAGAATCGTGGTTTCGTGTCCCGTGCGAGTAGCCGCGGTGAGGTTCGACGCGGGCATCGCAATGGATAATCATGCCCGCGCCGACGGCACGTGCCAATTTAGGTCTCGATGATGGCTGAGGCTATGCGCGAAGTGACCCGAACGAAGGGTCTTAGAGACTCTTGCATTGAAATGGAATCGGTTCTGCCGGAGCTACGACGCGCGCCGGCCGGTCAACAAGCGACTCCGCTTGAGCCAACAGAACCGGCTCCATTTCAATGCAAGAGGCTCTAAAGACCTTCCGCCTTGGCATAGGCAACCAGCAGATCGGGAAAATCCTTCTCCGGATTTCCCTTCAGCAATGCCCGCGTGGTGATGGCGTCGATATGCTCTTCCATCAGCGAGCAGGCCTTCTTGCGGTCGGAGTTGACAAGCGCCTGGATGATCTCGCGATGCTCCGAAACGGCGCAATCCGACGAATGCGGGCGGCCGTAGAGTGACAGGATCAGCGACGAACGGGATACAAGTTCGGTCACATAGCGCGCCAGTACATCATTGTCAGTCAATTGCGCCAGCAGCACGTGGAACTCGCCCGCGAGTTGGATGGAATTGGCGGAATTGTTGGCGCGAGCCGTGTCTTCCGCGTCGACATGGGTCTCGAGCTGCTTGATCTGCTGCGGGGTGAGCTTGCCTGCGAGCGTATCGACGACCAGGGCCTCGAGTGCCTGGCGCACGGCGAAAATGTCGCGCCCGTCCTGAAGACTGGGCTGGGCCACGCAGGCGCCCTTGTGCGGACGCTGCTCGATCAGGCCCTCGCCATTCAGCCGCGCCAGGGCCTGCCGCACGATGGTGCGGCTGACGCCCAGCCGCTCGCCGATCGAGTCCTCCGGCAGCTTGGTTCCCGCTGCCAGCGCCTGGTCAAGGATCGCGCGCTTCAGGGTACGGTATACAGCATCGGACTTGGAGGTCGCCGACTTTTCGCTTTTCTCACTGACCGGAGGTGTCATGATAGTCCTAATCTTAATTCCCTGATGGTGTAGCCTGCGGCTGAATACTACCAACGCGTTGTCTTCGGCGTAAAGTCAACCGCCAACGTCACTTGGCCCCCATGAATTGGATACAATGCACGCCGCGATCCGACCTACCCCCTATTCGACATTCGGCGGCTCGACGATCGAAACGCCCCTATCGACGACCAACCGGCCGCGGCAGATCACCGTGCGCTGCCGTGGCGTGAGCGCTACCGCTTCCGCCAGCGTGCGTGCCGGCATGAGGACAACATTGCCCAGGCAACCCGGCGACAATCCGTAGTCGGCCAGATCAATCCCCTCCGCGCCGCCAAAGGTGCAGATACGTGCGGTTTCTTCCAGATCGGCGTCGTTGGTCCAGCCGTTACGCTGGGCGAGATATTTCGCCCGCTCCAGCATGTCGCCATTGCCCCACGGCTCCCATGTGCCCTGAATCCCATCGGAGCCAGAGGCTACGACGACGCCGGCCTGCCGCATCATGCGCAACGGCAATGCCGGCGCGGAGGGACTGCCGACTGTCATTACCGAGATCCTCTCCCGTGCAAGAGACTCGATCAACGAGGCCTGACGTGGCCCATCCAGCATGCCGAGGCAATAGGCATGGCTCACCATCACGCGGCCCTGCATCGCATGCGCCCGCACGCGCTCGATGATCAGTTCGAGGCAGAATGCGCCGAGATCACCGGGTTCATGCAGATGAATGTCGACCGGCTTGCCGTAACGCTCGGCGAGGGAAAAGATCGCGTCGAGATGCCGGACAGGGTCACGGTCGATGGTACCGGGATCGATGCCGCCGACGATATCGGCGCCGGCCTTCAGCGCCTCGTCCATGAGATCGAGCGTGCCCTCGCGCACCAGCATGCCGCTCTGCGGAAAAGCGACAATCTGCACGTCGACGAGATCGCGGAATGCCTCGCGCGTCGCCACGACGCCCTCGACGTTGGCGATGCCGATCTCGGTATCCACATCGACATGGCTGCGGATATGCGTGACGCCGTAGCGCAATGTCTGCGCGACCTGCCGGGCCGATTGCCGGCGGGCATCGATGCCGAGTTCGCGCTTGCCCCGGCGATCCGCCAGGATGCGGTCGTTCCGGGTCGGGCCGACCTCGTTGCGGAACCAGTCCATCCCCACCATCGTCTTGTCGAGATGCGTATGGGCCTCGACGAATCCCGGTAGCGCGATCTGCCCGGCCCCATCGATCTCCGTCACGGCGCCTTCGATCGGACCCTCGGAAAAGCGGCCATTGCGGATGAACAGGTCCGTGAGTTCCCCGCCAAGGGGCCTGATGTTGCGAACAAGAATATCTGCGGTCATCTCAATGCTTTCCGATTTCCTCAAACAAGTTGCGCGCGCTCAGCCATCCGATGAAAGGCCCGCTCCGCGCGGTCCAGAATGGCGTTCTCATCCATGCCGACAAGCTGTCGTCCGCGCATCAGAATTCTGCCGCCGACGATCGTCGTATCGACATCCGCGCCGTTGGCGAAGCGCACCAGCCGCTGCACCGGATGGACCGGCGGCCAGAGATGCGGCTGGCGCATGTTGACAAGGACGATATCCGCGCGCTTGCCCGGCTCCAGAGAGCCGATCTCGTCTTCCATGCAGAGCGCCCTCGCGCCCTCGATCGTCGCCATTTCAAGGAGTTGCATAGGCGGCAGCACGGCATCGTCCCTGAAATGGCGCGCGTGATAGCGATGCGCCTGGAACAGGTTGCGGAACATGTCGAACGGCCGGTCGGGCGCCGCGGCATCGGTCCCTAGCGAAACGGTGACACCGGCCTCGATCAGTTCCGGCGCGGGGCAGCGGCCGTATACCGACATCAGCGCGCTCGGATTGTGCGCCACTTTCGCGCCGGTGCGCTTGAGCACGGCAATATCGGCTTCGGTCAGATCAATGCAATGCGCAAGCAGGGAGCGGCCATCGAACAGATCGAGGCGCTCGGCATTGGCGGCGATGGAGCCGTCCCGGTGTCCGTCCTGAACGAGAAGCACGCCCTTTTGACGCGCGAGATCGCGCACCTGCCGGCAAATGGCATGGATATGCTCATCCTCGAGTTCCCGCGCGGTGAAGACGGGGAGCGACATCGCTATATGCAGCCGGTCATTCCGCCCCTGCCATCGGTCGATCAATGCCACGCTGACGGAAAGCTGCGCCTCCGGAGAGATTTCAAATTCGGTATACGATCCCTGTCCGTACTTACGATAGGCCCAGGGCGAGTCGCGGCGGTTCGGACCGACCGCCAGCACCTCGCGCAGGCCCATATCGGCGATGACATCAAGATGCGCCTCAGCCGCCTCGGCATCATCCGTGCGCATGATGTCAGGGCCGCCGCCGAACAACAGTGCTGATGTCGTCGTACCGCATTTGATGCGCTCGCAAGCCGACAGGCCCGCTTCCGCCGCCCAGAACTCCGAATCGGTCGCCTGTGCGTAGATGCGGCCGGTGACATTCATCCACTGTTCTGAATCGTCGCCGAGCCCTTTGGTCAGCGTATGACCAGCATGGGCATGTGTGTCGATCAGGCCGGGCATGACCACCATCCCGGAAGCATCGATGAGCTCCGCACCCGCCGGTGGGTCAATTGCCGCCTCGCCGACCGCTACGATTCGTCCTTCGCTGACAAGCACATGTCCCTTCTGGAACACGCGCCGCCCCGCATCCATGGTGACGACGACACCACCTTCGATCAACAAGGGTCTGGTCATCCGCGTATTCCTCCTGGGAAACATTTATCAGCGATTTCGCAGATGCAAATGCAAAGGTGAAATCGCCGCTTGAAATTGTGTACCGTTTATGTATTTTCAATATCGCAAGGATAGTATCCTGTAAATTCAAAAATTTGTATACGTTAACTGGGAGAAGCGTGTGAACAACTATTTGAAGGCCCTCCTGACCGGGCTCGCCATCGTGGTGCCGCTATCGACACCGGCAATCGCTGAGACATTGCGCTGGTCGTCGGCTGGCGATGTGATCTCGTATGACCCGAACGCCCAAGTCGACAGCTTCACGCAGAGCGTGCAACACATGGTGTTCGACCCGCTCGTTCGCCGCAACAAGGACCTGAAGCTCGAGCCCGCGCTCGCGACGTCCTGGGAAGTGATCGAGCCGACCCGCTGGCGCTTCAAGCTGCGCCAGGGCGTCAAGTTTCATGAAGGCCAGAGTTTCAATGCCGACGACGTGGTTGCCACCATCCAGCGCCAGATCGATCCCGGCGCGCGCAACCGCGAAAACCTCTCCGCCGTTGTCGGCGTCGAGAAGGTCGATGACTACACTGTCGATCTGATTCTGCGCGGCGCCTATCCGCTGCTGCTCAACGACCTTGCGGCCATCTACATGATGAGCAAGCCCTGGATGGAAGCGCACGACGCGCTGAAGCCGGGTAACACCACGACCGGCGTCGTCACCTATGCCAGCAACCATGCCAATGGAACCGGCCCTTTCAAGCTGGCCGCCTACGAGCCCGATTCCAAGTCGGTCTTCGCCGTCAATGAAGGCTGGTGGGACAAGCCGCAGCATAACCTGACGGAAGTCGAGTTCCGCCCGATCGCCTCGGATGCGACACGCGTCGCGGCACTTCTCTCCGGCGAGCTCGACATGATCGCGCCGGTGCCGCTGCAGGATATCGACCGCATCGAGAACACCGAAGGCCTAAAGGTGGCGCAGAATCCGTCGCTGCGCGAGATATTCCTCGTCCCCAGCTTCCGGCCGGAACTCCACGCCATGCCGGGTAAGCCCAATCCGCTGCTCGACGTCAAGGTGCGCCAGGCGCTGTGGCATGCGCTCGACATGAACACGATCCAGAAGCGCCTGATGCGCGGCAAGTCGCGCGTATCCGGCATGCTGGTCGCCCCTGAAGTGACGGGCTACGACGCGTCGATCGACGTGCCGCTTGCCTATGACGTCGACAAGGCCAAGGCACTGCTCACGGAAGCCGGCTACCCTGAAGGCTTCAAGGTCGGACTCGGCTGCTCGAACGACCGCTATATCGCCGACGAGCAGATCTGCCTGGCGATCGCGTCGATGTGGGCCAAGGTCGGCGTTGAGGTCGATCTCAGCACGGAAAGCAAGACGACCTATTTCCCGCGCACCGACAAGGGCGAGTTCGACATCTATCTGCTCGGCTGGGCTTCGCTTCCGCCGATGGACGGCTACAGCGTGCTCCAGGCGCTGCTCGCCACCAATGACGGGACGTTCGGCGGCAGCAATGCGAACGGCCTGTCCAATCCTGAGATCGACAAGCTTGCGCGCTCGGCTGCGGTCGAACTCGATGAACCCAAGCGTATACAGATGCTGAAGGACGCCTTCCGCATCACCCACGACCAGGTGCTCTATCTGCCGCTGCATCAGCAGCCGGTGGCCTGGGCGATGAGCGACAAGGTCGAGATTCCGCAATTCGCCGATGAATATGTGCGGCCCTGGTTCGCACAGGTGAAATAACACGGGTTTTCTCCCGAGACGCCCCCGGATGACGCAAGAAGTCCGGGGGTTCGCATTCAACCCAATGGGTGCCATCCGCACTGGATCGCACCGGCCCCGGCCCGGCCTCGCCGAGCGCTCTGGAAGGGATTGGCTGATGATCAGAATTCTGTCGGTGAGGTTGCTGCAGGCGATCCTCGTGATGATCGCGGTGACGGCAATCGCCTTCATCATGTTCCGCTTCGTCGGCGATCCAGTCGCCGCCATGGTGCGGGAAGGTGCTACGCAAGCGGAGAAGGATGCATTGCGCGCGACTCTCGGCCTCGACCGGCCGCTGGTCATGCAGTTCGTCGAGTTCCTCGGTCGGGTGCTTCAAGGCGATCTCGGCACCAGCTACCGCTACCAGCAGCCGGTCGTCAGCCTGCTGCTGACCCGGTTGCCCGCGACGCTGGAACTGGTTTTCGTCGCCACCATCATGGCGCTGGCGGCGGGCATTCCGCTCGGCGTGCTCTGCGCGCTGAAGCCAAAGGCTGCTCTCTCTAGGCTCACGCAATCCTTGACCCTCGTCGGCATTTCGATGCCGACTTTCGTGACCGGCCTGCTGCTGATCCTGGTCTTCGCGGTCAACCTGCGCTGGCTGCCCTCGTCGGGCCGCGGCGATCTGGTCGACCTCGGCGTCTGGAAGACCGGGTTCCTGACGCTCTCCGGCTTGAAGTCGCTGATCCTTCCATCGATCACGCTGGCACTTTTTCAGCTCACATTGATCATGCGCCTGGTGCGCTCGGAAATGATCGACGTGCTGTCCTCCGACTATATCCGCTTCGCCTTCGCGCGCGGACTGCCGCGCCGCTATATCTACGGCCGGCTCGCGCTGCGCAACGCGCTGATGCCCGTCGTCACCGTCACCGGCCTGCAGATCGGCCAGCTGGTCGCCTTCGCAATCGTCACTGAAACGGTGTTCCAGTGGCCGGGCATGGGCCTGCTGTTCACCAACGCGGTCGGCTATCCCGATGTCCCCGTTCTCTCGGCATATCTGTTGTTCGTCGGCTTCCTCTTCGTTGTGATCAACATGATCGTCGACATTCTCTACACCTTCATCGACCCCCGGCTGAGGACACAGTGATGACCACCAAAGCCTTGTTGCACCGGTTGCCTCCGGTTTCCGTGACCATTGCCGCCCTGATCCTCGCGGTCATGGTCGTGCTCGTCCTGCTCGCACCGTTCATCGCGCCGATCGATCCGCGAGACGTCTCGTCCTATTCGCTGATGGACATGGAGCTTCCTCCTGCCTTCATGGATGGCGGCGATCCCCGCTTCCTGCTCGGCACCGACAATCAGGGGCGCGACCTCGTCTCGGTCATTCTCTTCGGCCTCAGGATTTCCATCCTGATCGGCCTTGGCGCGGTGCTGTTTGCCGCAACCTTGGGCGTGATCCTCGGCCTGATCTCAGGCTATTTCGGCGGCATGATCGACAGCATCGTCATGCGCATCGCCGATATCCTCGTGAGCTTTCCGACCATCCTTGTCGCGCTGCTGGTCAGCGGCATCGCCCGCGCCCAGCTCGGGACGGAGACGATGCTCGAATGGGCGCCGCTGATCCTGATCCTCGCCATCGCGATCAATGAATGGGTGCAATATGCGCGCACGGTGCGGGCTTCCAGCATGGTGGAAATCTCCCGCGATTACGTGCGCGCCGCCAAGGTGATCGGCCTGCCCTCGGGCCGCATCATGCTCAGGCACATCCTGCCCAATGTCATGAGTTCGGTGATGGTGATCGCCACGATCAACCTCGCGGGCGCCATCCTGACCGAGGCGACGCTATCCTTCCTCGGTGCCGGCATGCCGCCGACCTATCCCTCGCTCGGCACGCTCATCCGCATCGGCAACCAGTTCCTGTTCTCGGGCCTGTGGTGGATCGCTGTTATGCCGGCGGCCGTGCTGGTTGTGCTCGTTCTCGCCGTCAACGTGATCGGCGATTACCTGCGCGACCGTTTCAACCCCAAACTGATGGCACGCTGATGAAAAGGATCCAGCCTCCCGCTCTCGACATCAGGAACCTGCGCGTCGAGTATCCGCTCGCCAACGGCAAGACGCTTGTCGCGGTCGACAATATCGACCTCGTCATCCAGCCGGGCGAAATCCATGCCTTGGTCGGCGAATCCGGCGCGGGCAAGACCACGGTCGGCAATGCCCTGATGGGCTTGCTTCAGCATCCCGGCAGGATCGCCGGCGGCTCGATCACGATTGCCGGCAAGCCGATCGACGTCCGGACCGGACGCACCGAAGGCATCGTGCCCGGACGCGATGTCGGCGCAATCTTCCAGGACCCGATGACCAGCCTCAACCCGCTGTTCACGGTGGAGAGCCAGCTTTGTGAAGGCATGCTCACGCATTTGAAGATCGGCCGACGTGAAGCGCGCCTGCGCGCGCTCGAGCTGATGAAGGCGGTTGGTATTCCGGAGCCTGAGCGCCGGCTGGGCAGCTATCCGCACCAGCTCTCCGGCGGTCAGCGGCAGCGCGTGGTGATCGCCACCGCACTTGCCTGCGATCCGCAACTGATCGTCGCCGACGAGCCGACCACGGCGCTCGACGTATCGGTGCAGGCCCAGATCCTGAAACTGATCCGCGAGCTCGCCGACAAGCGCCGCGTGGGCGTGCTGCTGGTGACGCACAATATGGGCGTGGTCGCCGAAATCGCGGACCGGGTCACCATCATGCAGAACGGCCTGGTGGTGGAAAGCGGCGCGACGCGCGACGTTCTGAGCGCGCCGAAAGCCCCCTATGCCCGCACGCTGATCGCGGCCGTCCCGCCGATCGAGGTCCGGCTCGACCGTCTGCCTGTTCCCAGTGAAGAGACCCCGGTGACATTGGAGGCGCGTGCCGCCGTGCGTCGGACGAGCACGAAAAGCCACGCTGGCGGCACGGACGAGATCGTTCTCGATGTGCGCAACCTCAACGTGGAATATGGTCGAGGCTCGCTGATTCCGGGCCGCAAGGCGTTCACCTTCAAGGCCGTCAAAGACGTTTCCTTCAATGTCCGACGCGGCGAAATCTTCGGCCTTGTCGGCGAATCCGGCTGCGGCAAGACGACAGTCGCCAACACCATTGCCGGCCTCGTGACCAAGAGCGGCGGCGACGTGGATTTTCTGGGCGCTCCCTTGGGCAGCCGCCGCGACCGTTCGACCCGACAATCGCTGCAGATGGTGTTCCAGGACCCCTATTCGGCGCTCAACCCCCGCATGCGGATCAATGCCGCCATTTCCGAGCCGATCCTGTTCTATAAGCTCGCCGCCAACGCCGAAGAGGCCCTGCAGGATGCAGCCACGCTGCTCGAAGCGGTCGGTCTTCCCGCAGAGTCAGGTGCACGCTTCCCGCACGCGTTTTCCGGCGGTCAGCGCCAGCGGATTGCGATCGCCAGGGCACTCGGGCCGCGGCCTTCGCTGCTGATCTGCGACGAGCCGACATCAGCCCTCGACGTCTCGGTGCAAGCGCAACTTCTCAATCTGCTCAAGGACCTGCGCGACCTTGCGGGCCTCTCGATGCTGTTCATCAGCCACGATCTCGCTGTCATACGCCAGATGTGCGACCGCGTGGCGGTGATGAAATCGGGCGAGATTGTCGAACTGGCGGAAACCGAAGCGCTCTTCCGGTCGCCGCAACATCCTTACACGCAGGAGCTCCTACGTCTCGCGCCCTCGCTCGATCGCATCCTGTCGCGGGAAAAGATTGCCGTCGGACAATGAAAGACTGAGGAAATGGCAGACGTCATCATCAGAAACGGCACCGTGATCGCCGTGGATCCGGAACGCCGAATCATCGCCGACGGTGCCGTGGCAATCACGGGCGACCGGATCGTCGCCGTCGGACCGACCGAAGAAATCGTGCGAGACCATGACGCGCGGGAAGTCATTGATGCATCAGGTATGGCGATCATGCCGGGCCTTGTCGACAGCCACGCCCATGCCGGGCACGGACTGATCAAGACCATCGGCGGCGGGCGCGGCGACCTCTGGTACCAGGCTTGCCAGGGTGCTTATACGGTCGGTTCGACGCCGGAATTCTGGCACGCCGAGGCCCAGCTCGCAGCACTTGAGCGCCTGCGGTTCGGGGTGACGACCGGCGTTTCTCTCCTCGGCGGCGGCGATTCCATCATGCGCACGGACGATCCGGCCTACGGCGACGCGCATATGGAAGGCGTGCTGCACATCGGCACCCGTTCGGTCGTGGCAGTGGGCACCACGCGGCCGCCACATCCCCTGACCTATGCCCGCTGGAACGGTTCGCAGCGCACCGATTGCCCGGTGACGTTTGAGCAGCAACTTGCGACGTCGCTTGATCTCGCCGACCGCTGGCACCGCAGCCACGAAGACCGTTTGCATGTCGCGTTCCTGACGCCCACTGTGCACCAGCAGCATCTCGACGATCCCGGCGGACGGGATGCCGTCGCCCAGTCGCGAAGGGTCAAGGAAATCGCCGAGGAACGCGGCCTGATCTTCACCCAGGACGGCCACACCAAAGGCAGTGTTCGCATCGCCAAGGATATCGGCATTCTCGGGCCACGCACGCTGCTGTCGCATGCCACCGGCCTCACCGACGAAGAGATCGCGATCTGCGCCGAGACTGGCACAACCGTCGTCCACAATCCGAGCGCGGTCGCATCCATCCTCGCGCGTTGCCCGGTGACCGAACTGCTCGATGCCGGCGTGACGGTCGCGATCGGCTCGGATGCGACGGCGCCGGATCGTTCGGCCGACATGTTCCGCCACATGCAGCAATGCATGCATTACCACCGCACCTATTTCCACGATCCGAGCTGGCTTCCGCCGGGCAAGGCGCTGGAAATGTGCACGATCGACGGCGCCCGCGTCCTCGGTCTTGAAAACGAGATCGGCTCGCTCGAACCGGGCAAGAAGGCGGATATCATCCTGGTCGATCTGCGCCGGCCGCATCTTTATCCGGCGAACATGCCGGAGTTCCGGGTCACCTATTTCGCCAATGGCAACGATGTCCACACCGTTCTGGTCGGAGGCCGCGTGCTCTTGCGGAATCGCGAGCCGGTCCATGTCGATCAGGATGCGGTGCTCGATGCGGCGCAGCGGGAGACGGAGCTGATGATCGAGCGGCTCGGCATCCGCGATTCGCTCAGGACTCCGCCCATGTTCTGGCGCAACAGCCGCGATACCAACCTGATCGAATAGGCCGATATCCCCCAGCGGCGCGGTGCGCCTGCCTCAAGTGACTGAAATCATGATCGCAATGAAGAATCCCGAAGGCAAGCCGGGCCGGCCATGGGCCGTGCTCGCCCTGGTCGTGCTGATCGGCATCAATCTGCGACCATTCCTCGCCGCGCCCGGACCTCTGCTGGTCGATATCGGGCATGATCTCGGCATGAGCCTCGAGGGCATCTCGGTTCTCACATTGCTGCCCATGCTGCTGATGGGCATCGGCGCGTTCGTTTCACCGCGAATCCAGGCGGCGATCGGAACGCGAAGAGGAATGCTCATCGCGCTTTCGGTGCTCGCGATCGGATCAATATTGCGGCTGGAAGCGTCGAGCGGCGTGCTGCTCATCCTCACTGCGGCACTCTGCGGCGCGAGCGTTGCCTTCATTCAGGCAGCCTTCCCCGGTATCATCAAGGAGAATTTCCCCAACAGCATCGCCGTGGTGACCGGCCTCTACTCCGCCGTCATCATGGGTGGCGGTGCGCTCGGCGCCCGCGCCATGCCGGCGCTCACGAATATGGGATTCAGCTGGCGCGCGGCCCTTGCATGGCTCGCAGCGCCCGCGGTGATCGCACTGGCTGCTGCCTGGCTGACGTTGAAAGAAGCGCGTTCCGCACGCCCCGACAAGAATTTGGTCGGCCATCTGCTCAGCCGCCCCCGGACCTGGGCACTCATGGCGGCGTTCGGACTGGTGAACGGCGGCTATTCGTCCGTCATCACCTGGCTCGCACCCTATTATCAGAGCCTCGGATGGCGAAGCGCCGATAGTGCCAACCTTGTTGCCATCATGGCCATCTGCCAAGCTGTCGCGGCGCTCGCCTTGCCGGCACTTGCAAGACACGGCACGGACCGCCGGCCATGGCTGCTCCTCACGCTCGCGATGCAGGCGATCGGCTTTGCAGGACTGGCCTTTTCTCCCGATTCGGCGGCCGCTTTCTGGGTCGGCATCTGTGGCGCCGGCCTTGGCAGCAGTTTCGCGCTCGCGATCGTGACGGCGCTCGATCACCTGCCGCATCCTGAACAAGCTGGCGCGCTGGTCGCGCTGATGCAGGGCGGCGGCTTTCTGCTCGCCTCAGTCGCGCCGTTGCTTCTGGCCTTGCTCCACGATTGGACCGGCACCTATAGCGCCGGCTGGATCATGCATATCGGCTTCGTGGCTGTCACATCGGCGCTCTATCTCAGCTTCAAGCCCGAGAGCTACGCCGCCGCGACACGGCTGAACGGCTTGGCGCCTGGCATTTGATCTGTTCTCAACTTCCATCCCAGCGTTGCCCGGCGTTCGTCCCCGTATTCTAGCGACCCAAAGGGCACATGAATACTCATTGACATATCATACCAGTTGACGATATCACGACTTCACAATAAACGTGGGCTTCGCTGCCAAGCGCCGGCGCATGTGAAATGCATAGACTTGTGGAGGAATGAATGACTTCAATCGCACTCTTCGGCGCCGGCGGCAAAATGGGTTGCCGGCTCGCCAAGAACCTCCAGGGTTCGCGATATGATATGCGCCATGTCGAGGTCAGCGATGCCGGCAAGGCGCGGCTTCAGAACGAACTCGGCATTTCGACGGTAGACGCCGACAAGGCGCTCGATGGCGCCGATGTTGTGATCCTAGCTGTTCCTGACACGGCGATCGGCAAGGTGGCGGCGTCGATCAACGACAAGCTGAAGGCAGGCATGATGGTCGTGGCGCTCGATGCGGCCGCGCCTTTTGCAGGCCATTTCCCGGATCGTCCCGATCTCACCTATTTCGTCACCCATCCCTGCCATCCGCCGATCTTCAACGACGAGACCGACATGGCGGCGAAGAAGGATCACTTCGGCGGCGTGCATGCCAAGCAGCATATCGTCTCGGCGCTGATGCAGGGTCCGGAAGACGCCTATGCCGTCGGCGAGGAGATTGCGAAGGTGATCTGGGCGCCGGTCATGCGTTCGCATCGGGTGACCGTTGAGCAGATGGCGCTGCTGGAACCCGGTCTTTCCGAAACCGTCTGCGCCTCGCTATTGGTCGTCATGCGTGAAGCGATGGACGAATGCGTGCGCCGCGGCGTGCCGAAGGAAGCCGCCCGCGACTTCCTGCTCGGCCATATGAACGTGCTCGGCGCCGTGATTTTCGAGGAGGTCCAGGGCGTGTTCTCGGATGCCTGCAACAAGGCCATCGAGTTCGGCAAGCCCGTGCTGATGAAGGACGACTGGAAGCGGGTCTTCGAACCGCAAGAAATCGCGGCCAGCATCCAGCGTATTACCTGATTGCCTGGCGGCTTCGCCGCCAATCCCGGGCTTGGCCCGCACATTTGAATTGCACGGGGGCGGTCGTTTCATTGGAGAAACGCCCGGAGGGTTCCTGTGCCTTAACAAGGAGGAGAAGACCATGAAACTGACGAGAAGACTGACGATTGCGGGTTTTGCCGCGGTCATGCTGGCAGGCGCCGCAATGCCGGCCTTTGCCGCCGATCTCATTGCCATCATCACGCCGAGCCACGACAATCCGTTCTTCAAGGCCGAGGCTGTCGGAGCCGAAGCCAAGGCCAAGGAACTGGGCTACGAGACGCTGGTGCTGGTACACGATGACGACGCCAACAAGCAATCGCAGCTGATCGACACCGCAATCGCACGCGGCGCCAAGGCGATCATTCTCGACAATGCCGGATCGGAAGCATCGATCGCGGCCGTACAGAAGGCCAAGGATGCGGGTATCCCCTCCTTCCTGATCGACCGCGAAATCAATGCCACCGGCGTCGCCGTCTCGCAGATCGTCTCCAACAACTACCAGGGTGCGCAGCTCGGCGCCGAAGAGTTCGTCAAGCTGATGGGCGAGAAGGGCAACTTCGTCGAACTGCTCGGCCGCGAAGCCGACCTCAACGCCGGCATCCGCTCCAAGGGCTATCACGACGTGATCGGCGAATACCCCGACATGAAGATGGTCGCCCAGCAGTCGGCGAACTGGAGCCAGACCGAAGGCTATTCCAAGATGGAAACCATCCTGCAGGCCAATCCTGACATCCAGGGCGTGATCGCCGGCAATGACACGATGGCCATGGGCGCGATCGCAGCACTTCAGGCTGCCGGCCGCAAGGACGTCATCGTGGTGGGCTTCGACGGCTCCAACGACGTCCGCGACTCGATCAAGGCGGGCGGCATCAAGGCAACTGTCATGCAGCCGGCTTATGCGCAGGCCCAGATGGCGGTCGTCCAGGCCGACGAATTCATCAAGACGGGCAAGAAGCCGGCTGAAGAAAAGCAGCTGATGGATTGCGTGCTGATCAATGCCGACAATGCCGGCAAGCTCGAGACTTTCGCGCTCACCCAGTAAATCCTCCCAAGGGATGGCGCGAGGCGGGGCAACCCCTGCCTCGCGTTTGCTGCTTGTTACTGGAGAATGGGAATGCCCAGGTTCAATTCCGTCGCCGTGATCGCGCTGGCCGGCTTGCTGGCGCTGCCGGGCTGCAAGTTCATCAAGACCGCCGACCAGCAGAAAGAGGCGGCCGCAGGCGCCTTCGACCCCGACAAGCTGGTCGCCGGCATCTGGGACGACAAGGTGCTTCCCTATCTCAACGAACGTGCGGGATCGCTCAAGGACGTCACCTCACTGGCATCAAGCGATCTCAACGCCGCTGCCGCGAAATACGGCCACAAGGAAAAGCAGGGCAACGCGCCCTATACTTTCGCGGCCAAGGTCGAGGGAACGATCGTCGCCGAGGAAACCAAATCGCGCGCCGCTTATGTCGATGTCGATGTCGATGGTGACGCCAAGGCCGATGTCCGAGTGGCGATCGGCCCGGCAATCCGGGGCACCGCGCTCCGTGACAGCTTGAAATTCGTGAACTTCAACGAGTTCAAGAACCAAATCGAATGGGCGGAATACGGCAAGGCGTTCAACATCCATGTCAACAAGACATTGCTCGAAAAACTGCCGCGCAGCGGATTGACCGGCAAGAAGCTGACCGCAACCGGCGCGTTTCCGCTGCCCTCCGCCGGCCAATTGCCGCAATTCGTGCCGGCGACAATCACGATCGGGGGTTGATCATGACCGGCCCCGACGACGGCGACGTTATCCTCGAACTGCGCGACATCACCAAGGCCTATTCCGGCATCCTGGCGGTCAAGAAGGCCGATCTCAAGCTTCGCCGTGGCGCAGTCAACGTGCTGGTCGGCGAGAATGGTGCGGGCAAATCGACGCTGATGCGGATCATCGCCGGCGTCGAACGGCCGACACTGGGCGAGATCTTTCTCGATGGCGAAAAGATCCATCTCGATACGCCGGCCGACGCGGTGCGCCACGGCATCGGCATCGTCTTCCAGGAACTCAATCTGTTCGGCAATCTCTCGGTCGCCGAGAACATTTTTGCCACCCGCGAGATCACGCGCGGCCTGCGCGGCATCGATCACAAGGCGCAGGTGGCAAAGGCCAATGAATTCCTCGACCGCCTTGAAGCCGGGATCTCGGCAGATACGCTGGCGGAAGACCTGCCGATCGGCCAGCAGCAGCTCGTCGAGATTGCCCGCGCCGTGTCGCTCGATACCCGCATCCTCATCATGGACGAACCGACCTCGGCGCTGAGCGCGGCGGAAGTCGACATCCTGTTCCGCGTCATCGCCGACCTCAAGGCGCGCGGTGTTGCAATCGTCTATATCTCGCACCGGCTCGAGGAGCTGATGCGGATCGGCGACTATATCACCGTGCTGAAGGACGGCCAGATCACCGGCCATGCGATGGTCAGGGATATCGATACCAGCTGGATCGTCCGCTCGATGATCGGCTCAGACGCCAAGGATTTCGCCAAGCAGATCGACCATCCGCTGGGTGACGAAGTCTTCCGCGCGGAGGAGATCTGCCTGCCGCGCGTACAGGGCGGCTACGCCGTCGATCATGCGTCGCTATCGGTCAGGAAGGGCGAGATTCTCGGCATCTATGGCCTGATGGGTGCGGGGCGCTCGGAGCTTTTCGAATGCATCATGGGCCGGCATGAGCACTATACCGGCAAGGTTTTCATCGACGGCGAGGAGCTCAAGGGGCGCGATACGACGCGGCGTATCCGCGAGGGTCTGGCGCTCATTCCCGAGGACCGTCAGCGCGAGGGCCTGGTGCAATCCATGTCGATCGCGGGCAACCTGACGATGGCGAGCCTCGGGCAGTTCGTAAGGGGCGGCTTTCACATCGATCTCGCCCGAGAGAAGAAGGCGATCGGTGACGCCATACGCGGCCTCGCGATCAAGGCGAAGAACCCGGATTTCGAAGTCACCTCGATGTCAGGCGGCAACCAGCAGAAGGTCGTGATCGGCAAGGCGCTGATGACCGGCCCGAAGGTGCTGCTGATGGACGAGCCGAGCCGCGGCATCGATGTCGGCGCCAAGGCAGACGTATTCCGCACCATGCGGCGGCTGGCCAGCGAGGGGCTTGCCATTCTGTTTTCCACATCCGACCTCGAAGAGGTGATGGCGCTTTCCGATCGCATCGCGGTGATGAGCAACGGGCGGTTGGTCACGGTCGTCGACCGCCGAGACGCCACCGAGGACATGATCATCTCGGCCTCTGCGGAAGGGCATAAAACCAAAAGGAACCATGCGTGATGACGACAGCAACGCAAACCGCCTGCCACGAAGGCCTCAACAGCGGATCGATCCTGCTGACGCTGATGAAGCTCAGGACATTCATCGCGCTGTTCGCGGTCATCATCTTCTTTTCGTTTTTCGCACCGAACTTCCTGTCGACCGCGAACATGATCCTGATGTCCAAGCATGCGACGCAGAACGCGTTCTTGGCGATCGGCATGACATTCGTCATCATCACCGGCGGCATCGATCTCTCGGTCGGCTCGATCGTCGGCCTGTGCGGCATGGTCGCCGGCGGGCTCATTCTCTACGGCATCGAGCTGCCGATCGGCTACACCGTCTATTTCAACATTGTCGAGGTGGCGTTCATCGTGGCTGTGGTCGGCATCGTCATCGGTGCGATCAACGGCCTGTTGATCACCCGGCTCAATGTCGCGCCGTTCATTGCGACACTCGGAACACTCTATGTCGCGCGCGGCATGGCGCTGCTCTATTCCGACGGCCAGACGCTGCCGAACCTGCAGGGCAGGCAAGAACTAGGCAACCAGGGTTTCAGCTATCTCGGCTCGGGCAGCATTCTCGGCCTGCCGGTGTCGGTGTGGATCCTGATCACGGTGGCGCTGGGTGCGGCCTATTTCGCCCGCTTCGTGCCGCTCGGCCGGCACATCTTCGCGGTTGGCGGCAATGAGCGCGCGGCGCGCATGTCCGGCATCCGGGTCAAGCGGGTGAAGATGTTCGTGTATATGTTCTCCGGTTTCTGCGCAGCGATCGTCGGGCTGGTGATCTCGTCGGAACTGATGGCATCGCATCCGGCGACCGGCACCAATCTCGAGCTCAACGCCATCGCAGCAGCCGTGCTTGGCGGAACCTCGATGTCCGGTGGGCGCGGCACGATCGGCGGTACGATCATCGGCGCTTTCGTCATCGGCATCCTCTCCGACGGTCTTGTCATGATGGGCGTCAGCTCTTTCTGGCAGATGGTCATCAAGGGTCTTGTCATCATCGTGGCAGTCGTGGTTGATCAGGCGCAGCGCCGCTTGCAGCAGCGCGTGACCCTGATGCAGATGGCAAAGGCAGGCTGAGAAATGAAGGTTTTCAAGGGTGCGGTGACCGGCTGCGGCTTCTTCGCGGTCAACCAGATGCATGGCTGGCAGGATCTCGACAATGCCGAGATCGTGGCGATCTGCGATCGCGATCCGGAACGGCTCCGGATCGTCGGCGACCAGTTCGGCGTGGCGCGGCGCTACGCGTCGGCCGAGACCATGTTCGCCGATGGCGGTTTCGATTTCGTCGATATCGCAACCACGGTGGCGAGCCACCGGGCGCTGGTCGAGCTTGCCGCACGCCACAAGGTGCCGACGATCTGCCAGAAGCCTTTTGCGCTCAACCTCGATGACGCGAAGGCGATGGTGAAGGCAGCCGACGATGCCGGCGTGCCACTTATGGTGCATGAGAATTTCCGCTGGCAGACGCCGCTGATGGCCGTCAAGGACGCGCTCGACAGCGGCGCGATCGGCAAGCCGTTCTGGGGCCGCGTGTCGTTCCGCTCTGGTTATGACATTTTCGCCGGACAGCCCTATCTCGCCAAGGGCAAGCGTTTCATCGTCGAGGATCTGGGCATCCATGTGCTCGATATCGCTCGCTACTTGTTCGGCGATGTCGACCGGCTGACCGCGCGGACCCTGCGCGTGCGGCCCGATATTGCCGGCGAGGACGTGGCTACAATGCTACTCGACCATGCGAACGGCATCACGTCGGTGGTCGATTGCAGCTACAGCACCTTTTTGCCCGAGGAGCAATTTCCCGAGACCTTCATCGAGATCGACGGGTCGGACGGCACCATCCGGCTATCCAAGGATTACAAGCTGGTGATCCATGGCAGGACGTCCGGCACCAGCAGGCGGGATGTCGAACCCGAACTCCTGCCCTGGGCGGCCAAGCCCTGGCACAATATCCAGGAAAGCGTAGCGATCATCGAGAAGCACTGGATCGAAAGCCTCGCCACCGGCACCGAGCCGGCGACCTCCGGCCACGACAATCTCAAGACCTTCGCGCTGGTCGATGCCGCCTATCTCAGCGCCGAGACCGGCAGGACGGTGGACCTCAAGGACCTGCTGGGATGAGCGGCGACGGCTTCCGGCTCTACGGCACCGAATTGCAGGAGCCCGAGGCGCGTGAGTTGACCGCTGGCGCGCTGAGCGTCACACTGCAGGATGGAAATCTCCGGAGCTTGCGTTTCAAGGGGCATGAAGTCCTGCGGGCCGTCGCCTTCCTCGTCCGCGACAAGGATTGGGGAACCTGCAATGCCGCGATCAACGGTCTGTCCGTCCGCTCCGAAGACTATGGCTTTACGATCAGCTATGCCGCGCGCTTCACCGCACCCTCGGGCGCCAATCTCGATTGCGAAGTCAGCATTCTGGGAACCCCGGATGGCTTGAATTTCTCGGCGGACTGCGTCAGCGATGCGGCGTTCGAGACCGCCCGCGCCGGTTTTGCGGTGCTGCACCCTATCGTCGGCGTGGCGGGCGAGCCGGTGACGGTGGAACATGCCGATGGCGCGATCGAGCAGGCACACTGGCCCGACGGGATCGATCCCTGGCAGCCGTTCAAGGAGATCGCCGCGATCACCCATCGCGTTGCCGAAGGCATCGAGGCGACGACGCGTTTCGAAGGCGATGTCTTCGAGATGGAAGACCAGCGGAACTGGACCGACGGTTCCTACAAGACCTACGTGCGGCCGCTAGCGCTGCCATGGCCCTACATGCTGAAGAAGGACAAGGCGTTCAGCCAGCGGGTTTCTGTGGCGATCAAGGCCGATGAAGATGCGGTGCCTGCGTGGGGCATGGGTGAAGCGATTTCCATTCGCATCTTGCCGACCTCGCTTAGATTGCCGGAGATCGGTGTCGGGCTGCGACCGGAATCTGTCGATCAAGATCAGGCTTCCATCGCGACATTGAAGGCGACGGACGCCCGGCATCTCATCGCCCATTTCGATCCACTTGCCGGACATGGCGTGGATGCTCTCAAGGGCTACGCAGCGATTGCCGAGGCTTCAGGGCTGAAGATGACGCTGGAACTCGCAGTTCCCTGTGTCCGGTCGTTGCGCGAGGAACTCTCCGAAATCGCCGCTCTCGTACGACAGTCCGGACTTACGCTCGACACCCTATTCGTCAGCCCTGCGATCGACCGCCAATCGACGCCACCGGGAAGCGCGTGGCCAGCCTGCCCTCCCCTTGAAGATGTCTACGCCGCGGCCCGCGAAGCCTTTCCCGGCATCCGTCTTGGCGGCGGCATGCTGTCCTATTTCACCGAGCTCAACCGCAAACGCGTGCCGGGCGAATTGCTCGACTATGTCAGCCATTGCACGAATCCGATCGTACATGCCGCCGACGATCTCTCGGTGATGCAGTCATTCGAGGCGCTGCGCGATGTGGTCGCCTCAACGCGCGCCATCTACGGCGACAAGGCCTATCGCATCGGTCCCTCGACGATCGCCATGCGGCAGAATCCCTATGGCAGCGCGACCAAGGACAATCCCTCGCTGGCGCGCATTCCGATGGCGAATGTCGATCCGCGCCACAATGGCCAGTTCGGCGCAGCGTGGACGCTGGCCTATGCCGCAACGGTTGCCTCCGCCGGTCTCGAAGTGCTGACGCTATCGACGCTGACAGGTCCGTTCGGGCTGGTGGCGGACAAAGGAGAGCCGGTGGCGGAGGGCCAATTGCGGCCATTGGCGCATGTGATCTCGCGGCTTGGTGCGCTGTCCGGCAAGGACTATCAAGAGGTGAAGACCTCAAGGCCTGATGCGGTGCTCGGGCTTGCCACGCATGGCCGGCTGCTGCTGGCGAACATCACGCCGCAAATCCAGCGCGTGGCGCTTCCTGTCATGGCACTGGAGATCACAGCCCTATCCGCCGGACAGCGGGAAATCCCCGCCACGGACGTTCTGGAACTCGGCGTTTACGAATGCGCCGAGATTATTTTCGATCCGGCTTGAGGCCTCAAGCGTAGCGCGAGGCGTACCAGGCCTTGAACAGCTTGTACTGGCTTTCGAGGTGGCGCTGCTGCGAGGCGCTGAGCTTGTCGGTCTCGTTGAAATGCAGCGTGTATTCCGCGTCTCCATTCAGCACCATCAGGTGCTTGTAGTGCAGGACGAGATCCGGGCCTTCGTCATAGGTCGAGAGAACCGTCAGCGCTTCTTCGAGTTCCAGTGCCTCGCGGCGTGCCGTGGCATCGCCCTTGGCGGCCTTTTCGCAGAGGGCGACGAGGTGCAGCACTTCCTTCGGCAGAGCATTGCCGATGCCGGTGATCGCGCCGCCCGCACCGCAATTGACGAAGCCGTGATAGACGCCGGTATCGACGCCGACCATCAGGGTCAGGCTGTCATCGCCCGAGGTGATGTTCTCGGCCGCATAGGTCATGTCCTGCTTGCCGCCGAATTCCTTGAAGCCGACGAGATTGGCGTGGCGCGAGCGCAGTTCGAAGAACAGGTCGGCGCGGGTCGCGAAGCCATAGTATGGGCTGTTGTAGATGACGGCCGGAATATCCTTGGCGGCATCGAGAATGGCGGCGAAATGGTCGCGCTGGGCGGAGACCGAGGAGCCGCGCGACAGTACGCGCGGGATGACCATCAGGCCCTGCGCGCCGACTTGTGCCGCGTGCGCCGCATGGCTGACAGCCGACTTGGTGTTGATCGCGCCGGTGCCGACGATGACGGGGACGCCCGCCTCGCAGAGCCTGCGCACGCCTTCCTGGCGCTGTTCATCTGTCAACAGTGGCCAGTCGCCCATCGAACCGCAATAAACGACGGCGGACATGCCTGATGCGATCAGTTCCTTGCCCTTCTTGACCAGCAGGTCGAAATTCGGCGTGCGGTCGGGGTTGCAAGGGGTCATCAGCGCCGGGATGCAGCCAGAGAAAACATTTCCTGCCATCGAAATCTCCTGATCTAGAAACCGGCGCTTCGGCCGCTATGTTGGAATGTCATCTGATATATCAGATGCTGATTTTACTGTCTATGAGAAAATGAGAGCAGCCGGGATTATCTATATAACACGGGTTTCATACCGGTTTCCTGCTCAAACATGCCAGATATTTCAGAGAAGAGAAGACTAAGAGGTCTTGTGGTTTCTCATCGCATAGAGCGCGCGGGAGCGTTCGAGATGCTTGATCATAGCCTTCTCAGCGATGTCGGAATCGCCCTTCTCGATGGCCCGGATGATTTCCTCGTGCTCGACCAGGGTGAAATTTTCGCGGCCGGTCCAGATCAGCATTTCCGTGTGATAGCTTTTCAGCCAACCAAGCATGGCGCCGCTGACGGCCGCGAAAATCGGGTTGCCCGAAATCTGCGCGATATGCTGGTGGAAGGCCATATCGGCATTGATGAAGGCTTCGGAATCGCCGAGGCTCTGGCTCTGCCGGTCGAGCAGCGCACGCAGCTCTTCGATGTCTTCCGGTGTCGCCTTCGCTGCCGCCTCTCGCACCATGCCGCGCTCGAAGAAGATGCGCGCGCTCTTGAGGTGTTCGAGCGAATCCGACGAACCAGAGAGCATCAGCTTGGCCGGCAAATCCACCTGGCGGAAAATGGACTCGGCGGTGACCTGCAAGACCTTGGCGCGCTCGCCGTGGGAAATTTCCACCAGCCCCTTGCCGGCCAGCGCCTGCATCGCCTCGCGGATGGCAGGGCGGCCGACGCCGAAACGCTCCATCAATTCACGCTCGGACGGCATGTCATCGCCGGCCCTGAGTTCGCCGTTTTCGATCAGGAGTTTCAGGCGGGCAAAGACTTCGTCCGAAAGCTTCTTGCGGACGATCGGCTCGTTCAGAAGACTCATTGGCCCCTCGGGTTTTGCTCCGGCTAATTATGCATAATAATCGCCGCTGCCAATCGCGATTTCGCGGGAAGGAACACTTGTTTTAACTTGAATACTCATTATACCAGTTGCGAAAGATTGACAAGCCGCGAACCTTGGCGGCCGGAGGAATGCGCGTGATCCGCTTGACCTACAGGATCGAGACGCCGGGCTCGGTGGAAGCCATGGCGACCAAGATCGCCAGCGACCAATCGACCGGCACGTTCGTCGCCCTTCCCGGCGAGACGGAAGAGCTGAAGGCGCGGGTGGCCGCGCGTGTCACCGGCATCCGTGAATTGCCTCCCACGGACAAGGCGTCCTTCCCGGATGAAGCCGGCAACGCCACGCATTTCAACCGCGCCGATGTCGATGTGGATTTCCCCATGGACGCGGTGGGCACCGACCTTTCGGCGCTGATGACGATCGCCATTGGTGGCGTCTTCTCGATCAAGGGCATGACCGGCATTCGGATCGTTGATATGAAGCTGCCGCAGGAATTTGCCGCCGCACATCCCGGGCCGCAATTCGGCGTGCGCGGCAGCTTCGCGCTGACCGGCGTCAAGGGCCGGCCGATCATCGGCACGATCGTCAAGCCGGCGCTGGGGCTCCGGCCGCATGAAACGGCCGAGATGGTGGGTGAATTGATCGATGCAGGCGTCGATTTCATCAAGGACGACGAGAAGCTGATGAGTCCGGCCTATTCGCCGCTCAAGGAGCGCGTCGCCGCGATCATGCCCCACATCCTCGACCATGAGCAGAAATCTGGCAAGAAGGTCATGTATGCCTTCGGCATCAGTCACGCCGATCCCGATGAAATGATGCGCAACCATGACATCGTTCTCGAAGCGGGCGGCAATTGCGCGGTCGTCAACATCAATTCGATCGGCTTTGGCGGCATGTCTTTCTTGCGCAAGCGCTCGGGCCTGGTGCTGCACGCGCACCGCAACGGCTGGGATATACTGACGCGCCATGCCGGCTTGGGCTTCGAATTCTCCGTCTGGCAGCAGTTCTGGCGTCTGCTCGGGGTCGATCAGTTCCAGATCAATGGCATAAGGGTGAAGTACTGGGAGCCTGACCAGAGTTTTGTCCGCTCCTACAATGCCGTTACTACGCCGCTGTTTTCGGAGAAGGATGTGGCGCTGCCGGTGATCGGTTCCGGCCAATGGGGCGGCCAGGCGCCGGATACGATCAAGGCGACAGGCGGCTCGACCGACCTGCTCTATCTCTGCGGCGGTGGAATCGTCAGCCATCCCGGCGGGCCGGGTGCGGGCGTGAAGGCGGTAAAGCAGGCGTGGGAGGCGGCGATGACAGGTGTGCCGCTCGAGGTCTATGCGCGGGAGCATGCGGAACTGGCACAGTCGATCGAGAAGTTTGCAGATGGTAAGGCGGCGTAAGGCATGACCAAGCCCCTGATCAGCTATTACGGCGACGACTTCACCGGCTCGACGGATGTCATGGAAGCTCTCGCCTCGAACGGCGTCGAGACGGTGCTGTTTCTCGAAAAGCCCGATGATGCGCTGCTTTCGCGCTTCGCCACCGCCCGCGCGTTCGGACTTGCCGGCACCAGCCGCAGCGAGACGCCAGAATGGATGGATAGCCATCTGCGCCAGGCATTTGAATGGCTGAAGACGCTCGATGCGGAACTCTGCCACTACAAGGTCTGCTCGACCTTCGATTCCGCGCCCGGAATCGGCAATATCGGACGGGCGATCGAGCTTGGCCGTGCCGTGTTCGGCGAGACCACGGTACCGTTGATCGTAGGCGCTCCGCAGATCCGGCGCTATACCGCCTTCGGCCAGCTCTTCGCCGCGTATCAGGGCCAGAACTACCGCATAGACCGTCATCCCGTCATGTCGCGCCATCCCGTTACGCCAATGGACGAAGCCGATATCCTGAGACATCTGGCACGCCAGACCGACCTCTCGTCGGCGCTCATCGACAATGTCGCGATTTCCGGCGCCTTTGGCGGGACCGATGCTGCTATCCTGCTGCTCGACGTGCTCGACGCCGCGACACAGGCTACCGCTGGCAATCTCCTTTGGAACGAATTGAGGCGGGAGAGCCGCTTCGTCTGCGGCTCCTCCGGTGTCGAATACGCGCTGATCCATGCCTGGAGTGCGGCGGGTGTGATCGGCGAACGTCCCCGGTTCGATGATGCCGGCCCCGTCGATCGAATCGCGGTCGTGTCGGGTAGTGTTTCGCCGACGACGGAGCGGCAGATCCGCCATGCCCTCGACAATGGTTTCGATGGCATCGCGCTCGATCCGCTCGCCCTGTCGGGCGATGAGTCCGGATCGGCCATCAATCACGCAACCGAGGCTGCACTAAATATCCTCTCCAGCGGCAAGAGCGTGGTGCTCTACACGGCGCTGGGGCCATCGGCCGATCGCGGCGGAGAGTTCACGTCTTCCGGCGCACGCCATCGAATTGGCGGAGCCCTCGGTCGCATCCAGCGGGAACTCGTGGCCAAAGCCGGACTGTCCCGTGCGGTCGTGGCTGGCGGTGATACGTCCAGTCACGCGCTGGGGGAAATGGGCATTTCGGCGCTGACGCTGAAAATGCCCCTGCCCCAGACGCCCGGTTCCCCGCTCTGCATCGCCCATGGCGACAAGGCCGATGGGCTCGAAATTGCGCTCAAGGGCGGCCAGGTCGGTGGCGACGACTATTTCTCGATGATCCGCGCCGGTCGATCTTAATCGCTGGAACGCATTTCAGAACGTCGCGGAATCCTCGGGCCATAGGTGTAGCGGCGCCTTGTTCGCATCGGACATAGCCCGCAGTCCGTGCCAAGTGCGGTTGGCATAGACAAGCGTGTCAACGTCTCGCGCCTCCTGAGAATGAGGTGACGCTGACAGCAGCTCGGCGGTGACGAGGCATGCGCCCGATACGGCGAGCCGGTCGCGCAGTGCCGCCCGGAACCAGAGGCCGACCTGGGGATAATAAGGTTCTCCCGAATTAAGCCTGTCCCAGCGCACCTGCGGCCCGAAGCGATCGACGCCACTGGTCGCGCACAATCTCGCGAGCTCCATGTCGGCGCGGCGCACGAAATGGACGACCACGGTTTTCGCGTCTTCGACCGCCCTTGCGGTCGAAGACGAGGCCGAAAGCGAGAAGGCGACCGTTGGCGGCGACGCGCTGACTGATATCAGCGAACTGACCGTCAGCGCCACGGGTCCGCCACCCGCATCCGCCGTGATGATCGCCACCCCGGAGGGATGATGACGGAAGGCCGAAAAGAAGGCCTCCGTCAGTGTCGCGGGTTGCATGGCGGTGCTGTCCGCCGATGCGTTTGTCAGGCCGCTCATGGCTTCTCGATCAGATCGTAGAACTGCCAGACCCGGTCGCTCCACAGCCCGGCGAGTTCGCGGCCGGCGGCGCCAACGATGTTGGGGTTGATCGTGAAGTGATTGGCCGCGGTCAGCATTTCGCGGTAGGTGCGCTGCATCACGCCATAGCGCAGCGAAGCGCCGCCGGCTGCCCGGTAGACGAACTGGCAGGCATCGACGCCGGCTTCATGCACCTCGGATTTGGCGAGATGCACAAGGCTGATCTGGCGGGTCGACACGCGGTTGCCGGCTTCGATCGAAGCTTCGACATCACGCCAGACCTCGAACAGGAAGGCGCGCGCCGCCCGCACGCGGGTTTCCGCCCGGCCGAAATCGAACCAGAACTTGTCGCTCTCACCGAGGAGGCCGGCGCGGCCAGTCTTGGTCACAGCATATTTCGCCATCTCGTCGAGGATGCGCCGCGAAGCGCCGATGGCCCATCCGGAATGGCCGATGGCCGCGAGCCCGACCACGCCGAGGCTGAAGAATTCCTTCATCCGCTGCGGTTCCGCGGTCAGGATCGGGAACACCATGTCGTTGGGGATGAGCACGTCCTTGGCGGCATAGTCGATGCTGCCGGTGGCCTGCAGGCCCAGCGAGTTCCAGTTCCCGAGCAGATCGTGATCGCCGACCGGCGCATGGGCGCAGAGCACGATCACATTGCCGTTCTCGTCCTTTGCCGGCTGACCGTTGCCGTCGTCGAGGAGCGCGGCGGTGTGAGTGAAGGTGGCGTGATAGATGCCGCTCGCATAGGACCATTTGCCATTGAGCAGATAGCCGCCATCGACCTTCTTCAGCATGCCGGTCGGCGTGCCCTGGCCCGAGAAGCGATTTTCCGCGTCACCGCCGAACAGCCGGGCGATGGCGGTGTCGGGCAGGAAGGCCGCCGACATCGCGCCGATGCAGGCATGAACCATCGATATCCAGCCGGCAGCACCGCTGTGATAGGTGATGGCTTCGATGAGCTGCAACCCTTGCGTCGGCGACAGCTGCGCGCCGCCGATATCCTCGCCGGCAAAGATGTGCGACATCCTGAGCGGCTTCAGGGCCTCGAACGTCGCCTCGTTCAGCCGTCCGAGCTTTTCATTGTCCTGCGAGTTCTCTTCGAGAACGGGGCCGATCTTGCGCACCTGCTCCATCAGCGATGCGAAATCCGTCTTCGTACCCCAGTAACCGCTTCCATGTTTCAACGGTGCATTCATGAGTGTTCCTCCTTGGAATATCAGTGATGTGTGGCGGGCCGGATCAAGCCGGCCGGCCCACGTGTTCAAGATCTCGCGGCGCCTCAGCCCGTGAGAAAATCTCCGATAGCAGTCACCACGCGCGGATCCTCCTGCATGGCAAAATGGCCGGCATTCGCGACGATCAACGTCCGGGCATTCGGGATGCGCTCGGCCCAGACCGGCGCCTGCGATGCCGGCATCATGCGATCCTGATCGCCCCAGACGACGAGCGTTTCGTTGGGAATGCGGCCCAGCCAGCGGCCGAGATTGGGATGGCCCATGCCGTGTACCTTGAGAATGTTGCCGAGCGCACGTCCCTCCTTCTCGCGTGCGGCAAGAAACTCGTCGAGCGGTGGGCATTCCACGCCGCCGGGGAAGTAGCGCAGGGCGATATCGACATTGTGAGCGAGGTAACCGGGCAATGCTTCGGGGCCGATCGCCGCCATATCGGCGGCGGGATGGTCCGGATGATTGAGGCCTGCGGGCGCATTGAGCACGAGCCGGGCGAAGCGCTCGCCAGCCACCGCGGCCATTTCCGCCGCCATCCATCCGCCCATGGAATGGCCGACGAGATGTGGCCGGTCGAGGCCCAGCGCCTCGACGAGACGCAGATTGTGCACGACCATGTCCTGCATGCCGGTGATATGCGGCGCGTCGTCGCTCTCGCCGAAGCCCGGATGAAATGGCAGGTAGACACGGAAGCGGTCGGCAAGGCCCCTCGCCCACGCATGGCCTTCAAGCGTGGCGGCACCATGCAATGCCAGCACAGCCGGTCCCGATCCGATCGCTTTCACGACCACGGATACGCCGTCGATGTCCTGTGTCAGTGTTTCGAAATCCATCCGTTCCTCCCGGAATTGGCCGATCCGCCTGGTTAGGCGGTGATCAGCACCTTGCATTGTGTCGTCCTGTGGCGAAGCGCCTCGAAGGTGCCGGCAACAGCGTTAAAGCCGATCCGCTCGGTGATGAGTTCCTGCGGCCGGAAGCGGCCGGGTCCGAGCGCCTCGAGCGCGGTTTCGAATTCGGCCATGTTGAAGAACACGGCGAAGACCACGTTGATTTCCTTCGACAGCGCCGCGAACGGGTTCCACTCGTCGCCGCCGACACAAAGGCCGACGCCGACAACGGTGCCGTGGGTGCGGACCAGGCGACAGGCGAAATCAATGAGGCCGCGCTTGCCGACGCATTCGAAGACGATATCCGGCGCACCGCCCGCCTTGTCCTGGAACTCATCGGCGAGACCCGGTCCCGACAGCGCGAAGCCGGTCGCGCCGAGTGCGGCGGCCCGCGCCTCCTGATGCCGGCCGAGGTCGGCGACGATCACCGCGCGCGCACCTTGGCGGCGGGCCCAGAAGGCAACCAGCAGGCCGATCGGTCCGGCACCGAGGATGAGCACCCGGTCGCCCGGCTTCAGGCCGGATCGCATGACCACGTGCAGGGCCACGGAAAGCGGCTCGGCCAGAGCACCCTCGACCGTCGGCAAATCCTCGGGAAGCACGCGGCACTGACGCGCCGCGACGGTCGTAAATTCGGCGTAACCGCCGCCGATCAGCCGCATTTCGGCACACCAGGCGGGTTCGCCCTGCTGGCAACTGTCGCAGTGGCCGCAGCCGCGCATCGGCGCGACCGCCACCCGGTCGCCCGGCTTCAGATCCGCGACAGCGGTGCCGCAGCGGACCACTTCGCCGGCGAATTCATGGCCGAGCACATCATAGGGCTTGAGGCCGAACGTCACCGGGTCCTCGGTCATGTGCAGGTCGGAACCGCAGATGCCGCAGGCGGCGATCTTGAGCAGGACCTCGTCATGGGCCGGCTCTGGCACGGCGATTTCATCGATCCGCAGGGGCTGGCCGACGCCGTCGAATAGGGCTGCTCTCATGGCTTGTCCTCCAGGAGTACGCGCCGCGTGGGGAACCAGGGTGCATCCACCACCTTGCAGATCAGCCCCCAGATGCCGCCGCGGGCGAACAGCGCCATGAACAGGGTGAGCAAGCCCAACACGACGAGATAGGTCGCGCCATATTCGCCGAACCACCTGTCGGCGAAGAAATAGATGAGCGCGCCGATCAGCACCCCTTCGAGCGATCCCAGCCCGCCGACCATGACGATGAAGATCGCGATATTGGCCCAATTGGGGTCATAAGCGGATGGCGGCGTGATGCGAAGCTGGGCCATGAAATAGATGGCGCCGGCAAGCCCGGTGCCCATGGCCGCGGCCACCCAGAGCAGGAAGCGCACGCAGCCGACATTGACGCCCTGGCTGGCCGCGGCGATCGGATTGTCGCGCATGGCGATCAGCGCCAGTCCATAGCGCGAGCGCAGAAGCGCATAGCTGCCACCGACAGTGAGAAGCAGCATCAATGCGCAGAGCAGCGAGACGCCGAGTGCGCGTTGATCGGCGCTATAGCTGGTCATCACGCGCAGGCTCATGCCGGCGCCGGCATTGACATAGCCGAAGACGGAGGTGGCGAGCCGCATGACTTCGGCGATCACCCAGGTTCCGATGGCGAAATAGGGTCCATCGAGCCGATGCAGCAGGCCATAGGTGGGGATCGCGAGGATCGCCGGCGCGATCATGGCCAACAGCACCGAGACGAACGGATTGATGCCCCAGAGCTGTGCCATGACGAACAGCATGTAGGCGGCCACGCCGACAAAGGCCTGCTGGCCGACCGAGACCATGCCGCCGTAGCCGGCGAGAAGGTTCCACATCTGCGCCACGGCGATATAGCAGCAGAGCTCCACGACGTCGCGGATCAGGCCCTGGCTCGCCCAGAGCGACATGGAAGCAATGGTGAGCAAAACACCGATGCCGATGATCAGCGCCGCGACACCGGATGCGGTCTGGCGCTGCACGCGGACGGAAGCAGGTTGAGCGGCCTCGGCATGAGCGGGCGCAAATATGGCTGCCATGGGCTCAACCCTTTCCAAGTATGCCCTGCGGCCGCAGGGCGAGAATGATCAGGAAGACGAGATGGCCGGCGAGGATGCCGAAGCCCGGATCGATGCGGAAGCCGATCGACTGGCTGATGCCAAGCACCATGGCGCCGATGAAGGCGCCCCAGATCGAGCCCATGCCGCCAATGATCACGGCCTCAAAAGCGTAGATCAGCTGGTAGGCGCCGTCGGCGGGGGCAACCGTTGACCGCAGCGACTGGAAGACCGCCGCAAAACCCAGGATCGCCACGGCCAGCGCCGTGGCGCCGGCATAAATCCGCTTCGGATTGACGCCGGTCATCGCAGCGGCTTCGACATCGGCGGAGGCTGCGCGCAGCGCCCGGCCGAACTTCGTATAGCGCAGGCCGGCGTGGAGTCCGGCGGTCAGGACGGTCGCCGTGCAGAGCACGATGACCGGCAGCACGCCTACGAAGATCGGCCCGAGCTGCACCGATGCCTGCGCGAGACCAGCGCTCGGAAGCGAGCGGGTATCCGCCGACCAGATCTGCTGCATCGCGTTCTGGAGCGCCACCGACAGGCCGAAGGTGGCGATCAGCGACGGCAGGGGATCTTCGCCGACCACCCGGTTGAGGATCAGGCGTTGCAGCAGCAGGCCGAAGACGGCACCCAGCGCCACGAGTATGACAAGCACCGACCAGGGTCCCAGCGAGAAGGCCGAGGCGAGGCTGATGCCGATCAGCGCGAGCAGAATCATCAGGTCGCCATGGGTGATATTGACGATGCGCATGACGCCGAACATCAGCGCCATACCGAGCGCGTACTGGGCATAGAGGCCGCCCAGCAGGATACCTTGAACGAGCCCGTCAACCCAATGCATGAGACGCTCCGAAATAGGCTTCGCCGATGGCCTCGCGAGAGATATCCGCGGACCAACCGGTGAGAGTGACGCGACCTTCGAGCATGCAGTAGAGCCGGTCGGAGGCCGAGCGGGCGAGGCCGACATCCTGTTCGACCACGACGACGGCGGTGCCGCTGTTGGCGATCGAGGGAATGGACTGGTAGATTTCGCGCACGACCTTGGGTGCCAAGCCGAGGCTGATCTCGTCGCACAGAAGCACGCGTGGCTGGTTGAGCAATGCCCGGCCGATGGCGACCATCTGCTGCTGGCCACCCGACAGCGATTGCACGGGAACAGCCTGCTTCTCATGCAGGATCGGAAAGAGCTTGTAGACACGGTCGAGCGTCCAGCCCTCGCCATGCAGCGGGGCGGCGTGGTCCATCGCCACGCGCAGATTGTCGGCGACCGACATGCCCGAAAACAGGCGCCGTCCCTCGGGCACGATCGCCACGCCATCGGCGACCATGCGATGCGGCTGGCTGCCGCCGACCTGGCGGCCATCGAGGCGCACCATGTCGGGCGCCACGCGCAGCAGCCCCATGATTGATTTCAAGAGCGTCGACTTGCCGGCGCCGTTGGCGCCGATCAATGCCACGACCTCGCCCGCGCCGATTTCGAAATCGACGCCGTAAAGCGCCTGAAAATCGCCGTAGCGGGCGACCAGCCCGTGAGTGGATAGCAGGGCCGCACTCATGTCTCGATCCCCATATAGACGCGCCTGACTTCGGGGTTGTTGATGACCTCGTCCGGCGCGCCCTCGGCGATCTTTTCGCCGAAGTTCAGCACCAGGATGCGGTCGGCGACGGCGAGCAGCGCGTGCAGGACGTGCTCGATCCAGACGATGGTGACGCCGCTGTCGCGTATGCGGCGGATGAGTGCCACGAGCGCCTTGCCTTCGTCGTCGGTCAGGCCGCCGGCGATCTCGTCGAGCAGCAGAAGCTTCGGCCCCGAGGCGAGCGCGCGCGCCAGTTCAAGCCGCTTGCGGTCGAGAAGCGTCAACGAACCTGCCGGGCGGTTGGCCTTGTCGGCGAGTTCGCAATGGCGGAGGATCTCGGCGCATCTGGCATAGCTGGCCGCTTCCGATCGGCCGCCGCCGAAGGACGCCGCGACGAGCAGGTTCTCGAACGTGGACATGCCGACATAGGGACGCGGGATCTGGTAGGTCCGGCCGATGCCCATCTGACAGCGCCTGTAGGGCGGTTGTCCCACAAGCCTGTCGCCGGCAAAGACCAGTTCGCCGCTGTCGACACGGATATCACCGCTCACCAGGTTGAAGAGCGTGGTTTTCCCGGCCCCGTTCGGACCGAGAATGCCCAGCACTTCGCCGCCCCGAACATCGAAGGTGATATCGTGCAGGACACGCAACGCCCCGAAGGACTTGCCCAGTCCCCGCGCCTCAAGCAATACGCCGTCTATCATGCGCCTCCATCCCGAAAATTCTCGCATGCAAGTCATGCGGCAATGCATCGCCGCCTTGCTTGGCCTGCCGCCCGGTGAAGGCGGCGGGCCTGGTTATTGCGTACCGATGCTGGTCAGACGGCCCAAGGGATCGTCACCATCTTCTGCTCAGGCTCGAACAGCTTGTTGACGGTGTTGTCGACGATCTTCAGGTCGTAGGGCCACTTCTCACCCTTCCGCCACTGGCCACCGAAGATCGGCGTCGTGGAGACGTTCTTGTGCGGCCCGCTGGAGAAGTCGACCTTGCCGATCAGCGTGTCGAGCTTGGTCGCCACCATGGCATCACGGTTGGCGGTGCGGTCGAGCGGGTTGGACGAGCGCTTGAGAATGTCGAGCGCCACTTCCCAGATGGCGTGGCTGTAGCCGAGCGGCTGCGTCCACTGCTTCTTGGTCTCGCTCTCCCACTGGTCGGCGATGTCGCGGCTCACCTGGCCGGTCAGCGTCGACTTGAAGGGGAAGGCAGGTGTCCACCACACCTCGGACGACATGCCGTCGCCGAGCGGCCCAAGCGCCTGCACGCCGCCCGGGAAGAGCAGCGCTGCCGCCACCGTGACGGCCTTGGGCTTGTAGCCCTGCTGGGCGCACTGGTTGACGAAGGTCTTGAGGTCGTCGGGATAGGTGATGCCGCCCACGATCTCGCAGCCCGCCTGCTTGAAGGCCGCGATCTGCGCCGAATAGTCGTTGGTGCGCGGCTGGAAATAGCCCGGCATGGTGATCTCGAAGCCGGCCTTTTTGGTCGGCACGGGCAGGCCATAATCGTTGTTGCCCCAGGTCTCGCCATCGGCGTTCTGCGGAAACAGCATGCCGACCTTGCGGTTGGTGTCGAGCGTGTTCCACAGGCCGACAAAGGTGTTGAGTGCCTCGTCGAGACCCCAGAAGAAGTGGTAAGTCCAGTTGAACGGCTTGTCGGCGCCGCCGCGTGGCATGATGATCGCCTGCCAAGGCGCGCCAGTCGACAGGCAGGGGCATTCATTGAGTTCCGCCTGGTCCGCCGAGGGGCTGACCGTATCGGTGGTCGATGCCGGCAGAAGAAGATGCACGCCATCGTTCAGGATCAGGTCGCCGGCCACTTCCGCAGCGCGGTTGGGATCCGACTGGCTGTCGCGGATCAGGATTTCGACGTCATATTTGCCTGATGTTGTTTCGAGGCCGTCCTTCAGAAGGGCCTTGATCTTGTCCGCCGCCCAGCCGTCGGTCTCGCCGAACAGCGCGAGCGGGCCGGTCGCCGGCGTGACGAAGCCGAGCTTGATCGTGCCTTTGGATTGCGCGCGCGCAATCATCGGCGCTCCAAGCGCCGATGCCGCGAGGCCTGCGCCAATTCCCTTGAGGACCGTTCGACGCGACGGCCTCGCTATTTTGCTTATCAGTTCCACCATGGTCTCCTCCCGTTGGTTTTCTCTGTTGATCTTCGCGATCGCCACCTGCGTCCTCCACGCAACCGGCAGTCCGCGTTATTCACTTGATGCGGTGCATTGCGCCGCCATCGATGACGATCTGGCTTCCGGTCACGTAAGACGAGCACGGAGACGCCAGGTAGAGCGCCAGACCCTTGATATCCTCGGTATCGCCGATCCGGCCGATCAACGATTGCGCCTCGAACGCCTTGCGGTCGGCGGCGATCTTCAGCCGGCCGCCGGCGATATTGGTCATGAAGGGACCGGGCGAAATGCAGTTGATCAGGATGCCGTGAGCACCGAGCTCCATCGCCATCTGGCGGACGAAATGGTCGACGCCTGCCTTGGCCGGCATATAGGGCGTGCCGACGATCGCCTCGTTGATCTGCGCCGCGATCGACGACGTGACGATGATCCTGCCGCCGCCGGTCTTCTTCATATGCCGCGCGGCGTGCTTGACGGTGGTGTAGACGGAAGTGAGGTTGACCTCGATCACCCTGTCCCAGTGATGATCGTCCAGCACGTCGATTGCGCCTTCGGGAATGCGGCCGCCCTCGGTCGATAGAAAGCCGGGACCGGCATCGATACCGGCATTGGCGAAGACCACGTCGATGCGGCCATTTCTGCTCGCCACGGCGTCGAATGCCGCAGCCATCGCGGCGCGGTCGCTGACATCGATCACCTGCCCCCAGACATCGGCGCCGGCGTCCTTCATGTCTGCCACAACGCTGGAGAGACGATCCGCATCCAGATCGAAAATGCATACATTTGCGCCGTTGTCGGCCATGACCTCGGCATAGGCGCGGCCGATCCCGCTGGCCCCGCCCGTCACGATAACCGATTTGCCACGAACGTCGAACATATCCTGTAAAGTCGTCATTCCAGCTCCCATGCCGCAGCCCGACAGACCCGATCGGGCGACCTCGCACCCAATCGACTTGTCCTCTCCCGACGCTCGTCCGCCCCTCCCGGGCAGCGGTTTTGATTTCCTTGGAATGATAAGGACTGCCAAAGGGTAGCTCTGTCAAATGATTGAACGATATCAATTTCTCTTCATACGACATAAATCATAAGCAATTGATATTAGAAGATTTATTTTCAATTTTTGTTGCACTGCGAAGGTTGAATACCACCGACGTGATTGATGAAATCATCAAATCCGCTTGACCATTTGATGAAAAATCGCAAGCTGCGAATCCAAGCTTCCGTGACCTGGGGAGGGCATGTCTTGAGGGCTCCGATCGAGACGTCGAAAGTGCTGGATCGCGGCGGCAGTCCGACGGTCCGGGAATTGCTGTCCAGCATCGTTTTCAATCCCAGCAATGGGATGATCAGCCTCAACGGCGATCGCATCGTCATGCAGCGAACGGCCGTCAGCAGCCTGCTCCGGCGAGAACTCACACGCATGCTCGGTACACATGAGACGCGCATTTTCCTGATGCGGCTGGGCTTCCTGTCGGGGCAATCCGACGCGCGTTTCGTCCGCGCCAGCTGGCCCAATCTCGACGCCCGAGACGCCTTTACCGCCGGCACCAGGCTGCACACATTCAGCGGCGTGGTGCGGGTGGAAACGGTGTTCAACACTTATGATTTCCGTAAGCAGAAACTTACGGCTGAGTTCCTCTGGCACGACAGCGCCGAGGCCGCGGAGTTCCGCAGCAGCAACAGGCCCTCCCCCGATCCCGTGTGCTGGACACAGCTTGGTTACGCCTCGGGCTATGCCAGCGAATTCTTCGACACGCTGATCGTCTACAAGGAGGTCGAATGCGCGGGACAGGGTCACAGCAATTGCCGCGTCCTCGGCAAGCATGCCGATGGATGGGGCGCATCGGATCCCGAAGTCGCGCTGTTTCGCGAGCGGATCATAGCCACGCCGGAGCCGGCGTCATCCGGTCCTATCCGCAAGGCCGGCGTAGCCTCAGGCGAACAATCGCTTGGGGGACTTGACCGGGTGCTGCTCGCTCCGGTCCGGACCCAGCTCGACTTGCTGGCGCCGATGGCGCTCCCGGTTCTCGTCTCTGGCGCCTCAGGCACGGGCCGGAGCCGGGCGGCAGGCTATCTCCACAATGCATCCGCGGTGCACGCGACGGAGATGCGGCGGATCTTCGGCGCGCAGGTCGATCTTGAACTCTGCATGGAAATCGCCCGCCCCGGCAAGTCGGCCAAACGAAAAGCCGGTGGAGAGACGATCCTGATCGATGGTGTGGAGAACATCCCAGCCGAAATCCAGCCGCAACTCGTGCGTTCGATCGAGGATGGAATTCTTGGCGGCGGGCCCCGCATCATCGCCCTGTGGGACGAGAGCCGGACTGGTTCTCCTGGCTTGTCGACTGAGCTCCGCTCGGCCCTTTCGGCACTGACAATACGCGTGCCGACTTTCGCCGAACGTGCCGGCCAGCGCGCCGAGATCGCGATTGAATTGCTGCCGATGATTGCCGGGCGGATGGGTGTGGAGTCACCTGCCTTGGACAATTCCGCGACGAAATGGATCGAGGAGTTTGCGTGGCCGGGCAACCTGCACCAGATGCGTGGCGTGTTGACCACTGTACTTGCGGGCCATGCGGGCAAGAACCGCATCACCGGGAAGGAGATCGCGGCGCAGCTTTCGCGGCTCGCCGACCCGCCGGCTATCGGCGGCCAAGAGAGCGCTGCATTGTCGCCGCTGCTCGACAACCTTATGGAATCGCAGACCTTCTCGCTGCCCGACTTTGAGCAGTCGATCTATCGTGTGGCCCTCGAACGGGCGGGTGGAAATCTGTCGGCGGCGGCGCGGTTGCTCGGGCTGACACGCGCCCAATTGGCTTATCGCGTGAATGGGAAGCATGAAAAGACCGCTTGAGATGGTGATCTTGCGATGGGTGGTTTGAGAAAATGACGAGGTCAGCGGAATCCTGAAATCCCGCTGGCCTCGATTCTGAACGCCGTCCTGTCAGGCCAACGGTTCCATGGTGCCGCCCGCCGGTATGAATGTCGCGGTCTTGTTGTCGACGATGACCAGTTCGAATTTGCCATCCGGCTGGCGCCGCCATTGACCCCCGACCAGCGGTGTCTTGGCCACGTTCTTGGCCGCGAAAGGCGGCAGGCCGGCACCGTTCCACTCGATATGGCCAACGACCGTATCGACCTTGGAGGCAGCGATGGCAGCGGCGACCCCTTCGGCGTCGGTCACGTCCTCGACCCTGCCCATCACGTTCGAAGCCATTTCGAAGAGCGAATGGATGAAGCCGATCGGCTGGGTCCATGGCCTGCCGGTCTTCGCAGTGAACTCGGCGGCAAGATCGGCCGATGATTGGCCGGTCACCGACGATTTGAACGGATGGCTGGCCGACCACCACACCTCGGACGACAGGTTGTGACCGTTTTCGCCGAGCGCCTCGACCGATTGCGGAAACAGGATCGCCTTCGCGACGGTGACCGCCTTCGGCTTCATGCCCTGCTGCTTGGCCTGGTTCCAGAAGGTGGTGAAGTCCGGCGGGATCACCACGCCGGTGATGATGTCGCTGCCGGCTGCCTTGAAGGCGTTGATCTGGGCGGTGAAATCGTCGCTCAGATTCTGGTAGCGGCCGGGATCGTTGAGTTCGAAGCCGGCGGCTGCCAGCCCCGGCTTCAGGCCGTTCTGGGGATCGCCCCAGGCATTGCCGTCACCATCGTTGGGGAACAGGCCGCCGACCTTCTTGTTGGTTTCGAGCTGCGCCCACATGTTGGTGAAGACGGCGATGATGTCCTCGAGACCCCAGAAATAATGGTAGGCGAAGTTGAACGGCTTCCAGGATGCCGGATCGCCGGGATTGCCCTGCTGGCCGATGAACCAGGGCTGCCACGGTGCCTTTGTCGAGATGCAGGGGATTTCCTCCGCCTCGCAGGTGGTGGCTACCGGATTGGTGTTCTCAGGCGTCGATGCCACCAGCATCAGGTTGATCTTGTCGGAAACGATCAGTTCCTTGGCGACCTCGGCGGCGCGGTTGGAATTGGACTGGCTGTCCTTGACGATGATGTCGAAATTCTTGCCGATATCGGTCGCCAGGAAGGCATCGATATTGAACTTGTCGCTTTCGGCAAATGCCGCAAGCGGGCCGGTCTGCGGGCTCACATAGCCCAGCTTGATCTTGGCATTCTGCGATATCGCCGGCGCCGGAAAGGCCCCGAACGAGGTTCCCACCGCCATGGCGGCGGTGCCTTTCAGAAGTGTTCTCCGCTTTATCATGTTTTTCTCCCACCGTGACGCATGCGAATGCGTGACTATCCGGCGGCCGGCCGGAACGGTTTCCTGCCGGAGGCGAGCCCCGACAGTATTTCATCGAGTTGCGCCAGTTCCGTGTCGGATGCCTCGTGCCCCCGGTCCGGAAAGATGTCGCAGCGCAATTCGGCGCGCGCCTTGCCGAGCGCTTCGGCTGCACCCGCAAATGCCTCGACCGGTATCCACGGATCCTTGTCGGAACCGGTGAGATAGACCGGCATGCGATCGAGATCGGCGAAAGGCCGGTCGCAGCTCCGCGTGCCGACGCGACAGCCGGTGAGGTTCACCATCCCCCCATCCCAGGGTCCGTATTTCATCGCGTATTCCAGCGTCAGGCAGGCGCCCTGGCTGAAGCCGCCGACGAGCATCGGCAGGGAGCGTCCGGCATTCCTGGCGAAATCGGTGACGATGTCGCGGACATAGACCAGCGAGGCGTTGAGCTGGCGGCGCGATTCATCCGTCAGCGGATCGGTGGCGCGGGCGTCGTACCAGCTGTTGCCGGCTGCGCGGGGCAGCACGAACGAAACGCCTGATGTCTTCAGTCGCTCGACGACCTGCTCGCGCATGTCCTCGGGCGCCTGGGTGCGCCCGTGGACGAATACGCAAAGAACTTTCGCCTCGGTGGGCGGCACGCCCAGGCGCAGTGGAGCATCATGCATCTCCATGGCGCTGCTCAAAAGTTGGCGGGTTCGAGCCCGGCGGTCAGTTCTTCGCGGCGATCCTCGAACCAGGGCGGAAACACCAGCGTCGTGCCGATCTTGCCCGGGGGCTCGTCGAGTGCCCAGCCGCCCTCGACGGACCAGGCGATTTCGAACAATGCGCCGCCCGGCGAGCGGACATAGCACGACTTGAAATAGTTGCGGTCCTTCTGGTCCGAAACGTCGGTGAAGCCGAGGCCTTCGAGATGGGCCTTGAGCGTCAGCTGGTTCTCTTCGTTGAGCGTGTTGAGCGCGAGATGGTGGATCGTGCCGCCCGCAAGCGTCCAGGTGCCCTGGCGATCGTTCGGCTCGTGCAGAATCTCGACCATGCTGCTCGGACCAGCATTGTTCGGCACCGAGAACATCAGGCCTTCGTCGCTGTCGGCTTCCTTCTTCATCGACAGGCCGACGGTCAGGAAATCGTCCATAGACGTGCGGTCGAAGACGGCGATCGCGGCGCCGTAGATGCCCTTGATACCGTGTTCAGCGGCGACGCCCTGCGCCTCGTTGACGATCGAGGGCCGCGTGTCGGCCGGGCTTTCCACCAGTTCGTGCGGAATGCCGCAGGGATGCTTGAAGCCGACGCGGGTCAGGCCGAAGCGGCTGAACTTCGCCGCCTCGATGCCCTTGGCGTTCAGGCGATCGACCCAGTAGTCGGCCGAACCCACGGGAATTGCCTGCTGGATGATTTTCGACTGGTTGGTGCCGCGCCGGCCGAAGACGGCCGGCTTGCGGAAGGGAAAGGTGGTGATGATGGTGGAGGCATCGCCGTCGCGCGAGCCGTAATACAGATGGTAGACGGGAATGGTGCCGTCGAACAGCACGGTCCGCTTTACCGAATAGAGACCCAATATCTTCGTGTAGAAATCGTAATCTTCCTGCACGCCATCGGTGCTGAGCGTCAAATGGTGATACCCGCTGATGAAAGCCATCGCGTCGTTCTCCTCCTCAAGGATCCAATCCCAATCTCCGGCACGCCTCCCGCGTGTCATCCCGGAGTTGATTGACTATACACCTGACGAATGCCCACTTGTTGCGAATACTCATAACCATTATAGCAATTTGCTATGAAGATCGATGAACGACATCTCGTCCAACTCGCCGCCGTGATCGAAACCGGCGGCGTGACCGAGGGTGCGGCCCTGCTGGGCATGACCCAATCGGCCGTGTCGCGCACCATTTCCACGCTCGAAAAGCGGATCGGCGAGGAGCTTTTCATCGCGGGACGCAGGCCGATGCAGCCGACGCCGCTCGGCGAACAACTTGGCCAGCAAGGCAAGGCCATCCTGTCGTCGTCGCGAAAGGCCGACGAGATCATCCGCAGCTTCAAGTCGGGCTCGTCGGGGCGGGTCCGGCTCGGCGGCGTGCCGTTCTTCATGGATGCCGTGATCTCGCCGATGGTCGCCTCGTTCCAGCGGAGCGAGCCGGGGATCATGATCGACCAGTCCTATGGCAATTACCCCGACCTGATGGCAGGGCTGGAATCCGGGCAGATCGATCTCGCGGTCACACCTACCGGCGCATCGGATCTCCGGGCGGATTATGCGTTCGAACCCATTCTCTCTGCCCGCAACGTGCTGGCCTGCAGCGTCGGCCATCCCCTCGTCCACAAGCGGACCATCGCCATCGAGGACATCGTCCATTATCCCTGGGTGGCGCCGCTGCCGGGCTCGCCGCTGGTATTGGACCTGCACAACATCCTGATCACCCTTGGCATATCGGAAGTGGCGATCCGCTATGCGGGCGGCTCGCTGCTCAGCGTCATCAACTACCTGACCGGAACCGATGCGCTGGCCCTGATGCCATTTTCGGTCGCTTTTTCCTTCCGCGGCGAAAACAAGATCACCGTCATTCCACTCGACATTCCGCAGCCCGAGCGCGCGCTCGGCGTCATGACCAAGCGCAAGCCCTATACCAATCCGGCGAGCCGCAAGTTCATCGGCCACCTCAGGCGGGAATTCTCCGAACTGCGTCGGATGATCGAAAAACACGACAGCTCCATTCCATGGGCGCACGGACCTTTCATGGCCGAGCGCGACCGCCGGCCGATGGCGTGAGCCTTACGCCTCGCCTTTCCGGGCGAGGACGAAGTCGTAATCCACATCCCAGAAATCGCCCGAGAACCCATAATCCTGTGCCCGCGCGGGATCGTGCGTCTTGTTGAACTTGGCGAGCAGGCTTTCCTTCACACCGAACACGGCGTCTGAATTGATGTAGGGATCATCGGGGTCGAAGATATGGGTGACGAGCGTGTCATAGCGATCGGCCTTGATGATGTAGTGCAGGTGCGCCGGGCGATACGGATGGCGGCCGAGCTGGCCGAGCAGTTGACCCACCGGGCCATCATCCGGGATCGGATAGTATTTCGGCTTGACCGCGCGGAACCAGTAGCGGCCGTCCGGGCCGGTGCGGAAAATGCCGCGCAGGTTGAAATCCGGTTGGATCCCCTTCTGCTGGACATCGTAGAAGCCTTCGTCATTGGCCTGCCAGACATCGATCACTGCGTCAGCGATCGGCCTGCCCTCGGTATCGAGGATGCGGCCCTCGATGAACATGTCCTCGCCCTTGGCATCGAGGCAGATATTGGCGCCCATCGGCAGTTCCGGTGCGTCGGCAACGTGGAAAGGTCCGAGAACCGTGCTCTCCGAGGCCCCTGACGGCTTGCGGTTGTTGATCGCATCGACCAGCATCGAGACGCCGAGCACATCCGAGAGCAGGATGTATTCCTGGCGCCATTCGTTGCAGATCTGGCCGGTGCGGGTCAGGAACAGGATCGCCTGCATCCACTCGTCCTGCGTCGGCTCGATCTCCTTGACCGCCTCGTGCAGCTTGCGGGTGATGACCTCCATCACCTGCCTGAGCCGCTCATCTTTTGCATTCTGGTTGCGGCCGGTGACGACCGCGACGGAATCTTCTTCGGTGAAAAAGCCTCTTTCGTGCGCTTCCATGGTCATCTCACTTTTTCAGGATTGCATTGAGGACGCGGCGGAGTTCGGTTTCGGGGTCGGCGACCATGCCTTCCGCCCGCCAGGCGACATGGTGATCCGGCCTGACCAGAAGAGCGCCGGAATCACGGATCTCCCTGATATTGGCCCAATCGCCGACGAGATCCTGCCATTGCTGGCGCGGGCCGATCTTGTGGACTGTGATGGTCATGCCGAACTCCTTGCCGAGCACCTTCGCGGCCTGCACCCAGCCATCACCGCCGATACCGGTCAGGATGGTGAAGGCGCCATGGCCGGTGAGATCGAGCGTCGAGACTTTCTCGCTGCCATGGCCGAACAGCCAGGCATGCGGCAGCCGTGCGCCGGGCCAGGTGGTGGGCTGATAATGCAGCTCGGCGTCCTTCTCGAAGGCCGGTTCCGGCTGGCCGTCGGTGACGACAGCGCCCGACTTGTAGCGCTGGTTCATCTCGACGCCATGGGCATCGAACTCGTAGGCCTTGTAGGCGATCGCCTCGCGGATGGCGGCGCGCTGCAGTTCGGCGGCATCGGTGTCGTCGCAGCGGGCATCCATGTTCTGCTGCATCTTCACCGGATCGACGGAATCGAGCAGGCCGAGCGCCTTGAAGATCGGGCCGAATTCCTCGATCGACTGGTTGGCGCGGGTAACGATCTGCTTGGCGATCGGCGCTCGCTCGGCATCGTAGCTGTCTAGCAGCGCCGGTCCCGCTTGGCTCTTGAGCACCGCTGCCAGCTTCCAGGCCAGATTGAATGCATCCTGGATCGAGGTGTTGGAGCCCAGCCCGTTCGATGGAGGATGCCGGTGGATGGCGTCGCCCATGCAGAAGACGCGGCCATTGGCGGTCTTGGTCGCATACATGTTGTTGACCGTCCACGTGGAGACCGACTTGATCTTCGGCGTGAGTTGCTGGTCGCCGACGAGGTCGCGCACCACGCTGATGGCGAAATCCTCGTTGACCTCCGGCGCGGGCTGGTTGATGTCGTAACCCCAGACGATCAGCCATTCGTTCCACGGGCGAACCATGCGCACGAGGCCCATCCCGATGCCACCGACATCGGCGCCCGGCTGCAGCACCCAGTAGAGCACCGACGGACGGTGGGCGACGTGGCGGGAAAGATCGGCCTCGAACAGGATGTTCATCGAGCCGCCGACGCCCATCTTGCCCTCATAAGTCAGGCCGGCATGCTCGGCGACCTTGGAATTGCCGCCATCGGCGCCGACGAGGAATTTCGAGCGGATGGTGATGTCCTTGCCGGTCAGCCGGTCGCGGCAAGTGGTTGTCACACCATCGGCATCCTGGACGTGGCTGACATATTCCGTCGACATGCGGGCCTGTGTGCCGCGCGAACAGGCGGTCTTGAACAGCAGCGGCTCCATGAAGGTCTGCGGCAGGTCGTTCATGCGGCTCGGTGAGGAAAGCTGGTGCTCGGCGCGCGACAGCGGATGCTTGCCCCAGCTCTTCATCCGGCCGATCTCCTCGCCGGTCAGCGAGGTGCAGAAGACGTTCTCCCCCATCAGGTCCTGCTCGGCCGCGAACATATAGGCCTCGTCTTCGACGTTGCGGCCGAGATCGCGCAGCACCTCCATCGTGCGCTGGTTTGTGATGTGGGCGCGCGGTGTACTGGCCAGCCACCGGTAGCGGTTGATCACCATGTTCTCGACGCCATAGGTCGAGAGCAGCGCTGCGGTTGCCGATCCCGCCGGACCGGTGCCGATGATGAGTACGTCCGTGGTGATGTCAGCCATGCGGGCCTCCCTTTATGTCTTGTGAATTCGAAATGTCCGGCGTGCCAACCTTGAGGATGCGGCGCACGGGAAAAAGCTGGATGCCGGTGCGGGCCGAGAACAGACCCCAGAGCCCGCGTGGCGCAAACAGCATGGTTGCGATGGCGATCGTGCCCAGGATCAGCAGATACCAGGAGCCGTAATCGGCGAGCAGGTTCTGCAGCAGGAAGAAGACGATGACCCCGACGATCGGCCCCTCGATCGTGCCGATGCCGCCGATCACCACGATGAAGATGACATAGGCCGTCCAGTCGAGCAGCGAGAAGGCGGCATCGGGCGAGATACGCTGCTTCTGCACATAGATCAGAGCGCCGGCCATGCCGGTGATGACCGCCGTGACGAGATAGACCAGCGCCTTCATTCGCCGCGCATCGACGCCGACGGCACGCGCGGCTTGCTCGTTGTCGCGGACGGCTGCGAGGCCGAGCCCCTGCTTGGAGCGCAGCAGGCGATAGAAGAAGCCGATCGAGGCAACCGCCAGGATCAGCGCCAGCCAGTAGGTAAGCGCATCACCCGCCTGCGCCGACTTCATACTGAGCGTGCTTTTGAGAAAATCGATGCCGGCCATGTCGCGGACGGCCTCGCGCGGCAGGGACGTCCCGGTGCCGCCGCCGAGCGCCTTCCATTGCGCGAACAGCAGCCGGCCGACTTCAGCAATCACCCAAGTGCCGATGGCGAAATAGGGTCCATAGAGCCTGAAGGTGAAGAAGGCCGTCGGCACCGCGACCAGCCCGGCGAACACGCCAGCGGCGAGAATCGCGATCAACGGATCGAGCCCGGCCAGCGTCACCACCGCGAACATCGCATAGGCGCCGCAGCCGACGAACAGTTGCTGGCCGACCGAAATCAGCCCGGCATAGCCAGCCAGAAGATTCCAGCATTGCGCCAGAACCAGCATGGTGAGGATGAAAAAGAGATCCTGGATCGCCCCGCGCGAGACCAGGAATGGCGCGGCCAACGCCAGCAGGACGATCAGCCCGGCGACGACGGCAAAGACCGACGACGCCTTGGTGCGGGTCTCGACGTTGAATACCTGTCGGGAGAGCGTGGTCATCGGCACCTCAATCGACCGCGCGCGGAAACAGGCCGCGCGGCTTGAACAGCAGGACGAGGAGGAAGGCGAGATGTCCGGCGAGGATCTGCCATTCCGGATTGATCGAAGCGCCCAGCGTCTGAGCGACACCGAGGATGATGCCGCCGGCCAGCGTGCCCCAGAGCGAACCGAGCCCACCGATGATCACAGCTTCGAAGGCATAGATCAGCCGCGCCGGCCCGGATGTCGGATCGAAATTGGCGCGGGTGCCGAGATAAAGGGCTGCGATCGTCACCACCACCATGGCGAGGCCCGTGGCCAGCGCGAAGATGCTTTGCGGGCGGATGCCCATCAGGCCGGCCGTCACCGGATCGTCCGAGGTGGCTCGGAAGGCGCGGCCGACGGATGTGCGGTAGATCAATTGGTTGAGTGCGACGATGATCAGGATCGCGGAGGCAAACGTGAGCACCGGCATGACGCCGGCATTGACCGGGCCGAGCGGGATGGAGGCCGTTTCCAGCCATCCGGCCGATACGCGACGGCTGTCGGCGGTGAAGCCTTCGAGCAACGCGTTCTGGATCACGATCGACAGGCCGAAGGTGACCAGCAGCGGTGGCATCATATCCTTGCCGAGCGTGCGATTGAGCAGATGGAACTGCAGCAGCCAGCCGGCGGCGAACATCAGCGGTGCTGCGACCAGTGCTGCGAGAAACGGATTGAGGCCGAGCGCCGACACGAGAACGAGGATCACGAAGGCTGCCAGCACGATCAGGTCGCCATGGGCGAGATTGACCAGCCGCATGATGCCGAAGACGAGGCTCAGGCCCGCCGCGAACAGCGCATAAAGACCGCCGAGCAGCACGCCCTGGAGAAGCGTATCAAGCAGATTCATGGCCATCCGCTCCGAAATATGCCTTGTGGATGGCGTCGCGATGCAGGTCGCCCGATTTGCCGGTGAGCGTGATGCGTCCCTCCATCATGCAATAGACCCGATCGGCGACCTTGAGCGCCTGGGCGATATCCTGTTCGACGATGACGATCGCCGCACCCGTCTCGCGGATACTTGGGAAGGCCGCGTAGATATCGCGCACGACGACAGGTGCGAGGCCGAGGCTGATCTCGTCGCAGAGCAGCACTTCAGGATTTGACATCAGCGCCCGGCCGATCGCCACCATCTGCTGCTGGCCGCCCGAGAGCGCGGTCGATGGTTTGTGACGGCGTTCCTTGAGGATCGGGAACAGGCCATAGATGGCCTCCAGGTTCCACGGCCCCGCGACCTTGCGGCCGTAATTGCCGACCAGCAGGTTTTCCTCAACGCTCAGCGACGGGAACAGCCGGCGACCCTCCGGCACCATGGCGATGCCCCGGCCCATGACATCAGGTGCGGCCAGCGCCCCGATCGCCTGGTCGCGGTAGAGAATGGAGCCTGGATCGTTCTTGAGGACGCCCGCGATCGAGCGCATCAGCGTCGTCTTGCCGGCGCCATTGGCGCCGATGATGGCGATGGTCTCGCCTTGTTCGAGCACGATATCGACGCCGAACAGCGCCTGGAAGTCGCCATAGAATGCCTTGAGCGCGCGGGTTTCGATCAGGGCCATCAGATTTCGATCCCCAGATAGATTTCCCGCACATCCCGCGATGCCATGATCTCGTCGGGCTTGCCGATGCCGATCACTTTGCCGAAATGCAGGACCAGCAGCCGTTCGACCACGGAATTGAGCGCATGCAGCACATGCTCGATCCAGATCACCGCGACACCCTTGGCGTGGACGCCCCGGATCGTGGCGACCAGCGCCTGGCACTCGCCTTCGGTCAGGCCACCGGCGATCTCATCAAGCAGAAGCAATTTGGGTTCGGTTGCCATGGCCCGGGCGAGTTCGAGCCGCTTTCTTTGCAACAAGGAGAGACTGCCGGCGGTGGCATTCGCCTTGTCAATCAACCCGGTGTCGATCAGGATCTCGGCACAGCGATCGGTCACCTCGCCCTCCGTCTTGCGGGCGCCAAAACTGCCCGCGACGACGAGATTCTCGAACACGGTCAATTGCTCGAACGGCTGCGGGATCTGGAACGTACGGCCCATGCCGGCGAAGCAGCGCTGCATCGGCGGCGTGCGCGTCACGTCGTGGCCTTCGAAGCGGATCGTGCCCGCATCGGCGGGAATATTGCCAGTGATGAGGTTGAACAGCGTCGATTTGCCGGCGCCGTTCGGGCCGATGATGCCGAGCGCCTCGCCCGGCTGGACCGCGAACGAAATCGCTTCGGCGACGGTCAACGCCCCGAACTTTTTCGACACTCCATCCAGTTCAAGAATCGGCATTCCTCTCTCCCGTATAAAGGCCGCCTCCTCGCGGCCCTCGTTGGTTCTATCTGGTCCTCGTCAGGCCTCGTTCGGGCGATTGCCTTCCCACGCCTGCTGCAAAAGTTCGCGGATCGACCGGCGGTCGATCGGCCGCGGATTCCAATAGGGATTTTCGACGGCGATCTGGCTTGCGCGATCGAGATCGGTTTCGGTCAGGCCGAGTTCCCGGAGCGCCATGGGCGCACCGATCGAGCTAGCAAAATCCCAGAGACCACCGCCCACCGATCCGCCGAAAATCTCGGCGACCGGCGTCAGCAATTCAGGCACGGCGACGGCATTGAAGCCTGCGGTATGCGGCAGCATGATCGCATGCGTTTCGGCATGCGGCGTATCGAACGTGCCGCCCAGCGTGTGACAGATCTTGTGATGCAGCGCCATGCCGACCGTGCCGAGCACCGTGCCGCAGAGCCAGGCGCCATAGAGGGCATCTGCCCGGACAGAGAGGTCGCCTGGCGTCGCCACGATAGCTGGCAGCGCGGACTTGAAGGCACGCAGGCCCTCTGATGCCATCAGGCTGGAGATCGGGTTGCGGTCCTGCGCGTAGAGAGCCTCGAGCGCATGCGCCATGGCGTTGAGCCCTGACGTAACCGAGAGTGTGACGGGCAAGCCGGTGGTCAAGCCGGCGTCATAGATCACCACTTCCGGCAGTATTCTGCGATCTTTGATCGTGGTCTTGCGGCCGCCCTCGGTCTGGCCGAGGATCGAAGTCACTTCCGAGCCGGCATAGGTGGTGGGAATGACGATCTGCGGCAGGTCGGTGCGATAGGCGATCGCCTTGCCCAGGCCGGTGGTCGAACCGCCGCCGAGCGAGACGACGCAATCGGCGCCGCTATCGCGAACGACTTGCATCGCGGTTTCGGTCACCTCCACCGGCGTGTGCATCACCGCGCCGGCGAAGACGCCTGATGAAAGCGGGCCGAGCCTTGCTGACAGCGCTTCGGCATCTGCCTTCTGGTGCGGTGTCGAGAGCACGAGCGCATGGCTGCAGCCGAGCTTCTCGACCCACTCGCCTGCCGTCTGGCTACGACCTTCGCCGAACACGATATGGGCCGCGCTGCCCTGATATGTGAACAGTCGGCTCATGTGCGTACTCCATTTCTCGACCGCGCCATCACGAAGGTCACGTCAGCCTTCCAGCCATCGCCAGCCTCTTCGAAATCGACGACCAGTTCCTGCTTCACGCCGAAAATTGCGTCGCCTGCGAGATGCGGGTCGCTGGCGTCGAAGATGTGGGTGGTAATGGGTTCGAAGCCCGGCGCGCTGACCATGAAATGCAGATGCGCCGGCCGGCGCAACGAATAGCCCGCCTGCTTGAACAGCATGCCGACAGGCCCATCATCGGGCACGCCGTAGCCGGAGGGCCGCACCGTGCTGTAATGGAATGCGCCATCCTGGCCGGTCTTGAAGATGCCGCGCAGATTGAACTCCGGCTGCATATCCGGCTGCTGGTTCTCATAAAAACCCTGCGCATTGGCCTGCCACGTCTCAATGACCGCGCCCGCGATCGGCTGGCCGTCGAGATCCCGCGCTCTGCCCGAAACGAGCAAGCGCTCGCCAACGCCGTCGAGCGAAATCGAAGCGCCGAGCGGATAGTGCGGGGCATCGGCGCGATAGAAGGGGCCACGCACCGTATTGGGCGTCGCGCCCCTGGGGCGGCGGGAATTGATTTCCTCAACCAGTGCCGAAGCGCCCAGCAGGTCCGACAGCAGAACCCATTCCTGGCGACGCTCGTCGCTGGCATGGCCGACTTCGGTGAGGAAGGCGATCACGCGCTTCCATTCCTCCGGCGTCGGGCGGAAATCACGGATCAGGGCGTGGAGATGCTGGACGGCGGCGGCGAGAATTTGCGGCAGCGGCTTCTGCTCGACGCCGGCAAGGCGCTCAGCGAAAATGTCAGCGGAATTGCTCTCGCTGAAACTCGGCGCTGGCTTTGCCTGCCGCATGCTCTCCCTCCCGGATGATGGCTTATGGTGAGAGTAGCAAAGACAAACCACGCCGTTGATGATTTGATTGCTAATCTATATAACGATTTGTTATGAAGTTCGACGAACGACATCTTGTCCAGCTCGCCGCCGTGGTCCAGTCCGGTGGCGTCACCGAAGGCGCGGCCCTGCTGGGGTTGGCCCAGCCGGCGGTGTCGCGCACCCTGTCGATGTTGGAGAAGCGTGTCGGCGAGCCGCTGTTCGTCAGGGGCAAGCGGCCATTGCAGCCCACGGCACTCGGGCGGGCACTGGCCGAACATGGCAAGGCCATGCTGGCGGCCAGCCGCAAGGCATCGGAAACCATCGAGAGTTTTCGCGTCGGCAAGAGCGGCGTCGTCAGAGTCGGTGGTACGCCGTTCTTCATGGATGCGCTGATCGCGCCGATGATCGCCGAGTTCCAGACCCGTCATCCCGACGTGCGGGTGGATCTCACCTATGGCTATTTCCCCGATCTTCGCGCCGCCCTGCAGGCCGACCAGATCGACCTTGCCATCTGCCCGATCGATATCCTTGATGAAGGTTCCGGCATGACCTTCCAGCAGATCCTACCCGGCCGCAACGTGATCGCCTGCAGCGTCACGCATCCGCTGCTGCTCAAGAGGCGGCCGCAGCCCGCGCATCTACTCGATTATCCCTGGATCGCGCCGCCGCCGGGCAGTCCGCTGATGGCCGACCTGCGCGGCATGCTGCTGTCCTTCGGGGCGACCGAGATCAAGATCCGCTATTCCGGCGGATCGCTGATGAGCGTGGTGAACTACCTCAAGACATCGCAGGCGTTGACGATCATGCCGCACAGCGTGGTCTTCGCGCTGCGCAACGAAAAATCGATCACTGCCCTGCCGGTGACCATCCCGCATCCCGATCGCGCGCTGGGGCTGCTGAAACGCGCCGATGCACCGCGTGTGCCGGCCATCGACCAGTTCGCGCGCTACATCGGCACGTCATTCGAGGATCTGAAATCGCTGATCAAGCGGCATGAACAGGCGGTGGTATGGGGGATGTAGTGCGGAGGGCGCGCCGCGAATATGGCCGAAACGGGCCGCCTGATCGACCGGCCGGCTTGGCCATAGAGCCTCGCTGCGACGCGTGGCCCACCGGTCGACCATCCAACTCCGTTTGAGCCAACAGAATGGCTCCCAATAGCTGCTCACATCTAGCTTGCAATTTTCTTTCTGCCTATATTCGCCGCTCCATTGGCGTGTCGCACAGCGACCGAGGGATCACGCAGCATATGCAGGACTTAGTTCGCCAGCTTGAAGCCATTATCGACCGTCTCACCAAGGAGTTGATGGCGGCGCATGAGGCGCAGGCGGTGACATCGGATGTGTTGAAGCTGATCAGCCAGTCGGCTTTCGATCTTGACACGGTCCTGACCACGCTCATCCGCTCGGCGATCGATCTTTGCGAGGCCACGCGCGGCGTCGTCTGGCTGAGCCGGGACGGGCAATTGTATCTTGCCGCGCATGTCAATTATCCCGAGGAATGGGTCAGCTACGCCCGCATCCTGGCACTCACGCCTGCCGCCGACGCGGTGACGACCTCCGCGATTGCCGCCTTTACCGGTGAAGTCGTGAATGTCGAGGACATACCGAACGATCCGCGTTTTCGCTCACTGACCGGCCATCAGCTCGGTGATTATCGCGGCGGCCTGGCTGTGCCTTTGAAACGCGACGGCAAGGTGGTCGGCGTCATCGCGATGTCGCGGCCGGAGGCACGGCTTTTCACCGATCGCCAGATTGCACTCGTTCACACCTTCGCCGACCAGGCCGTGATCGCGATCGAGAATGCCCGGCTGATTGTCGAACTCGAAGCGCGCAATCGCGAGGTGCTGTCGCGCTATTTTTCGCCGGGATTGGCCGAAAGACTGGCCGGAGATGCAGGCGCGCTCGATCTTGTCGGGCAGCGCCGAGAGGTGGCGACGATCTTCACCGATATTGCCGGCTTCACGACACTGGTCGAGACGCTCGAGCCGGATATTCTCGGTGAAATGCTCAACGAATATCTCGCGGGAATGACGTCCATCGTGTTCGCCCACGAAGGCACTGTCGCCAAGATCGTCGGTGATGCACTGCACGTTCTCTTCGGCGCGCCGGGCGAGCAACCCGACCATGCCCAGCGCGCCATCGAATGTGCGCTCGATCTCGATGCATTCGCGCAGGTCTTTCGCGACACATGGCTGGCAAAGGGCATCGCGATCGGCACAACACGTATCGGGGTGAATGCCGGGCCGGCGATCGTGGGGAATTTCGGCGGCGGTCGCTTCTTCGATTACACCGCCTATGGCGACACGATCAATATTGCTGCACGGCTGGAAACAGCCAACAAGCAACTCGGCACGCGCATCTGCGTGAGCGAAAACGTGACGAAGCAGGTTGCGGATTTCCACGGCCGGCCGGTCGGCGACCTCATGCTGAGGGGCAGGACCGAACGACTGCGCGCATTCGAGCCGCTGCGCCCCGGCCAACAAGACGAAGCTTCCGGGGAAGACTACGCGGCTGCGTTTGCCAAATTGGAGGCGGGCGACCCCGGTGCTCTCGGCGCCTTCGCGGTACTGGTCGGCAGACGGTCCGACGATGGGCTCGCAAGCTTCCATTTGAAGCGACTCCTAAACGGGGCGACGGGAACGAAGATCAACATGGATTGATCCGGATCCGGCACATGCGCGAAGCGAGACACTGGCGTTCCGCGCCGAAAATCGGCTAGAGCGTAAATGTATCAGCTGTCGACGGAGCGATCTCCTCGGACAGGAACCGGGGATATTGCGTGGCCAATGCATTGGAGGAAGCCGACCGGCGCTGGAGCCGGCCATCGCTCAGGCTGATCCTGAGCGTGGTGATGGTGGGCCTTGTCGTGGTGGTGGCAGGTGCGCTGATTTCCATCGGATACGTCCGCGCCCGGGAGAACGCGGTCGAGCGGGTGCAGGAGCGGATGAACGATTTCTCCGACCGGCTGGTCAACCGGCTGGCGGTGATCTCCGGCGACACCGCGACATTCGTCAACATCTTCGCCTCGGCGGCCAATTCCTTCCTGGCGCCGGCAACCGAAAGGCTGAATGACAAACTGGTCTTCGCCCGCGAGGCGCTGCTGCGCTCGCCGACCGTCGATGGGCTCTATGCGGGGTATCCGGACGGCTCGTTCTTCCATGCGATCAACCTGAGGGAAACGCTGTGGCGCAAGGCGCTTGAGGCGCCGAAGGAAGCGATGCTGGCGGTCAGGACGATCGACAGGTCGCAAGCCGGTACGCCGGTGATGCGGGTGCTCTTCCTCGATGGGGCCGGCAAGCGGATGCAGGCGGAGCGCACCAGCCCAGCCGATTTCGATCCGCGCAATCGCCTCTGGTACCAGAAGGCGGAGGGCGGCACCGAGGCCGTTACCACCGGCCCATATGAGATGGCGGTCACCGGTGCCCTGGGCATGACGATCTCGCAGGGCCATATCCGCAATCCGAAGGTCGTCATCGGCGCCGATGTCGTCCTCACCCGCGTTACCAACTTCCTCCGTGGCGAACTGCTGACGACCCATTCCGTGGCGTTCATTGCCGACGACACAGGCCGGCCGGTTATCCATTCCAGCCTCAGCGAGATGCAGAAGATCATCGCTGCGACGCGCGACAAGCAGAACGGAACCGATGCGAAGATCGATCCCCTGACCCGGGGGCTGAGCCGGCTGTTGAAGGCCCAGGACGGGCGGGTCGATGCGGTCAGCATCAACGACGTGACCTATATCGTGATGTCCTCCAAGATCACCACATCGCAACTCTTCGCCGGCAATACGCTGGTGATCGCGGCGCCGCTGGAGGAAATCCTCGGACCGGCCTATAACGAACTGTTCCAGGGCCTGGCGGTCGCCGGTGGCGTCGTGGTGGTGGTCATCGTTCTCGCGCTGGTGCTCGCAGGCGTTATCACGCAGTCGCTGAACCAGCTGACGACCAGTGCCTACCGGCTGCAGGAACTCGATTTCCAGACCGAGATCAACGTGCCCAGCCGGGTGCGCGAAATCTCGGCGCTCAGCGGCGCGATGAGCCGCGCCCGCGACGCGATTTTCACCTTCAGCCTCTACGTGCCGAAGGAGCTCGTCCGCAAGGGCATCGAGTCCGGCGAATTCTCGCGCCGGACGGCGGCGCGGCAGGAAGTCACGGCGCTCTTCACCGACATTTACAATTTCACCGCGATCAGCGAGCAGCATTCGCCGGAGGAAGTGGTGATCATGCTGTCGGAATATTTCGATCTCCTCAATGTCGCGGTGAACAGGCACGACGGCACAATCATCCAGTTTCTTGGAGATTCGATCTTCGCCATGTGGAATGCCCCGATCAACGACGACAGGCATGCCGAAAAGGCGTGCCGTGCGGCGCTTGCGATGCAGCAGGCGCTCGAAAACTTCAATGCCCTGCAGGTGGGCAAGGGGCTACCTGAATTCCGCACGCGCTTCGGCATTCACACGGGTGCGGCCGTGGTGGGTAGTGTCGGAGCCGCCGACCGGCTGCAATATACGGCGATGGGTGACACGATCAACGTCGCCTCGCGCCTCGAAGGCATGAACAAGGAACACGGCACGACAATCCTCGCAAGCCGCGCGGTGCATGAACACTGCCATGACGTGATCCAGTTCCGGCCACTCGGCCAGGCGCATGCCAAGGGACGCGCCGAGGAAGTCGAACTCTATGAGGTCATCGGCGAGATCGACGAACCGGCGACACATCAATGAGAACGGGAAGAGCATGACGCAGTCACACCTCGCAAACGCCGCCAACAATCCCACCACGGATGGTTTGCCGCGTGTGGCCTATGCCCGCGGCAGCTATCTCTTCGACGTCGACGGCAAGCGCTATCTCGATGGATCGGGTGGTCCGGCCGTCTATTGCCTCGGGCACGCGCATCCCGAGGTCAACGAAGCACTGAGGATCCAGAACGAGAAGGTGGCGCATGCCTATCGTTACCATTTCACCAGCGACGCCAGCGACCAGTTGCAGGCGATCATCACCGAACGCACGGGCGGTCACTTTCGCCAGATGGTGTTCGTGTCATCGGGTTCGGAAGCGGTCGAGAGCTGCCTCAAGATCGCGCTGCAATACCACGCCGCGCGCGGCGAGACGGCCCGCCGGCGGTTCATTTCCCGGCGCCGGTCATGGCATGGCAATACGCTGGGCGCGCTTTCGGTCTCGGACTTCAAGACCCGGCGCGAAGCCTATGAGGGCTCGCTGCTAGACGTTTCCTTCGTATCCTCGGCGAATGCCTATCGGCCGCTAGAGGGCGTCGCGCCGGATCAACTGGCGGCACATCTCGCCGTTGAGCTGGAGGCGGAGATCCTGCGCGTCGGACCGGAGACGGTCGCGGCCTTCATTTTCGAACCCGTTGTCGGTGCCGCCGGCGGCGTGGTGCCCGCGCCGCAAGGTTATGCGAAGGCCGTGCAGGCCGTCTGTCGGCGGCATGGCGTGCTTGTTATCGGCGACGAGGTGATGTGCGGTTCCGGTCGGACCGGCACCTGGCGGGCGCTGGAGCAGGACGGCGTGGTTCCCGATATCATGAGCGTGGCGAAGGGCCTCGCGGGTGGTTATGTGCCGCTGGGTGCGGCGCTTTATGCCGATGCGATCCATGACGCGCTGGTCGCGGCCCATGGCGGCGTGCAGACCGGCCACACGTTCACCGGACATACGACGGCCTGCGCGGCCGGCGTCGCGGTGCAGACGATCATCGAACGCGACGGCCTGCTCGACCATGTGCTGAAGCGCGGCGCCCGGCTGCGCGACGACTTGCGCGCCGCACTCTCCGATATGCCTGAAGTCGGCGACATACGCGGGCGCGGCTATTTCATCGGCATCGAGATTGTTGCCGATCCAGACACCAAAAGACCATTCGACCCGGACCTGATGGTGCATGCGGTCATCGGCCGGCGGGCGCTGGAGAAGGGCCTGATCTGCTATCCCTGCACCGGCAATGTCGGCGGCACGGCTGGCGACACGATCATTCTCGCGCCGCCCTACAATGCGAGCGAAGAGGAACTTGAGGAGTCGGTCGCCACGCTGGCTGGCGCGGTGCGGGAGACCGTGGCGCGCGCACGGACTACATAAAGACCGACCCTCGGAATCCACCCCTGATCCCGGACAGTCAAAAATTAAGGAATCGTTGAAACCTGCGCTTTAGGGTCTCCTCATATTAAATGGAAAACCCTGCGCATGGATCAGATCCTGTGGCTTGCGACCCTGCAGAGCTTTGCGATCCTCGGCGCCGTCGTCGCGGGATGGAGTTGCCTGCGCCATGTCGTCCCCTGGCCATGGCCGCGCCTCGGCGATTTCGTCTTTGCGGTTGCGATGGGCAGCGGCACGATCATCGTCATGTCCATGCCGGTCGAACTTGCCCCGGGCGTCCGCTTCGATTTTCGTACCTCATTGCTGGCTGCGGCTGCGCTGATCGGCGGGCCGATGATGGTCATCGCCGGGGTGATCGCGGCGGTTTACCGCATCTATCTGGGCGGTGACGGCGCGCTGAGCGGTGTCGTCTCGATCATGATCGCAACGGGACTCGGCATCCTCTTTCATGTCAGGGGGCGCGGAAAGGATCCCTCGTTCACGACAATCGCGCTCTTGTCGGTGCTCACGTCGGTCAGTGGACTGTTCTCTACGCTTCTCCTGCCCATGCAGGCGTTCGGGAAATTGTCCGAGTGGGGCTTCCTGATGACGACCGTGATGCGGGTCCTCGCAACCTTCCTGTCGGCCGTCGTGCTGCGCCAGGACCGGATCAGCGTGAAGATGGCGAAGGACAATCTCATCTACCGCAAGATCATCGACGCGCTGCCCGACAGCCTCAACGTCAAGGACAGGGAGGGCCGCTTCATTGCCGCCAATCCGGCGACTGCGCGTCTCATGCGGGCCGTCAGCGCGGAGGCGCTGTCCGGCAAGACCGATTTCGATTTCTATCCGGCGAGCGTCGCCGAGACGTTTCGCCACGATGAGGAGGCCATTGTCGAGGCGCGCAAGGCCGTGACGCTCGAGCAGACCGCTGTTCTGCCCGATGGCACGGAGCGGAAGCTGGTGACGCTGAAGGCGCCGCTCTTCGGCAATGACGGCGAATTCATCGGGCTGATTACGCATAACAGGGACGTGACGGAAACCGAGGCCCTCAAGCGCGATCTCGAAGGCGCACGGGCGAAGCTGCAGACCGCCATCGACAACATGAACGACGGCATGGCGATGTTCGGTGGCGATGGCAGGCTGATTTATTGCAACGATCGCTACCGGCAACTCTTTCCGCTCACCGCGCATCTCAGGGTACCGGGCGCCGCCTTCAAGGATCTGGTCTCCACATCGGCCGCGATGGGCGAGGCCCTGATCAATGCACCGGAAGTCGATGCATGGGTGACCCGGGTTGCCGGCGCCGCGACCGGCGAGGCAGTCAACACATTCCAGATGTTCAATGGTCGCTGGCTGCAGTCCCGCGCCGCGATCGTCAGCGACGGCCTGCTGCTGCTGATCACCGACATCACCGAGAAGCGGCAAGCCGAGATCGAGACCGTGAAGAGCGCTGCCGAATACCAGGCGCTGTTCGTCCATTCGGTCGCTGGCATCTTCCGCTCGACGAGCGATGGCCTGATGCTCCGGGCCAATCCCGCGCTCGTGAAGCTCAACGGCTACGACAGCGAAGCCGCACTGCTCGAAGGTGTCGGGGATATCGCCGCCGAATGGTATGTCGATCCCCAGCGCCGTGAGGACTTCAAGCGCCTGATGCTGCGCGACGGCCGGGTCAACGATTTTGTGTCGGAGATATACCGCCACAAATCCCGCGAGCGCATATGGGTCTCGGAGACGGCCTGGACGGTGCCCGGCGACGACGGCAAGCCTGCCTATTTCGAAGGCACGGTGATCGAGATCACCGATCGCAAGCGAGCGGAGGAAGAGATCAAGAAGACGAATCTCAAGCTCCTCTCGCTGGCTGCGACCGACGGCCTGACCGGCCTCATGAACCGTCGTTCCTTCGACGAAGCCCTGGACCGCGAACTGGTCAATGCCGCATCCACGAAAGAACCGCTCAGCCTGATCCTTATCGATGTCGATCACTTCAAGAACTACAACGACCGTTACGGCCATCCCCAGGGCGACGAGTGCCTTCGCTTCCTGGGCCGGGTGCTGAGGGCCACCTGCCGCAGCCCGTCGGACATCGCCTGTCGCTACGGCGGCGAGGAACTGGCGATCATCCTACCGGCCACGACGGCGGATGATGCCCTGGCGGTTGCGACGCGGCTCTGCGAAAGCGTGCGCGGCCTCAATCTTCGGCATGAAGCAAGCCGCGCGGGCATGGTGACGATCAGCGCCGGCGTGGCGACAGTTGTTCCAGCCGAGGGCGATCCGGCATCCGGGCTGGTCCGCAAGGCCGACGAAGCACTCTATGCGGCCAAGGGCGGCGGCCGCGACCGCGTTGAGGCCTATGCTTCAGATGGCGCCGGCCCTTCACGCAACAAGACGAACCGGGTCAGCTAAAATCCTATCAGCGATGCCCTGGCAGCTTCGGCAGCAGGATCGTCAGCAGGCCGAGCAACGGCAGGTAGGACGACATGCGGAAGACCCATTCGATGCCTTTCGAATCCGCGAAGACGCCGAGCACGGCGGCACCCAATCCGCCCGCACCGAAGGCAAGGCCGAAGAATATGCCGGCGATCATGCCGACCCGGCCCGGCACCAGTTCCTGCGCGAAGACGACGATGGCCGAGAAGGCCGATGCGAAGATCAGGCCGATGACCACGACGAGGACGCAGGTCCAGAACAGGTTGGCATAGGGCAGCAGCAGCGCGAAGGGAATGACGCCGAGGATCGAGAACCAGATCACGAAACGCGCGCCGAGCCGGTCGCCGATCGGCCCGCCCATGAACGTGCCGACGGCGGCTGCGCCGAGGAACAGGAACAGCATCAGCTGAGAGTTCTCGATGCTCATGCCGAACTTCTCGATCGTATAGAAGGTGAAGTAGCTTGCCATCGAGGACATGTAGACGTTCTTGGTCGCTGTCAGGACGACGAGGATAGTCAACGCCCAGAGCACGCGATTTTTTTCCAGCGGCAGCGCGCGGCTTGCCGGCGGCTTCGAAGCCTGCTGGCGGCGGTGCTCCATGAACCATCGTCCGACCCAGGTCAGGATCATCATGCCGGCAAGGGCGATGACGGCGATCCAGGCGACGCTCTTCTGGCCGTAGGGCAACACGATAAACGCAGCCAGAAGTGGGCCGATCGCCTGGCCCGCATTGCCGCCGACCTGAAACAGAGACTGCGCCAGGCCATGCCTGCCGCCCGAGGCAAGACGGGCAATGCGCGAGGATTCCGGATGGAACACGGACGAGCCGAAGCCGATCATGCAGGCGCCCAGCACCAGAAATCCGAAGCTGTGCGCATTGCCCAGCACGATCAGGCCGAAGAAGGTGCTCGCCATGCCGACCGGCAGCGAATAGGGCATCGGCCAGCGATCGGTGACCAGTCCGACCATCGGCTGCAACAGTGAGGCCGTGACCTGAAAGGCGAGCGTCAAGAGGCCGATCTGGACGAAATCGAGATCGTAATTGGTCTTGAACAAGGGATAGAGTGACGACAGCAGCGACTGCATGATGTCGTTGATCAGATGGCAGAGGCTGACCGCCATGATCACCGACAGCGTCGTCTTGCCAAACCTGGAGCCCGCGCTCTGATCCGCCACGGCCATGATGAATTCCTTCACGAAAGGCTTGGGGGTCCAGCCCCTAATTGGTCAGTCGTTTAGCATTGGACCGGCCGGAAGGTAAGTGCGATTTGACGCCAAAGTGTTCGGTTGGAACAAAAGATTTAGCCGCGCGTTTTATCAAATCGTGTCACGAGGATCCCACGATGTCCACACGCGCCTGGCTGACCGCCCTCGTATCCCTGATCGTCAATGCGGTGCTATTCGGCATCGGCGTCGTCATCGTCATCAACGTGCCCGCGTTCAACAGGGAGGCAGCGATGATGCTGCCGGTTGCCGTGCTCGCAAGCTTCGCGCTCACACCCGTCATCATCGGCTATATCGCTCCGCGGCTGTGGTTCAACCGCGACCATTGGCATCACGGCTGACGAAGAAGTCAGGCTCTTCCGAACGTATCCTCAAGACGGATGATATCGTCCTCGCCGAGATAGGATCCCGTTTGCACCTCGATCAGTTCGAGCAGAATCTTGCCCGGATTGGTGAGGCGGTGAACGTCGCCCTGGGGGATATAGACCGATTGGTTCTCGCGCAGCATCTGGACTGTATTGCCGATCTGCACTTCGGCCGTGCCGCGCACGACAATCCAGTGTTCGGAGCGGTGATGGTGCTTCTGCAGCGACAGCTGCTTGCCCGGCTTGACGAACAGGCGCTTCACCTGGAAGCGCTCGCCCTGCAGGATCGACGAATAGCCGCCCCAGGGGCGATAGCTGGTGCGATGCTCCTCGGTGAGCTTGGCGGTGTCCTTGTTCTTTGCCAGTTCTTTCACAACGCGGCCGACATCCTGCGCATCCGAGAGCTTGCCGACATAGACGGCATCTTCCGAGACGATCACCACGGCATCCTCGACGCCGTTGACCGCGACATGGGCGCCTTCCGACAGCACGAAGGAGTTCTTCGCGTTGAACAGGTTAACCGGGCCGCGTGTGACGTTACCGTTGTCGTCACTGGGACTTTCCTTCCACACCGCGTCCCAGGCACCGAGGTCCGACCACTGGATCGGCGACGGTACGACCGAGGCGAGCGTGGTCTTCTCGAAGATCGCATAGTCGACCGAGATATCGGGTGAAGCCGCGAATTCTTCCTCACCCAGCCTGATGAAATCGAGATCCTCATGGGCTGATTTGACCGAGGCCTCGGCGGCATTGAACACGTCGGGAACCAGCGCCCGACATTCCGACAGAAAGACCGAGGAATCGAACAGGAACATGCCCGAGTTCCAATAGTAATTACCGGAAGCGATCATTTCCTTGGCACGGTCCTCGTTCGGCTTTTCGACGAAACGGGCGACATGGTGGGCGCCGGTCGCCTCCTTCTCGCCGGCCTCGACATAGCCGAATCCGGTCGCGGGCGAAGTGGGCGTGATGCCGAATGTGACGAGCCGGCCTTCGCGGGCGGCGGCAGCGGCGGTATCGATCGCGGTGAGATAGGCATCGTCGAGCGCAATATTATGGTCGGAAGCGAGCACATGGACGAGGCGCGGCTCGTTGCGCGAGGCGATCAGGGACGCAGCAGCAATGGCGGGCGCGGTGTTGCGCGCTACGGGTTCGAGCAGCACGGCTTCGAGTTCGACGCCAGCCTCTTGCGCCTGCTCGGCAACGAGGAAACGGTATTCCGCATTGGTCACCACGATCGGCTTGTCATAGCGCGCGGGGTCCGCCAGCCGCTTGAGGGTGAGTTGGAACAGGCTGAGATCGCCGGTCAGCGCCAGGAACTGCTTGGGCCGCTGCGAACGCGACATCGGCCATAGCCGCGTGCCCTTGCCGCCCGCCAGGATCACCGGAACGATCAGACCATTTGCCATCTATGTCTCCAATCACATGCGGTCCGTAACGGACCGGAATTTGCTTTCGATATACTGACTTCAACGCCGTAGGCCTAGAGTCGGATCGATCGAATTGTTGGTCGCGCGCAGATTCATCACCTGCCGGTGCCATCCGGTTAATTTTCGCGGGTCCGGCTCAGGTTTTTCCACGCTATCGTTAATGCGGTCTTTGGACCCGTGAACGGAGATTTCGCGGACAAATGCGGCGAAATCCTGCAAGACTTCGGCAATTCGACTGATTCGCGCGGAATGGGATAGTGTGCATGCAGCGGTTCGCGGCCTATGTCATGCTGAGTTCGGGCTTCAAACGGTTCCTCATCGCCATTCTCGCCGGCGCCTTTTCCACCCTCGCCCAGCCACCCTTCGGCATCTTCGCCGTCAACTTCATTTCCTTTCCCATCCTGCTCTGGCTGATCGATGGTGCCGCGGGCGACCCGGACCGGGGCTTCATCGCCCGCCGCCTGCCTTCCTTCATGGTCGGATGGGCCTTCGGCTTCGGCTATTTCGTTGCCGGGCTCTGGTGGACGGGCAATGCGCTTCTCGTGGAGGCCGACGAATTCGCCTGGGCCTTGCCGCTCGCCATCCTGGGTCTTCCTGCCTATCTCGCGCTCTTCTATGGCCTTGCGACCTTCATCGCGCGCCTGGTCTGGACCGACGGCTTTGCGCGGCTGCTGGTGTTCGGAGCCGCCTTCGGCCTTGCCGAATGGTTGCGCGCGTTCGTGCTGACGGGCTTTCCGTGGAATTCGGTGGGCTATTCGATGATGCCCTTCCCGCTCTTGATGCAATCGGTGGCGGTGACCGGCACCTATGCGATGAACATCCTCGCGGTTCTGGTTTTTGCCGCGCCGGCGCTGGTCGTCACAGGACCCGGACGCTGGCCTGCAACCCTTCTCGCGCTTACATTGCTAGCACTGCATTTCGGATTTGGCGCCTACAGGTTGAACACCTCGGATGTCGTGAAGGTTAATGATCCGCGAACGATCCGGATCGTGCAGCCGATGATCGACCAGGCCGCGAAGATCGACGACAATGAACGGGGCCGGATTTTCGAGGAGCATATCCGGCTCACGACGGCGCCGCCCAGGGAAGGCGCGAAACGCCCGGATTACGTGATCTGGCCTGAAACCTCGGTGCCGTTCATCCTGACGCAAAACCCTGACGCGCTGGTGCGGATCGCGGACGCGCTGGAGGACGGCCAGATCCTGATCGCGGGTGCGGTGCGGACCGAAAGCGACGGCAGCGGCTCCCCCACCCGCTATTACAATTCCGCCTATATGATCGACTCCCAGGGGCAGATCATCGCCGCCGCCGACAAGGTGCATCTCGTGCCCTTCGGTGAATACCTGCCCTTCGAGAGCTTCTGGAACAGCATGGGTTTGAATGCGATAGCAGCGTTTCCCGGCGGCTACAGCGCAGCACCACGCCACCAGATATTGACGGCGCCGGATGGCAACCGGCTGCTGCCGCTGATCTGCTATGAGGTGATCTTTCCCGAAGAGGGCGCGGCGGAAGGACAGGAGGCCGATGCGATCGTCAACCTCACCAATGACGGATGGTTCGGTTACACGCCGGGACCATGGCAGCATTTCCACCAGGCGCGAATTCGCGCCGTCGAAAGCGGCCTTCCGGTGATCCGCAACTCCAACAGCGGCATTTCCGCCATCATCGACGGCTATGGCAGGATCCAGGCCGGCCTCGACTTCGGCGCCGTCGGAGTGGTCGATGGTACCATGCCACCCAGGACTGCGCCAATCTGGCACATCTTGTTACCCTCACTTAACTTCGGGTTGCTGGAAAGCCTATTGATCTTGCTAGTGTTTTTCTCCCGCATGAGTTTTATTTTCAGCCGGAATTGACCAAAAACCCCTAAAAAGGCATAGTGGTCCGAGTGGCCGATGCCCGCTATGGTGAAGACGTTCGCAATGGTTTCCCAGCGCTTGCGTATTGCACGTAGCGGAATTGACAACTGTCAGTCGCTCCACCGCTTCACATAGGAAATAACAGCCATGATTGAAAACAAGAAGAAGCCCAACCCGATCGACATCCATGTTGGAAGTCGGATCCGATTGCGCCGTACTATGCTTGGCATGAGCCAGGAAAAGCTTGGGGAAGCACTCGGAATTACATTCCAGCAGATCCAGAAATACGAGAAGGGTACCAATCGCGTCGGCGCCAGCCGTCTGCAGGCGATATCCGGCATCCTGAATGTTCCGGTCTCGTTCTTCTTCGAGGACGCGCCCGACGGCAACCCGGCAAATACGCCTGCCGGCATGGCCGAAGCGTCGAGCTCGAACTATGTGGTGGACTTCCTGTCCTCTTCCGAGGGCCTGCAGCTCAACCGCTCCTTCGTCAAGATCAACGATCCGAAGGTCCGCCGCAAGCTGGTCGATCTCGTCAAGGCGCTCGCCGCCGAAGCCGAAGCTGAATAATCCATACGATTGCGAGCCCGATAAAAAGGGCTCGCAACCGACCGTCTCACCATGGACATTTGCCGCGCATCAGCGGTGGCAATTTCCTGGGAAATATTGCGCGAATAGCCGGCCGATGGGTCAGCGGGCTCTTGGTTGCCAGTGCGCAAAACACAACTCGCAACAATCCAATCACTTGTCCTCGGCGCGACGATAGCTGCGAAATGTTTTTGCGGGGAAAGGACTCTTCGGGAATTCCTATTGTCGGAATTCACCGATGGATGGCCGAAAGTGGCAAAAAGCGGGCATAAACCGCGAAAAACGAATGATATAAAGATATATCCATATCCTTGTGCGCTTGTTTTTCCGCAGCGAACTCTCTACACAGAGCACCGCTATCTTCACTGAGGGGAATTCCCATAATGCGCCCAAGCTATCTCTTCACCAGCGAGTCCGTTTCCGAAGGGCATCCTGATAAGGTCTGTGACCGGATTTCGGATGAGATCGTCGATCTGGTCTACCGCGAAGCCATCAAGACCAAGACCGATCCCTGGAACGTCCGCATCGCCTGCGAGACGCTCGCCACCACCAATCGCGTCGTGATCGCCGGCGAAGTGCGGGTTCCGCACAGCCTGATGAAGAAGGACAAGAACGGCGTCGAGGTCATCAACCCCGCCAAGTTCAAGCAGGTCGCCCGCAAGGCGATCCGCGACATCGGCTACGAGCAGGCCGGCTTCCACTGGAAGAACGCGAAGATCGACGTGCTGCTGCATTCCCAGTCGGCCGATATCGCCCAGGGCGTCGATAATGCGTCGGACCAGCAGGGTGACGAAGGCGCCGGCGATCAGGGCATCATGTTCGGATACGCCTGCACCGAGACGCCGGACCTGATGCCGGCACCGATCTATTATTCGCACCGCATCCTGCAGCTTCTGTCCGAAGCCCGCCGCAAGGGCGAAGGCGACGTCGGCAAGCTCGGCCCGGACGCCAAGAGCCAAGTGACCGTGCGTTACGAGAACGGCAAGCCTGCCGGCGTGGCCTCGATCGTGCTGTCCACCCAGCACATGGATGCGAGCTGGGATTCCAAGAAGGTCCGCAAGGTCGTGGAACCCTTTATCCGCGAAGCGCTGGGCGACCTGCCGATCGACAAGGATTGCAACTGGTACATCAACCCGACCGGCAAGTTCGTGATCGGCGGACCGGATGGCGACGCGGGCCTGACCGGCCGCAAGATCATCGTCGATACCTATGGTGGTGCGGCTCCCCATGGCGGTGGCGCATTCTCCGGCAAGGACACGACCAAGGTCGACCGCTCGGCCGCCTACATGGCGCGCTACCTCGCCAAGAACGTTGTCGCGGCCGGTCTCGCCGACCGCTGCACGATCCAGCTCGCCTACGCCATCGGCGTGGCGCAGCCGCTGTCGGTCTATGTCGATCTGTACGGCACCGGCAAAGTGTCCGAGGAGCAGATCGAAGAGGCGCTCCGCAAGGTGGTCGACCTGTCGCCGACCGGCATCCGTCGTCACCTCAACCTCAACAAGCCGATCTACGCCAAGACATCCGCCTATGGCCATTTCGGCCGCAAGGCTGGCCGCGACGGGTCGTTCTCCTGGGAGAAGCTCGACCTCGTCAAGCCGCTCAAGGATGCGTTGAAGGCGTGATCGCAGACAACGACAACGAGGAACAGGATCTCGGTGGGGGGCGCAAATCGCGCTCCACCGAAGCCTTTTTCGGGCGCCGCAAAGGCAAGCCGCTACGGCCGAACCAGGAACGGCTGATGGGTGAATCGCTCGGGCTCTTGAAGCTCGACCTCAAGTCGCCTCCACCCCCGGCGTTCGCATCCCTCTTCGAGGTTCCCGTCAAGGCGATCCGGCTTGAAATCGGCTTCGGCGGCGGCGAACACCTGATCCATCGTGCGGCGACCAATCCGGAAACCGGCTTCATCGGCGTCGAGCCCTTCGTCAATTCCATGGCGAAGCTGCTGGCCCTGATCGAGCAACTGGGCCTGAAGAATATCCGGCTTTATGACGACGACGCGGTGGAAGTGCTTGACTGGCTGCCGCCGGAGTCGATCGACCAGATCGACCTGCTCTATCCCGATCCGTGGCCGAAGAAGAGGCACTGGAAACGGCGCTTCGTCAGCCAAGTCAATCTCGCCCGCTTGCATCGGGCGCTGAAGCCGGGTGCGCTGTTCTGCTTCGCGTCCGATATCGACACCTATGTGAACTGGGTGCTCCAGCATGTCGACCACCACGGCGGCCTGGAATGGACGGCCCGCAACGCCAGCGACTGGTTGACGCCGTTCGAGGACTGGCCGAGCACGCGCTATGAGGCCAAGGCGCGGAGAGAGGGCCGGAGTTCGGCTTATCTGACGTTCAGGAAGGTTTGACGGGAGGCTTCAGCCAACCCGAGGGGCCGGGCATCTTTCCGCCAGGATCAGAGGCGATCGGCTCGGCCGTAGATCTGGGTACGACCTTCGCCAATCGCCTCTGATCCTGACGAAAACCTGCTCCGGCAGAACCGGCTCCATTTCAATGCAAGAGGCTCTAAACCACCCGGTACACCGCGCCGGACCCTGCATCCCGCACCATGTCAACCCGCCCGCCATCCCAATGGTAATCGAGATGGCGACCTTGGCGGGCGTTGCCAGCCAGATCGGGATAGAACAGTGCGACGCATTCTCCGCCCTCCCTGCGGATGCTGGGATAGACGATGCCTTGACTGTCTGAGTCCTTCAGCCTCTGGCCGAGAGCCTGGCTTTCGAAATAATCGGCTGGATTGAGCACGGCCGAAAAGGCATCGTCACCGCGAATATCATGGAGTTCTGCCTCGACATCCATCAGGATCTCCCGGAACTGCGATGTCCAGCCCCGCCGTTCGCTCGTTCGTGCCATGAACAGCGCGTGATGATGGATGGTCTCGAAAAGTGCGGTCTCGAAGGCATCGGCGACATAGAGGATGCCGAATGTCCCGTTGCTGAAACGACTCGGCCGGTCGGGGGTGGCATGGGTGAACGGCGCCATGAGGTAGCTCGAGCCCGGGCCGGAGACGCGGCGGGCGGGCGGCACGAGGTCGAGGCTGCCGATACTCTCCATCAGCCGCGGATTGGTCTTCTGTTCGGCAGCGATCAGAAGCGGCCAGTCGGCGGGATCGGCAATGTCCTCGAAGAGATCGATCGGCGGAAATAGGCTGCGGATAACGCGGACGGCACCACGCCATTCAATCTGCGAGACGGGAAGCGCCGTAACATCCATTCACGGCTCCATCACCAGGCGCCGCGCTCGGCGTCCAGATATCGCCGCACCCGCATCAGGTCAGTCAGTTCGCCGCCGAGCATCACGTCGATGGCGGGGCGGCCGCCAAAGGCCGCGTTGGGTGCCTTTACCCACGAATAACCGCGGGGCGGTTCATGGAAGATCAGCCGCAGCGCCTTGTGGATACCCATCAGATTGGAAAGCCGCGCCTTCAAGTCCCGGCTCATGCGGCCGGTATCGCCCGCCTTCCAGCGCCGGAAGGTGCGGACGGGCATATCGAGCAGCGTCGCGGCGTGGTCGTCGGTGATATCCCACAGGCGGAACAGAGTGAGCGCGGCGCGGAACATCACCTGCGCCTCCGCATCGGTGATCGGATGCGGAGAAAAATCATAAGGCGTGGTTTCAATCAGTTGCAGGTTGGCCATACATTTCTCCAATATGGTCATATATAGAGCATTCGCTGCCAAATGGCAATATCCCTCCCTACGAAACCCACGCTGCGGAAATACTTGTGTTGAATGAAATCAGATTCACCAACGGGGCCATTACGCTCACCCGTGTCGCCGGCTCATTTTAACTCCGGCGATATCGCGGCTCTTTCGTTCAGCGGCTCGAGTCGAGCTCCCACGAAAAGCCTGCATATGCTACTCGTCCCGCATCCGGCATCCACCGGATGGTCATCTTGCGTATACGCCGGCGCCTAGTGCAGCGCCACGGTCGTCAGATCGTCCTCGGCGGCCTTGAAGAAGGTCGAGGAGCGGTTGTCCGTCAGCAGGATGGGCGTGCCATCGGCGCCGAACAGGGCCCAGAGATCGAGGCCCGGGTTGAGGTCCGGCGCTTCCGGAAATACGCTGGAAACTTCTTCCGAACGCATCTTCCTGATGTAGCCAACCTTGCCCGCGCCGAGATGCGCGAATTCATTCCTGGTCATGCGACCCGCCTGTGTGTTTTTGGAGATCATGTCAAAAACTCCTTCTAATTAGGAGACGCGGCAATTCCGCAATTATTCAGTCTGGGACAGAAATATTAATTTTTCGCACCATTTTCGCAGGTTCGGGACGAACAAGATCGATGGAGAGAAGGCCGTTCTTCAGCGCTGCCGCGGTGACGATCATGCCGTCGGCGAGCATGAAACATCGCTGGAACTGTCGCGATGCGATGCCACGGTGGAGGAATTCCCGCTCGCCGGGTTCAGCGGCCTGGCGGCCACGGATGGTGAGCTGGCTTTCTTCGGTGGTGACGTCGAGGTCTTCCTCGGCAAAGCCGGCGACGGCCAGCGTGATTCGCAGCCGGTCAGGTTCGCCGGTCACAGTGTCGGCGCGCAAACGTTCAATATTATAGGGCGGATAGCCGTCATTGATCTTGGAGAGGCGCTCCAGCGTCTTCTCCATTGCGTCGAAGCCCAAGAGAAGCGGGCTCGCAAAGGGGGTCACTCTCGTCATCATCATGTCCTTGGCTGCAAGCGACAAATCGTGGACCTCGATGAGCATCCACGGTGTTTCATATGGTGTAACCGTACGGGAGTTGCAAGGCGTCGAAGGCGTGGTTAGACAAGGTCGCGCAAGGCTGACAAAAGACTGAAGGATTCGCATTGATGGGAAGTCCCAGGAAGATCATCATCGACACAGATCCCGGCCAGGACGATGCTGCCGCGATCATGCTGGCGCTCGGCTCGCCTGAGGAAATCGAGGTGCTTGGCATCACGGCCGTTGCAGGAAACGTGCCGCTGGCGCTCACCTCCAGGAATGCGCGGATCGTCTGCGATTTCTCCAACCGTACCGACGTGAAAGTGTTTGCCGGCTGCGACAGGCCGCTGAAACGGCCGCTGGTGACCGCCGAGCATGTGCATGGCGCGACCGGACTGGACGGTCCCGAACTCTTCGATCCGGTGACGCCGCTTCAGGTGCAGCACGGCGTCGATTTCATTATCGAGACACTGCGCAGCGAACCCTCGGGCACTGTCACGCTCTGCCCGCTCGGCTCGCTGACCAATATCGCGACGGCTTTCCAGAAGGCGCCTGATATCGTTGGCCGTGTCCAGGAGATCGTGTTGATGGGCGGCGCTTATTTCGAGGTCGGCAACATCACGCCGGCGGCGGAATTCAACATCTATGTCGATCCGGAAGCAGCGGAGATCGTCTTCAAATCCGGCATCCGCATTGTCATGATCCCGCTCGACCTGACGCATAAGGTGCTGACCTACAGGCGGCGCGTCGACAAAATCCGCGCTGTCGGCACCAAGCCCGCGGTGGCGCTGGCCGACATGCTGGCCTTCTTCGAGCGTTTCGACGTCGTGAAATACGGCTCGGATGGCGGGCCGCTACACGACCCCAACGTGATCGCCTACCTGATCAGGCCAGAGTTCTACAAGGGCCGGGAATGCAATGTCGAGATCGAACTCAACTCCGAACTGACACTGGGCATGACGGTGGTCGACTGGTGGCAGGTGACCAAGCGCAAGCACAATGCGCTGGTGCTTAGGGATGTCGATGACGAAGGCTTCTTCGAACTGCTGACCGAGCGGGTGGCGAGGCTTTAACGCCTCGCTACGAGCCTATTGATAAACGACGATCTTGGCGTGGTATGGCACGCGCTCATAAAGATCGATCACATCCTGATTGATCAGCCGGACACAGCCCGACGAGGTCGCCTTGCCGATGGAATCCCATTGCGGCGATCCATGGAGCCGGTAAAGCGTGTCCGCGCCGTTCTGGAAGATATAGAGCGCACGCGATCCCAGCGGATTTTCCAGCCCCGGCTTCATGCCGCCCTTGTCAATCGAATAGCGGGCCAGTTCGGGCTGACGCGCAACCATCTCATTCGGCGGCTTCCAGTGAGGCCAGTGCTGCCGCCATTGGATCACGCCCTCGCCCTGCCAGGCGAAACCATCGCGGCCGATGCCGACGCCGTAGCGCATCGCAGTGCCACCCGGCTCTATGACATAGAGGAACCGCGACGGCGTATCGACGACAACGGTGCCCGGGCGCTCAGCGGTCGGGTTGGCAACGCGCTGGCGGTAGAATTTGGGATCGATCCGCTCATAGGGTATTGCCGGCAGGACAAAGTCACCATCCTGCTTGGGCCCGTAGATAACGGCGAGTTCCGCTGATGTCGGCGGCGCGATGGGGCGCGTGGCAAATCCGGGAACTGGTGCGCGGATCGAGGTGGAACACCCCGCCAAAGCAGCAGTCGCTGACAGGGAGCCGAGAATGAAGTGGCGGCGGGAGAGAGGCGATTCAAAGGGCGGCAAGGCGGTTCTTTTCAGGCAGGGATCAATCGAGACCGATTCCTAGCGAGAATTTTTGCACTGCGGCAAGGCGAAAGGCGATCACGATCCCGTCATTCGGTCTGAGCGGATGATGGCCGTGGGATAAATGTCGCAACGTCCGCCAGGCAAGCCATTGCCGGGCGGACGTTGGAGATCTTTGAAGCGCTTGCTGCAATCACGCCCGCATGCGGTGCGCGACTGATCTGAGATCGCGCGATGAGGCCCCGCCTGATACCCGGAACCTCGCAACCAGTGCCTTCAACTGTGCGGCTTCATCGCTGAGCGAGACCGAGGCGGCAGTGGTTTCCTCCACCATTGCCGCGTTCTGCTGGGTGACCTGGTCCATGTGGTGCATGGCGGTGTTCATTTCGCGCAGGCCAGCGGCCTGTTCGCTCGACGACACCGATATCATGTTGATCAGGCCGTTGATGTGTACGACCTGGCTGGAGATCGCCTCCAGCGCCGTACCGGTCTGGGCAACCAAAGCCACGCCATCATTAACCTGGGATTCCGATGCGCTGATCAGAGACTTGATCTCCTTTGCCGCCGTCGCCGAACGCTGCGCCAGTTCGCGTACTTCCTGTGCCACGACCGCAAAGCCCTTGCCCGCATCGCCCGCACGTGCCGCTTCAACGCCCGCATTCAGCGCCAGCAGGTTGGTCTGGAAGGCAATCTCGTCGATCACGCCGATGATGTTGGTGATCTGCGCCGAGGATTTCTCGATGCCATGCATCGCGGCGATGGCATTCTTGACGATGCCGCCCGACTTGGCTGCTTCCTGGTTGGCGTTGTTGACGGCCGAAGCTGCGGTCTTGGCGTTCTCGGCGCTCGAATGCACCTGTTCGGTGAGTTCGTTAAGGGCGGCGGCTGTTTCCTCGATCTGGGCGGCCTGCTGCTCCGTGCGGTGCGACAGGTCGTTGGCGCCGGTGGAAATCTCGCTGGTGCCGGCATCGATATTGGAAACGGCTAGGCCGACCATGCGGATCGTCTCTTCGAGGCTTTCCATGGCAGAGTTGAAATTGGTCTTCAGTTCCTCGTATTCATCAGGGAATTCGGAGTTCATGCGGAAAGCGAGATCGCCGGCGGAGAGCTTGCCGAGCGCATCCTTCAACTGGCCGACCACGAACTGTTGCACGCGCGCATTCTCGCTGCGCTCTGCCTCGGTTCGGCTGCGCTCATCCTCGCCGCGGCGGCGGGCCTCGGTGGCTTCGGCTTCCAGACGGTTGCTATCGGCGAGGCGGTGGCGGAAGGTTTCGAGCGCCTGGGCGACGGCGCCGGTTTCATCCTGGCGGTCCTGGCCGGAGACGGGCGCGCTGTAATCGCCAGCGCTCATGCGGCCGACATCGCCGATCAGGCCTTCGAGCGGCTTGGCGACGAAGCCGCGAGCGGCGAAGTAGAGGCCGGCAAGTGCCGCAAGCAACACGGCAATGCCGCCGATGACCATCATTATGGTCTGGTCACGCACGGGCGTGGCGAGCGCAGCATCCGGGATATCGACGAGCAGCACCCAGCTGACATTGAGATCCGGCAGCGCGAAGGGGTAGACGAGGCGATTGAAGCGGGCGCCGTCGGCCCCTTCGATATCCGTAAGGGTCGTCATCTTGCCATCGGTGAGCGCGGCCTTCACGGCATCCGGCGACACATCCTTATAGTCTTTGTTGAGCAGGTCCGCACTGGGCGAGACCAGCCATTTGCCATCCTGCGACAGCAGCAGCACCCGGCCCGTGCCGAAGGGCGTGAGCTTGGCGAGGCTCTCCTGCAGCATGCCGAGAGAGACATCGACCCCCGTGACGCCGATCAGCTTGCCATCCGACATGACGGGATAGGCGATCGAGCTCATGGCGGTCGGCGGAACGATTTCCGAGGCGACATAGGGCTTGGTGATCGCTCCCATCTGCGATGTCGCTGCTTTCTCGTACCATTCCGCCGCGTAGTCCTCGGCAAACGTGCTGAAGCTCGCCGAGCCATCCTTGGCCTTGGTCCAATAGGGCGTGAAGACGCCGTTCTTGTTGCCGCCGAGATCGAGCTTGTCCTTGGATTCCGCCTGGCGCTTGTCGAAGCCTTCAGGCGCTTCCGCAAACCAACTGCCGAACGCCATCTTCTGCTGTTCGAGGCCGGTCTTGAGAATATCAATCACCGCCTTGCGGTCGAACGAGCCGAGCTGATGACCATGCGAAATGACGCCGGACATGGTACGCGCGGCGCTGGCGAGCGCCCCGGTCTCCGTGACGATGCCCTGCGCGATCGCCTTGGCCTCGGTCTCGGCCTGGGCCATGATCAGCGAATGAACGCGATCACGCGTCTGGCCGATCAATACGAAATTGGAAGCGAGAAGAAGAAGAGCAATGATGGCGCCGGTGACAAGCAGGAGCTTCGGCGCAAGAGACTTCGGGGCGAATTTCAACATGACGGCCTCGGAACGAGTGGCGGGTGAGTTGCCGCTTCCATCATGGAAAAGTCATTGCATTCAAGGCAATAAGCCGGTCAACAAAGCACGGACAGGCGGCATGGTCTTGTCTAAAGCCAATTGGTTAATGACTGGCGAACGGTGCACCGCGACATTTTGACTCCTGCGCCGTCGCGGGATTCCACCGCCGGTCAAGCAGTCTTGAGATTCTTCTGGACGTCGCGGTCAAACGGGATCGACGGCTGCGCGCCAGCCTTCGTGCAGGCGAGCGAGCCGGCGACGGCCGCCCGTTGCAGTGCCGCCTCGAAGCGCAGTCCCCGGTCGAGGCCGGCAGCGAAATAACCGCAGAACGTATCGCCCGCACCAACCGTATCGACGGGCTCGATCTTCAGCCCTGCGGCGCGATGGAGGCTGCCGTTGCGGACGGCGACCACACCCTCTGCGCCGAGCGTGACGATCAGGGTCTGCTTGGTTTCCTGGTTGATCCGCAGCATCTCGGCCTCGCGGGATGCACTGTCGAGCGCCTTCTTGCCCGAGAACAATTCGAACTCGGTTTCGTTGGCGATGACGACATCCGCCATCTCGGCCAGCCGCTTGGCATCGGGTGTGATCGGCGCGATGTTGACCACCGATATGACGCCTTTTTCCTTCGCGGCCTTGAGGCCTGCCTCGATCGCCGCCGGCGGGATCTCCATCTGCAGCATCAGCGTGTCGCCGCGCTTCATATCGCCCACCGCTGCCTTGGCATCCTCCGCCGTCACGGTGCCGTTGGCGCCGGCGACGATGGCGATGACATTTTCGCCATCGGTGCCGACGAAGATCAGTGCCACGCCGGTGGCCTTGGACGCGCTCTTGACGCGATTGAGATTGACGCCATCGTAACGAAGATACGTGAGCGCCGGCACCGCGAATTCGTCCTCACCGGTGGCGCCTGCCATGATCACATCGGCGCCGGCGCGGCGAGCGGCCAGCGCCTGGTTGGCGCCCTTGCCGCCGGGCGCGGTGACGAAATTTTCGCCAGTAACGGTCTCGCCCGGCTTCGGTAGCCGCGAAACGCTGGCGATGAGATCCATGTTGATGGAACCGAGGACGGTGATCATTTTTCTGGCCTGTTCTTGTGATTTCCCCAGGACACCAATGGCCTGGATTCTCAGTCCTCGTCAACCACTCTCAGCTTCAATTGGCCGGTGCGGCTTTCAACACTACGCGACGGCGCCTCGACGGGATTGGAGACCGCGCCTTGCGGCGGCACGACCTCGAACTCCATCGCCTCGATCCGCTCGCCGCGCTTGGCGAGTTTGCTCGATGACGTGACGATCTGCTCGACATCCTTCTGGGCTGCCGAGAAATGCCCCTGCAGTTTCTGCACCCGGTCATCGAGGCGCGTGAGATCCTCCATCAGACGGATGACCTCGCCCTGGATGAGATGGGCCTGCTCGCGCATGCGCTGGTCCTTCAACACCGCCTGGATGACCTGGATGGACAGCATCAAAAGCGAGGGCGAGACGATGACGATCCGCGCCTTGTGGGCGCGCTGGACGATGCCCTCGAAATTCTCGTGGATCTCGGCGAAGATCGATTCCGATGGCACGAACATGAACGCCGTGTCCTGCGTCTCGCCGCGGATCAGGTACTTGTCCGAGATATCCTTGATATGGACCTCGATATCCCTGCGGAACTGCTGGCTGGCGATCTTGGCGCCATCGGGACCCGCATCGCGGATCGCGTTCCAGGCTTCGAGCGGGAACTTGGCATCGACGACGAGCGAGGGCTGGCCGTTCGGCATCCTGATCAGGCAGTCGGGTCGCGAACTGTTGGAGAGGGTTGCCTGGAATTCATAGGCACCCATGGGCAAGCCATCGGCGACGATCGTTTCCATACGTGACTGGCCGAAGGCACCGCGAGTCTGCTTGTTCGACAGGATGGCCTGAAGCCCGACGACATCCTTCGCCAGCGCCTGGATATTGTTCTGCGCCGTATCGATGACGGCGAGCCGTTCCTGCAGGCGGCGCAGGTTTTCGTGCGTCTGCTTTGTCTGTTCGGTCATGGTCTGGCCGATGCGGTGCGTCATGCCGTCGATACGCTGGTTGATCGACTGGTTGAGCTCGTGCTGGCGCGAGCCGAACACATCCGTCATCGCGGCGATGCGGCCCTGCATTTCGGTCTGCGCTTTGAGAATCTCCGCCATGCGGAGTTCGGCCTCGCCAGCGCGGCGTTCGGCGTCCAGACGCGCATTCTCCGCCGAGCGACGCGACGCCGACCAGCCAAGGGCGGCCAGTATCAACATTGCGACAAGCGCCACGCCCGCCGCTATCAGAAGAATTGCCAGCGTGACCGGGTATTGACCGAGGGTGAAGAGCGTCGTGTTAAGTGGGATGAGATCCTGCATCGGGCGACCATAACAGATTCGCGCGCGGTGACCAGATCAAAACGGGAACAGCACTGCGACCTATTCCCATTTCAAACACTGCAATTTCAAGGGATCATGAATATTGCAAGAATTCCCGCGCTGTACTAAGTGAGACGCCATGACGATCAAGCCTCTCATCATCCTTCCCGACCCGGTGCTTCGCCAGGTTTCCTCCCCCATCGCGCAGGTCGATGACGCCGTGCGCAAGTTATCCGACGACATGTTGGAGACCATGTATGACGCGCCCGGCATCGGGCTGGCCGCCATCCAGGTCGGCATTCCGAAACAGATGCTGGTGATCGACCTCCACAAGGAGGGCGAGGAGAAACAGCCGCAGATATTCATCAATCCCGAGATCCTGCGCTCGTCGGACGAACGCTCGGCCTATGAAGAAGGCTGCCTGTCGATCCCGGATTACTATGCCGAGGTGGAACGGCCGGCGAAGGTCACCGTGAAATATGTCGACATCGCGGGCAAGGAACAGATCGTCGAGGCGGAGGGCTTGCTCGCCACCTGCCTGCAGCACGAGATCGACCATCTCAACGGCGTGCTCTTCATCGACTATATCTCGCGGCTGAAGCGCGAGATGGTGATCAAGAAATTCACCAAGGCGAAGATGCGGGCCTAATAGCCCGATCATTGATAATCCGATATTCTGGCACTATGATATCACTGATATCAAAGGAGCGAACGCATGGGCGATCTGCTAATCCGGAATGTGCCAGAGGATTTGAAGCGAGGGCTCGGACAAATCGCTAGCTCGACAGGCAGAAGCATGTCGGACGCGGCGAGAGAGATGCTCCGTCGCGGTATCCTCGAGCATCAGACGCAGGAGAACGAACTAGCCGCTGGGAATCCATACGAGCAATTACGGGCACTGTTCGCGCCTTTCGATGAGGAAAGCGACCAATTCTCCGAGATCATGGATGAAATCGAACAACAAAGAAAGAAGGACTTCGGTCGTCCTTTTAGCTTTGAGGAATGATAGTCCTCGATACCAACATCGTTTCCGAGACCAGCCGGCGGCTTCCGGATGCCGCCCTCGTGTACTGGCTTTCCATTCAACGCACGGAAGAACTATATCTGACGGACATGACAATTACCGAGCTTTTCTACGGCGGTGAAAAGCACCGTCTCAAGCACGGGTCCTCACGGTATCTCGACAATGCAAGGGAAATACTCGAAATCCGCTATGCTACGCGCATTCTCCGTTCGAGCAACGCCTCGTCCGCACTGGCGGGTTTAGTGAGAGCTCGGCGAGAAATGAATGGTCGCATGATGACAATCCAGGACGCCCAGATCGCCGCCATCTGCCTCTCCCACGGCGCCACGCTCGCCACCCGCAACACAAAAGACTTCGAAGGGCTTGATCTCTCGCTCGTAAACCCGTTTGAAGGCGCCTGAGATTTTCGAACGGACAGGCCGATGAGCTTACGCATCATTTTCATGGGAACGCCGGATTTTTCCGTGGCCGTGCTCAAGGCGCTGCATGAGGCTGGCCACGAGATTGTGGCGGTCTATTCGCAGCCGCCGCGTCCGGCCGGCCGGCGCGGGCTGGAGCTGACCCCCTCCCCGGTTCATCGCGCGGCCGAGGCGCTCGGCATTCCGGTGCTGACACCGCTGAATTTCAAGCAGGCCGAGGATGTCGAACGGTTCAGGGCGCTCAGCGCCGATGTCGCGGTGGTCGTAGCTTATGGCCTGCTGCTGCCGGAATCGATCCTCACCGGCACGCGGCTCGGCTGCTATAACGGCCATGCTTCGCTTCTGCCGCGCTGGCGCGGCGCGGCGCCGATCCAGCGGGCGATCATCGCCGGCGACAGCGAGACCGGCATGATGGTGATGAAGATGGACAAGGGGCTGGACACAGGCCCCGTTGCGGCGACCGCCCGGGTGGCGATCGGCGAGAACACGACTGCTGGCGAATTGCACGACGCTCTGTCGGAGACCGGTGCCCGGCTGATGGTCGAGGCCATGGCAAAGCTTGAACGCGCGGATCTGCCATTGACGCCGCAATCGGATAACGGCGCGCGCTATGCCGCCAAAATCGGCAAGGACGAAACCCGCATCGACTTCTCCAAAGCCGCCGAGGATGTCCACAATCACATGCGCGGACTCTCACCCTTTCCGGGCGCGTGGTTCGAGGCGGAGATCGGCGGCAAGGTCGAGCGCATCAAGGTACTGCATTCGGAGCTCGCGAGTGGATCGGCGGTTGCGGGCACGGTGCTCGACGACAATCTCGCGATTGCCTGTGGCTCCGGTGCCGTCCGGCTGACCCGGCTGCAAAAGGCGGGCGGCAAGCCACTCGATGCAGAGGAATTCCTGCGCGGCACGCCGCTCATCCATGGCATGAAAGTCGGCTGATGCCTCGTTTCCGCATGCTGGTCGAATATGACGGGACGCCCTATGTCGGCTGGCAGCGGCAGGACAATGGCCATTCCGTGCAGGGTGCGATCGAGAAGGCGATCCATTCGATGACCGGCGAATGGGTATCGCTGCGCGCCGCCGGCCGCACCGATGCCGGCGTGCATGCCTACGGTCAGGTCTGCCACGTCGATCTCGGCCGCCAATGGAAGGCGCAGACGCTTGCCAATGCCGTCAACGCCTACCTCGCGATGGCGAACGAGAAGGTCGCGATCATAGAAGCCGAGGAAGTGCCCGAGACCTTCGATGCACGCTTTGCCGCCACCAAGCGGCATTATCTATACCGCATCATTTCGCGGCCCGCGCCGATCGCCATCGAGGCGATGCGCGCCTGGCATATCAAGAAGCCGCTCGATCACGAGGCGATGCATGCGGCGGCCCAGATGCTGGTCGGCTATCATGATTTCACCACCTTCCGCTCGGCACGCTGCCAGGCGCGGAATCCCGCCCGCACCATGGAGCGGATCGACGTGAGCCGTAGCGGAGAGCTGGTCGAAATTCGCGCCTCGGCGCAGAGCTTCCTACACAACCAGATCCGTTCCTTTGCCGGAACGCTGAAAATGGTCGGCGAAGGCAAATGGACGCCCGAGGATGTGAAGGACGCACTGGAAGCCAAGGACCGCACGCGCTGCGGGCCGGTCGCGCCGCCTCACGGGCTCTATTTCATGACGGTCGATTACGGCGACGTATCACAGCTTCTCCGCTACGAACCGGACGACGAAGAAGACCTATAGATCCGGTAGCAGTGCCAGTGCCTGGGCGATCTTGTACTGGCTGAGTTGCGGCACGACGTAGAGCGTCAGCAACGAGGTAGCGCTCACCAGCGCGCTGCCGCCGACGATACGGTCGATGATCCGATAGGACAGAAATGCCGTCAGCAGCATTGACGCGAATTGGGTGCTCTCGGTGAGAAGCGCACTGCCCGGCACATAGATCTGGATGAGATTCTCGAACGAGAAAGCCCATTGCAGCGGCACGGCAAGCCAGTTGAGCGCGATGACGATGGCGGGCGCGAACTGGCCGAAGCCGCCAAAGCGAGCGACTACGAGGAATATGACGGTGGTGATGACCGTGCTTCCGTAATCCACCGCTGCGAGCTTGAAGTAGAAATCAACGCCAATGACACCCGGATCTGGATGAATCGACAGGACGAGCGTCTTGACCGCCAGATAGCTCAATAGCGTCGGCGGCAATACATAAACCAGCGACCACCAGGACCGCCAGAAACCCTGCTCGGTTAGATCGAGATAGCCCAAGCCTTCAGGTTTACCCTTGAGGACGAGCCAGAGTCCCCTGAGATAGTAGACGACCTCCTCAAGCCGCGGCATCGGCGAACCAGCGTGCGATGAAGGTCTCGTAGATCTGGGTCAGCGCCTCGAGATCGGCGACGGGCACGCATTCGTCGACCATGTGCATGGTCTGGCCGACCAGGCCGAACTCGACGACCGGGCAATAATCCTTGATGTAGCGCGCATCCGACGTGCCGCCCGTGGTGGAAAGCTTCGGCACACGGCCGGTGCGCTCCTCGACAGCGGCCGAAAGCGACGCGATCAGCCGGTCGTCGCGCGTGAGAAAAACCTGGCTCGGCCGCTCGGCCCAGACGATGTCGTAGCGTGCGGGCGGACGGTCGGGCCGGAGCGTGACGTTTGCCGCGCCAGCATTCAGGCGGCGGACGATCTCTTCCTGGATGGCTTCGGTCGTCCTGCTGTCATTGTGGCGGATGTTGAACGAGAAGGTGACCCTGGCCGGGATGACATTGGTCGCCTTGTTGCCGGTGTCGATGCTGGTCACTTCAAGATTGGACGGCTGGAAATCCGCCGTGCCGGTATCGAAAGGCGGATCCATCAGGGCCGCCGCCATGGCGAGCGCGGATCGCACCGGATTGTCGGCGAGATGCGGATAGGCAACGTGCCCTTGAACGCCATGCACCGTGACCGTGCCGGATACAGAACCGCGCCGGCCGTTCTTGATCATGTCGCCGAGCTGGTCTGGATTGGTCGGTTCGCCGACGAGGCAGGCATCCCACCGCTCGCCTTTCGCATGCGCCCATTCCAGCAGCTTGATCGTGCCGTTGATCGAGGGACCTTCCTCGTCTCCAGTGATCAGGAACGAGACCGAGCCTTTCGGTGCGCCACGCTTTTCGACATGCCGGGCGATGGCGGCGGCAAAGCAGGCGATCCCGCCCTTCATGTCCACCGCGCCACGTCCGTAAAGGATGCCGCCGTCGATCTCGGCGCCGAAGGGCGGATGCGTCCATGCGGCTTCGTCGCCGGCAGGCACGACATCGGTATGGCCGGCGAACATCAGATGCGGACCCGATGTGCCCAGCCGGGCATAGAGGTTCTCGATGTCAGGCGTGCCCTTCTCGGTCGCGATCACGCGTTCGACGGCAAAGCCGAGCGGCGCAAGCATCGCTTCAAGCGCGGAGAGCGCGCCGCCTTCGGCAGGCGTCACGGAGGGGCAGCGGATGAGGGTCTGGAGATTGGCAACGGGATCAGTCGTCATGATGTGAGAGCGATAGCCGATCGGCCAAAAACTGTCACGGGGAAAATCGGCTTTTCATTGCGGGCGGTTGGGATAGTCGCCGAAGTCGTTCGGCGGTCCGGATGGCCAGAACAGCTTGGCGGTGAGCATGATCATAGAGACGAAGCCTATGAGGCTGACAACGATCAGGTCGAGCGTGGAGGACGCCAGCATGGCATCATTGTCCTGCCGGCCGGCTGCGAACATCTGGCCGATGGCGACGGCCTGCGCACAAACCAGAACAGGAAAGCCATAACATAAGGTTGCCGGAATATCCGGCCCGACGGGCTGAACAGGAGCCAGAACATGCCGGGCTCCGGCGTTGGGTCTGCATCCCAACGCCCTCCGGAGATCAGTCTCGCAGAAGTTCGTTGATGCCGGTCTTGGAGCGAGTCTGCTCGTCGACGCGCTTGACGATGACGGCGCAATAAAGGTTCGGCGCGGGCTGGCCGTTGGGCATCGTCTTGCCCGACGCCATCGAGCCGGCGACGACCACCGAATAGGGCGGCACTTCGCCATATGTGACTTCACCGGTCGCGCGATCAACGATCTTGGTCGACTTGCCGATGAAAACGCCCATGCCGAGCACCGAACCTTCGCGCACGATGCAGCCCTCGACCACTTCCGAGCGGGCGCCGATGAAGCAATTGTCCTCGATGATCGTGGGGCCGGCCTGCAGCGGCTCCAGCACGCCGCCGATACCGACGCCACCCGAGAGGTGTACATTGGCGCCGATCTGGGCACAGGAACCGACGGTAGCCCAGGTATCAACCATGGTGTTGGCACCAACATGAGCACCGAGATTGACGAAGGATGGCATCAGGATCGCACCCGGCGCGATATAGGCCGAGCGGCGCACGACGGCGCTCGGCACGGCGCGGAATCCGGCCTTTTCGAACTCGTGGGCGCTCCAGCCGTCGAACTTGGAAGCGACTTTGTCCCACCAGACCGCATCGCCCGGGCCGCCCTTGATGATTTCCATCGGGTTCAGCCGGAAGGACAGCAGCACCGCTTTCTTGAGCCACTGGTGAACGGTCCAGGTGCCATCCTCGCCACGCGAGGCGGCGCGTGCCTTGCCGCTGTCGAGAAGATTGAGTGCGTGCTCGACGGCATCGCGGATTTCGCCGCGGGTCGAGACATTGACATTCTCACGGTCGTCGAAGGCAGCGTCGATTGTGCGTTCGAGCGAGGCAAGATCGGTGGCGGTCATGTCAATTCCTTAAACTTTGAAGGATTATTCTGGTCGAAAGAATGCGGCCTGTCGGCCGGGTCTATAGCGGATGGAAATGGCGATGGCAAAGGGGAAAACCGACAGTTTGAGACGCAAGGACGGCGCTTGGCAGCCTCTGGAAAGCAACCGCGTGGACAAGAGCCGCGCGGCGCAGGTGCCCGACACGCCGCAGACGCTTTCGCCGTCCTACAGGCTTGCCTATGCGGATCCGGATTTCCTGTGCAGCGAGGAACTCCGACCGCTGAGATTGCAACTCGAACTTATGAAGGTGGAGATGGCGCTGTCGGATCGCGACATACGCTCGACAGTAGTTCTGTTCGGCGGCGCGCGCATCCCGGCGCCCGGCCAGGAGGCGTGGGCGGCACGCAACGAAGTGCAGAAACGCAATCTGGAAGCTGCGTCCATCTATTACGACGAGGCGCGCCAGTTCGCCCGGCTCTGCGCGCAATGGTCGGCCGAGTATGACCATCGCGAATATGTGGTGGTGACCGGCGGTGGACCTGGTGTGATGGAAGCGGGAAACCGCGGCGCCGACGACGAGGGCGCGCCGAGCGTCGGGCTCAACATCGTATTGCCGCACGAACAGGCGCCTAACATCTATGTGACGCCCGATCTGGCGTTCAATTTCCATTATTTCGCGATCCGCAAGATGCATTTCATGATGCGGGCCAAGGCGATCGCGGTCTTCCCCGGCGGCTTCGGCACGCTCGACGAATTCTTCGAGGCCGTGACGCTGATCCAGACCGGGCGCATGGCGCGCATCCCGATCCTAATGTTCGGCGCGGAATTCTGGCGGAAGGTGATCAATTTCGAGGCTTTGGCCGAATTCGGCACGATCGCACCCGAGGACGTGGAGCTCATCCAGTTCGTCGACACGGCCAAGGAAGCCTTCGACATCGTGAAGGCCTATTACGCCGAAGAGCAGGCATGAAAAAGCCGCCCGTCAGAGGCGGGCGGCCCGGATGTCAGCTTGGCTGTTCGATCAGCGCTTGAAGTCGGCGGTGGTAATGTAGCCGTCGCCATCCTTGTCGCGCTTCTTGAACATGCGCTCGGAAACGCGCGTCAGTTCGCTCTCGGACAGCTTGCCGTCGCCATTGGCGTCGATCTTGTCGAAGCGCTTGGAGATCTTCTTGGCCGGGAACTTCACGAAATGAAGACGGCCTTCGCCGGCCGCGCGGGCCTGCTTGCGGTGGGCCTTCATCGTCGCCTTGGCATTGGAGATCTCGTCTGCACCCAGCGCGCCATCCTTGTTGATATCGAGCGCGGCGAAGGTCACGGCGATGCCGCGGGCCAATTCGCTCTCTGAGATCTTGCCGTCGCCATTGAGGTCGGCGCGCTTGATCATCCGATTGATGCGCTTTTCCTTCTTCGCCGGATCCTTGGCGGCGAAAGCGGGCGCGGTTGCGGTGACGGCAAAGACGCCGGCGATAGCGGCAATGAGTGCGGTCTTGATTTTCATGTCTGGGCCTTTCAGTCGATAGAGCAAGTCTATCCATAAACGCAGCGGTTGCTGCATGGTTGCTTCCTCTGGGGCGGCGCTGCGGGAACAAGAGACGATCGACCGCTCTGCCTGCCAAAGTTGAACCCGGTATAGGGCGTGCCGGCTGAACGCGGGCTGAACACCGGGTTCATCTGACATTTTTCGATTATTTGGAGGTTTTGAACAGCCGCACCGGACTGCCCGGCCCGCGCTTTATGATGCTCTTGGCTTCGAGATCGAGCTGAACCGCCTTGAGCCACCAACCCGCCTTGTCGCCGCCGGGAAAATACTCCTCGGACAGATGCGGCAGGAGGGCGTCCTTTGCCTCGACCACGGTCAGGCCGGGCGGACTGCCGGGGAGGATGGTCATCAGCGCTTCGCGCATCGCCATGTATTTGGCGCGGTTCACGCGCTCGGTGTGGTGCGGCGAGGTAATGCTTTCGATCGTGATCTTGTCATCGGTATCAGGCATTGATCTCTCCATTGACTGATATCTTCGGGCTCTTGAAACCCATGGCAATCCAGGCGCCGAGAAGCTTGGCGTAGAATCTTGCCGTTTGCAGCGCCCCGCTCGGTACGTCGCCCGCAAGGGCGGCGCCTTCCGGCCGGTCGCCGGTCATCGTGCGCAGATCGAGGGGCGGCAGAGTGCCCTCGGGCCACAGGCCTGCATAGAGGCTCAGCCAGTGACCACCCTCGAATTCGAGGAAGATCGGCGTGTTGCAGCAACTCGCGACGACGCGGCGCGTCTTGGAAGTTGGCGTGAGGCGAAACTCCCGGAGCAGTTCGCCGCCTTGGGCGAAGCGTATACGATCCTTGCGGTAGAGCACGAATTGCGTGCCGCCGTTGGCTTCCAGAATCGGGTGGGAAACGGGGAGCTTGTCGAGCCTGGCGCCCGCCTCGCGGCAACTGGTGCAATGGCATTCGGTACTGATGATCGGCGTGCGCTCCACTTCGAGATGGACCTTTCCGCAGGCGCAGGCGAGTTGGGAACCTTGTGTCATGCCAATACCTCCTCCGTATCGGGGCAGTTGAACAAAAGACGAATGTATCGACCGAGGTGATCGAGCGCTTCACGCGCCAGCTCGGCATCGTTTCCGGCCTTGGCAATCACGAACGCGCCTTGAAGGACGGTCTGCGTGTGACGTGCCAGGCTTTCGGCCGTCCAGTCGCCCGATATGCCGCGATCCTTCATGGCTGCGGCAATATCCCCCTCAAGGGTCGCGGCATGACCAAGCATATCGTCGCGACAGGCATCGCGAATCGCTGGCGATGTCGCGTGCATCTCCTGCACCATCGTACCGGCGAGACAACTGAACTCGGCAATATCACCTGTTATGATCGACTTGCGGAAAGCCACGTAAGCCAGAAGACGATCGAGCGGATCGTCTGGCGCATGGTACGGGGCATCGGCCAGCAGACCATCCGACGTCGCCTGCCAATGCCGCACGGCTGCTACGCCAAGGGCTTCCTTGGTCTTGAAATGGTGAAAATACGATCCCTTCGTCACTGCGGCGGCCTCGCAAAGGTCCTCCACGGACGTTGCGGCAAAGCCCTTGGCGCGGATGACATCGACAGCCGCATCCAGAAGCCTTGTTCTGGCGTCGCCACGTTCGGGATGTTGTTTGGTCTGTCTTGGCACGCATAATACATACCGTACGTACGGTATGTTTGCAAGCAGACAAACTTCGATGCATAGCGCACCCGCTGAAAACAGGTGCCATCAAAAGGTCGATGCTTTGAAACCTAGAGAATGGCTTTCAGGAAATCCGAGAGCTTGTTGGTGACGAAATCGATATTTCCGTCATCGTCGTTGTGCTCTTCCCAGCGCTCCAGGCCCTTGTAACCCGGCTCCGGCAGGATCAGCACAGTCTTCATGCCGAGCAGCCTGGGCACGACGAGATTGCGCGGCAGGTCCTCGAACATGGCGGCATGCCTGGTATCGACACGATGCAGGCTGGCGAACTTGTCGTAGGTCGCATTCGCCGGCTTGGGTACGAAATCGGCCGCGACGATATCGAAAATGTCTTCGAAATGGTCGAGCACGCCGAGCGCGCGGGCGGCGGCTTGCGCATGTTTTACCGTACCATTGGTGAAGATGAACTTGCGGCCCGGCAGCGCCTTGATCGCATCGGCAAGATCGGCATCGGCCAGCACCGGCGAATAATCGATCTTGTGTGCCGCATCCAGGAAGTGATGTGGATCGACGCCGTGATGGTGCATCAACCCGGCGAGCGTCGTGCCGTGCTCGTGATAGTATTTCTTCTGCAGCGCGCGCGCCTCGTCATAATCGAGGCCAAGGTAGTCGGCGACATAGGACGTCATGTTCCGGTCGATCTGCGCGAAGAGATCGACATGATGCGGATAGAGCGTGTTGTCGAGATCGAACACCCAGTCGGTCACATGGGCGAAATCGGCCTTCGATGGAAGCGAGGTTTCAGCGGTCATGGCCGTGGGGTTATGGCAGGGTGGCATGTTTGGCAAGGGCCATTGCCATCAACACTCCGCGAATCTCCCGCAATCCCGCCCGGATCGAGCCGCAATTCCGCTCCCTTCGGTTCGCTCAATGAGGGCAACGAAAACGGGGGACACTTCACATGCGCATCGTTCTGATCAATCCACCGCATACATCGATCGGCAGCCGCATTCCGGACGACCATCTGCCGCCGCTCGGATTGCTCTCGATCGGCGGGCCGCTGGCCGATGGCGGTCACGTTGTGCGGCTGGTCGATGCCGACCGGACCAATATGCAATTGGTGCGGATCGTCAGCGAGGCCTTGAGCGATGTGCCCGATGCGATCCTGATCGGACATTCCGGCTCGACGAGCGTGCATCCGACCGCCGCCCAGCTCTTCCGCATGCTGAAGGCGGTGCGGCCCGAAATCCTCGCCGTCTATGGCGGCGTCTTCCCGACCTATCACTGGCGAGAAATCCTCGCGGAATGCCCTGAGGTCGATCTCATCGTACGTGGCGAGGGAGAGGAGACGGCCGAACTGATGAATGCCGTCGAGGCCGGCCTGCCACTGGCCCGGATTGCCGGCATTGCTTTCCGCGATGCATCGGGCAAGGCGACCGCTAGCCAACCACGACAGGCCGCGAACGACCTCGACCGCTATCGCATCGGCTGGGAATTGATCGACCATAGGCTCTACAGCTATTGGGGCGGCAAGCGCGCCGTCATCATGCAGTTCTCGCGCGGCTGCCCGCATCTCTGCAACTACTGCGGCCAGCGGGGCTTCTGGACCCGCTGGCGTCATCGCGACCCGCAGGCATTCGCTGCGGAGATCGCCCGGCTCTATCGCGAGGAAGGCGTCGTTTTCATCAATCTCGCCGACGAGAACCCGACGTCGTCGAAGAAGGCGTGGAAGGCCTTTCTCGAAGCGATGATCGCCGAGAACGTGCCCGTCCAGATCGCGGGCTCGACCCGCGCCGACGACATCGTCCGCGATGCCGATATCCTGCATCTCTATCGCAAGGCCGGCATCGTGCGCTGGCTGCTCGGCATGGAAAGCACCGACGAGGCAACGCTGTCGATGATCCGCAAGGGTGGTGGCACATCAAAGGACCGCGAAGCCATCCGCCTGCTGCGCGAGCACGATATCATCTCGATGGGCACATGGGTCGTCGGCTTCGAGGACGACCGCTGGTCCGACCTCTGGCGTGGCTTCCGGCACCTGCTCGCCTACGATCCCGACCAGATCCAGATGCTCTATGTGACGCCGCACCGCTGGACGCCCTATTTCCGCATCGCCCGAGACAGGCAGGTGGTCGAACCCGATATCCGCAACTGGGACTACAAGCACCAGGTGCTCAAGATGAAGCACTTCCATCCGCTGATGCTGGTGCTGGCCGTGAAGGCGATCGAGGTTATGGTACAAGCCCGACCGAAGGCGCTCTATCGCATCCTGTTTCATCGCGACCCTGTGCAGCGCCATTCGATGCGCTGGTACACGAGGATGGGTCGCCGCGTCTGGTTCCGCGAAATGCTCGAGGCGCTCTTCCGCCGGCGTCTTCTCAAGAACGGCCCGGTGCTCCAATCCTTCTGGGGCGCACCGCAGGATGCCGAGGAGGAATCCATGATGCCGCCGCAGCGCCGGCCCAATCAGCCGGTCGGAGAGAAGGATATCGCCGCCTGATCAATTCAGGCGCGAAAGACCTGTGCATCCACAGCGTGCAGGCTTGCCCGCTTGCGAACGCCGTGCTTGTTATCCCCGGGAAAGCATGGCGAATAAGAAGGCGTCGCCGTCCGTAGGAAACCCGACACATCCATTTCGACGAAGGGCGGCCGATGGCATTTGGAACACGGGTTGAGGGAAATCTCCGGCGCGCGGAGTTCCGCGGCAATGCCGGTGAGTACTTCGGCATCTGGATCGTCAATATCCTGCTGACGATCATCACTCTCGGCATCTACGCGGCGTGGGCCAAGGTCCGCCGGATCCGCTACTTCCGCGGCAACACGTTCCTCGATGGACACTCCTTCGATTATCATGCCACCGGGCTGCAGATATTTCTCGGCTGGTTCATCGCCTTCGTAGTGATTTCCATCATCAACGTCGTCACCAGCGTCTACCCGCTGCTTGGCCTCGTGTCGCCCATCGCCTTCATGGCGATCCTTCCGTTCTTCATCGCCCGCAGCCTTCGCTTCAACGCACGTGTATCGAGCTATCGCAACATCCGTTTCGATTTCACCGGAAAGGCATGGGGTGCGTTCGTCTCCATCCTCCTGGGCGGCCTCGTCGCGGTCTTCTCCTTCGGCATCCTGGCACCCCTCGCCAGCAGGTGGAGCTATCGCTATATCTTCAACAACCTGCGCTACGGCGACCGCGGCTTCGAGACCAACCCTGGAGTCGGCGCGATCTATCGCGGCTGGCTGCTGCCGGCGCTGATGGTGGTGATGGGCCTGCTGCTGGCAGCCGCGATCGGCTGGCTGTATGTGGCGCCGTTCGTCCTTGATGTGACCAACAACATGGACCAATACAGCAAGGACGAGCAGGTCGGTCTGACGATCGCGGCTATCTATGCCGTGATCATCCCCATTATCCTCGTTTTCGTCGTGGCCGGCATCATATATCGCGTGGTGGTGCGCAACGTCGTGATGAACTCGATGCTCTTCGACAAGGTGCATCCGCTCCATAGCGACCTCTCGCGCGGCGGCTATTTCTGGATCGTGCTCTCGAACTTCCTGATAACAGTGTTTTCGCTCGGCCTGATGCGGCCCTGGGCGGCGGTACGGGAAGCGCGCTATTTGGCCGAGCACAGCGGGATAACCCTGAAGGGTGATGTCGGCGAGGTGATGTCCTCGATCCTTGCCTCCGGCTCTGCCTTCAGCGCCGAGTTCCTCGAGATAGAGGGTATGGACTTTGGCTTCTGACGGCGTCGAGATCGCACGCGGCACCTGGCACCCGCCGAAATCCAACGCGGCGATGGCCGCCACGCTGCTCGCCGATGGCGTGCGGCTTTCGATCCGGCTCGATGGCGATGGGGCCATCGCCTATCGCGACGAACTCCCGTCGGTCAAGGTTTCCGACAGGATCGGCAGCATCCCTCGCCGCATCATGCTGCACAACGACTCCACGTTCGAAACCCATGACAACGATGCGATCGACGGGCTGCTGAAAGCACACAGGGCCGATCGCAGCGGCTGGATATCGGAACTCGAACAGTTCCGGCCACGACTGATCGGGTTCGTCGTGCTCGTGTTCCTGTTGGCTACTCTCGTCTACCGCTACGCCCTGCCCGCGCTGGTGGAAGTCGCCGTGCTGGTGACGCCACCCGCCGTGCCTGGCTGGCTGGCCTCAGGTACGCTGGCGTCGCTCGACCAGACCATGCTCTCGGCCAGCAAGCTGCCACTTGCCGAACAGCAGAAGATCCGTGCCGGCTTCGATGAGATCGCTGGTTTCTCGACGCGCGGCAAGGCGAACTACAATCTGAACTTCCGCGATGGCGGCTTCATTGGGCCGAACGCGTTTGCGCTACCCGACGGCTCGCTCGTCATCACCGATGCGCTGGTCGAGATGGCAAAGGGCGACATGGAGATGATCCTCGGAGTGCTGGCGCACGAGATCGGCCATGTCGAGAAAAACCATTCGCTCAGGCAGATGTATCGCGCCGCAGGCCTTGCCGGGCTGATCATGCTGATCGCAGGCGATGTCGGCTCCGGCGGCGAAGAGGTGCTGACGGATGGCGCGGCCCTTCTCTCGCTCTCCTATTCGCGCAGCGCCGAGAGCGAGGCCGACCGGATTTCGGTGGATTTGATGTCCAAGGCCGGCCATGATCCGGCGGCGATCGGCCGGTTCTTCAAGCTGCTCGAGGATCGGCTCGGCGACAAGGGCGGCACCAGCATGCTGTCGACCCATCCCGGCACGCCGGAACGGCGCAACCAAATCGATGAATGGGCGAAGGAAGTTGGCGGCGGTGGGTAGCCAGGGCTTTTGCGGCATTTGCAAGCGGCCGCTGGAGATGCCGGATGATCCGATGTCCGCGGATTGTGGCGGCGATTGTTGGGGATGTATTGGCTTGTTGGAATCCGAAGGTGGCTTCCAACCATCTGTCGATGCTGTAGCTCAAGAAATCCGCGACGGATGGCGGGAGGAAAGCGGGACCGCAAAACGGCCCCGCTCCTAGATCAGTCTTACTCCGTAGCACCCTCATTGAAGCCGACCTTGTCGACCAATTCCGAAGCCTGCTTGCGGTTCTTGGCGATCTCGATCAGCGGCAGCGGATCGGGCTTGATCTCGCCGTAGCCCTTGACGATTGCCGACGGCTCGGCGCCGGGCAGCACGGGATATTCGAACACCTGTTCGGCATAGATCTTCTGCGCCTCGCCCTCCGACAGGAATTGCATCAGCCTGAGCGCGTTGTCCTTGTTCGGAGCGTTCTTCGCCATGGCCATGCCGGAGATGTTGACATGCGTGCCGCGATCGGCGGCGTTGGGGAAGATCACGCGCAGCGAATTGGCCCAATCCTTCTGTTCCGGCTCCTTGTCGTTGGTCATCATGACGCCGACATAATAGGTGTTGGCGATAGCGAGATCGCATTCGCCGGCGAAGATCGCCTTGGCCTGGCTGCGGTCGGAACCGTTGGGCTTGGTGACGAGATTGTTCTTGAGGCCGGTCAGCCACTTCTCGGTATAATCGGCGCCGTGATGGGCGATCATCGAGGCGATAAGGCCGATATTGTAGGAGTGCTGGCCGTCACGCATGCAGATCTTGCCCTTCCACTTGGGGTCGGCGAGCTCTTCATAGGTGATCGCGGTTTCCTTGACGCGCTCCTTCGAAGCATAGACCACACGGCCGCGCGTGGTCAGGCCGAACCAATTGCCCTCGGGGTCGCGGAAATTGGCTGGGATGTCCTTGTTGATGATGTCGTCGGTCACGGCCTGCGTGACGCCGCCATCCTTGGCTTCGGTCAGGCGGGCGATATCAACCGTGAGGATGACGTCGGCCGGCGAGTTCTCGCCTTCAGCCGTCATGCGCTCGACGAGGCCCTTGTCGAGGAAGAGCACGTTTGTCTTGATGCCGGTTTCCTTGGTGAAGGCATCGAGCAGCGGCTGGATCAGTTCAGGCTGGCGATAGGAATAGATATTCACTTCGCCATCGGCGAGTGCCGGAAAGGCGCCGAGAAGTGCCAGTGTTGCGGCGAGCGATGAGATGGAAGCCGTCTTGTGCATTGTGTCCTCCTGAACTTGACTTTTTGGGTTTACATTACCCTGCTCTAAACATCATCCGAGAGCCGCCCGTCAATGCCCAAAAGCAAATTCTAACATGATTGTGACTTTCAGCTTTTTGGAATTGTTCCAAACTGCGGAACGGTCTATATAGGCTGCAACAAACCCTCGAGGAGAATGGCATGCGGCTGACGAAGCAGACGAATTACGCAGTGCGCATCATGATGTATTGCGCCGCGAACGGCAGCAAACTCAGCCGCATCCCCGAGATCGCCAGGGCCTATGGCGTTTCCGAACTCTTCCTGTTCAAGATCCTGCAGCCTCTGCACAAGGCCGGCCTGGTGGAGACGCTTCGCGGCCGCAACGGCGGCGTGCGCCTGGGACGTGCCGCCGACAAGATCACGCTGTTCGACGTCGTTCGCGTCACCGAGGAGAATTTCTCGATGGCCGAATGCTTCGACGAAGGCGCCCAGGATTGCCCCCTGATCGACAGTTGCGGCCTCAATTCGGCTCTTCGTCGCGCGCTCAACGCCTTTTTCGACGTGCTGTCGGACTACACGATCGACGACCTGGTCAAGGCGCGTCCGCAGATCCACATGCTGCTCGGCCTCGAAGTTCCCACAACCGTTGCGGCGTAAAACATTCTCGGACGCAAATCCGCTGGCAATTTCATATCCGATGTTCTAACCGATTGAAAAAGACATCGAACGGGAGGCTCCGGATATGATCCTGTGCTGCGGGGAAGCGCTGATCGACATGCTGCCGCGTCAATCGACACTGGGCGAAGCGGCCTATGCGCCCTATGCCGGCGGGGCGATTTTCAACACGGCGATCGCGCTTGGCCGGCTCGGCATCCCTACCGGCTTCTTCACCGGAATCTCGGACGACATCCTGGGCGATGTGCTGCGCGAGACGCTCGCTGCCTCCAACGTCGATTTCGGCTTCTGTGCGATCTCGGGCCGCCCGACGACGGTGGCCTTCGTCAAGCTTGTCAACGGCTCAGCCACTTACGCCTTCTACGACGAGGGCACGGCGGGCAGGATGATCACGACGGATGATCTGCCGGCGCTTGGAGACGATGTCGAGGCACTGCATTTCGGCGCCATCAGCCTCATCCCCGACCCCTGCGGCCGCACTTACGAAGCACTGCTCGCCCGTGAGCACGAGGCCCGCGTGATCTCGCTCGATCCCAATATCCGTCCGGGCTTCATCAAGAACAAGCAATCCCACCATGACCGCATCATGCGCATGGCTGCACAGTCGGACATCATCAAATTCTCCGACGAGGATCTGGAATGGTTCGGCATGAGCGGCGACCATGATGCGCTGGCAGCACAGTGGCTGAATATCGGCCCCAAGCTGGTGGTGATCACCAAGGGCGCCGATGGCGCGGTGGGCTATACGAAAAACATGAAGGTCGATGTGCCGAGCGAACGGGTTGATGTGGTCGACACGATCGGCGCCGGCGATACGTTCGATGCCGGCGTGCTGGCATCGCTGAAGCGCGACGGCCTGCTCACCAAGTACCAGGTCGCGAACCTCGACCAGAAGGCCGTGCGCAATGCGCTGGCAATGGCGGCGAAGGTCGCCGCGGTCACCGTCTCCCGGGCGGGCGCCAACCCGCCCTGGGCACATGAAGTGGGACTGTAGGGGCCCAAGCTCAGGGAACGCGGCCCCAGCCAAGCAGCTTGTCGATCTGGCCAAGCGTATAGGTATAGCGCCGCACGACGGACTTGAACGGCCCCTTGTTGCCCTCGATGGTCGTCACGATACCGTTCTCATAGGACTCGACGATACCGATATGTCCCATCCATCCGGTCTTTGAACCGCGCCAGAAGACCAGGATGTCGCCCGGCTCAGGCGGGTTATTGACATCAGCCGTGTAAGTCCAGCCCTTAGCCTTGAACTTGGCCAACGTGTCCCGCGCGCCGGCTGTGGCGGCATAGGGCATGTGCCCGGGATTGCCGGTGTGGAAGCAGTAGGAGGTGAACGAAGCGCACCAGCTGTCGCCCGCTCCCGCGCCCGTCACGGCATGGTATTTCATGACATCGGGACCGTGGTTGTCGCTGCCGCTTTCGCCATTGCCAAGTTCCTGGCGGGCGACTTTCAGAGCGTTCCATCCCGCCGTCGAAACGGTAGCCGGCTTGGCGTTGTTGCCGGGAGCCGGGATCGCCGGTATCGTCGGCATCGGGATCTTGCCGAGAGCGACATCGAGCGCCCAGCGTGTCAAAGGCCCGACTTCGCCGTCGACCTTGAGCGGCATGAGATTAGGGCCGATATTTGCGGATTGGAACGCCATCACCGCGTCCTTGACCGTCTGGGTAAAGACATTTCCGGTGGTGCCGTTCGGCTTGAAGCCGGCGGCGGCAAGGTCGTTGATGAGCTGGAGGACCTGTATTCCGGCCAGCCCGAGTTTCAGCAATGCAAGCATGCTACTCTCCCCTGAAGACAATAAGCCTCGCACCGGCACCGACGAGCGGCGCAGTTTGGCTTGCGTTTCAACAACTTGGGTTCGTCCGGACTCCCGTGCATTACACTGGCACATTTATTTAAAATTGCAATAAATAATATATGCAACCTATTTCACGTTCAGGATGCAGGATTCCGGCTGCGGGTGGCAGTCAAAGGGATACATGTTCTGGAGAGGGATTACTAAGCTGACGACCAGCGGGACTGGTCTCAGAATTCCACTTCGAGCTCGATGATCTCGTCGGCCTCGGCGGTGGCGCCTTCGGCCCATTCCTTCATCAGGTCCCAAGCGAGCACCATGTCGCGGTAGGCGGCGAGCGCCGGGGGCAGATCGACGGCATAGGTGAGGAAGCGCGAACAGACCGGCGCATACATGGCGTCCGCGACGGTCGGCTTGTCGCCGAAGAGCCAGGGGCCGCCATAAGCGTCGAGACATTCCCGCCAGATCTCCTTGATGCGCTCGATATCGGGGCGTGCGCCTGTGAAGACCTTGAAGCTTTCATGCCGTGCCTTGATGTTCATCGGCAGCGCCGAGCGCATGTTGTGAAAGCCCGAATGCATCTCGCCGCTTACGGCCCGGCAATGCGCACGCGCCACGGCCTCCCTGGGGAGCAGCCCCTTCTTGGGGAAAACGTCGTTGAGATATTCCGCGATCGCCAGCGTATCCCAGACCGCGACACCCTTGTGGGTCAGCCTCGGCACCAGAACCGATGGAGAGAGCAGCAGCAGTTCCCGGCGCGCCTTGGGATCATCGAGATCGACCGGCAGTTCCTTGAAATCCAGCCCCGCCATCTTGCACAGCAGCCAGCCGCGCAGCGACCAGGACGAGTAATTCTTCGAGGAGATCGTAAGCGTCGTTTCCGGCATATCGGCTTATCCTGACAAGGATGCTGCGACCGCGATATATTATCTGGCCAGCCGGGAAAAAATGCACTAGTTTTTCGCATTGCACAATGAAAAATCGCGGCGGGCGGCTCATGCTTTACCAGGTCTACCAGCTTCAGGATGACTTCGCCGCGACATGGCGCCTCTGGGCGCGATCGATGCTCGGCCTGCTGAACACAGGCCTTACAGGCACAAAGCGCTTTTTCGCCGACGAGTATTTTGCCGCGCTGGAAATGATCTCCCGCTTCCAGCTGACCCACACACGGCCGGACTTCGCGATTGCGAAGGTGCCGAGCGGCAACAGCGAGGCCGAGGTCACCGAACAGGTGGCGCTCGACCTGCCTTTCGGCAAGCTGCTGCACTTCGCCAAGGATATCGAGACGCCACAGCCGAAAGTGCTGGTGATCGCGCCGCTGTCCGGCCATTTCCCCACCCTCTTGCGCGGCACGGTGGAAACGCTGCTGCGCGATCACGACGTCTACATCACCGACTGGACCAATGCCCGCGACGTGCCGGTCTCGGCGGGCAAGTTCGGCGTCGAGGACTATGTCGAATATATCATCCGCTTCCTCGAGGCGATCGGGCCGGGTGCGCATATCCTCGCGGTCTGCCAACCCTGTGTTCAGGGCCTCGTCGCGACTGCGGTGATGTCGCAGCAGAACCACCCCTGCACGCCGCGCTCGATGACGCTGATGGCAGGTCCGATCGATCCGCGCGAGAGCCCGACCGATGTCAACGAATTCGCAGTCTCCAAATCGCTCGGCTGGTTCCAGACTTCGGTGATCTCGACCGTGCCCATTCGTCATGCCGGCGGCGGGCGTCGGGTCTATCCGGGCTTCCTGCAGCTCGTCGCCTTCATGGCGATGAACATGGACCGCCACCGCAACGCCCACAAGAAGCTGTTCGAGCATCTGGCCAAGGGCGAGGTGAAGGAAGCCGAGAAGATCAAGACCTTCTACGACGAGTATTTCGCCGTGCTCGACCTCACCGAGGAATTCTATATCGAGACTATCGACCGGATCTTCCAGAAGGCCGAACTGGCGACCGGCGATTTCATGTATCGCGGCACCAGGGTCGATCCCGGCGCGATCCGCCGCACCGCGCTGCTGACGGTCGAAGGCGGCCGCGACGATATCTGCGCGCTCGGCCAGACGGCCGCGGCGCACGAACTCTGTTCGTCGCTCCGCCCTCATCTCAAGCGCCATCACCTGCAGGCCAATGTCGGCCATTACGGGGTGTTCAACGGCCGGCGTTGGGAGAACGAGATCTATCCCGTCGTGCGCAACCATATCCTGGCGATGGAATAGCGCGTGGCGTCGCGCTATGAGTCTTCTCTCACGGGAGGCACGAATGGCGGGCGAGACAAATCTGGAAAAGCTGTTGGCCTCGATGGAGCCTTCACTGCGCGACGGCGACTTCGTTTTCGCCACCGTTCCAGGCAAATCCGTGCCGCCGGGGCTCAACCCGATCGGCACCTTCATTGAAGACGAAGGCCTGACGCTGATATTGCCCGCCGGCGAGGCCGAGGCTCTTGCCGCCAGCGGCCCGATGCGGTGCATTACGCTTGCCGTGCATTCTTCGCTTGACGCGGTGGGCCTAACGGCCGCCTTCGCCACCGAACTCACCGCGCATGGCATCAGCGCCAACGTGGTCGCGGGGTATTATCACGATCATATATTTGTCGGCGCGGGCGAGGCGGAGAGGGCAATGGCTGCACTCAAGGCGTTGTCGGGGCGGTACAGGTAGACGCCAGCGCCGCGCCTACATCATATCTCGCGGCACGGTCTTCTCGAACGTCTTCTCGAAGAACTGCTTATCCCCGTCATAGGCCTTCACCTCAGCGCTGATCACCCAGTCCTGCTCGGTGCAGGTCATGCGCACGCTGGAAACCGTGCGGACGAACCAGCCGTCGCGGGCCATGTCACAGACCCAGCTCGCCTCGCCCGTCATGGAGAGCGGATCGCCTGATGTGATCGACCACTCCTCCTCGCGGATCTGGCGCGTGGCGAGCCCGGTGCCGGGATGCTCGTGGCGGCCGGTGTCCTCGTGGATGCGGTAGATGGTGGTTGCGGTAGAGAGCTCGCGGGTAACGCTGCGGCGCGTCGCCGATGGGATCTGCTCGAGATAGACCGGTAGCGGACTGGGATTTTCCGGTTCCTTCATCTCGATCCTCTCCGCCGCGCCGAGCTTGGGCATGGCAAGCGCGATCGAGCCGGTCTCGATGATGAGCGCTGCATCATGGGGCGGCGGCAGTATTACCGGCCAATAGGATGTCGAGAGCGAAAGCCTGATCCTGTGGCCGGGCGCGAAGCGGTAGCCGCAGGCATCGAGTTCCATTTCGATCTCGGTCCTGGCGCCCGGCACCAGAGGCTCGGGATGTTCGTTCGATGTGCGATGGGCGAGGTTGAGCACGCCGAAGGAGACGCGCAGCGCCGAGCCATCCGGATGCACGTCGACGATACGGGCGCAGAGATTGGCGAGCGGCGCATCCGAACTCAGCGTCAGCTTCAGCTTCGGCATGCCGAGATAATCGACGGCTTCAGTGAGGACAGCGGTCTCGAAGACCAGCGAACCTGCATCGTCACCACGCTGGTCGACTGCCATTTCGGCATCCGGCTTCAGCGTGAAATATTCGCCCGACGAGGTTCCGGTATCGAGTGGTGACTGGAGATGGACGGCACCCACGCCGCCCATGCCTTTTCCGAGCTTGCCATCGGCACCGACATGGAAGAGATCGGCCGCTGGCGCCGACCAAGTGTCCTTGGCGACCCAGAAACCGGGATCGAAATCGCGGCGCACGGCGGGCTTGACGGCATCCATGATATAGGCGCGCACCTGCGGCACGCTCTCGGCGCCGTTCTCCTCGCCGCGCAGCCAACGGTTCCACCAGCGGATCGCCTCGCCGAGGAAATCGACGCGCGGCTTCGGCCAGGCGAAATGCGGATATTTATGCACCCACGGGCCGATAATGGCCTTGGATTTCGCGCCGAGGCCGGTGACCGCCTTCAGCGGCGTGTTGCGGTAGCCATCGGCCCAGCCGGCGATCACCAGCGCGGGGATTTCGACATCGGCAAAATTCTCTGAAATCGAGCCGTGCTTCCAGAAATCGTCACGGCGCTGGTGCTGCAGCCATTCCTCCATGAAGAACGGCTCAGCCTCCAGACGCTCCTGCCACATGTCGCGCCAGCGGTTGCCCGTCAGATCAGGATCAGGCGAGCGGGACTGGTATGCAAGCATGGTTCCCGCCCAGGAAAGCTGGGCGGAGAGATGCGTGCCGTTCTTGTAGTGGATGTCGTCATTGTAGCGATCGACCGTCGAGGCGATCGAGATTACAGCCTTGAGCGCCTTCGGACGGAGCGCGGCCACCTGCAAGCAATTGAAGCCGCCCCAGGAAATGCCCATCATGCCGACCGAACCATTCGACCAGGGCTGGGCCGCGATCCATTCGATCAGTTCGACGGCGTTGGCGAGTTCCAGCGGCGTGTATTCACCGTCGATCACGCCGTCGGATTCGCCCGAGCCACGGATATCGACACGCACGCCGGCAATACCGGCCGCCGCGAACACCGGATAGGTCGATTCATCGCGCGGGCTGGTTCCATCACGCTTGCGGTATGGCAGGAATTCGAACACCGCCGGCACTGGGTCAGCCTCGGCATTGTCGGGCATCCAGATGCGGGCGGCGAGCCTTGTGCCGTCCTTCAACGTGATCCACTGGTTTTCGATCGTGGTGAAGGAACGGTCGGTCATGTTGGCCTCGTGTGAATTGTATAAGACCCCGCCACAAGCGAGTTGGGTGTTCACCCCTCACCAACTTCGGCCAAGCGATCGGCTTCGCCTCTCGCGGCCTTCGTATCCTCTCCCACAGGGGGAGAGGTAAGGTGCCCCGCTCTCGGCCTCGTTTGAGGCAAGGCGGTGCTGCGAGGTTTACCTCTCCCCTTGTGGGAGAGGATAGCAAGCCCGAACGAGACGAATGTCGAGTTCTTGGGCGCGCTTGGTGAGGGGTGAGCACCCACCTCATCGAAGCAGGGTCAGGAACTGAATCTCAATTCAACTTAGCGCGCCGCCACTCGAACGCAACACGAATTGCGGCCAAATCCCAGCCCAATCGCGCCCTACCACCCCGGCTGCATCGCCCCGGCGCGCACCCGGCCGATGCGCGGAAACACATTTATGTCGCGGCTCATCTCGTCCTCGACCACGCTCGGCGGCGTGATGTTGTCGAGGCAGGCGCTGATATGGGCGGTGATGGCATTGGTGAGCGAAGTCGAAAGACCCGGCCGCTTCATGATGCCGATCTGTACCGGCGCCAAAGGCGGAAAGCCATCGGGCTGGCCGAGCACCTTCATGCCGGTCCGGAGCGCCGATTCTGGCAAGACCGAGACCGCCATGCCGGCGAGCACGGCCGATGCAACCACGGTCGAAGACCAGCTGGTGAACAGGATCTGATATTCGCGGCCGATCGCATCGAGCGAGGCACAGGCGAGACGCCGCCACTGACAGTCGCGACGGCCGACCGCCAGCGGCACCGGCGCATTCTCCGGCAGTGGATGGTTGGCCGACATCACCCAGCAGAGCGGCTCGGTGCGCACGACCTCGGACTCACGCTCCAACGGATTGTGGGTGACAAGCGCGATATCGAGTTCGCCCTTCGACATCTTCTCGGCAAGGTCCACCGAGGGCTCGCAGACGATGTAGAGTTCGACATTGGGATGCGAGCGGGCGAAGCGCTGGATGATCTCCGGCATGTAGCGGTCGGCATAATCATCAGGCGTGCCGATGCGCAGCGTGCCTTCGAGGCGGTTGTCGTCGAAGGCCGCGACGGCCTCGTTGTTCAGCCGGATCATGCGACGGGCATAGTTGAGCAGCTTCTCACCCTCGGGCGTCAGTCGGTTGCCGCGGCCGTCCTTGACGAAGAGCGGCTTGCGGATGCGTTCTTCCAGCCGCCGCATCTGCATGGACACGGCCGACTGCGTCTTGAACACCCGGTCGGCGGCCTTGGTAAAGCTGCCGGCATCGGAAATGGCGACGAAGGTCTGCAACTGGTCTATGTCAAGCGGTGCGGTCATGGCCCAACCTATCCATCAGAGTGATTGATGATTACCATTAGAAACATTCGTTGGACTGATCAATAGATTTCTTGCATATTTTCAGCATCGAAAGCGATAGCTCAGGCCAAACAAACCACGGCCCGGGCGCCAAGGAGATACCAATGTCCATCTGTGAAGAAGCGCCCGCAAGCGCAATTGCGGGCAGAGGAAACCTATTGTCGAAATTCAACGCAACCGCGCTTCTTGCCTGGAGCGTTGCGGCACTCGGCACTTGGCGCAACCGGCGTGTGGTGGCTGACATGCGCGACTTCGACGACGCACAACTCGCCGATATCGGGTTGAGCCGTCGCGATGTCGAGATCGCACTTCAGGCGCCGATCAGCACCGATCCGACGCTGCATCTGATCGCCGCGCGCGACAATCCGCTGAAGGGCGTGCGCCATAGCTAATTCGTGGGGGCTCCCCGTCCCCACGCCGCCTGAAACCGTTCCGACCTCCCCCTTGAACCGTTTCCCCGCAGGGTGTCCGCCAAGCTACCCTGCATGACTGCCCGGTCCCGTTGCCTTCCCAAGCAACTGGCCGGGCTTTTTCTTTTTCAGATGTGCATGATGCTGACAGATAGTGGCAGGGGCCTGTCGTATAACGCTTGAATATGCATCGAGCCAATGCTGCGCAATTCGGCTCCGGCCGCATGGCAATGCCAACTCATTCACGCAGCCGGCGCACGACCTGACAAAGAAATTCAAAATGCCGGAGCCTATGCAGGTCCGGCCAGGAGATTTTCAAATGACGATGTTCAACGAAGCACACACATCGAGGATGACACTCCTCGACCGGCTCTCCGCCTTCGTCGCGGCGCTCGGCGGGATGCGCAGGACTCGAAGCGCGTTGCGCGATCTCGACGCGCTCGACGACAATCTGCTGCGTGACATCGGCCTCTCCCGGGGAGATATGCTCGATATCAGGACAGCACCGCTGTCTTCCGATCCCGATACGGTCCTCCGCCGCGCGCGGATGCGCAACATGTTCTGATCGCGACGTCGATCATTCCGGCATTGTGAACAGCGATATCTGGCCGCGAATGATCGTCTTGTAGTCTTCGAGGACAGTGTTTTTGTCCTGTCCGTCGGACAGCGCAAGCCTGACAGCACCGGTCGTGAGCTGGAACATCAGGAAAGCAACCCTACGGAAATCCTCATGGCGCGACGCCGGTACGAAGGGTCGGCCGGCCTCGCAGAAGCTGTCGGCCTGGCGGCGGGTGCTTTCGACATCGAGGTTCAACAGCGCCTTGTCGGCCTGGACAGCGTTGATCAGGTCGAGGATGGCCGGGTCCGAATGAACCCGCTCGAAGAAATAATCGAGCATGTCGGACGCCGATCGCTGCAACCCGTCGAGATCGGCCACCTCGGCGGCCCGGCCACCGATCGCGCCTTCGATCTCCTCCGTCCATTGCTGGAACAGCGTCGCGATAATCGCCGACTTGTTGGGGAAATATTGATAGACCGAGGAGATCGGCCCTCCTGCAAATGCCGCGATCTCGCGCATCTTGACGCCGTCGATGCCCTTTTCCCCGATCAGGCGCTTGGCGGCGGCGAGAATTTCTTCCACCCGCCCGCGACTTCGTTGCTGCTTGGGCGGGCGTCTCAGTTGACTATCCATGCGATACCGGTTCCACGCGTGACTGCGATCTGAATTGTAGCGGGTTATTACGCCCAGGGCTTCAAGCCGGTTCACACCGGGCTAAAATAAATCTTGCGAATATTGACAATTGCCAAAATAGGCGCCGCCGTTGTGGATAAGGGAAGGGATTGCTATAGGTCAGTCCCCTCCAACATGGACCTTCCCCGCATGCAGCAGATCGCCTTTCTCGGAACCGGATTGATGGGCGCACCGATGGCGCGCAACCTCCTCAAGGCAGGCTTTTCGGTTACCGCTTGGAACCGTTCGGCCGACAAGGCGGAGGCGCTGAAGACCGATGGCGCCACCGTCGCGGCTTCTGCGGCGGACGCTGTGCGGAATGCCGATATCGTCATCACCATGGTGTCCGACGGCAGCGCGGTGCGTGCGCTGCTCGATGGCGGCGTGGCCGATGCGATGAAGCCGGGCGCGATCCTGGTCGATATGAGCTCGATCAAGCCGCGTGAGGCGCGTACGCATTTCGACCTACTCAAGGCGAAGGGAGTAAGCGCATTAGACGCACCGGTTTCCGGCGGCACCAAGGGTGCGACCGACGGCACGCTGGCGATCATGGCCGGCGGCGAGGAAGACGCTTTTGAGACGGCTAAGGCGGCGCTTTCGGTAATGGGCCGCCCCACGCTGGTCGGCCCACCCGGCACCGGCCAACTCGCCAAGCTCGCCAACCAGGGCATCGTCGCCACCACCATCGGCATCGTCGCCGAAGCGATGCTGCTGATGCAATCGGCCGGCGCCGACATGAACCGGCTGCGCGAGGCGCTGAAGGGCGGCTTTGCCGATTCGATCATCCTGCAGCAGCACGGCAAGCGCATGGCCGACGGCGATTTCGTGCCCGGCGGGCGTTCGGCACTGCAGTTGAAGGATTTAAATAACTTGCGCGAGGAGGCCGAGAGCCTCGGGCTGGCGCTGCCGCAGGCGGAGTTGCAGCAGGCGCGTTATCATCGGTTTGTGCATGAGTTGGGTGGGGCGGATCTGGATCACGCGGGGCTGTTTCTGGAGCTGAAGGATCGGCAGAAGGGGTAAGAGAGACCCTTCTCCAACACTCAGTTCGACAGGTCTTGGCCCAAAGCGGGCTGAGTTTGCACTATCCAGCTAAACTCAATTTGCTTGCACGTCACGATGGTGCAAAAATCTTGAGATATGCGCCAGCTCTGCCAAACGCGACCATAGAATGATACATCAGAAAATTGACACCGAGCGACTGCGCCTAAGGCGATGGAAGCGCGAGGATCACGCTCCCTTTGCAGAACTGTGCAGCGACCCCTACGTGATGCAATTCATCGGCAACGGCTCGACTCGAACCGCTGAACAAGCAGGGCGATCCATTGCGTCGTTTGAAAGAGAATGGGACGAAAAGGGCTACGGCTTGTTTGCCGTTGAAGAAAAGCGAACAGGCGATTTGATAGGCTTTACGGGCTTGTCTAGGCCCGATTTTTTGCCCGAGATACTGCCTTCAATCGAAATTGGCTGGAGGTTTTCAAGGCCGTCCTGGGGCAAAGGCCATGCGAGCGAAGCTGCTGCCGCCGCCCTATCGTTCGGCGTTACTGAATTGGGTATCTCAGACATTGTAAGCATTTGCCAAATTGGGAATAGGGCTTCGGTGCGTATCATGCAAAAGCTAGGCATGGTTTTTGACCGCGAGACTATCGATCCAACCTGCGGGCGTGAGATTGAAGTCTACAGGCTTCCCGAGCAGCTAGAGTAAGTCTGGCGTAAATCAGACAGCCCTCTGGTGCCATTCCATAATGATAGATTACCTGCTCACTGATGACCGCTTTTGGGGCACGAATCTGCCCCTTGCCGTGGAAGGCACGTGGCGGATGCTCACTGTTTCGGCGCGAGACCATCGAGCAGGAAGTCGAGGCCCTTCCTGAAAGCACCATCCCAATCATTGTCCAACAGCAGGCGAGAGCGCTCGATCGTCGGGTAGTGTTCGCACAGGCGCGTAAGGCGCTCCTGGGCCGCGGCCTGGTCGTCGTCCGAGAGGTCGAAGCTGGCGCGGGTGATGGTGGCGCCGATCACATAATTCCAGAGCGACCATATCGCAACGTTCAAATCCGCGTCCGCTACGCCGGCGCCGGACAGTGTCTTGCTCAATAGTTCCAGGCGAATGAGAATGTTCGGGCCGAGCGACCGGCGCGGCAACAGCGATACCGACCAGGGATGCCGCAGCATGCTGGCGCGCCAGTCCTCGATCATATGAACGACGTCCCCGCGCCAATCTCTAGCCTCAGCGCCTTGCGCCGGCGCGCGATATTCGAGCACCGAGTCGAGGGCCAGATCGAAAACCTCGTCCTTGTTATCGACGTGCCAATAGAGGCTCATCGCGCCCGCGCCGAGGCGATCGGCCAGCCGCCGCATCTTCAATCCGTCGATCCCTAGGGCGTCCAGCAACTCTATCGCTGTCGCCACGATCCGCTCCAGCGAGAGGGGCGGTTCCTGCGAGGATTGTGGTGACATATCTTTCCGCTGAGGCCGTTTGCCCTCGGCGTCGCTACGTTTGGCTGCCATCCGTTTTCCTTGCTGACCAGAGCGTCGATTTAAGCTGGCAATATCGAAATGTCGATATTGAGCGATTGACTCGTACGACGTACGATGCGATTAAATCGTACGTCGTACGAGTCAATCATAACGGCAATAAACTGAAGTTCAATCCTGCAGGCCGCGAGCGTCGATTACTCGCAGTTCTCAGAGCCAGGAGAAAATCATGTCACGCGCAATCAGGCATCTGCTTATCGGAGGGCTAATCATCATGACCACGGGCGTTTCCACCCAGACAACGGCGAACGAGAACGATCGCAAGCTGACCATCGTCAATCCAAAAAACCTCTATGACCCGACGCCGAATGGCTACAGCACGGCGGTGATCGTGCCTGCCGGAGCCCGGGTGGCCTATATCTCCGGACAAGGCGGCCAGGACAGCACCGGCGCCCTGTCGCCGGACTTCGCCGTGCAGGTGAAGCAGGCCTATGCGAACCTACGCGCCGCGCTGGATGGGCTCGGTGCCAAGCCGGATCAAGTTGCCAAGCTAACGATCTTCGTGGTCGATCACGACATGTCCAAGCTTGGGGTGCTGACCCAGGAGGTCAAGGAAATGTTCGGCGACACGCTGCCGGCGCAGACCCTGGTTCCCGTCCCCAAGCTTGCGATCGACCCGATGCTCTTCGAGGTCGAGGCCATCGTTGTTCTGGAATAGTGGCGGCGAGAGATCAGGCGTCATCGTGGGGGCAAAGCTGCTTCCATTTGGAAGATTGGCGCGGGCTTTGGTATTCAGGCCCGCGCCGGCGCAGTCAGCGCCAGCACCTCGTCCGCCGGCCTGATCCTCAACCGCGTGATCCGGTTCTTCACCCGCTTCATCACGATGAAACGCTTGCCGTGGAAGGTGAACGACGATCGCTCCTCGGGGATCGACCGGCTTTCGTAGATCACCAGCCCGGCGATCGTCGTGGCGTCTTCGTCGGGCAACGCCCAGCCGAGCGCGCGGTTGAGGTCGCGGATCGACACCGCGCCATCGACCACCACAGAACCATCGGCCTCGCGCCGCACGCCGGAGAGGTCCGGCTGATGTTCATCGGAGATGTCGCCCAGCACTTCCTCGAGAATGTCCTGCATGGTGATCATGCCCTGCACCTCGCCATATTCGTCGACGACGACGGCGAAATGGGTGTTGCGGTGGAGGAACGCCGCGAGCTGGTCCTTCATGCTGGTCGTATCCGGCACGAACCAAGGCCGGTCGGCGATCTTCATGATGTCGAGCATTTCGGGCGTGCTACCCGGCACGGTCAGGGCGCGCAGGATATCCTTGGCGTGGATGATGCCGACGATATTATCGGTCTCGTCTTTCCACACCGGCATGCGCGTGAATGCGCTGTCGAGGATCGTCCGGACCGCGACCTCGGGCGGATCGTCGGCATTGATCGCCTTCATCACAGTACGATGGATCATGACGTCGGAGATCTCGCGCTCGTCGAGTTCCTGCCAGCTGTCGCGCTCCCGCGACGAGCCGTTGCCGTTGTTGTCTCGCGGCGCGTTGGCCTGGGCATCGCCGCCATTGCCCAGACGGCGCGGCTCGGTCTGTCCGTTGCCGGCGAGGCGACCAAGCCATGCGGCAAAGCGCGCGAGCCAGTTCATGCGCCTAGCCCTCCAGCTTTTCCCGGAGGAACGACAAGACTTCTGAGGCAGGCACATCGTCGGCGACGAAGGACTGGCCGAGGCCGCGCGTCAGGATGAAGGTCAGCTTGCCGCCCTTCACCTTTTTGTCCTGGGTGATGGCTTCGAGCAGCACCTCGGCCGGCGGCAATCCGCCCGGTATCTCGCCCATGGTGACCGGCAGGCCGACCTCGCGCAGATGCTTTTCCACGCGGCGGCCGAGATCGGGGCTTGCGAGGTTCATCCGCGCCGAGAACTGATGCGCCAGCACCATGCCGATCGACACGCCCTCGCCATGCACAAGCCGAGCCGAATCATATTGGGTCGCGGCTTCCAACGCGTGGCCGAATGTATGGCCGAGATTGAGCAGCGCTCGGCGACCGTTCTCGCGTTCGTCCTCGGCAACCACATCGGCCTTGGCCTGGCAGGAAATCGCGATCGCCTCGATCCGGGCCGCGCCGCCTTCGAACACCGCGCGCCAGTTCTTCTCCAGCCATTCGAAGAAATCCGGCTTGTCAATCAGGCCGTATTTGGCGACCTCGGCATAGCCGGCGCGGAACTCGCGCGGGGAGAGCGTATCGAGCACGTCGGTATCCGCCAGCACGAGGTCGGGCTGATGGAACACGCCGATCAGGTTCTTGCCATGGCGGGAATTGATGCCGGTCTTGCCGCCGACCGAGGAATCGACCTGCGCCAGCAGCGAGGTCGGGATCTGGATGAAACGCGTGCCGCGCCGCACGATGCCCGCCGCAAATCCGGTGAGATCGCCGATGACGCCGCCACCCAGCGCGATCACCGCATCGTTGCGCTCGATCTTGGCTTCCAGCACATGGTCGCAGGCCTTGATCAGCGGATCGAAGCTCTTGGTCTTCTCGCCCGCCGGCAGCGTCAGCGGGAACACCGATATGCCGGCTTCGCCGAGGCTCGCGGTGAGCGGCTCGAGATAGCGAGCGCCGACATGATCGTCGGTGATCACAGCCATGCGCTTGCCCTTGAGACGTGCTGCAATCTCGCTGCCTGCGCGCGCGATCAGCCCCGGTCCGATCAATATGTCATAGGACCGGTCGCCGAGTTCGACGCGGACGGTCTTTTCCAGTTCACTCATTGCCACTCTCATTTGCCAACGCAGCCACCGCACCGATCACTTCGGACGCGATCACGTCCTTCTTCTCGTCACGCGATTTGACCGTCAGATCGGCCTGCGCATAGGTCGGGTAGCGCGCGATCATCAGGTTCTCCAGCGTCTGCCTGGGATTTTCAGTCTTCAAGAGCGGCCGGTTGTCGCGCTTGATCACCCGTTCCCACAATGTTTCGAGATCGGCATCAAGCCAAAGCGACAGGCCGCTTGACTGGATCGAGGCGCGCGTATCGCCATTCATGAAGGCGCCGCCGCCGGTCGAAAGCACGCGCGGCCCAGTGCGGAGCAATCTTGTGATCACCCGGTTTTCCAGCTTGCGGAATTCCGGCTCGCCATATTTCTCGAAGAGTTCGGGAATGGTCATGCGCGATACGCGCTCGATCTCATGGTCGGAATCGATGAAGGGGATGCCCATCTCGGACGCCACCAGCTTGCCGATCGCCGATTTGCCGGCGCCCATCAGACCGACAAGCACGAGATTGCGCTTGCCGAGAACCCGCCGGGCGAGATCGGCCGCAGCACTGGTTCCGATGGTGGTTCCCTCCATGAAGCCTTTCCCGCATTGCATTCAAGTTCCTATGGGTAAAAGAACCGCAAGCGTCAAGGTGGCGAGCCGCATTCGCGCTTGCACAAGCTTGCCCGGCAACTCATAAATGACAGGGCCATTTCATCGAATCGCCGCAGGAACACCCAGCCAGCCAATGCCCACGCTTTTCCGCTTTCTCTACTGGTGTGCGCTGATAGCAGGTGTGGTCTATGCGATCCTCTTCGCGCTGGCCTATTTCGTGGAGCCGAAACCGCGCGACGCAACGATTGAAATCCCGTCCGAGCGGACCAATCCGCCGCCGCAATGAGGTGACGCCGTGCGCGATCTGTCCGCCGCCCATGCGGAAGCCTTTCTCGAAATGATGAGCGCCGAACGTGGTGCCGCGAAGAATACGCTTGTATCCTATGAGAGGGATCTCGACGAACTCTCGGCCTTTTTGAAGACCCGCAGCGCATCGCTGACATCCGCAGGCTCGCCGGACCTGCAGGCCTTCCTCAGTTACATGGCGCGCGAGGGCTACAAGGCTTCGTCACAGGCGCGACGGCTCTCGGCGATCCGGCAGTTCTACAAATTCCTCTATGCGGAAAATATTCGCGAGGACGATCCGTCGGGCATACTCGATGCGCCAAAGAAAGGCCGGTCGCTGCCCAAGACGTTGAGCGAGGAGGACACCAACAAGCTGCTGCTGCTGGCCGAACAGGAGGCCGCCCGCGAGGGACCGGGCAGGCTCGACCGGCTGAGGATGCTCGCTTTGCTCGAACTCTGCTACGCCACCGGCATGCGGGTGACCGAGCTCGTCTCGCTCCCTGCCCGCGTGCTGGGTGAGAACGGCCGGTTCCTGATCATCAGGGGCAAGGGCTCGAAGGAACGGCTGGTGCCGCTGACCAAGACGGCCGTAGCGGCCATAGCGGCCTATGGCGCGGAGCTGAAAGCCGTGCATGGCGACAAGGAATTCGCCTTCCTCTTTCCGGCTTCGAGCGCCACCGGCTACCTGCCTCGCCAGGTCTTTGCCCGCGACTTGAAGAGCCTCGGCACTCGGGCCGGCATCCGCGCGGCAGCGCTGTCGCCGCATGTGATCCGCCACGCATTTGCCAGCCACCTGCTCGCCAATGGCGCGGATCTGCGCGTGGTGCAGGAACTGCTGGGCCATTCCGACATTTCCACCACGCAGATCTATACCCATGTGCTCGATGAAAAGCTGCGTGAACTGGTCGAAACGCACCACCCCCTTGCAAAAACCACAAAAAACAGGGAATAGGATGCCGCGCGGCGGACAATGAAGCCGGAAACGGGTGACCATGCATAACTATCTCGATTTCGAAAAGCCGATCTCCGATCTCGAAGGCAAGATCATCGAGCTCAAGACGCTCGCCGAGCAGGACCAAAGCGTCGATACGTCGGACGAGATCGCGCGGCTTGAAACGCGCGTCCGCGACGCGATGGCCGATATCTATTCCAAGCTGACGCCGTGGCAGAAGACCCAGGTCGCGCGCCATGCGGACCGTCCGCATTTCATCGATTACCAGACGCAGCTGTTTTCCGAGTTCACGCCGCTGGCCGGCGATCGCAAATTCGCCAACGACGATGCGATCCAGGCGGGCTTCGCACGGTTCCGCGGCGAGCCCGTTGTGCTGATCGGCCAGGAAAAGGGCTCCGACACCAAAAGCCGCATCCGCCACAATTTCGGTTCGGCCCGCCCCGAAGGTTACCGCAAGGCGATCCGCATCATGGAACTGGCCGACCGTTTCGGCCTGCCTGTCATCACGCTGGTCGATACCGCCGGCGCCTATCCCGGCATCGGCGCCGAAGAGCGCGGCCAGGCCGAGGCTATCGCCCGCTCGACCGAGACCTGCCTCGGCGTCAAAGTGCCGATCGTCTCGATCATCATCGGCGAAGGCGGCTCCGGCGGCGCCATCGCGATCGCCACCGGCAACCGCGTCTACATGCTCGAACACGCGATCTATTCGGTGATCTCGCCCGAGGGCGCGGCCTCCATCCTGTGGCGCGATTCGACCCGCGCCAAGGAAGCGGCGCAGAATATGAAGATCACGGCGGAGGACCTGAAGTCGCTCGGCGTCATCGATGGAATCATCGCCGAGCCGATCGGCGGCGCCCATCGGGCACCTGAAAAGGCGATCGCTTCGGCCGGCGAAATCATCGCGTCGTCGCTCTCCGAACTGAAGGGCCGCAAGGACTTGCGCGAAGAAAGACGGCAAAAGTTCCTCGCAATGGGCCGTCAGCTCTGAAGTGCCACGATACCGCCCCAACTAGGCCACAATCTTTCCCTTTGAAAGACTTGGCGGTTTGCGCGGTATGAAGGTGAGCAGCAGTGGTTAACCGGATGTGAACAATCCAGTAACCAATTTTGACTTATAAGTTTCGCTTGGTATCATTACGCGCAAGAGCTTCCGGGCGCGCGTTTGCATAGTGGACATTGGTGGCATGCGGTTATCTCACGGACTTGTATTTGCTCTGGGACTGGGCTTGCTGGCGAGCTGCAATTCCCAGGATGCGCTCGTCGGGATCGAGCATGTGTCGAACCGCGTCGAGCATCCGCTTCCCGCCAAGATGCGCTCCAAGCTCGCCAAGATGAACCTTTCCATGTCGTCGCCGATCATGATGCGCATCTTCAAGGAAGAGGCGGTCATGGAAGTCTGGAAGGCGAATTCCCAGGATCGCTACCAGCTCGTCGCGACCTATCCAATCTGCGCCTGGTCCGGACAGCTTGGTCCGAAGAAGAAGGAAGGCGACCGCCAGGCGCCCGAGGGCTTCTACACGATAACGCCGGCACAGATGAATCCCAGTTCGAGCTACTATCTGTCGTTCGACATGGGCTATCCGAACAAGTTCGACCGTGCTTACGGCCGCTCGGGCCGCAACCTGATGGTCCATGGGGCTTGCTCTTCTTCGGGCTGCTATTCGATCTCGGACGCCGCGGTGCTGCAGGTCTATGCGTTTGCGCGCGATGCCTTCAAGGGCGGCCAGAAGAGTTTCCAGATTCAGGCCTTTCCGTTCCGCATGACGGCGGAGAACATGGCCAAGCGCCGTTCTTCCGAACATTACGAATTCTGGAAGAACCTCAAGACCGGCTACGACCATTTCGAGATCACCCACCGCCCACCGGTGGTCGATGTCTGCGGCAAGAAATACGCGTTCAATGAGGTCGGCGGCTGTAACTCGGGGACGCCTCCGGCGCTGACCGCAGCCTACCAGAGCTATTCCAAGAGCTACGAGCAGGCTTTCAACGCGTCAACGACGAAGTATTCGGCCGATTGGAAAGACACTGCCGAGTGGGACCGCAAGGCGCAGGAGCGCCTCGACCGGCGCATGGGCAAGGTCCGCGCGATCCCGAACGACGCCGATTATGTCGTGGTCGACGCGCAGGCCAAGAAATCCATGACCTCGGATGCCGTCGCGTCCTATTCCGAAGCGAAAAAGAAGGTCGAGGACATCAAGAAGGGCGTCCGGCCGACCGTCGAATATATCTCGGTCGCGGAAGTCGCCTACCGCAAGAAGCTCGCGGACGAAAAGCGCAAGGAAGACGAGAAGCTCGAAAAGCGCCTCGCCAAGGCAAGGATCCCGGTTCCCGAGCCCAATCCGATCAAGCCCGTGATGCAGGCTTATGTCGCCGAGGAACAGGACGAAGACGCGCCGTTCTGGAAGGTCTGGGAGCGCAAGATCAAATCCGCGCCGCCGGTCGAAGTAACGACTGCTGATCCGAACGCCTTGCCTGTCGTCGTCGATGGCACCGCCAAGACGGACGAAAAGAAGGCGATCAAGACCGAGGCTGTTGCGGCGAAGAAGCCGGCCGACGCCAAAGCAGATCAGGCCGAACAGGCTGTCCAGCCACCGGTCGCTGCCGCCGACAGCCAGCCCAAGGAAAAGCCATTCTGGAAGGTCTGGTAATATCCGTGGCGGACGACATTGCCGCCACGCTCGACCTGCGCGGGCTGAAATGCCCCTACCCCGTGATCAAGACCGAGAACCGGCTGGTCAAAATGGCTGCCGGCACCCTCATTTCCGTGGAAACCACCGATCCGCTTTCAGCCATCGACATCCCGCATTTCTGTAACGAGAACGGCCACGCGCTGGTATCGCAGGAGACGCTGGAGACGGGGCACAGGTTCGTGATCCGCAAGAGACTTGACTGAACTATCGGACTTCATGCATCTTATGCATATTGCATAAGAGCAGGAGGCCCCAATGCTGAAAGTCAGCGCAGCCGAATTCCAGCGCAATATCGGCAAATATCAGGACATCGCTCTTAGAGAACCGGTCGCGGTGACGCGTAACGGGCGTGAAGGAACGGTGCTGATCTCCGCCGACGAGTACCGCGACCTGCACAAGAATTATCGAAGAGTCATGCGACTGGAGGATTTCACCGAGGAAGACATTCGCGCCATCGAAAATGCCAGGCCTTCGCCAGAATCGAAGGCTTTCGACCATGAGGTGGAGGACTGACGGTGGCGCCGTTGCGGCCAATCCCCGGCCAAGTCATCCGGTATTCCTACCTCTGGGCCGACGAACATCGGCGCGGCCGCGAAGAGGGTGCGAAAGATCGACCGTGTGTGGTTATCTTGGCCGTCGAGAGCATGCAGGATGGCAATGAGTTCGTGACGGTGCTGCCGGTAACGCATAGCCCGCCCGGCAATCAGACGCATTCGATAGAAATTCCACACGCAACCAAGCTTCGTCTCGGACTTGACGATCAGCGTTCTTGGATCGTGCTCAGCGAAGCCAATCGCTTCACATGGCCAGGACCTGATATTCGGCCGGTTCCGGGTCAGACCTCAATGATCTACGGCGAACTTCCCAGCAAACTATTCGAACTCACACAGCAGCGCTTTCTGACAGCGCTTCGTGAGCAAAACACATCTCTAGTCCCCCGCACCGAATAGTGAACGCTCCATCTCCCACTTGCACTGTTGCAATTCTCGCCCCTTGGGATCATCTCTAATCCAACAGAGCCAGCCCTAGCGGGAAAAACATGTCTTCCAGTCAGGATTTATCACGCCGGGCCGCGCTCCAGATTCTTGGAACAGGAACACTCGCCATGACGCTTACCACAGCAGAACCCGCAGCCGCCCAGGCGGCCAAGCCGAGCTTCGCCGTTACCCGGCCCATCCATATCCGTTCGGTGGCGCTGAGGGTTCGCGACCTCCCGATGATGACCTCGTTCTACAGCCAGATCATGGGCATGGACGTGCTCGCGCAAACCGAGAGCGAAAGCGTTCTCGGCAAGGATGGCGAGATGCTCTTCACACTGAAATCCCGGCCCTCGGACGAGCCGGACGACGGCCGTTCCGCCGGCCTGTTCCACACCGCCTTCCTGATGCCGGACCGGGCGTCGCTCGGCCGCTGGCTGATCTTCGCGGTCAAGAACAATGTGCCTTTCACCGGCTTTTCCGATCACCTCGTGTCCGAAGCACTCTATCTCGACGATCCCGAGGGCAATGGCATAGAGGTCTATGCCGACCGCGCGCCAGAGAGCTGGCGCTGGAACGGCGACCAGATCGCCATGGCGACCGAACGTCTCGACATCGATAGCCTCGTCAGCGGATTGCCGGGCGATTCGACCATGCCCTTCGTGGCGCCGTCGGGCTTCCGCATCGGCCATGTGCACCTGCGTGTCGGCGATACGGCCAAGGCCGAGGATTTTTACATCAAGACCGCCGGCCTCGACATGATGGCGAAGATCCCCGATGCCAGCGCGATCTTCCTCGCCAATGGGCGCTACCACCACCATATCGGCGCCAATGTCTGGCGCAGCCGTGGCGCCGGCATGCGCAGCGAAAAGATGAACGGCCTCGACAATCTCGCCTTCTCGGTCTCCGAGCCATTGATGGACGGGCTGCGCGGACGATTGCGCGGCGCCGGTTCCGATTTCCACGAGAGCGGCGATACGATCGAAGCACTCGATCCCTGGGGTACGCGCGTGAAGTTCGTCAGCGCGGCTTGAGACGCAAGTGCGGCTCGGCCTACCGATCCCGTCTTAGAGCCTTCCATTTAACAATGAAAGGCTCTACACAAAATCGGCACTTGTGACGTCGGCGGCGTTGACCTTCAGCAGTACGAATATGTCACCATTGCCGAAATCGACGATCGTGTTCTTTCCGGACTGGCTGATGTCGGCGGATGCGAACGTGGCCTGGATGAAATCCGGTGCCGCACCACCGCCGTCGGCATCGAAGTCGTTGATCGTGTCGCGGCCCATCCCCGCCGCGAAAATGAAAGTATCGTTTCCGCCGCCGCCGATGAGAACATCGCGGCCCTCGCCGCCTTGAAGCTCGTCATCGCTGCCACGGCCGTTGAGGATATCATTGCCGTTGCTGGCGGTGAACGTGTCTTCCTGGTTGGTGCCGATATATTTCAGGCCGCTGGCGGCCAGACGGACGGCAAGTGACAGGGTGAATTCAGACATGTCTATACCGGCGAGTTGGCCGGGATCAATCCTGAGACCGGATAGCATTTGCAGCGGCGCACCATCGGGATCGGTGAACGTCACCTTCTGGATGGTCCCCGCGCTCAACCGACCCATGTCGTAATCGAAATTTTTGCCTTCGAAGAAGACCTTCTGGAAGGATGACGTGTCGAGACAGACGACCTTGCTCTTCGTACCCGAGAGCACGATCAGCGCCTCGACATCGAGCGCGGTATCGTAATAGGCATCGAATAGCTTCACCGTCGGCTTGGCCATGGTGATCTCCCTTGATCAATGATCCGTTGGCATTCGCTGTCCCGGCGGCATGCTTTGCGCTGGCGAGCCCTGTGTCAACCCTGCTTGGCCTTATTGCCAGATTTGGAACGAGATGGTCATGGAGGGTGCGGCCGGAACGGGGGCACGTCCCGGCCGCTGGAGGTCAGGCGAGTTTCTGTTTAAGAAACTCGACTGTCCTGGACCATGCGAGGTCCGCCGCTTGCCTGTTGTAGCGGGCGGACGACGTGTCGTTGTTGAAGGCGTGGTTGACGCCGTCATAGACGAAGATCTGGAAGTCCTTCTTGTTGGCCTCGAGTGCGGCCTTGTAGGCGTCGATGCCTTTATTAATACGGTCGTCGAGGCCGGCATAGTGCAGCATCAGTGCTGCACTGATCTTCGGCACCTCTTCCGCCGGCACCTGCGCACCGTAATAGGCGACGCCGGCCTTCAGGTCCGGCGACAGTGTCGCCAGCCGGTTTACCTGGCCGCCGCCCCAGCAGAAGCCGATGGCGCCGACATTGCCGGTCGAATTCTGGTGGCCCTTGAGAAATTCCACGGCCGCAACGAGGTTCGAGCCATAGATATCCTGCGTGATCGCGCCGATCATCTCGCGGGCCTTGTCCTCGTCTTCGGGCGTGCCACCCGAAGGCGAAAGCATGTCCGGCGCCATGGCCAGGAAGCCTTCGAGCGCCAGCCGCCTCGTGACATCCTTGATATGCGCATTGAGGCCGCGGTTTTCATGGATCACGATCACCGCCGGAAGCTTGGTCGCGTCCTTGGGCATGGCCGCATAGGCCTTGATGTCGCCCGGCGCGCCGCGATAAGTCAGGTCCGTGGTGGTCAGCCGATCGTCGTTCTCGGGAATGACCTCCGCTGCGGCCTTGCTGGCCGCGAGCATCGGGGCGATTGCGGCGGCTGCCGCGCCCGAGCCGGCCAGTGCCCGCAGTTTGCGCATGAAGTCGCGGCGATCGAGCGTCAGATGGGTATATTCATCATAGGCACTGATCATCGCCTGGGTGATTTTGGGATGTTCCAACGGCACGTCCTCCCTATTCACAGGTGTGCGAGCTTAAAGAAAGAACCCGCAAAGATCACGGCACGGGCGATCAAAACCGCATGCGCGCATTCAATTTAGCGTGATGAAACGCAATTGCCGGCGCTTGCGTTCCGTCGCGCTATTCGACATGCCAGCCGTGGCTGACGATCAGCGACTGGCCGGTCAGCGCGTTGGTCGGGAAAGCCGCGAAGAAGAACGCCGTCTCGGCGACATCCTCGATGGTCGTGAACTCGCCATCAACGGTCTGGCCGAGCATGACCTTCTTGATCACCTCCTCCTCGGATATGCCGAGCGTCTTGGCCTGCTCCGGGATCTGCTTCTCGACCAAGGGAGTGCGGACGAAGCCGGGGCAGATCACATTTGACCGGATAGCGAATGTACCGTTCTCCTTGGCGACCGAACGCGCCAGCCCGAGCAGTCCGTGCTTGGCGGTGATATAAGCCGATTTCGCGGGCGAAGCCTCCTTGGAATGAACCGAGCCCATATAGATGATCGCGCCGGACTTCTGCTTCTGCATATGCGGCAGGCAGGCCTTGGTGGTGAGGAAGGCGCCGTCGAGATGGATGGCCAGCATCTTCTTCCAGTCCGTGAAGGCAAAATCCTCGATGCGGTTGACGATCTGGATGCCGGCATTCGAAACCAGGATATCGACCGTGCCCCATTTGGCGACGACATCGGCGACGCCCTTGTTGACCTCGGCTTCGCTGGTCACGTCCACGGCGATGCCGATCGCCTCGCCCGGACCTTGGGTGTTAAGTTCGGTCGCGGCGGCATTGGCCGCTTCAATCTTGAGATCGGCGATCGCCACCTTGGCGCCCGCCGCGACATAACGCTTGGCGATGCCGAGGCCGATGCCGCTCGCGGCGCCGGTGACGATGGCGACTTTGCCCTTGAGGTCCATGATAGTCTCCTTCACGAATGCTGTTTGTCGTCTCTGCGGTGGTCGATGGACACGAAGCCATCGTCCGGGATTACGCGGTTCTGCCACTGGCGGGAAGCGAAGGTCTTTCGCACATCGTCGTAGCCTGCCTTCCAATGTTCTTCCATGGTCAGCCGCGAGAATTCGTTGTCCATGGAATGGGTCTCGTAAGGCTTGCGCGCGTAGATCAGATGCACTGCCCTCACCGCGCCGCGATCCTCCTGTTTCCGTAGGATCCTGACATCGCCATCATCGGTGAATTCGAGTGGCAGCCGGTCGAGCAAGCGCTTCAGCGCCTTTTCGTGGCGCTCGTTCCTGGCCGCCTCATTGGTGTTCATACGGGTGCGGCTGGAATAGCGGATCTCTTTTTCGCGGGCGAGCACATCCGACATGTCGCGCGGCATCATGCCCTTGGCGGAGAATAGGTCGACCTGGAAGACGCAGATATCGTCCACGGTCCGCCGCTCGTCGAGCACCCATTGGAACGGCGTGTTGGAAACCAGGCCGCCATCCCAGTAATATTTGCCGTCGATCTCGACGGGCGGAAAGCCGGGCGGCAGCGCGCCGGAGGCGGCAACATGGTGCGCCGTGATCGGCCTCGGGTCATATCTCTGACGGCAGGGATGATTGTCGAAATAGGCGAAATCGCCGGTGACGACCTCGACCGCGCCCAAGCTGAGGCGGACGGCACGGCGGTTGATCAGGTCGAAATCGACCAGCGTCTCCAGCGTCTCGATCAGCGGCGAGGTGTCGTAGAAGCTGATCGCGGCGTCGGGATCGGCGACATATTGCCAGGGCATCAGGCTGCGCGGCAGATAGAACCCGTTGACGCCGACCGCCGAGTTGAAGGCGGAGGAATATTCGTTCAGCCATTTGCGGATCAGCGGGCCGGTCTCGAATGGAAGCGTCTTCGGGCCGCCCGACGCCATTTCCCAGAACGCGCGCAGCTTTTCGACGCGCCTCTCCTCGGGATTACCTGATATGATCGCCGCATTGATCGCGCCGATGGAAATGCCTGCGATCCATTCGGGCCGGACGCCGGCATCGTGCAGCGCTTCATAGGCGCCCGCCTGATAGGCGCCCAATGCGCCGCCACCTTGCAGAACCAGGTATTTCTTGTCCTTGCCGAGGTCCATATGAACATCCTCGCGGAAGTGGCCCGCGCCTTTGCAGCGCAATATTCATATAGGGATCAGAGTGCGCCGCACAAATTAATTCAAGGCAATGTTCGCGGCAAGCCAGAGCCAGAGCAGGCCGTTGACGACAAAGCCCGCGATGAAGACGGGCACGCGGTGCCGCAACCGGTTCTGGCCGACATGGACGATCGCATGGGCGATTCGCAGAACCACGAAGATCCACGCAAGAATAACCGGTACGACGGTCGCATGCCCCGCGGCATAGGTCGCGATGCAGCCGGCGATGAAGAGCACCGGCAGTTCATACTGGTTGGTAAGGTTGTTCCGGAGGAAGAGCGTCTCGGCCGGCTCGGCCACATTGTCGCGGAACTGCGAAAGCCTCGCCTTTCCCGCCTTCACCGCAGCCTGCCTCCGGGTAAACAGCATGTAATAGAGGACGTAGATCAGAGCGACCTGCACGATCACAGGCCAGAAGATTGCGGTTGATTGGGTCATGAACGGCGCTGTCCGTGGCTTCGCCTAAAAGATCTTGAGATACAGATATACGAGCAATTGCGGCGCGGCGATCACCACGGCGGCGATATAGGCCCACAGTTTGACGATGGTTGTTCGCGATGCCTTGAGGACCCTGGCATCATCCGGCAGCGCCGGCAGGGCGTCGATCATCCGGCCGAGCTGGATATTTTCCAGGTAATCCCCGACCAGCGCAATCACTGTGGTGCCGATGCCGAGAACCTGCAGAGCCGGAATGAAATACGGAATCATCCGCGCCGTAGCGGGGTCTCCGGCAAACAACAAGTTTGCCGCGATGAAGACGAAACCAAGAATGGCCGGCACGCGAAGGTCGAGTTTTCGCACGCGATTGACGCGGTCCAGCTGGCCGGCATCGCCGCCCAGGTCTTTCAGGAAGGCGATGATCTCCGTGTCGTAGCCCGACAGGCGCAACTGGAGCCCCGTGAACCGGGGTGCCAGCCTGCGCATTTCCCAAAGGGTCATGCCCCCAAGCATAATGGCAGCCGCGATCAGGATCAGCCAGCCATGTTCTTCCATCAGCCGCCGCCGTGGTAGTTCGGGCTTTCCCGAGTGATGGTCACACCATGCGGATGGCTTTCGCGCAGGCCGGCGCCGGAGATGCGCACGAAAGTCGCCTTCTCCTGGAAATCCGGAATGTCCTTGCCACCGACATAGCCCATCGAGGCGCGAAGGCCACCGGCGAGCTGGTGCAGGACGGACGCGACCGGCCCCTTGTAGGCAACCTGTCCCTCGATACCCTCGGGCACCAGCTTCAGCGTATCGCGCACTTCCGCCTGGAAATAGCGGTCCGCCGAACCGCGCGCCATCGCGCCGACCGAGCCCATGCCGCGATAGGCCTTGAAGGAGCGGCCCTGGTAGAGATAGGTCTCGCCCGGGCTCTCGTCGGTCCCGGCCAGCAGCGAGCCGACCATGACGGCCGAGGCACCGGCGGCGATGGCCTTCGCCAGATCGCCCGAGAACTTGATGCCGCCATCGGCTATCACGGGAATATTCTGCTTCTGGGCCGCATCGACGGCGCCCATGATCGCGGCGAGCTGCGGCACGCCGACGCCCGCGACAATGCGGGTCGTGCAGATGGAGCCCGGGCCGATCCCGACCTTCACCGCATCCGCGCCCGCATCGATCAGCGCCTGGGTGCCATGCGGCGTCGCGACATTGCCGGCCATGATGCGGATCGAGTTGGAAAGCTTCTTGGCGCGGGTGACCGCATCCAGCACGCGCTGGGAGTGCCCATGTGCGGTGTCGATCACCAGCAGGTCGATGCCGGCATCGATCAGCCGTTCGGCCCGTTCGAAACCATCGTCGCCGACGCTGGTGGCAGCAGCGACGCGCAGACGACCCTGCGCATCCTTGGAGGCATTCGGGTTGAGCTGCGACTTCTCGATGTCCTTGACGGTGATGAGGCCGATGCAGTGACCCTCGTCATCGACGACCAGCAGCTTCTCGATGCGGCGATTGTGCAGCAGCCGCTTGGCTTCCGTCTGGTCGATCGTTTCCTTCACGGTGACCAGATTGTCCTTGGTCATCAGTTCATGGACCGGCTGGTCCGGATTGGTCGCGAAGCGCACATCGCGATTGGTCAGGATGCCGACCAGCTTGCCGGTGCGGGCAGTGCCGGTGCCGAGCACGACGGGAATGCCCGAGATCGAATAGGTCTTCATCAGGCCCAGCGCTTCGGCGAGCGTGCCATCGGGGCTGATCGTCACCGGATTGACGACCATGCCGCTTTCGAACTTCTTGACCTGGCGGACCTGCTCGGCCTGCTCGATCGGGGTGAGATTGCGGTGGATGACGCCGATGCCGCCGGCCTGGGCCATGGCGATCGCCAGCTTCGCCTCGGTGACGGTGTCCATTGCGGCCGAGAGAATGGGAAGGTTGAGTTCGATATCGGCCGCGATCCTGGTGGCGATATTGGTCTGCCCCGGCATGACCTCGGAATGACCCGGCTGCAGCAGCACATCGTCAAATGTGAGCGCTTCGAGTCCTGTCGCTGTTTCTATGAGACGTGCCATGCCATGCTCCTTGAATACAACCCGGGAACGGCTTGGGAGACCGCTGACGGGCGAAAAATCTATCGGAAGATGACGCGGGCTGGTAACACGAAGAAACGCCGAAGGGAACAGGCCCAAGCATGAATTTTCAATGAAAATCCGGAATAGCTGCGGCTCCGCATTTTCAAGCCTGCATGATGCCGGCTCAAGACGAAGCCGGCACCCGGCGACCTCTACTGTGTTGCTGGCCGTACCAACGGCTGCGGGATCGATCCCATCGGCGGAATGAACACCGAGAAGTCGTCACTTGCCGCAATCACTTTGGCGACCGGATCTTCCGCCGCATAGGCGGTCACGGGCACTTGCACGGGGTTGCTGCCGCCACTGAATTCGGCTTCGGCCATCGAACGCACCGAGGCCGCATTGAGAACCAATGCGCAGGCATTCGGCAGGGCCGACATCATCAGATGCTTCGGCTTGACGATCTTTGTCGGCTTCGTGGGCTTGGCCACCGGGCGTGGCTTTACCCGATTGAGCCATTCGGTCACCTGCTTGCCGCAGCCGCTATCCGGACCGGGATCGACCTGGTCCTCGCAGTTCACCGAACCGGCGGGGCACTTCATGCGGATATGGAAATGATAGTGATGTCCGTAGATCGGCCGCATCTTGGAGAGCAGCGCGCGATCACCGCCTTTCAGCGTATCGCACATCTTCTTCTTGATCGCAGGGTGCATGAAAACGCGCTCGACCCGAGGATAGCTCGCCGCGCGGACGATCAGGCGTTCATGCGCCTTGGACCATTTGCGGCTATCGACCGTCATCATGTCCCTCCTCAGCACCGAGGCTTCGGGAACGACCTCGCGTTCGTCGTAGCTCATCGTGTGCGAGGGCATCGGGGTCAGCCATATGTCGGCATCGAGGCCGATCTGGTGCGAAGCGTGGCCGGACAACATCGGGCCGCCGCGCGGCTGCGAAATGTCGCCGATCATCAGGCCGTTCCAGCCGTCCTCGGCCCTGGATTCGCGGGCGAGACGCTCGACGAGCGCGATCATATCCGGATTGCCCCAGCGCCGGTTGCGCGAGAGGTGGATGACCTGCCAGGCCGGTCCATCGACGGGGATGGCGATGCCGCCCGCAAGGCAGCCCTTGGCGTAGAAGCCGAGCGACTGCGTCGGCTGCTTGGAGGGCAGGTTCTGCTTTCCGAAAAGCTGCTTTGCCGGCACGGCATCCGCCGCGAGCACTGCAGCGGGAACGGCCAAGACCGACATGATCAGCGCCAGAAGCCGGAAACAAAATGACTTCACATCGTTATCCCTAGTCAGGAGTTCCCGCCCCACGGGAACGTGATTTGCCTCGCAGTCTAACCAATTCCATGATTCTGGTGAATCCGTGGTGAATGTGAAAAGAGGCCCTCGGCAGCCACTAAATTTGCCATGATCGCTTTTTCTATGCGAGTGTTGCCGCAAATCGGCAGTGAGATCGGAAGGACGGTATAGATGCGTTTGCTTGTTTCGGGGTTGCGCGGGGGATTTTCAGCGGCGCTTGTTGCGCTTTCCCTGGCCTGGCCGTCCATGGCGGCGGACCTCAACTGGACCAACGGCATCTCGGTCATCGGCGAGCTCAAATATCCCCCGGGCTTCAAGCATTTCGACTATGTGAATCCGACCGCACCAAAGGGCGGTGATCTCAGGCTCACCGAACTCGCGACCTTCGACAATCTCAACCCGGTGATCAACAAGGGCAATATCGTGCTCGGCATCGGCCTCGTCTACGAGACCCTGATGAAAAGCTCGCTCGACGAGTCCTTTTCAAGCTACGGGCTGATCGCCGAGAGCATCGCCTATCCGGCCGACTTTTCGTCGGTCTCCTTCAAGCTCAATCCCAACGCGAAATGGGCGGATGGCCAGCCGGTCACGGTCGATGACGTGCTCTTCTCCTTCGAGAAGGCCAAGGAATACGACCAGTCCAAGCTGTTCTATTACCAGCACGTCAAGGCCGGCAAGAAGACCGGCGACCGCGAGGTCACCTTCGAATTCGACCTCAAGGGCAACCGGGAACTTCCCGCCATCATGGGCCAGTTGATCGTGGTGCCGAAGCATTGGTGGGAGAGCACGGGTCCCAATGGCAAGAAGCGCGATATCAGCGCGACCTCGCTCGAACTCCCGATGGGCTCTGGAACCTACAAGATCAAGTCGATGAAGCCGGGTTCGTCCATCACCTACGAACTGCGCGACGACTATTGGGGCAAGGACCTGAACGTCAATATCGGATACGACAATTTCCGCACAATCAACTACACGTTCTTCTCCGACATCAATGTGGAATTCGAGGCTTTCCGCGGCGGCAGCAGCGACTACTGGTCCGAGAACGAGGCCAAGCGCTGGAAGACCGCCTACGATTTCCCAGCCGTCCGTGATGGCAGGATCAAGAAGGAGGAACTGGAGAACGACTATCGCAATTCGGGCGTACTCGTCGGCTTCATTCCCAATCTTCGCAGGGAAATGTTCAAGGACCAGCGCGTCCGCGAAGCGTTGAACTACGCCTTCGATTTCGAGGAGTTGAACCGCACCATCTTCTACATGCAGTATTCCAGGATCAATTCCTATTACTACGGCTCGGAACTCGCCTCGTCCGGCTTGCCGCAAGGCAAGGAACTCGAAATCCTCAACGAGGTGAAAGACCTGATCCCGGCCGATGTCTTTACCGAAGAATACAAGAATCCGGTCGGGGGCGAACCGAAGAAGTTCCGCGACAACCTTCGCAAGGCCGTCGCACTTCTTAAGGAAGCAGGCTACGAAATCCGGGGCCGCGACATGGTCAACGTGAAGACCGGCAAGCCGCTGGCCTTTGAAATCATGCTCAACACGCCCGTGATCGAACGCATCGCCTTGCCCTATGCGCAGAACCTTCAGAAGATCGGCATCAAGGCAACCGTGCGTTCGGTGGATTCCTCGCAATTCGTCGAGCGCTCCCGCAAGCGTGACTTCGACGTGCTTTACACGGGCTGGGCTCAGTCGCTCAATCCTGGCAACGAGCAGGCCGAATACTGGGGATCCAAATCCGCCGCCACCGACGGCACGCAGAATTATGCCGGCATTTCCGACCCCGGCATCGACAAGCTGATCCAGCGGGTGATCTTCTCCAAGGATCGTGACGAACATGTCGCAGCGACCAAGGCACTGGACCGGGTGCTGCTCCACCATCACTATGTCGTGCCCAGCTATACGCTGCGCTATGCCCGACTCGCCTATTGGGACAAATTCGACCGGCCGAAGCCGCTTCCCAAATATTCGAGCGGCTTTCCGTCGATCTGGTGGGCCAAGCAATAGCGGGCCTCGCGAAAGCCTTGCGATTTAAGACGAGATGGCATTCTTAAGCCCGAGCTCCGAATCAACGAAATCGGGGTTCGGAATTTCCAGGGAGAATGAGTTGGCGGCAGCAAAAACCCTGCACCGAAAGACGGAGACCTGAATTGGGAGCCTATATCCTGAGGCGCCTGGCGCTGATGATCCCCACGCTTTTCGGCATCATGCTGTTGTCATTCACGATCGTTCAATTCGCGCCCGGCGGACCGGTCGAACAATTGATCGCGGAGCTCACCGGTCAGGACAGCGGCGACCGGCTGTCGGGCAACACGTCTGATCTGACGAGCTTCGACGGCGGATCGTCCGAGGCGTCGGGGCGCTACCGGGGCGCCCAGGGTCTGGATCCGGAGCTCATCAAGAAGCTCGAGGTGCAATTCGGCTTCGACAAGCCCGCCTACCAGCGCTTCTTCGAGATGATGTGGAATTATGCCCGGTTCGATTTCGGCCAGAGTTTCTTCCGCAATGAGTCGGTGCTCAACCTGATCATCGAGAAGATGCCGGTATCGATTTCGCTCGGGCTCTGGATCCTGCTGCTTTCCTACGCCATTTCCATCCCGCTCGGCATTCGCAAGGCGGTCAGCGACGGCTCCACCTTCGACGTATGGACGTCGGGCGTGGTGATCGTCGGCTATGCCGTTCCCGGCTTCCTGTTCGGCATCCTGCTGATCGTGCTGTTTGCCGGCGGTTCTTTCTACGACTGGTTTCCATTGCGCGGCATCGTGTCCGACAACTGGGATCAGTTGCCGTGGCCTGAAAAGATACTGGATTACATCTGGCACATGACGCTGCCCGTCGTGACGCTGGTGCTCTCATCCTTCGCCACCACGACGCTGCTCACCAAGAATTCCTTCATCGACGAGATCCGCAAGCAATATGTGGTGACCGCGCGCGCCAAGGGGCTGACGGAGCGCAAGGTTCTCTACGGCCATGTCTTCCGCAATGCGATGCTGATCGTGATCGCAGGCCTGCCCGGCGCCTTCATCTCCGCCTTTTTCGCCGGTGCGCTTCTCATCGAGAACGTCTTCTCGCTCGATGGTCTCGGCAAGATGGGTTATGACGCGGTGGTCAAGCGCGACTACCCGATCGTGTTCGGCACGCTCTATATCTTCTCGTTGACCGGCCTGCTGATCGGGCTGCTCTCGGACCTCATCTATACCTGGGTCGATCCGCGCATCGACTTCGAAAAGCGGGAGGTCTGACATGTCGGCCTCCGTGAAGAAACCCTGGCTGAGCCCGATCAATCAGCGACGCCTGCAGAATTTCAAGGCCAACAAGCGCGGCTACTGGTCGCTCTGGCTATTTCTCGTCCTCTTCGTTCTCAGCCTGTTTGCCGAACTGATCGCCAACGACAAGCCGGTCATGGTCTATTACAAGGGCGAAATACTGTTCCCGGTCGCCATCGATTACCCCGAGGAGAAGTTCCTCGGCGAGGCGGGCTTCCTCGCGATTACCGATTATCGCAGCGACGAATTGCGCGATGAAATCAATGCGAATGGCTGGATGATCTGGCCGCCCATCCGCTACACCTACGCGACCGCGAACTCCTATGTGCCTCATTCGGCGCCGACCGAGCCCTGGTGGCTTATCCCCGACACGGCCTGCTCCGGCTATCCCGAGGGAGATGCCGATCCCAACTGCAATTCCGGCAACCTCAACTGGCTGGGCACCGATGACGGTGCCCGCGATGTGCTGGCGCGCGTCATTTACGGTTTCCGGATTTCGGTTCTCTTCGGCCTGTCGCTCACCGTGCTTTCAGCCGTCGTCGGCGTCGGCGCCGGCGCCGTGCAGGGCTATTTCGGCGGACGGGTCGATCTGTTCATGCAGCGCTTCATCGAGATCTGGTCGTCCATGCCGGTGCTCTACATCCTGATGATCCTCGCCGCGGTCCTGCCGCCCGGCTTCATGATCCTGCTCTTCATCCTGCTGCTCTTCTCCTGGACCGGCTTCGTTGGGATCGTTCGCGCCGAATTCCTGCGCGCGCGCAATTTCGAGTATATCCGCGCCGCGCGCGCACTGGGCGTCGGCAACGCGACGATCATGTGGCGCCACATGCTGCCCAATGCCATGGTCGCGACGCTGACCTTCCTGCCATTCATCCTCTCGGGGTCGATCACCACGCTGACCTCGCTCGACTTCCTCGGCTTCGGCATGCCGCCCGGCTCCCCCTCGCTCGGCGAACTGGTCAGCCAGGCGAAGAACAACGTGCAGGCGCCCTGGCTCGGCTTCACCGCCTTCTTCACGCTGGCAATCATGCTGTCGCTACTGATCTTCATCGGCGAAGCCGTGCGCGACGCGTTCGATCCGAGAAAGACGTTCCAATGAGGCAAACTCGCTTTTTCCCAGGGTTTGACCTATCTTTGCATCAGGAGACGAAGGGTCCGATGCCATGAACAAGATCGTACGCGAACATTATCCCGTATCGAAGCTGCCGGAAGAGCTGAAAAAGGAGTTCGAGGGCGTGGCCACCGTGCGCCTTGTCTTGGAGGAAACCCCTGCTATCAGCGGTGCTGCAGCGCTGGAGGCACTTGAAGCGAAATATCAGGCGCATGCGGCGAACCTGGCATCCGAGGGTCCAATCGACTTCAGCCGGCATCGTGGAAAGACCACAATTGCGGAAGCGGTCGCGAGGGTACGCGAGCTGCGTGACGAGTGGGATGATGAATGACGCGAGGCTCTGTCTATTTGGACACGAATGTCATCATCGCGATCATGGAAGCTCCGCCGTCGGACGCGGCGGCCATTCAGGACTTTTGGAAGCAGCAGCTTGGCCGAGTTGCGCTGAGTTTTCATACAAGCGAATTGTCGCTCGCTGAGTTGCTCGTCGCGCCATATCGGCGCGAGGACCGATCTCTTGTGCATGATTATCTGCGCCTCTTTGCAGACCGGCATACTCTCGCCGTCCATATGGTGAGCCGGGCAATCCTCGATGTCGCCGCCGTTATCCGTTCTGGTCGCAAAATGAAATTGCCAGACGCCATCCATCTGGCGACCGCATCCGCCACGAGTTGTTCTCATTTCCTCACGTTCGACGAGGGATTTTCTGACCTCAGTGCTGATAGCCATCCATTCTTTGAAGACATCAAGCTATCACCTGTCCACATCGTTCGCCCCGATTCAGCCTCCCTCGCCGAACTCACACGGACCCTCTCATGACCGAACCGCTCCTCTCCGTCCGCGATCTCTCGGTCGCCTTCCACCAGGGCGGCAACACCTCGATTGCGGTCGATCATGTGTCCTTCGATATCGCCAAGGGCGAGATCGTGGCGCTTGTGGGCGAGTCCGGCTCGGGCAAGTCGGTCACCGCCAATTCGATACTCAAGCTGCTGCCCTACCCCTCGGCCAGCCACCCGTCGGGCGAGATCATCTTCAAGGGCAAGGACCTTCTCAAGGCCCGGCCGGAAGAGCTGCGCCATGTGCGCGGCAACGATATCACGATGATCTTCCAGGAGCCGATGACCTCGCTCAATCCGCTGCACAACATAGAGCGGCAGGTCGGCGAGATCCTCCAGTTGCATCAAGACATTTCGCGCGAGAATGCCCGCAAGCGCGTGATCGAACTGCTCAACGAGGTCGGCATCCACGAGCCCGAGAAGCGGCTGGGCGCCTTTCCGCACGAACTCTCGGGCGGCCAGCGCCAGCGCGTGATGATCGCGATGGCGCTCGCCAACCGGCCGGAACTACTGATCGCCGATGAGCCGACCACCGCGCTCGACGTCACCGTGCAGGCGCGCATCCTCGAACTGCTCGCCAAGCTCAAGGCCGATCATGGCATGTCGATGCTGTTCATCACCCACGACCTGGGCATCGTGCGCAAGTTCGCCGACCGCGTCTGCGTGATGACCAAGGGCAAGATCGTCGAGACCGGACCGACGGCCGAAATCTTCGCCGATCCCCAGCACGAATATACCAGGCACCTGCTCGCCGCCGAGCCCAAGGGTGAACCGCCGGAATCGGACGCCTCGAAGCCGATCATCATCGAGACCGACGATCTCAAGGTCTGGTTCCCGATCAAGACCGGCTTCCTGCGCCGCACGACCGATTACGTCAAGGCGGTGGATGGCGTCGATCTCAGCCTCAAGGCCGGCCATACGCTCGGCATCGTCGGCGAATCCGGCTCCGGCAAGACGACGCTCGGCCTCGCCATGACGCGGCTGATCGCGTCCGAGGGCCGGGTTGCCTTCGTCGGCCAGGACATCCAGAGTTACAGCTTTTCCGACATGCGGCCGCTGCGCCGCGAGATGCAGATCGTCTTCCAGGATCCCTATGGTTCCCTATCACCGCGCATGTCGGTTGCCGATATCGTCGGCGAGGGGCTGTCGGTCCACGAGCCGGGGATCAGCAACGAGGCACGAGACACGCGCGTCTCCGAGGCGCTTGCGGAAACAGGCCTCGATCCCGAGACACGGCATCGCTATCCGCACGAATTCTCGGGCGGCCAGCGCCAGCGCATAGCGATTGCGCGGGCCATGGTGCTGAAGCCGAAATTCGTCATGCTCGACGAGCCGACCTCCGCGCTCGACATGAGCGTGCAGGCGCAGGTGGTCGAACTGTTGCGCGACCTGCAGGCGAAGCACGATCTCGCCTATCTCTTCATCTCGCACGATCTCAAGGTCGTGCGGGCGCTCGCCAATGACATCATTGTGATGCGTAACGGCAAGGTGGTGGAACACGGCGCCGCGAAAGACCTTTTCGCCGATCCGAAGGAGGACTATACAAAGGCTCTCCTCGCCGCCGCCTTCAACATCGAAGCCGCGCCGGTTCCCCCCGCTTGAATACAGGTTTGCCATGTCCGCCAAGAGTCCCGTCATCGTCGATCTCCGCTTTCATCCCGAGCAGGTGCGCGAAGGCCTGAAGAACGCCTTTCCCGGCCGTGAGGTGATCAACCGGGCCGATCCGTCGAGCCGCGATCGCGATCTCTCGGGCGTCGATTATGCCGTGCTGTGGAAGCCGCTCGACGACCTCTTCCTGCGCGCCAAGGATCTGAAAGTGCTGTTCTCCGGCGGCGCCGGCGTCGACCACGTCCTGCAACTGCCCGGCCTGCCCGACCTGCCGCTGGTTCGCTTCGTCGATCACACGCTGACCACCCGGATGAGCGAATGGATCGTCATGCAGTGCTTGATGCATCTTCGCCAGCATGTGGCCTACGAACGCCAGCGCGCCAAGAAGGTCTGGGCGCCGCTCACCCAGCCCGAGGCCTCCGAACTCACGGTCGGCATCATGGGCATGGGCGTGCTCGGCACCGACGCCGCGCGCAAGCTGAAGATCATGGGCTTCAATGTCGTTGGCTGGTCGAAGAGCAAGAAAGACATCCAGGGCGTCGAAACATTCGCCGGTCCGGAACTCGATGCGTTCCTCGGCAAGGCAGACATTCTCGTCGGCCTGCTGCCGCTGACCGATGAGACACGCGGCATCTTCAATGCCGGCCTGTTTTCAAAACTTCGCCGGGGTGGGGCGCTTGGTGCACCCATCTTCATCAATGCCGGCCGCGGCGGCAGCCAGGTCGAGGCCGACCTCCTCAAGGCGCTGCAGACCGGCGTGCTGAAAGGCGCGTCGCTCGATGTCTTCGAGACCGAACCGCTGCCGTCGGCATCGCCTTTCTGGACGATGGACAATCTCGAGATGACGCCACATTCGGCAGCCGATTCCGATATCCGGGCGTTGTTTGCCCATGTCGAACGCCAGATCGAGCGCTTCGAAGCGGGCCAGGCGCTGGAGAATCTCGTGTCGCGGGACGCGGGCTATTAATCGCGGCTGTCAGCCATCAATTCTTCCTCCAGTCGGGCGTTACCGGCCTCAGGCAATGAAGGTGATCTGATATCGAGCGAGGCTCACTATCTCGCTCCGGCCGGACGGCCGGAGCATCGTGTCTGAAGTCATCGTTGGTCACTGATTGGCCAGCTTGTCCCTGAGCCGCGCATCCCGCGCCTCGATTTCAGGCGTCATTTCGTTTGCGAAATCCGCCATCTCGAATACCTGGCGGATTTCGAGTTCACTCGGGCCAGGCATCGGATTGGGGCAGCGCTTGGCCCATGCGACCGCCTCGTCCATGTCCTTGACCTGCCAGATCCAGAAGCCGGCGATAAGCTCCTTGGTTTCGGCGAAGGGACCGTCGATCACGAAGCGGCTGGCGCCGTCGAAGGCGATGCGTTTGCCGCGCGACGAGGGATGGAGGCCCGCACCGTCCTTCATGATGCCGGCATTGACCAGTTCCTCGTTGTACTTGCCCATGGCTTCCAGCAGTTCCGTCGACGGCATGGTGCCCGCTTCGCTGTCCTTCGTCGCCTTTACGATAACCATTACTTGCATCGAATTTCTCCTGTTTGAACCTCAAGGGATCGCATTCCCTGCCTGAACGACGCTTGAACTCTTCCGCTGCCGACATCGGCACGAAAAGAATTTGCTTCAATCGAGAAAAATCACATCCATGGCCGTGGGCAATTCGAAATCGCCATGCGGCATGGCAGTGAGTTTGCCACTCTCGAAGTCGCGCGAGAACAGCGTGACATTGCCCGATTTGTTGTTCGCGACCGCCAGAACGCGGCCAGTGCTGTCAAGCCGGATCGCGCGCGGGAACTTGCCGCCGCAGGGCACTTCCTCGCGATAGCGCGCCGTGCCGGTTTCCGGATCGATCCAGAAGATCGCGACCGTGTCAGGGCCACGGTTGCCCATCATTAGGTAGCGCCCGTCAGGCGCGATCACCAGCCCCGAGGGATAGTTGGCATTCTTCGTTCCCAGCCTGTTGACCGCACCCTTGCCGGGCACCTTGGTGGCCGCATCCGAATCCACGATATCTGCCGTGCCCGCCGCCGGATCGTAGCGCAGGGTCACCAGTGTCGAATCGAGTTCGGTACAGACATAGATGAGCGGCTCCCTGGGATGGAACGCGCAATGGCGCGGCCCGGAACCGGCCGGCAATTTGATCTGCGAGGCGAAGCCAAGAGCACCGGACGCGGCATTGAAATGATAGAGCCACAGGCCATCGGTGCCGAGATCGACTGCCGCAAGCAGCCGGTTATCCGGACTGAACGCCACGCAATGGGTGTGCGGCGTCGCCTGCCGATCCCGGTCGGGACCGCTGCCATCCTGCCGGGCGGACGCCGCCAGATCGCCGAGCATGCCATCGACCTGAATCGGGAACACGGCGACCGAGAGATCCTGGCCCTTCGGCTCGCCGCGATAATTCGCCACCGCAAGCCAGCGCCCGGTCTGGTCGATGGCGAGATGCACGGCCGCATGGCCGCCGGTCCCGACGCTGCCAAGCAAAGTGAGGCCATCGGCATCGAGCCGCAACGCGCTGATCCTGCCTTCCGCGCTGTTTTCGGAGGCGACGTAGAGCACCTTGTGCAGGCTCGACACGGCGAGGTAGGAGGGATCGGGCGCCGCATGCGAGACGAAAACCGGCTGTGGGGCGGCGCTTTCGTCACTCGAAAACAGCGTGGCCGCCGGCTTCACTGCGCGGCCGTGCCTGTCCCTGCCCTTTGCCGATGCTGTTGCAAACCGCATTTGCGTCCACCGTTTCGAATTCCGATTTCCGTCTATCCCATGCCGCGGCGTTTGGGTCCAGCATGCTATACAGCGGCATTAAATTGACGTTTACGTAAAATGTTGATAGCCGCCGATTTCCCTTGCAGGATCAGGTGACATTGCCCATCTTGAATAGAACGGCGCGGTTGGGGAGCCGCCCGGTGACGTGGAGGAGAAAAGCATGACGGGCGCACCCCCCGCAACGGAAGACCGGTTCGCCGGAAGGCATTGGCTCAAATCGTATCCGGCAGGCATTCCGGCCGAGATCGGGCCGCTCGAACACACATCCGTAGCCGGTCTCTTCGAGGAGAGCTGCAGGAAATTCGCCTCCAAGACCGCGTTCATCTGCATGGGCAAGACCATGACCTATGCGGAACTCGATCGCGAGTCGGCGAAGGTCGCGGCATGGCTTCAGGCGCGCGGCCATGTGAAGGGCGACCGCATCGCCGTCATGCTGCCCAATGTGCTGCAATATCCAGTGGTGACCATGGGCATCCTGCGGGCCGGGCTGACGGTCGTCAACGTCAACCCGCTCTACACGCCGCGCGAACTCGAATACCAGCTCAAGGATTCCGGCGCGACAGGCATATTCGTGCTGGAGAATTTCGCCCGCACGGTGCAGCAGGTAATTGCCAAGACCCAATTGAAGACGGTGGTCGTCGGCACGATGGGCGACATGCTGGGCCTCAAGGGCCATATCGTCAATTTCGTCGTCCGCACGGTCAAGAAGCTGGTGCCCGAATGGTCGCTGCCGGGGCATGTGCCGTTCAAGTCACTCATGGCGAGTGGCGGCGATTTCAAACGACCCGACATCGCCCTCGATGACGTCGCCTTCCTGCAATATACCGGCGGCACGACGGGCGTTTCAAAGGGTGCGGTGCTGACCAACCGCAATGTGCTCTCGAATGCCGTGCAGAGCACCCTCTGGCTCACCGCCGCCTACAAGATGAAGGGCGCCGACACGTCCAACATCCTTTATGTCTGCCCGCTGCCGCTCTACCACATCTTCGCGCTGACCGTGAACATGGTGATGGGGATGAGCGAGGGCGCGGCCAACCTGCTGATCCCCAATCCGCGTGACATTCCCGGCTTCGTCAAGGAACTCGGCAAGTACAAAGTCAATTTCTTCCCCGGCCTCAACACGCTGTTCAATGCGCTGGCCAACAATGAGGATTTCAAGAAGCTCGATTTCTCGGCCCTGATGCTCACGGTCGCGGGCGGCATGGCCTGCCAGCGCGCTGTCGCCGACAAGTGGGAGGCTGCGACCGGCAATGTCATCCTCGAGGGTTACGGCCTCTCGGAAACCTCGCCCGTGGCCGCCGTCAATCCGCCGGGCTCCACCGTCTTCTCGGGCACGATCGGCCTGCCGATCCCCTCCACCGAGTTCGATATCCGCGACGATGACGGCAGAACGGTGCCGCTCGGCCAGGTCGGCGAGATCTGCATCCGGGGTCCGCAGGTCATGGCCGGCTACTGGAACCGGCCGGAGGAAACAGCAAGCGTCATGACCCCGGACGGCTATTTTCGCACCGGCGACATGGGCTTCATGGACGATCGCGGCTTCATCAAGATCGTCGACCGCAAGAAGGACATGATCCTGGTCTCGGGCTTCAACGTCTATCCCAACGAGGTCGAGGAGGTCGCGGCCACCCATCCCGGCGTGCTGGAAGCCGCCGCCATCGGCGTGCCGGACGAGCGCACCGGCGAAGCGGTCAAGCTCTTCATCGTCCGCAAGGATCCGACGCTGACCGCCGAGATGATCAAGGAATTCTGCGCCCAGGGCCTGACCAACTACAAGCGACCGCATCTCGTGGAATTCCGCGATAGCCTGCCGAAAACGAATGTAGGGAAGATTTTGCGGAAGGAACTCAGAGGGTAACGCCGCCATCCCTACTCCACGATCTTCCAGTACGAATCCTTCTGGATCACCTTGCCATCGCGGAACGTGTAGAAGTCACAGCCCCGGACGTGCTTTCTCACCCCGTCCGGCGTGGTCCCCGTGAGCGTCCACTTGGACATCCCGGTATTGGCCACCTCATCGGCGAAATGTTCCCCCTCGCCATAATGGACATCCGGCAAGCCCTCGAACCGGGTCGCGAGCGCCGCGCGCACACTGGTCTTGCCCTCGAAACGCGTGCCCCAGGGCTCGCCTCCCCTCGGCATCTGCAGAACGCAATCGTCGGCGAGGAACGCCATGATCCGGTCGAGGTCATGTGCGTTGAAGGCATCGCATAGCGAAACCAACGTCGATCGGATATCCATCGCTCCCTCCATTCGGCGGAATGGTTTCACGCCGGCACAATACTATGGACGGGTTCTTTCATGTAGATAACTATCACTAGGACGAATCCGTCATGACGGTCTCATTCCGTCTTGTTACAATCGATTGAAATGAGTAGCGTCCCGCCGCATCCACGAAGGAGAAACGCCATGCCCGCGATCGTCGAACAGCTCAGGCAAGCCGCCAATTCCACCAAGGCCACCGAGATCCGCGAGGCCTTCGCGGCCGATCCGCAGCGCTTCGAAAAATATCATGCCTGGTTCGAGGATCTGCTGATCGATTACTCCAAGACAGCGATCAACGACACGATCCTCGGCCTGCTCAAACAGCTGGCGGCGGAAGCCGGCGTTGCCGCCAAGCGCGAGGCGATGTTCAAGGGCGAGATCATCAACATCACCGAAAAGCGCGCCGTTCTGCACACCGCGCTGCGCAACCGTTCCAACACGCCCGTGATGGTCGATGGCAAGGATGTGCTGCCTGACGTCAACGCCGTGCTGATCGCCATGGGCAAGTTCGCCGATGGCATCCGGTCCGGCCGCCTCAAGGGCGCGACCGGCAAGAAGATCACCGATGTCGTCAATATCGGCATCGGCGGCTCCGACCTTGGCCCCGCGATGACGACGCTGGCGCTGGCGCCCTATCACGATGGCCCGCGCCTGCACTATGTGTCCAACATCGACCCCGCCCATATCGCCGATACGCTGAAGCTGGTCGCGCCGGAAACCACCCTTTTCATCATCGCGTCGAAGACCTTCACCACGATCGAAACAATGACCAATGCCCAGACGGCGCGGCGCTTCATCGTCGATGCGCTCGGCGAAGGCGCAGTGCAACATCATTTCGCCGCCGTCTCGACGGCGCTCGAAAAGGTCGACGCCTTCGGTATCGATCCCATCCGCGTTTTCGGCTTCTGGGATTGGGTCGGCGGCCGCTACTCGATCTGGTCGGCCATTGGCCTACCGCTGATGCTCGCTGTCGGGCCTGATAATTTTTACAAGTTCCTCGATGGCGCCCATGCGATGGACAACCATTTCCGCTCGGCGCCGTTGAACAAGAACTTGCCCATGCTGCTCGGCCTGATCGGTTTTTACCAGCGCAACGTGCTGGGCTATACGTCCCGCGCCGTGATCCCTTACGACCAGAGGCTGTCGCGTTTCCCCGCCTATCTACAGCAGCTCGACATGGAATCGAACGGCAAGGGTGTGGTGATGGACGGCTCGCCGGTCAAGGGATCGTCCGGGCCGGTGGTCTGGGGCGAGCCCGGTACCAATGGCCAGCACGCGTTTTTCCAACTGCTGCACCAGGGTACCGATATCATCCCGGTCGAGTTCATGATCGCCAAGGAAGGCTTCGAGCCGGATCTGCGCTATCAGCACGAACTGCTGATGTCCAACTGCGTGGCGCAAAGCCAGGCGCTGCTCAAGGGCCGCACAGTCGCCGAGGCGAAGGCGCAGCTCCTCGCACAGGGCTGGGACCCGGCCCAGGCCGACACGATCGCGCCGCACCGCTATTTCTCGGGCAATCGCCCCTCGATCACCTTCGTCCACGACAAGCTCACCCCCTTCGCGCTCGGCCGCCTGATTGCGCTCTATGAACACCGGGTCTTCGTCGAAGGCGTGCTCTTCGGCATCAACAGCTTCGACCAATGGGGCGTGGAACTCGGCAAGGAACTCGCGACGGGACTGCTGCCAGTGGTTCAGGGCAAGAAGGGCACCGAGGGGCTGGATAGTTCGACGGTGGGGTTGGTTGCGGCGTTGAGGGGGTAAGCAGAGACCTAGACCCTCTTGCATTGAATTTGACCCGGTTCTGTTGGCTGAGGCGGAGTCGGATATTCGTTCGGCCGGCGCGCGTCGTAGCCCAGCTCTACGGCCAAGCCGGCCGAACGAATAGGTGGCCCGCTTCAGCCAACCCGGTGGGCCGGGCATCTTTCCGCCTTGATCAGAGGCGATCGGCTCGGACGTATATCTGGATATGCCCTTCGCCAATCGCCTCTGCCCAGACGAAAACCTGCTCCGGCAGAACCGGGTCAAATTCAATGCAAGAGGGTCTAAAACCCCAGATCAAATCCATCCGAATCCATGAATTCCGAGCCGAAGGCGCTGCCCGAGGTTTCGAGTTCGGCGTGAAGCTCCTCGATATCGCCGGTGATCCAGATACCCGTGAACGCGACGAGGAACCGCCGCTCCCGCACCGCCGCCCAGGGCCTGAGCAGGCCGAGGCTGAGGATCGTGACGACGGTGTTCGAGATCAGAATCCATGCGTAGCGCATGCGCGGGATATCGCTGACCAGCCGGTGCTTGCCGTCGAAGGTCGCCGCACTCCACATGACATTGCGCACGCCGGTGCGGTAGACGATCAGCATCAGGTAATAGGCGAGCAGGAAGGGAATGATTGCCACATAGCTGAAGAGCATGTGAAAGATCGCGCGCCACCAGCTGTCGAGCATGATCTCTCTCGGCATCAGTGAGAACTCTTTGCTCAGGACATAGGCCATGACGACAGAAGCCGGCAGCAACCCGACGATCAGCACGACGGCCGGCAGCCAGATCGTCTTGTAGATCGACCAGATTCTGCCCGTGGTCTCGAACCGCCTCCCGCCATAGCTCACGCCGTCGAACATATAGCGGTAGTAAATCTTGCTGAAGATCGGCGCCAGCAGCCCGACGGAGAAGAGGCCGAGCAGGCCGCCCAAGAGAACGCTGATATAGGCCTTGCTTAGCTTGCCGTGGAAGTGGAAGCGCAGATTGCGGTAACTCGTCACCTTGGCCTTGAAGCGCAGCGCGCGCTCGACGAGCCAGGGGAAAATACCCAGCACGACGGCGAGCACACCAAGCGAGGCGAGCGGGTAGGTATCGACGATCAGGTTATAGCCGATCAGATAGACCGCTACGAGCAGCCAGCCCTTGAGCAACTGCCCGCCGGTCGCATGGTAGTCGAAGGCAAATCCACTCAGCGTGGTGTTGGCGTGGAAATAGCGGTTGCGCCGCACCTTGGCCCAAGGCGCGTAGAGACCCAGGGTGAGAAGCGTAAAAAGCGTGTTGACGACCCAGATGCCGAAATATTCACGCGCGTTGCCATGGAATTCGGCCCGATGCAGCACGTGCGTTTCTTCAAGGCGGCGTTGCTGGGTGAAAAGCCCCGCCGCCTGTTCCTCGCGGCGTATGCGATCACTCTCGGCGCCGTCGATGACGGCTATGTCCATGACCATGCACGCTTCCTCAGACCGGCGCGTCGGCGCCTTGACACCGCATATTCACCACAAAGTTGCAGGACGGGCAAGGCCGCGTTCGACCTGCTTCCGCACGGCGTATGTGTTTCTCTGTGGAAGACGTATCAGGAACTCGATCACATCGAGGTGGCGGTGTTGAGGGAGCGGCAACGAAAAAGGGCCGAGCTTTGGCTCGACCCTTCCCTCGATGCGGAAAACAGGTGGCGGTCCCGCCTTCACGCATCCATGACAGGCACGAAGCCTCCGCTGACCCGGCGCGACTCATCCTGCGGCGGGTTGCCCTGGTGCATGCGCGGATCGGTGAATATCTTCTGCCAGGCGGCATCGCGCACGGCCTTGGAGGGCCACTCGACCCAGGAGAAGACCACCGCCTCGTCGGCACCGGCATTCACCGAGCGGCGGAAGTCCGTGACCTTTCCATCGGGAATATTGTCGCTCCACGCATCGACGATCCGCGTCGCACCGTGTTCGGTCAGGATAGCGGCGACGGTATTGGCATAGGACAAATACGCATCCTTGCTGTCCTTGGGTGTCGGCACCAGCGAACCGTCAATATAGCCGGCCTTTCCGCGTTGGCCCTTCTCGAGAACTCCATCGAACCCGCCCCAGATCATGCGCTGGCCATCGAACGGCATGTCCTTGCCGAGTTCGGCCATGCGCGGATCGGACATGATCTTCTTGGTGGCATCGTCGGCGGCGGATTTCGAGGCATATTCGTGCCAGGAAAACACGATCTTTTCCTCAGGTGTCGCCTTCACCGCACGGCGGAAATCCGTGCGTTCGCCTTTCGGCACATCATCATCCCATGCCTCGACCTGGCGCGCGGCGCCAAATTCGCGAAACAGCGGCTCACCTGATTTGGCCGAGTCGATATAGGCCTGCCGGTTGGTCGCCGGCACGGCGCAGACAAATCCTGAAACGTAGGTCATGACTTTCTCCTCTCTGGTATTCCCCCGTTGGGAAGCGTCGGCTCCTAAAAAGGCATTCTGTTGACATTTAGGTTGATATCAACATAATTAAGCCATGTCAAATCAGTCGCCCGTCCCCTTCGAAACCACGCTGCATGTCAGGGACCATTGCCTCTGCCTCGCCGCCCAGCGTGCCGCACGCTCCCTTGCCCGGCGATTCGACGAAGCTCTCAAACCGGTCGGCATTACCAACGGCCAGTTCTCACTGCTGATGTCGCTCAATCGACCCGAGCCGCCGACGATCGGCGGCGTGGCCTCCCTGCTTGCCATGGATCGCACGACGCTGACGGCGAACCTCAAGCCGCTGGAGCGGCGGGAGTTCGTTGAACTCCTGGCCGATACGAGGGATCGCCGCAGCCGGCGGATCAGGCTCACGGATGCCGGCATGACCATACTCAACGCGGCATTGCCGATCTGGATCGGCACGCATGCGGAAATCGACGAGCGGCTCGGCGATGCCGAGGTGTCGGCGTTGAGAGCGGGTCTGCGGGCGGTGGCATGAACGCTCGATTTCGAAGGTGACCGGCGACGGAGCAATTCTTCATCCGGCGGAAGACCTCAATTGCCCGCCTGAGGCAGATGCTCTATTGTCAAGCGTGCCAAGAGCTTGACAATAACTGCCGCACGATCACTCATAGTGCGCGGACGTAATTGCCGTCGTTACTTGGACGCCCGGAGTTGTGCGAATACACTCATACTACGCTCTGAAAAATATCCAACCGACGAAGACTGCCCGCCACCGGCTGTAGGGTTTCCTCGGGGCAGTGCGAGCGGGAAAGCACAATCGCCGTCACGAACATCATGATTTCGAACAGGGAGAAGATTGATCATGTCACTCAGAATCAACGACATTGCACCTGACTTCACGGCAGACACCACCCAGGGGCCGATCTCGTTCCACGAATGGCTGGGCACATCCTGGGGCGTCCTGTTCTCGCATCCCAAGGATTTCACGCCCGTCTGCACGACGGAACTGGGCTACATGGCCCGGCTGAAACCGGAATTCGACAAGCGGAACGTCAAGATCATCGGTCTATCGGTCGATCCGGTCGACAGGCACGCTGGCTGGGCTGCCGACATCGCCGAAACGCAGGGCTATGCGCCGAACTTCCCGATGATCGGCGATCCGACGCTTGCTGTTTCCAAGCTCTATGACATGCTCCCGGCCGCCGCCGGCGACAGTTCGGAAGGCCGCACGGCTGCCGATAACCAGACCGTCCGCAACGTCTACGTCATCGGGCCGGACAAGAAGATCAAGCTTCTGATCTCCTATCCCATGACCACCGGCCGCAACTTCGACGAGGTGCTCAGGGTGATCGACTCCCTCCAGCTCACAGCCAAGCATCGCCTTGCCACGCCGGTCAACTGGCAGCCGGGCGACGATGTGATCATTGCCGGCTCGGTCACCAATGACGAAGCCAAGCAGCTCTATCCCGAAGGCTGGAAGGAACCCAAGCCCTATATCCGGATCGTGCCGCAGCCGCTTTAGGGCAGACGTCCGGCTGGACATACGCGCAGATCGATGGAGTGAACCATGTTGTTTCGACAGCTTTTCGATAGCGCTTCGGGAACATACACCTACCTCATCGCCAGCAGGCCCGGCGGTGAGGCCCTGATCATCGATCCGGTCCTCGAAAAGGTCGACCGCTACCTGCAGCTCGTGCGCGAGCTGGACCTCAAGCTGGTCAAGGCGGTCGATACCCATCTTCATGCCGATCACATCACCGGCCTGGGGGCGCTGCGCGACCAGACCCATTGCATCACCGTCATGGGCGAGCAGACCAAGGCCGATGTCGTCGCCATGCGGGTCGCCGAAGGCGATCGCGTCGCCATCGAGGGCCTGAGCCTCGACGTGCTCTACACACCGGGCCACACCGACGATTCCTATTCATTCGTCATGGGCGGCCGTGTCTTCACGGGCGATACGCTGCTGATTCGCGGCACCGGCCGCACCGATTTCCAGAACGGCGATCCGCGGGCGCAGTACGATTCGATCTTCAACAAGCTCCTGCGCCTGCCCGACGACACGCTGCTCTATCCGGCCCATGACTACAAGGGCGACACCGTGTCCACGATCGGCGAGGAGAAGCGCTACAACCCGCGACTGCGCGTGAAGTCGATCGATGAATATGTCGACCTGATGAACAATCTGAACCTGCCCAACCCCAAGATGATGGACGTCGCCGTGCCTGCCAATATGCGCGTCGGCCTTCACCAGGACGAGGTCGCCCGTAAGGGCTGGGCGGTGTCGCCAAGGGATGCGCGCGCGCTGCAGGGCCGCCCCGATGTCGCCATCGTCGACCTCCGCGAAAGAAGCGAGCGGGAACGGCACGGGATCATATCGGGATCGCTGCATGTGCCCTATCCGGATCTTGTCGAGAGCCTCGGCGCAGGCGGCGTCCTGCACGAACTAGCCGCTGCCACCGGCAAGCGGATCGTCTTCTACTGTGCCTTCGGCGAACGCTCGGCAATGGCCGTGCAAGCCGCGCAGGACGCCGGCCTATCAACCGCCTGCCATATCGAAGGCGGCATCGACGCCTGGAAGAAGGCCGATGGGCCGGTGGCTTCTTAGCCCGAGGTTTCGGAGGCCGTCGAAGCGCTAAACACTCTCGATGATCTTGTCCCTGGCGGCGCTGCTCAGAAACGCCGATCTGGTAAGACCTGCCCTGCTGGCGGCGTCATCTATCGCCTCCAGCAATCCGGCATCGATCGAGAGATTGGCTTTCACAGGTCTGCCCTTTTCCTGAATAAGAGGAACGATGGCAAACACACTCCCCTCTTCAAGCTGTTCCCCGACCTCATCATCGATCCTCAAGTCTTCGATCGATCGCGCAACCGGAGGCGCATCCTGCCCAACCCAATCAGAGAGAGCCAACACGGCGTTCCTGAGGGCCTCTTCGTGTGTTGCACCCATAGCGGTACAGCCCGGTGCATCGGGAAATACCACGCCATAGGCTCCGGGTTTTCCGTCAACGAGCGCGATATAGTGTGCCATGACTTCTGTCCTTGGAATAGGAGGGGTAGCACGCCGGCTTAATGCCAACCCGCCGCCTTCGATATGGAACGGGCAACGCCCTTGCTGACTGTCCGATGTCTCGGGACTTGTATCGTGCGATGCCCGTCTTTTACGAAGTTGTCGTGTTCCTTGCCGCCGATGTTCTGCCATCCCTCCTGTTCGAGGCGGCTAACGATCTTCCGGCGATCGTCTTCGAATCTAGGCATCCGACGCTCGCCCTTCAATGCGCAAATATTTACGCATTCCGACCCCTAAGTCAATTATCTCGAGTCGAAATACAAAAAGCCGGCGGAGAGATCCCCGCCGGCTTGGTAGTCTTCTGTACGAGCAGCGATGCCCCGCTTACTTCATCGTCGGGATCGAGAACTCCGCGCCATCCTTGATGCCCGACGGCCAGCGGCTCGTGATCGTCTTGGTCCGCGTCCAGAACTTGAACGAGTCCGTACCGTGCTGGTTGAGGTCGCCGAATGAGGAGGACTTCCAGCCGCCGAAGGAGTGATAGGCGAGCGGCACCGGGATCGGCACGTTGATGCCAACCATGCCGATGTTGATGCGGGATGCGAAGTCGCGGGCGGCGTCGCCGTCGCGGGTGTAGATCGCGACGCCGTTGCCGTATTCGTGCTTCATCGGCAGTTCGAGCGCGTCCTCGTAGTTCTTGGCGCGGACGACCGAGAGCACCGGCCCGAAGATTTCCTGTTTGTAGATGTCCATATCAGGGGTGACATGGTCGAACAGGCAGCCGCCGACGAAATTGCCGTTTTCGTAGCCCTGGAGCTTGAAATCGCGGCCATCGACGACGAGCTTTGCGCCTTCCTCGACGCCCTTGTCGATCAGGCCAAGGATGCGCTGCTTGGCCTCCTTGGTCACGACCGGGCCCATGTCGGCCTTGTCGTCGGTATAGGGGCCGATGCGCAGCGATTCCACCATCGGGGTCAGCTTGTCGATCAGGTGGTTGGCGGTGTCCTCGCCGACGGGGACGGCAACCGAGATCGCCATGCAGCGCTCGCCGGCCGAGCCGTAGCCCGCGCCGATCAGGGCCTGGGCGGCCTGGTCGAGGTCGGCATCCGGCATGATGATCATGTGGTTCTTGGCGCCGCCGAAGCACTGGGCGCGCTTGCCGTTCATCGCCGCCGTGCCATAGACGTAGCGGGCGATCGGGGTCGAGCCGACGAAGGAGACGGCGGCGATATCCGGATGGGTCAGGATCGCATCGACCGCGCCCTTGTCGCCGTTGACGACGTTGAGGATGCCGGCCGGAAGGCCTGCCTCGATCATCAGTTCGGCAAGGCGGATCGGCAGCGACGGATCGCGCTCGGAGGGCTTGAGGATGAAGGCATTGCCGCAGGCGATGGCCGGAGCGAACATCCACATCGGGATCATGCCGGGGAAGTTGAACGGGGTGATGCCGGCGCCGATGCCGACGGCCTGGCGGATCGAATACATGTCGATGCCGGGGCCGGCGCCTTCGGTGAATTCGCTCTTGGTCAGGTGCGGCGCGCCGGTGACGAATTCGCAGACTTCCAGGCCGCGGATCACATCACCCTTGGCGTCCTCGATCGTCTTGCCATGCTCGCGCGACAGCATCTCGGCCAGTTCGTCCATGTTGTCGTTGAGCAGAGCCACGAACTTCATGAATACGCGGGCGCGGCGCTGCGGGTTGGTCGCCGCCCATTTCGGCTGCGCTGCCTTGGCATTCTGCACGGCGGCGTCGAGTTCGGCGTCGCTTGCCAGCGCCACCTCGGCCTGGATTTCGCCGGTTGCGGGGTTGAAGACATTGGCCTTGCGGCCCGATGTGCCGGCAACCTGCTTGCCGCCGATGAAATGCCCGATCTGATACATGGGATCCTCCTTGATCTCTATGGCGCGGAGTTTACGCTTCAATTTGCACAAAGCAATGGAATGGAATAAGCATCCGTTGTGCATGGATTGAAGTAAGGATGGTGCTATCATGGATGGCAAGATCGTCAAAATTGCGGAACTGGAGATCGATCCGGAGCAGATCGACGCCTATCGCGCGTTGCTTGCTGAGGAGATCGAGGCGTCCGTCGATCTGGAGCCCGGCGTGCTGATGCTGCATGCGGTGGCGGAGAGGGAACGGCCGGCGCAGATCAGGATACTGGAGGTCTATGCTGACAGGACAGCATATGAGGCGCATCTGCTGACGCCGCATTTTCTCAAGTACAAGACGGGTACCGCTGGCATGGTGAAGTCGCTCAGGCTGGTGGATGTCGATCCGGTGATGATGCGGGGGAAGTGATGGCCGACCTCTCCTTATGCAAAAACGCACCCCTTACCAAGCGCGCCCAAGAACTCGACTTCGTCTCGCTCGGGCTTGCTATCCTCTCCCACAAGGGGAGAGGTAAACCCGCAGCGCCGCCTTGCCTCAAACGAAAGTCGAGAGCGGGGCACCCTACCTCTCCCCCTGTGGGAGAGGATACGAAGGCCGCGAGAGGCTTCGTAGCCGGCGTCGCCAAAGGCGACGGCAATCGATCCAGTGGATCGATTGAAGGCGAAGAAGGCCCGAGCGCGTCGCCGCGCGAGGGCTGGGCCGATCGCTTGGCCGAAGTTGGTGAGGGGTGCGACCACGCCCAGATACGCGCATGAACTGGGACGACGTCCGCATCTTCCTTGCCGTCGCCCGTTCGGGCCAGATCCTTGCCGCCTCCAAGCGGCTGGGGGTCAACCATGCCACCCTCTCCCGCCGCCTCACCGCGCTGGAAGAGGCATTGAAGACGCGGCTCTTCATCCGCCGCACCAATGGCTGCGAACTCACGGCGCAGGGCGAGATGTTCCTCGCGTCGGCCGAGCGGATGGAAACCGAGATGCTCGCGGCGCAATCGAGCCTCGGCCGTACCGATACCGCGATTGCCGGCACGGTACGGATCGGCGCGCCCGATGGCTTCGGCGTCTCCTTCCTCGCACCGCGCATGGGGCGACTGATCGAGCGGCATCCGGAGCTGCGCATCCAACTCGTGCCCGTGCCGCGCGCGTTTTCGCTTTCGAGCCGCGAGGCCGATATCGCCATTACCCTGGAACGTCCCGAACAGGGCCGGCTCGTCTCGTCGAAACTCACCGACTATACACTCGGCCTCTATGCCTCCCGCGCCTATGTCGAGGCCCATGGCGCGCCAGCCGACGCCGAGGCGCTCAAATCGCATCGCCGTGTCGGCTATGTCGAGGACCTGATCTTCTCGCAATCGCTGAACTTCACCGGCGAGGTGATGCGCAACTGGGATGCCGGCTTCGAGATATCATCCGCCACGGGCCAGACCGAAGCAGTCCGCGCCAGCGCCGGCATCGGCATCCTGCACAATTACATCGCCCGGCAGTATCCAGACCTCGTCCGCGTCCTGCCCCAAACGTCGATCCAGCGTACCTACTGGACGGTCTTCCACGAGAGCGCCCGCGACCTCGCCCGCGTCCGCATCGTCGCCGATTTTCTCCACGAGATCGTGCGCGAGGAACGCGGCATATGGTAAATGGATCACTATTAACTCTGTGACGTATATATTTCACCTCGGCACTCCCCACGCCCTATAAATCAGACCCCGGACGCGTCTATACGAAGCGGATGGACTTGAGGGGACGGACGTGAAGCAGAAGATCAAATTTTCCAGCAAATTGCGGTACTGGTTCGACAAGACCATGGCGGCCGGCACCGGCGCGCTGATCGGCTGGCTGGGCATCATCTCGCTCGCGATCATCCTTGCCTTCGGCGCCATCATCGCGATCACCGGCATTGCGCAGGAGGGCGGGGAAAACCTGAACTTCGCCGAGGCTGCGTGGGAAACGCTGATGCGCACGCTGGACGCCGGCACGATGGGCGGCGACACGGGCTGGGTGTTCCGGGGCGTCATGCTGCTGGTGACGCTCGCCGGCATCTTCGTCGTATCGACCCTGATCGGCGTGCTGAGCTCCGGCATCGAAAGCAAGCTCGATGAATTGCGCAAGGGCCGTTCCGAGGTGCTGGAGAAGGACCATACGATCATCTTCAACTGGTCGCCCTCGATCTTCGACGTGATTTCCGAACTCGTCATCGCCAATGAAAGCCGCAGGCGACCGCGCATCGTCGTCATGAGCGACAAGGACAAGGTGGAAATGGAGGAGGAGATCGCCGCCAAAGTGCCCGATCTCAAGAACACCAAGGTCATCTGCCGTCATGGCGACCCGACCGATCTCTACGATCTCGCGATCGTCAATCCAAACGCCTCGCGTTCGATCGTGATCCTGTCGCCGGAAGCGGCCGATCCGGATTCCAGCGTCGTCAAGACGATCCTGGCGCTCACCCAGAATCCCAGCCGCCGCGACGAGAAATACCGGATCGCCGCCGAAATCCGCGACCCCGCCAACGCCGAGCTCGCCGAGATCGTCGGCGGCGGCGAGGCGCAGCTGGTGCTGGCCGATGACCTCATTTCCCGCATCGTCGTCCATTCCAGCCGCCAGCCGGGCCTGAGCGCGGTCTATACCGAACTGCTCGATTTCGACGGTTCCGAGATCTACACGGCGGAGGAGCCGAAACTCGAAGGCAAGTCGATCGCCGAGGCCGCGATGTCCTACGAGACCAGCACCGTCATCGGCATTGTCTCACCGGAGGGCCAGGTCGATCTCAACCCTGATAAAGCGCATAGGATCGAGAAGGGCGAACGCCTGATCCTGGTCGCCGAGGACGACGACGCCATCACCTACAAGCCCTTCACCGGGTCGATCGACCGGTCGCTGATCCGCAAGGCCGGGGAACCTCGGATTGCGCCCGAGCGCACGCTGCTGCTCGGCTGGAACCGCCGCGCACCGATGATCGCCTCGGAACTTTCGCGCTTCGTCGCGCCCGGCTCGGTGCTGACCATCGTCGCCGACACACCCGATCTCGCCGCCAAGGCCAGCCATATCCGCCTTAACGGCGACAACCTGGCGCTCGACGTCCGCGAGGGCGATTCCTCTTCGCGCGCCGAACTCAGGGCGCTCGATCCCCTTTCCTACGATCACGTTCTGGTGCTCGGCTACAACGAGGACCTTGACCCGCAGCCCGCCGACACCCGCACGCTGGTCACGCTTCTGCATCTGCGCCAGATCGCCGAAAGCGCGGGCAGGCATTCGAGCGTGGTCAGCGAAATGATCGATATCCGGAACCGCGAACTCGCCGAGGTCAGCAAGGCCGACGACTTCGTGGTCAGCAACAAGCTGGTCAGCCTGATGCTCGCCCAGGCGGCGGAGAACGAATACATCACCCGCATCTTCGGCTGCCTGCTCGACGAGGACGGCTCGGAGCTCTACCTCAAGCCCGCGACGGACTATGTCGAAGCCGGCGTCGAGGTCGATTTCTATACGGTCACAATATCAGCCATGCTGCAGGGCCAGACGGCCATCGGCTACCGCCGGCGCAACGGCGGGGGCACATGGTCGGTCAGCATCAATCCGTCGAAGTCGGCGAAAATCACCTTCGCGGATGGCGAGCAGGTCGTGGTTCTGTCGCCGAACTGACCCCACGCGTACGCCGCCGGCAAGGGCCCCTTGACTGATCGCGCACCTTGCTGCCCCATAGGGTTACATGTCCCCGAGGGAGATCCGACCGCATGGAGCCACTCGTCGTCAATCTCGGCCTCGCGCTCGCCATCGGCCTGCTGGTCGGGCTGGAGCGCGGTTGGCGGGAACGCGAGGCTCCGGCGGGCAGCCGGACGGCCGGCATCCGTACTTATGGCATTTCAGGCCTGCTCGGCGGCATCATGGCGGCCCTTGGTGCCGCCGCCCAGAATTCCCTGATCCTGCCCGTTGGCTTTCTCGGTTTTGGCGCCGTCTTCGCCTGGTTCAAGTGGCAGGAGTCCGTGGAGGACGACAATTTCAGCGTCACCGGCGTCGTGGTCGCGCTGGCGGTCTTCGCGCTCGGGGCGCTCGCGGTCTCCGATCGCGCCACCGAGGCGGCCGCTGCTGGTGCGGCGCTGGCGGCGATCCTGGCCAGCCGGGAAATGCTGCATGGCCTGCTCACGAAGCTGAGCTGGCTCGAGGTCCGCTCGGCGCTCATCCTTGCCGTGATGACGGCGGTCGTGCTGCCGCTCCTGCCGTCCCAGCCGATCGATCCCTGGGGTGCGATCAATCCGCGAGAAATCTGGATCTTCACCATCCTTCTCGGTGCGTTCTCCTATCTCGGCTATATTCTCACCCGCATCGCCGGACCTTCGCGCGGCATGATCTACAGCACGTTGGCCGGGTCGCTGGTTTCCTCGACGGCCATGACACTGTCGCTTGCCCGTGCCGAAGGCAGTCCACGGCGCCGGTCGGGTGCCGCCAGCCTTGCCGCCATGGTGTCGATTCTGCGCGTGCTCGCCTATTCATCCTTCGTGGCGCCTGCGGTCATGGCAATCGTGCTGCCCGCCGCACTCGCCGCCGCAGCCACATTTGCACTTTCGGGCTGGCTCCTGATCACCCACACGCCGGAGGGCGAAGCCGCCGCGCAATCGGACCGCAATCCGCTCGAGACGAAAACCATTGCCCTTTCGGCCGTCATCTATGCAGCCATGTCGCTGGTCGGCGCACTCTCCGCCATTTATCTCGGCTCCGAAAGCCTGCCGATCACGGCCGCGATTACGGGAATGGCGGATGTCGATGTCGCCGTGCTTTCCATGCTGCGACTGCAGGGTGGCGCCATCGCGGCGGAGATTCTGGCACTCGCTGTTCTAGCCGCCTTTGCATCCAATGCGCTTTTCCGTGTGATCAGCGCGGCAACCATCGCACCACCCGGCTTTTCGATACCGCTCGGCATCGTCACGCTGCTCGCGATCGGGCTTGGTTTCGCCGTCCACATGCTGGTACCGGCCCTCCCCCTGCCCATCCCCAGATAACGCATTTCAAAAATCGTGGAAAAAATTTCGCGATACATGTTGCCAACCACCAATCTCGTTCCTAGATATCAGTTGCCAACCACATATATCTTGGAGAGCTTGCCATGAATTCCCTTTGGAGCCCGACCACACTCGGTCACATCAATTTGCCGCATCGCCTGGCGCTCGCCCCGATGACCCGCAGCCGCGCCAATGCCGATGGCACCCCCACCGGCCTCGTTCCCACCTATTACGCCCAGCGCGCCTCGCTTGGCCTGTTGATCACCGAAGGCACCCAGCCCTCGGAAGACGGCCAGGGCTACATGCTGACACCCGGTATCCATAGCCAGGAGCAGGTTGCTGCCTGGAAGAAAGTCGCCACTGCCGTCCATGCTGAAGGCGGTCATATCTTCATGCAGATCATGCATGCCGGCCGCATGGGCCATGTCGACAACACCCCGCACCATCGCGATCTTCTCGCTCCTTCGGCAATCGGCGCCAACCAGCCGATGTACACGCCGACAGGTCCGCAGACGACATCCGCGCCGCGCGAGATGACTGTCGATGACATCAAGCAGACGGTTCAGGATTTCCGCCAGGCCGCCCGCAATGCGATCGATGCCGGCCTGGACGGCGTGGAAATCCACGGCGCCAACGGTTACCTGATCAACCAGTTCCTTGCCCCCAACGCCAACATCCGTACCGATGCCTATGGCGGCACGATCGAAAACCGCGCGCGCTTCGCGCTCGAAGTGGCCCGCGCCATCGTCGATGAAATCGGTCCTGAGCGCACCGGCATCCGCCTGTCGCCCGGCTTTGCCATCGGTGGCCTGGAAGATGGTCCGGAGGGCGAGGATCTCTATCGCTACCTGATCAGCGAACTCAACAAGCTGGGTCTGGTTTACCTGCACATCCACCACTTCGGCAACGATACGTTCCTTGCCGATGTCAGAGCCCGCTGGTCGCAGAAGCTGCTCGTGCTGCGCTACGACCGGCCGCTGCAAGACATCGCCTGGGATGTGGAGATGGGCCTTGCGGACATCGTCCCTGTCGGCCGCTGGGGCCTGGCAAACCCTGATTTCGTCGAGCGCCTCAAAGCCGGCGCCGAACTCAACGAACCTGATGCGTCGACCTTTTACTCCGGCGGTGCTAAAGGCTATATAGATTATCCGACCCTGCAACAGAGCCCAGCCGTGGCGGTTGCCTAAACAACGATGGTAGAGAAATGGAAGACGCCTGCGAGTCCCTCAATCTTGCGCCCTGCGCTTGTCTCAAGACGGATTACCCGGTGAGCTTCGCCATCTTCGCCCTCGCCCGGTCGCACCGGGCGAAGGCTGCCAGCATGCTGGCTGATATCGGCCTGTTTCCGGGCCAGGAAATCCTGCTGATGCAGCTCGCCGAGAAGAACGGCGAGGCGCAGAAATCGCTCTGCGAGTCGATCGGCCTCGACCATTCGACCGTGGCCAAGTCGGTCGCCCGGCTGGAGCGCGACGGCCTGATCGAACGGCGGAAGTGTCCCAGTGACGGCCGCATCTCGCAGGTCCACCTGACCCGCGAAGGTCGCGAGATGACCGACCGGATCACCCGCGTCTGGGCCGAACTCGAACGCCAGACCGTCGAAGGCCTGACCGCCGAGGAACAGGCGCAACTGATGGCCGCCGCGAAGAAAATCATGCCACAGATGCAGATGGCCCCGGCGGCCGCTGCTTCTTGATTGCACAGCGCATCGCCGCTTGCGGGTCACATAAATCTTGCGCGGCGTTTCGCACGAATGCCGCCTCCCCCTCGACCCCGCCGATCCGCCTTCCTATATTGGTCACTCAGCCAATGGAGCGAGAATCGTGACCGGTATCCAGCATATTCCCCTGAAACGCATCGATGGAACGACAGCACAGCTCGGCGATTACGCCGGCAAGGTGCTGCTTGTGGTCAATACAGCCTCCAAATGCGGCCTGACCGTTCAGTACGAGGGGCTCGAAGCACTCTATCGTGCCCGCCACGAGCAGGGTCTCGAAATCCTCGGCTTCCCCGCCAACAATTTCAAGGAACAGGAGCCCGGCTCGGACCAGGAGATCGCCACCTTCTGCCAACTCAACTATGACGTGACCTTCCCGATGTTCGCCAAGGTCTCGGTAAAGGGCGAGGATGCCCACCCGCTCTACCACGCGCTGACCACGAAACACCCTGACATGAAGGGTGCCGAAACCTTCCGCCAGCGCATGATCGAGTCCGGTCAGGGACCGGAAAGACCGGAAGACGTGCTGTGGAATTTCGAAAAGTTCCTGATCTCCCGCAAGGGCGAGGTCATCGGCCGATATTCGCCCAACATGAAGCCGGATGATCCGGTGCTGGTGGGCGATATCGAGAAGGCGCTGGCGGAGTAGGCTGGCGCTGTCACCTGCCGGACGCTGCCCCTCACCCTAACCCTCTCCCCGTAAGAACGGGGCGAGGGGACGCTAGCGGCACCAACCGTGCCACGAGTCCCTTCTCCCCGTCCTCACGGGGAGAAGATGCCGGCAGGCAGATGAGGGGCTTTTTCCCGAGCATCTAGTGCCCGCCTCCTCACTTCATGTCATAAATATCGATCGGGAAGTATTTCGCGTTGATCTTCTGATACGTCCCATCGGCGCGGATGGCGTCGATCGCCGCGTTCAGCTTGGCCACCAGTTCCTTGTCTTCCAGCCTGACCGCGATGCCGGCGCCCTTGCCGATCCACTTCTCATCGGTGATCGGCTTGCCGATCAGTTCGCAGCACTTGCCGTCTTCGCTTTTCAGCCAGGCCATCAGCGGCAGCATGTCGCCGGTCGCGAGATCGAGCCTGCCATTGACCATGTCGAGATTGACCTCGTCCTGGGTCGGATAAAGCTTGATATCGGCATCCGGGTAGGTCGCCGTTGCAAATTCCGCCTGGGTCGTACCGGATTGCGCGCCGATCGTCTTGCCCTTCATGCCCTCATTGGTGAAGTCGGTGATGCCCGATCCCTTCGGCGCGATGTGGGTCATCGGCGCCTTGAAGTAGGGTTTCGTGAAGGCGACCTTCTCGGCACGCTCGGGCGTAATGAACATCGAGGCGATCATGAAGTCGAACTTCTTGGCCTGCAGCGCCGGGATGATACCGTCCCAATCCTGCGTCACGACAGTGCATTCGACCTTCATCTCGGCGCACAGCGCCATGCCGATATCGATGTCGAAGCCGCCGACCTTGCCGGATGCGTCGATGAAATTGAACGGCGGATAGGCGCCTTCGGTGCCGATCACCAGCTTCTCGGCCGCCTGGGCGGAAAATGCGGATAGTGCGGCGAATGCCGCCGCGAGCAGGATTTTCTTCATGACAATTCCCCTGTTGCTGATGCCTTTGCGGCATCTTGCGATCAATCCTATGCGCCGGACCGGCATAAATGAAATAGATAGTTGAAATAGTCGCTATCAACCTGAATGATGTGGATAGGCATAAGGAGATCGATGAATGGCCGAAAGCCGGCTTGAGCGCTTCGCACATAATCTCGACTGGAACCTGTTGCGCACCTTCGTGGTCGTGGTCGAGGAGGGCTCGATCACGGCGGCCGCCAATCGTCTGCTGCTGCAGCAACCGGCCGTCTCGATGGCGCTCAAACGGCTTGAGCAGACGGCCGGTCACCGCCTGATCGACCGCCGACCGGGCCGCTTCGAGGTGACCGAGGCCGGCGAGCGGCTGCACCGCCAGGCGCGTGAGATCTTCGCCGCCGTGGTGCGCCTGCCTGATGCACTCGAAAGTGCGGGCACCGACATTTCCGGCCATGTCAGCATCCATTCGGTCAGCCATGTCCATCATCCGGGATGGGACGCGCGGCTGGCCTCCTTCTTCGACAGCCACCCCAAGGTGACGATGAGCGTTACCATCGAGACCACCGCCGATGTCATCAGCGCCGTCGAGCGCGGCCTTGCCAGCATCGGCCTGTGCGACGGCATCATCCCGCCCGGCCTCGACAAGCTGCTCTACAAACGCGAGTTCTATGCCCTCTATTGCGGCCGAGGCCACCGGCTGTTCGGTGTCAGGGATGCCGCGCTCAACGACCTGCGCGGCGACTACTACGTCGCCTTCACCGCCGATGTGCTGGGTGGCCAACACATGAACGCAGTGACCGCGGTGCGGGCAATCGGCTCGTTCGGACAGGAAGTGCGCGCCGTCTCCTCGCATGTCGAGGAGGTCACGCGGCTGATCGCGGCCAATGTCGGCATCGGCATGCTGCCGACGCACCTTACCCAGCCCATGGTCGCCGAGGGCGTGCTCTGGCAGCTGCCGCCCTATGACAGCCTGCCGGAAACCGACGTCTTCATCATCACCAATCCCGCCGCCATGCTGAACCCGGCAGAGCGTGCATTCCTCGCCCACATGCAGGGGCTGGAGCCACTGATCCACATCTAGATGAGCATCAATTTGGCTTATGTCGGTCTTTCCTCCTATAAATTTGAACGCGGTCGCGTCTGCCTGTAGCTCTCGTCTGGGGAGAGCGCCATGCAGACTTACGACATCGCAATCATCGGCGGCGGCATTGCCGGCCTGTCGCTTGCCTATTTCCTGGCGGGCCGGCGCTCGGTGGTCGTGCTGGAGCAGGAAGATGCGCTCGGCTACCACGCGACCGGCCGCTCCGCCGCCGAGTTTGTACTGCGCTACAACAGCGAGGAAGTCTGCAAGCTGGCGGCGATTTCCCGCCCGTTCTTCGATACGCCCCCAGACAGCTTTTCCGCAGTGCCCCTGCTCCGCCAACGCGGCGGCATCACCATTGCCAATGCCGAGAAAGCCGGACGACTCCGCGCCCGGTTCGAGGCGGAGGCGCCCCACGCGCCGCTGACGCTGATGACGCCCGACGAGGCTATCGCGCGGGTGCCTTTCCTCGATCCGGCCTATGTTGCCGCGGCCTTCTACGATCCGGAATTCTGGGACATCGAGGTCGAAAGCCTGTTCCAGGGCTTTGTGAAGAATGCGCGGCGGGCGGGCACAGAGATCCGGACCGGCGCCGGCGTGCGCGATATCCGCGACGATGGCCGGCGCTGGCGGATCGAAACCGCCGGCGGCACGCTCGCGGTCCGCATGCTGGTCAATGCTTCCGGCGGCTGGGCCGACGGGGTCGCCGCCATGGCGGGTGTCCGGCCAAAGGGCATCTTGCCGCACCGGCGCACCGCTGTGCTCGTCGACGTTCCCGGCATGGACCTCGGCGCCATGCCCGAGATCAACGAGTTGGACGAGGAGTTCTACTTCAAGCCCGACGCCGGACGCCTGCTCGTCTCGCCCGCCGACGAGACGCCGTGCGAGCCGGCCGACGTGCAGCCCGAGGAAATCGACATCGCCTGGGCGGTGCATCATTTCGAGGAAGCCACGACGGTCAAGGTCGATCGCGTCGCGAAAAGCTGGGCCGGCATGCGCAGCTTTGCCCCCGACCGACTGCCGGTAATCGGGTCGGCACCCGACAATCCCCGCTTCTTCTGGCTCGCGGGACAGGGCGGCTACGGCATCCTCAGCTCGCCCGCGCTCGGCGCGCTTGCCGCTTCGATGCTTTGCGAAAGCACTGTCCCGGAGAGCTTTTCGCATGCATCGCTCGATCCCGCGCTCTTCTCGCCCGGCCGTTTCTGAATTAGGTTGGGCCGAAGCGTATGGAGGTTCGGCATGGTGTGGTCGGCGCAGCAATATGTGAAATTCGAGGACGAGCGCACGCGGCCGCCGCGCGACCTGCTGGCACAGGTGCCGCTCGAACATGTCTCGCGCGGCATCGACCTCGGCTGCGGGCCGGGCAATTCCACCGAGCTTCTGGTCGAGCGCTTCGGTCCCGACGCGATCTCCGGCCTCGACAGCGACGACGACATGCTGGCGGCCGCGGCCAAGCGGCTGCCCTATACGACGTTCCACAAGGCCGATCTCGCGACATGGCAGCCGGACCGGCCGCAGAACCTGCTCTTCGCCAATGCCGTGTTCCAGTGGCTGCCCAACCATCTCGATATTTTCGAACGCCTGATGGGCGGGCTGGCGACGGGTGGCGTGCTGGCGGTGCAGATGCCCGACAATCTCGACGAGCCGAGCCATCGCGCGATGGAAGACACGGCGCATGACGGGCCGTGGGCGCCGCTCTTCGAAGGGCAATCGATCCGCCGGGCGCCGCTGCCGGCGCCATCGGCCTATTACGATCGGCTGGCGCCGAAGGCATCGCGCGTCGAAATCTGGCACACGATCTACAATCATCCGCTCACTGACGCCGCGGCGATCGTCGAATGGGTCAAGGGCTCGGGCCTGCGGACCTATCTCGACCATGCCGGCCCCGAGCATCGCGACGGCTTCCTGAAGGCCTATTCCGCGCGGTTGGAAAAGGCTTACCCCAGGACGGCCGATGGCAAGGTTCTGTTCCGGTTTCCCAGGCTGTTCATCGTGGCGGTGCGCTAACCATCCTTTCCATCTTCGGCACCCAGCCCCTTCCAAAGCCCTTGCTCAGCAGTTGTTCGGCCGCCGCAAGCTCCTGGCGCAGGAAGGCGCAGTCCTCGATCAGCGTCGCGATCGTCGCGATCGGGTCGCCATCGTGCCAGGCGAGCGCCTGGGCGACCTCGTCCTCCGGCTGGAGAGGCGTCGGCTCGGCGAAAAGGCGCAGTTGTCCATCCCCTTGTGCTGTCACGAGAGGTCTCCTTGATACTGTGTAATGCTGACGGACATCCGTCTTGCCGATGGAATATGTTCCTATTTTGTTCTATTCCGCACGATGAGTCAAGAACGGACTTTGCGATTTGGGAATCTGCTCTTATGATTAGACATAATCAGGATTTGCATCATGGATCATCGCGACATCATTGCCTCGCTGACGCCGGAACAGCGCGACCGGCTGACGGAAAAATCCGACGCCGCGGGGTTGGCGCATCTCGCCGTGCACTGGGGGCTGATCGTGCTCTTGGGTGTGCTGATCGCGATACGCGTGCCGTTCTGGTGGGCGCTGATGCTGCCGCAGGGGATATTGATCGTCTTCCTGTTCACGCTGCTGCATGAGGCCGTGCACCGGACGCCGTTTGCCAGCGAGTGGCTGAACGACTGGGTCGCTCGGGTCTCCGGCTTCATGCTGAGCCTTGGCGCGGACTGGTTCCGCTATTTCCATTTCGCGCACCATCGCTACACACAGGATCCGGACAACGATCCGGAGTTGGCCGGGCCGAAGCCGGAAACGATGGCGCAATATATCGTCCACGTCTCGGGCCTGCCGGTGTGGTGGGGGCAGGTCAAAGGCGTGGTGGTGCACGCGTTCGGTGGTGGGAAGGCGTCGTATATTCCTGGTAAGGGCGAGGCGAAGGTGCGGCGCGAGGCGCAAGTCATCCTGGCGCTTTATGCGGTGCTGATCGCCGGCTCGCTCTGGCTCGGGACCGATGTGCTGCTCTGGGTGTGGATTATCCCCGCACTCCTCGGCCAGCCGTTCCTAAGGCTCTACCTGCTGGCCGAGCATGGGCGGTGCCCGTTCGTCGCCAACATGCTGGAAAACACGCGGACGACGGCGACGAACTGGCTGGTGCGCAGGCTCGCCTGGAACATGCCCTATCACGCCGAGCATCATTCCTATCCGAGCGTGCCGTTTCACCGGCTGCCGGAATTCCATGAGATCGTCGAGAACCATCTCAAGGTGACGGAAGACGGCTATGTCAGGTTCAACGCGAAATACATCGAAGGCTTGCGCTGATCACTTGACCAACGCCGACTTCCTCTCGGCATATTCTGCCGCGGCGGCCTCGTCGGCGAAGCCGATGAAGAACATGTTGAGGCGGTGCTCATCGGCCTCGCCACGGCGTTGGTAGGCCATCTCGATGGTCATGGTCGGGTGGGCGAAGCTTTCGCTCATGTCGCGGACCGTGTCGAATTTTCCCGGCGGGCGCTTGCCGTTCCAGGCGAGGAAGGCGCCGTTGGCGGCGAATTTCTCGACGCCGGCGAAGAAGGCGTCCTTCTCGGAGGCCTGGCCCTTGCGCAACGCGGCGTCGCGGACCTGGTAGGTCTCGTCGTTCTGGGTGGCGCTCGTCATGATGATGCAGCCGGCGGGATCGCGGTTGAGCGCGACGCCGCCCCGCAGCCCGAACCTCGTGAAGGCGGATTTCCGCTTGTGGTATTCGGCGAGCAGGCCGGCGATTTCGGCCACCAGTTCCGTCTGCGATTGATAGGCCATGTGATATCCTCGAATTCTTCGCTGGGCGCGGGATTAGCACAAAGATCGGCGAAAGGCAGCGGTTTTTGCATCATTCGGCGCCAACCGGCACGCTGCCGAGAACGAACTTCTTCCAACTCCGCGCGCCGATGGTGCGGGTGGCTTCCTCCACGGTCGCCTGCGGATCGGCCAGCAGCGTCTTGACATTGGCCTCGTAGGCCAGGGCTGCGCGGCTCTGCATGTCGTGCGGCAGGGTGTTGAAGCAGAAGGGCATCAGCGTCTCGTCGGCGCGGACGCGGGTGATATCCATCGGCGCCAGGCGCAGTGCCCGTGTGTCATCCATCGCAACAAGCGGGCCGGTGCAGCAGCCGTCGCGCCGACACTTGCGCAGCGGGCACCTGATATGGGCGAATTCGGCATTCAGGCACTGGCGCAGCATGGCGGGCGCCCAGTGGTTGAAGTTTCTGGCGCTGACGGGATGTTTCATATCGGGCCTCGCAAAATGGATCTCGGGAAAATGGACACGGCTATACGGTCACGCGGCCGGTTTTCGGTCCGTGGCTTGGGGGAGATTTCGGACGGAGCGCCTTCTGGAGCCTCTCTGTTTGTTTATATGTTGCGCCAGAAGGCGCCCCGCTCACGCATTTATCCCATGCAACTCCGGTTCCTCTGCGTCACCGAACGGCCTGGTACCGCTCAGGTTCTCGAACCCGTCGGCATCCGATGTACGTATCCCGCCATCCATCGCTGACATGGCGTTTGCGGGACCATCACCCCCGCATTCCGTTCGGGCCTCCAATGCCTCACAGGCACGCCCGGGCCTTTTTCAGCCCGGAGGAGAACCATTCTCTGCATGAGCCCCGCGCGCGGTCTTGCGTCACGACCGCACGAAGGCACATGGCCCGCCTCGCCGGGTGACGCCACCCGGTGTATCCGACGACGGAACGAGAGGAATGTAGCACGAGGGTGTGGGGATGGGAAGAGGTTTTGTGAATATTTTCCTATTTTTGGCTTTTCGGTTGGGGATGGCTTTCACCCCTCACCAAGAAAACCTAAGCTTTTTCAATGAAAAAGCAGGTTTTCTATCCTCTCCCGCAAGGGGAGAGGTAGACTCATGGATCGCTTTCGCTCATCCCACCGATCTACGAAAACTTCCATCTGTAAATGTCTCCCCGTCGCTTCCCAGAATCGGAAAGGTAACCACGACGCCGTCACCCCTTTGAAGAGAGGTAACCGCGATATCGCCGCTTTCGATCTCGGCCTGCATCCTTCCGAATGACACATAATCGCTATGTATGGTGAACCCATCATACATGCTTGATTGGCGCTTATAAGCACGTGGTTCCGTTCTTGACACACGGGTCATTGCATCCAACAGTCCGCTAAGTATTACAATGGGAACAGACAACGGGGCATCTTCGGTGTCAGGCAACGTGCTCCAAAGAATAGCTGCCGCCCTATCGCACTTTACGACGTCAGAAATAAGCTGCCTGAGGGCGACGGTATAAGAACGCATTTGTTCCGAGCCGGAATGCAGGCTCATATTTATGGCGCACTTGTCGTCGCCGAGTGGCCGCATTAGCGAAAAGCAGTGCAGATAGCGTTTCGACTCCAAGTGACGGGTGAAGACGGGGACTAATTCATTCATATCGTGCTTGATAGCGTTGCAAATAAGGCCCCAATCGCGCCGGTGGCTCTTGATTGTTTTGTCAAACTGCCTCTTCGCGTCCTTGCCGAACTTGAACGCTTGCCCTAAATCCTCGTAAGCCTCGAAGGTTTCTGCGGCCACGTAGCAAAGCTTTTCGAACGCATTCTTGAGTGGTGTAGACTCAACTTCGGGATGCCCGGGCTCGGGCAGCTTATCAACGTAATTCAGAATAATTTCAGCGCAAGCAACGATGTCCTCAGAAAGCCGGGAAACTTTGGTGCGAACCGCTCTCCTAGGATCTAACTTGAGTTCATCAAATTTTATTTTTCGATTTTCGATACTCGATAAGAAGGGGGATACAATTTCATTACTCTTGATCTTTACATCAAATGACATCGTGGCACCTTATTAGCCAGAAATTATGGAATCAATTTTACGCGCAGGATCGAATTATAGGAACTCCGCCCCTATCGCCTTTTCGTATCAAGCCGCCTCGGACCCACCGTAACGCAGTGCTTCCATTTCAGCGACGTCTTCTGAGAAGTCGAGTATCATCTGAATAGGCGACGATGCCGGATCTCTATCGTTGAAATGGTCGACATCCTGTTTAATTTGAAAGCAATCATCAGAAATGGACTTGCGCCGCTGGGCGAATGATCGTTCCATGAAAGAGCGAGGCGCGCTGTCGATATCTGCCCACAAGTTAAGCTGCGCACCTCCAATTGCTTCTCTTACCGAGTGCTTTGATCGATATTTTCGACCTTTCTCATCCACCCGCTTCTCATGTCGTAGACTCTCAGCAAGTGCTTCGCGACAAAGCTTGGAAACATCTCTTGGTTGAGGAAAGAAAAGACGTTTCCGGATTGCCCATTCCGCCACCTCGTCAAGAGATACTGGTGACGCACTAACTTCGGCAATATAGCGATTAAAAATGCCCTGCATCTGCTCAGTGTAAGACACCATAGGGTCTCTCCGGTTAGAGTTCTGCCGCTGCGACACTACCCCAACCATCGGTTACGGCTTTTGCAGTCAAGAATTTACGCACAGGCACTTGGTATTTACGAAGATAGTCGAATCTTTTCATCTTGTGTTGAAGTTGACCGACAACAATTCCGGGATGGACATGCATTAATGCAGCAAAGCCTAATACATCTCTCTCGGCGAAATACGGATGCTTTCGAGTAAAAAAGGATTCCATCTTCTGACGCGGCACACAGAAATCGGCAGCCGCAGCATTCGCGATACGCTCGGCCTCTTCCACGCCGGAATCGGCGGACGCATGTTCGCCGACGAGATGATCGACGATCCAATCATCACCTTTTCCGTCGCCCCGCAAAACATGCTCAATTTCGTGACGTACAACAAACCAGAAATTGTCCAGACGATCGTATAAAGTTGACATCCCAATGACAGGACTTTCGTCATTGAGCCAAGTACATACGGCATCTATCTTTGCACCTGGAAGCAGCTCCACTACGACAAATCTAACGCCGCATTCCATGAGGATTCTTGGAACTTCTCCAACGGCTTCCGGATCAATCATCAGGCTGCGCAAACGTTGAAGCGCGATTTTCAGCTTCTCACTATCAAATGGTGGCAGTTGAATTTGGCGTGAAAGTTGCCGCACTCGATAAACCCAGGCTAGTTGATGCGGCGGCACGCTATCGTAGTGTGTTTTCTTAGCAGCGAACGAAATCGAACTGATCTCATTTTCATTCGCAACTTCAAAAAATCTATCTACTTGGAGCCTGAGTAAGGATGCCTCAGAATCTTCTATCCAGCCACGTCGGATCATATCTCGGACTGGAAACATCACTTGAAGCTCAGCACGTGCGCGCACGCCAGGATCGGGTGTCCGAGCATTCGAAAGATCATATTGGCTTTGAAGATTTGCAAAGAACTCGGGATTAACCCCAAAGGCGTCGCCTAGAAGCAGGGCCATGTCTGGCGTGATAGCCCGTTTCCCCGCCAGCAAAGGGCTTAATTGTTGCTCAGTTTGACCTAAGATGAAAGCTAAGTCGCGCTGTGTCCATCCTCTTACATCAAGTTCGTGCTTAATGAAGACTCCTGGCGACTGCAGCCCGACTGATTTCAGTTCATCCATCAAGCCGACTCCCGGCTGCATTCTTTCATGCTGACTACAACAACGCGTGTGGAATCCTGTTCGATTTGGAACTGCATGTTCATCTCCCATTCTGGTGTTACAAAAATCGTGTGCTCAACGTCCGAGCCGCGGGAAGTTTCGCGATACCCGAGGCTCTTCCAGCCCTGCAGCGTACCAATGTCTGGTGCAGCGCGCAGGAGTGTCAATTTGAGCCGAGCAGACTGGATTACAGCAATAGGCAGCTTTGTCTCTGCAGCCCTATCGGTCTCAATCAGCGCAAGTTTTCGCGTCAGAAATTCAATTTTCATTGCCGTACAATAAGCGAACCACGCTCAATAGTCAACGACTTAACGGGATGCGTTAAGTCGTTTATTTTCAAATAGTGGCAGCTTGAGCTGATGGGAAGGCGTCGATTGGGTATTGACGATGACGCCCTTTATCCCACCAGCCTCACTTGCAATCAATTCCCCATCGCAGCCGTACTTCCGCAGCGTAGCCAGCGAAGGCGAGCAGGGACGCCGATGGCTTGGGAGCGGCACCAGATCCTAGGCACAAGGCCTAGGATGACGTCGCGTGTGTGTGTTCGTGACGCGCGTCGCCGGAGCGTCGGGCTGAGAGTTGCCCCTCATCTGCCTGCCCTTCTCCCCGCAGGCGGGGAGAAGGGACTCGTGGCGCGGGCGGAACTGTGGGCTCCCTCTTCTCCCCTTGGGGAGAAGTGCCGAGCGTAGGCGAGGCGATGAGGGGTTCTCACAACCCGGCTTGGCGCTTCGCGCAACCCCTCATCCGGCCTTCGGCCACCTTCTCCCCAGGGGGAGAAGAGGGAGCAAGAGGCTCCACCGGCGTTCCACCAGCGCGGTCGCGCGACTGCTGACACTTTCTGTCATGATCGGGCGGTATCCGTGACGCTCTTCCCCCGCCAGGAAGCGCTGCAAAATCCGGTGCATCGGCCCTTGACCTCCACGCGGCTCCGCCAGTCGCGGCGATGGGGCGGTGCGCCGGAATTTGCTGCTAGGGCGGGCGAAAATAAGTCAGGCCCCGGGCCGCTTCCGGCATGGCGCAATCTTTGACTCACGCTCTCCTCATGCTAACAAAGCGCCATGCAAAAAGGTGATCATCTCTTCCTCGTCGATGGCTCGGGCTATATTTTCCGGGCGTTCCATGCGCTGCCCGCGCTGACACGCAAATCCGACAAGCTGCCGGTGGGCGCGGTTGCCGGGTTCTGCAACATGCTGTGGAAACTGCTGGTGGATGCGCGCAACACCGAGGTGGGCGTGACGCCGACGCATTTCGCGGTGATCTTCGACTATTCCTCGACCACGTTCCGCAAGGAGATCTACCCCGAATACAAGGCCAACCGTTCGGCGCCGCCGGAGGAGCTGATTCCGCAATTCGGGCTGATCCGCGAGGCGACGCGGGCGTTCAACCTGCCCTGCATCGAGATCGAGGGATACGAGGCCGACGACATCATCGCCACCTATGCGCGCCAGGCCGAAGCCACGGGCGCCGAGGCCACCATCATCTCGTCGGACAAGGACCTGATGCAGTTGGTGACCGAACGCGTCCACATGTATGACGGCATGAAGGACAAGCAGATCTCGATACCCGAAGTCATCGAGAAATGGGGCGTGCCGCCCGAAATGATGATCGACCTGCAGGCGCTGACCGGCGACAGTACCGACAACGTGCCGGGCATTCCCGGCATCGGGCCGAAGACAGCCGCCGCGCTGCTGCTCGAATACGGCAGTCTCGACACGCTGATGGAGCGCGCCCACGAGATCAAGCAGGAGAAACGGCGCGAGAACATTCTCGCCGCCCGCGAACTGGTGAAAATCTCGAAGCAACTGGTGACGCTGAGGCTTGACACGCCGGTGACCATGCCGCTCGCTGATCTGGCGCTCGAAAAGCAGGACGGGCCGAAGCTGATCGGGTTCCTGAAAGCGATGGAATTCACCACCCTGACCAAGCGCGTGGCCGACGCCTGCGACTGCGACGCCAATGCGATCGAGGCGGCCAATGTGCCCGTGGTGTGGGATGGCGCAGCGCGGGGCCCGGATCTCGATGCCGGCCAGGGTGCGGGCATTCCGCTGCCGGAGGGTGTGAAGGCGCCGGCAGCCTCGGGCAAGACGGTCAGCGACGGCGCCGAAGCGGGCTATGCGGTGGCGGGGCTGGCGAAGAGCCGGCGCGAGCATTTTGCCACGGCGCCGATCGATCATTCGACCTATGAGACGGTGCGGGACGTTGCGGCGCTGGAACGCTGGATCGCGGCTGCGCGCGAGACCGGCGTGGTCGCCTTCGACACGGAGACCAATTCGCTCGACCCGATGCAGGCGGAGCTTGCGGGCTTCTCGCTGGCGATCGCGGATAATGCCGAGAACCCGGCGGGGCGGAAGATTTCCGCCTGCTACGTGCCGGTGGGGCACAAATCAGGTCACGGCGACCTGCTCGGCGGCGGCATTGCCGAGGGCCAGATTCCGGTGCGGGAGGCGCTCGGACTGGTCAAGCCGCTGATGGAAGACCCCACCGTGCTGAAGGTCGGCCAGAACATCAAGTATGACTGGCTGGTGATGAAGCGCCACGGCATAGTCGTCGCGCCCTTCGACGATACGATGCTGATGAGCTACGTGATCGACGGCGGCGTCAACACCAATCACGGCATGGATACGCTTTCCGAACGCTGGCTGGGCCACAAGCCGATCGCCTACAAGGACGTCACCGGCTCGGGCAAGAGTTCGGTGACGTTCGATCTCGTCGATATCGCGAAAGCGACGGCTTACGCAGCCGAGGATTCCGACATCACGATGCGGCTGTGGCTGGTGCTGAAGCCGCAGGTGGCAGCCAAGGGATTGGTAAGTGTCTACGAACGTTTGGAGCGGCCGTTGGTGCCGGTCATCGCCCGGATGGAGGAGCGCGGCATCTCGGTCGACCGGCAGGTTCTGTCGCGGCTTTCGGGGGAACTCGCGCAATCGGCGGCGCGCTACGAGGAAGAGGTCTACCAGCTCTCGGGCGAGCGGTTCAACATCGGCTCGCCCAAGCAGCTCGGCGATATTCTCTTCGGGAAAATGGGCTTCGATTCCGGCGGCGGCAAGACCAAGACCGGGCAATGGTCGACCTCGGCGCAGGTGCTGGAGGATCTCGCGGCGGCCGGTCACGAACTGCCGCGCAAGATCGTCGACTGGCGCCAGTTGACCAAGCTCAAGAGCACTTATACCGACTCGCTGCCGGGCTATATCCATCCCGATACCAGGCGGGTGCATACGAGCTACGCGATGGCGGCGACGACGACGGGGCGGCTGGCTTCATCCGAGCCGAACCTGCAGAACATTCCGGTGCGCACCGCCGAGGGGCGCAAGATCCGCACCGCCTTCATCGCCGAGCCGGGCCATGTGCTGATCTCGGCCGACTACAGCCAGATCGAGCTTCGGGTGCTGGCGCATTTCGCCGATATTCCACAGCTCAAGCAGGCCTTCGCCGACGGCATCGACATCCATGCCATGACGGCGTCGGAGATGTTCGGCGTGCCGGTCGAGGGCATGCCGTCGGACGTGCGCAGGCGCGCCAAGGCGATCAATTTCGGCATCATCTACGGTATTTCCGCGTTTGGGCTGGCGAACCAGCTGTCGATCGAGCGTTCCGAGGCGGGCGATTACATCAGGAAGTATTTCGAGCGCTTCCCCGGCATCAAGGACTATATGGATGGTTCCAAGGCCAAGGCGCGTGATCTCGGTTATGTCGAGACGATCTTCGGCCGGCGCATCCACTATCCGGAGATCCGTTCGTCCAATCCATCGGTCCGGGCGTTCAACGAGCGCGCCTCGATCAACGCGCCGATCCAGGGTTCTGCCGCCGATATCATTCGCCGCGCGATGATCAAGATGGAGCCGGCACTCACTAAAGCCAAGGTCAATGCCCGCATGCTGCTGCAGGTGCATGACGAACTGATCTTCGAATCGACCGAGGCGGAAGCCGAAGGCGCGATTCCGATTATTCGTCAGGTGATGGAACATGCGGCGATGCCGGCGGTGGACATGGCGGTGCCGCTGGCTGTGGATGCACGGGCGGCGAAGAATTGGGACGAGGCGCATTGAAGGGTGTCCCTGCGGCCTCTTGCTTCACTCCAAGATGCTTATAGACGAAGCGGCGAAACGCCACGAAGAATGCTGGCCTGGCAGCTGATGATCCATTGCTGCCGTGATCTCTTTGGCTGCTTTCGGCACGAAGCGGACATGGTGACACAAACCGCAAAGGACGGTTTAGCGCCCTCATATCGGCCACAGAGCCTGCGGTGGGGTCTGCCCGAAAGCTGACGTCGATCAAGGTAGGCTTCAACGGCATCAGAAGACGGTGGCCGGGATTATGCTACCGCTGCTGAATTGGAATTTACTTGCCAAGGGAGGCGGATCATCGTGCTTGCGAGCGCAACTTCGGTTGCGGCATACCAAGGGCCGCTGCCGCCTTTCCATCATCCCCAGTTCTTGGGACTATTGCAGACACGACAGCGCCGCATTCTTGTGAGAGGCACGCGCTGCCGGGCGCCGGGGACCACCACCCGCCACATTCCTTCCAGAGATCGAGGCACCGTTTAAGATTTGTTGACCATATTTCTTCATGCTTTGCCCGTTCGGCGCAGTTGCGGGAGTCATCGCTCCGCACTCCGTTGGGAGCGTAACGACCTGCGGACAGTGTTTTCACGGCCGCGTCAAGTAACGAGTATCGGATAACTTTAGTCATGGCGTCTCAGAACAAGTCCGCGCATTCCGCGTCGAAATCCCGCCGAGGTCGTTCCCTCGGTATCGCTGTGAGTGCCTTGCTTTCCTGCAGCGTTATCGCCGGATCCGCCTGGGGCCTCGCTTCGACGCTCAGTGTAATGCACGAGGCGGCTCGCACATTGTCCGAAAACATGAGCCTCGCCACGCCTCTCCATCGCAAGGTAGCGGTGGCAGGCGAACGCCGCCTCCCGCGCATGCTGAGAGCCGCCAAGTCCTCGCGCATTTCGAAGCCGTCGGAAAGCGAGATTCGCCGGGCCCAGCTTACCGTCGCCGCAATCCGGATGGCGCACCAGCGCAGCCTTACGGCCCAACTCGCCTTTGCGGAAAACCGCAGGAATGCCGAGAAAGCAAAGATCGTGGCCGCGCTTGCGCGCACAAAAAGTTCGGTGGAACGGGAAGAGAAGATCAGCGGCACGCGATCTTTGGTAACCGCACTCTTGGAAGATGTTCCTGTCCGCGACATCCAGCCCTTCGGCCTTGTGTTGGCGAAACCCGACACGGAAGAAGACGTGGCTCTCCCCAGCCAGATTCCGCTGCCTGAAGCCAGACCATTGATCGAGACGGTCGTTACCGATCAAAAGCCAGCCGACGAAAAACCAGTCGCGCGCAGTAACCGTGACAAGAAGGAAGACGCGAAAGACGTTGCCTATGCAAAGCCCGAGCGCTCGCTGTTCAGCGATCTGTTCAAGAGCAAGAACAGCGACACCGCCTGGCCGGGGAAGGGCACGAAGGTCGCGATCTATGACGTTTCCAACGCGACCGTCTACCTGCCCGATGGAACCAAGCTGCGCGCCCATTCCGGCATAGGCAGAATGCGCGACAATCCACGCTACGAGCACGTTACAATGAAAGGCCCGACGCCCGCCGGCATCTATCGCCTGTCGATGCGCGAGAAGCGCTTTTACGGCGTGGAGGCAATCCGCATGACGTCGATCGACGGGCGCGACCCGAAGAACCGAACCGGACTCCTGACGCATACCAATTTGCTGCGCGGTCAGAAGGGCTCGCACGGCTGTGTCGCCTTCCAGAACTATCAACCATTCCTCAAAGCCTTCAAACGCGGTCGGATTACGATGCTGGTCGTGGTGCCGGAGCTACCGTCATCACGTACGCAACTCGCCGCGCTCTATCGCAAGGCTGGCGCCTGATCGGTCTCCAAGCAGCCGTTCCCTACCGCGCGGTCGAGCGATCAGGCGCCCCATCACCCCTCCGCCCTCAACCCCTTCGTCTGCTCAAGCATCCAGTCCCTGAACAGCTTGATCTTCGGCATGTTCCGGCGGCTGGTGGCGTAGACGAGCCAGTAGCTGTGGTCATCCGTGCCCATGGTCTTGAACGGTTGGATCAGGCGGCCGTCGGCGATGTGGGACTGATAGAGATTGCTGGTCAGGATCGCGGCGCCCTGGCCGGCGACGGCCGATACCGCTTCGTAGAACTGGGCGCCCAGGGTCGGGCCTGGCCGGACGAGGTCCGGCCTGAATTCGCTGCCTGCAGCCTTGAACCAGTTGACCCACCAGGGATCGGTGTGGCCGAGCAACGGGACCTTATAGAGATCGGCGGGCTGCCTGATGCCACCGACGCTTTCGGCCAGCCGGGGGCTGAGCATGGGCGTATAGTGCCCCGTGAACAGGAAGTGCGACGTCAGCCCCGGCCATTCGCCGACGCCGACCCGGATGCCGATATCGAGGTCCTCCTTGGTGAAGTCGACCATGCGGCTCGATGTGTCCAGCGTCACGATAATATCGGGATGCGCCTGCTGGAACAGGCCCAGCCGCTCCGACAGCCAGTTCGACGCGAAGGTCTGCATGGTGGAAATCGAGAGCTGGCCGGCGGCGCCGCCCCGGGCGGACTGATAGGCTTCCGACAGCAGCGAGAAGGCCTGCGTCGCCTGGGCGGCGAGCGCGGCCCCGGTTTCCGTCAATATCACCTGCCGCCCTTTCCTGGTGAACAGCGGGGTGCCCACCCGCTCCTCCAAGAGCTTGATCTGGTAGCTGACGGCAGCCTGGGTCATGCCCAATTCTTCCGCCGCGCGCGTGAAGTTGCGCCACCGGGCGGCGGCCTCGAAGACGCGAATAGCGGGAAGCGGTGGTAGCTGCCAGGCCATCGATCGATAAAGCCCCCTTATGATTGGTGTCGGATCTTCGATTGGAAACAAGGCGATGAAGCGCGGATACTATCCTCACTCAATAGCGTTCGAAAAGGACTATTCCGATGAATATGATCGCAGCGTCCGTGAAACAATCGCCATTCGCCAAGCTCGTCGGCGCGATGTTGGGCTGCTTGTCCAGGTACTCGAAGCCGCGGCAGAGGCCGCTCTATGTCAACGTGGATGAGTTCACGCCGCACCTGCAGCGCGACATGGGCTTTCCCGGTGGACGCGGCATACCGGGCGCCAGAAGCGGCCTCGACGCTGGCGACCTGAAGGCGCGGGATTTGATGCGGTGAAGTCCTCACGCGCCTGCTTAGGGCGCGTGGTGTTACTGTCCTACCGAGCCGAGTTCGCAAAAATCCGGTCTCATGTTTTCTGGACGTAATCGTCCGGCGTGAAGAGTTCCATCGAGCCGAAGCCGCGGATCTCGTGTTCGCCGAGCGCCCGCAGCTTGCGGCGGCTTTCCATGTTGGCCGCGGGGCCGACGCAGATCGTGGTGCCGAGGAACTTGTTGGCGTCCTGCAGCCGCGCGGCGAGATTGATGGAATTGCCGTGGGCGGTGTAGTCGAGCTTGCCCGCCATGCCGACCTCGCCGAGGACAGCGATGCCGGTTTCGATGCCGAGCCGGGTGCGGCCGAAATCCTGGGCCTGGAAATTGGGCCGGGCGCGCATTTCCTCGGTGAGGCGGGAGATCGCCAACGCGCAATCGATGGCCTTGTTGACATGGTCCTTGAGGTCTTCCGGCGCGTTGAAGAAGGCATGCACGGCATCGCCCACGACCTTGTCGACCATGCCGCCGTGATCGGCGACCAGCTTGTTGACCTCGGCGAAATAGACATTGAGGAGCGCGACCAATGCCTGTGGCTTGACCCGGCCGGCAAGCGTCGAGAAGCCCTCGATATCGGTGAACAATGCCGTGACCTGCCGCTCCTCGCCGACCACTTGGTGGGTGCCGAGAGTATCGAGATAGCGGTTGACCACCGCACTTGGCAGATATTGCGAGAAGCGCTGGCGGGCGACCTTTTCGATGCGGCGGGTTTCGGCAAATTGCGAGAACGCCGCAACGATCAGGACCACGGCCAGCATGAAGGAAACCGTGAAGCCATCGGTGAGCCAGCTCGTGCGGGTATAGATGACGTAGGACGCGGCGATCGTGACCAGGATGACGCAGATCCCGGTGGTGAAGATCACCCACGGCCGGAAGCGGACAGTCATCAGCGCGATGATCAGGCCGGCAAGCAGCGTATAGCCCGCTTCGAGCGTGATGAAGCCCTCGTCGCGCAGCGGCACGAAATTGGTGAGGATCGAATTGGCGAGATCCGCATGGATCTGGGTCGAGGCGACAAGCTGGGCTCCGGCACTTTCCCTGAGCCCGCCGAGATTGGGCAGTGAAGAACCGATGAAGACGATCTTCTCCTCGAAGAGCCGCGAGGGCACCTCCGACGTCAGGACATCGATGGCCGAATAGGTGCGGCTGTCGATCTCACCCTGACGGCTGGCGACGAAGCGCATCGAGCCATCTTCCGCAAGGCTGAAGATTTCCTTGCCGAGCTTGAGCCAGGGCGGCGTGCCGCCAAGCAGCGGTGTTTTGACGTCGTAATAGCGGCGCACCGCTTCCAGGCCGAGCGCCGGATAGGGTTCGGAACCGACAATGGAGAACGCCTGGACGCGGCGGACGCGGGAATCCTCGTCGCCGATCAGGAAGGATGCGCCGGTGGATGCGGCCTTCTGCTGGAAGACCGGGCATGAAGCCTCGGCCCCCGGAAGAAACCAGAAATCCGGCACGGTCAGTGACTTGGCGATCGCCAGCGGCGGCAGCGGCCGGGGCGACTGGCCCTCGACATCGGAGAGCAGGAAACCGAGCAGCGCCGGCGCCTTGCCCATGGCGGCGGCGAGTTTTATGTTGGTCGCATCCTCGGGATTGCAATCGGTGGAGAAGACGAGATCGAAGGCGATGACCGAGGGGTTGTCGGCGGCGATCTTCTCGACCAGTTCGGCGGTGTTGGCGCGCTGCCACTTCTGGTCGGGAACGGCTGCATAGGACTTGCGGTCGATATCGATGACGACGATGGCCGGCGATGCCGGCACCGACACAATCTGGGTCAGGCGATCGAAATAGAGCTCGCGCCCGCCTTCCAGCCAATCGTCGGGCATGAGGATGACAAGCAGCGCGGCCGCGATGCTTGCCAATATGCCGACGTGAAATGGCCTGATGCGGAGGGTCATGCTGCCTGTTTACACAATTGTACAAGGGTTGGCAGGGGGATTTGCTCTCCCGCTTCTCCCCTTGGGGAGAAGGTGGCGCGTAGCGCCGGACGAGGGGTTGCGCGACGCGCAGAGCAAGCGGCTGAGAACCCCTCATCGCCTCGCATACGCTCGGCACTTCTCCCCAAGGGGAGAAGAGGGAGTGCGTGGCAACGCCACATCTCCATATGCGACAGCCCTCCCCCTGCGAAGGAGATGCCCGGCGGGGCAGAAGGGGGTGGATGATCTGGAAGCTGTCCCTGCTTCAATGCTGGTCCCCTAGTCCTCGTCGGGCTCCGCCAGATGGGTGAGCCGCCTTATGTTGCAATCGATCACATTGCCTTTACGGGTGATGGCGCCCTGTTCTTCGAGGGAGAGGATCGAACGGTTGACCTTGGGCCGGCTGGCGCCAAGAATGCCGGCGATCTCGGTCTGGCTGAGCGCGATATGCAGGCTCGCTTCATCGGGCAGTTCGTCGCCGTGAATATGGCGCAGCGTAGCGAGGAAGAAGCGCGCCACGCGGCTGTCGAGATCGTAGAGCGCGATGGTCTCGAGCTGGTCGGTGGTGTCCCTCAGCCGCTTGCAGAGATAGCGCATCACGGCTTCGGCGGCATCCGGGTTGCGGGTGATGAGGTTCATGAATTCGGACTTGCCGATCACATAGCCTTCGGTCAGCACGGAAGCCGTGGCATCGGCGGAGCGGGGCTCACCATCAAGCACCGCCATTTCACCCAGCAGCGTGCCGGGCTCGAGATGCCGGAGCGACAGTTCCTTGCCCTGCGAGGTGATGAGCGACAGCTTGATGCGCCCTTCGGTCACCAGGATCATGTAGTTGCCATCGTCGCCGCGCTGGAAGATGACGGTGCCGGAGGGCCACTTGCGCCACTGCGCCAGCGTCGCGACCTCCGCGACCAGTTCCTTGGAAAATTCCTCGAAGATGGGAAACGACCGCCAGAAGGCGGGAGACTTGTTGATTTCTGCCATTCTGAATGCCCCATGCAAGACGGACGGCAAAGCCGCTGGCGACAAACTATAGCATGCGAGGGAAATGTTAAGGGGGAAGCGGTTGTTTTGATCAGGTGGCATTCGAGGCTCGCCCCCGATGTGACGCTTCTAGAGGCAGAAAAAAGTGGCTCGCAATGAAATTGGAAGGCTCAGCGCATCACACGCCCCCTCAAGGCACACGTTATTGTTGCGTTTGCTCCATTTTTGAGTATTATCCTACAACCATTATCCTTCACCGCCAGTTTGAGACGATGCAAAATCATAGTTTTGTAGTAGCACTCGACAGACTTGATCCTGTTTCTTTTGGACCAGGAACAAGAGCCTAACTGGTCAGTGAAGCCCGCGAAGACTTGCCTCATCTTTGTTCATGGCTACGGAGGTCGAGCGCTCGAGACGTGGGGTGACCTTAAAGATTTGTTGCTTGAATCCCCCTCGATTGATCAATGCGATATAGTTTTTCTCGGCTATGAAAGTCGCTCAAAGCAAGCGTCCGCATCATCCGCATTGATTTACAATGCCGTCAACAGGATTGTTGATCATACAAACGATATTTTGGAGTTGTCCGGCACTGATATTCGCAGCGATGACTTTGAATATGAAAATGTTGTATTGGTTGGACATTCACTTGGAGGAGTTTTAGTTCGAGACGTACTAATCAATCTACATAGAGAAGGGAAATCCTGGGCAAATAGATCGAAAATAATGCTTTTTGCCCCTGCACATTCCGGCGCCATCGCGCTGGATCTTGTAAGCCGAGCAGGCTTATTGAGCAGTCTGCTTCGACCTATAGAGATCGTTCTGTTCGCAACAAGTCCGGTGCTGCGCGACATGGAGATCGAATCTCCATATTTGACAGGCCTCAGGGAGCGCGCAAGGGATCTCGGTCCTCTCGCGGCGGCGCGGTTCGTCGTTCATGCTACCGGTGACAGTGTTGTGAGTTCAAATCAGTTTTGCGCGGATCCGATGTCCGTCTTTTACAGTAATCAAGATCATATATCATGTTGCAAGCCAATCAAGACAGCGTTTCTCAACCCTCTCGAAGATATATTGGCGTACTATCATGGATGAAGATCGGCGTTTCCTGAGGCAGAGAAATTTCAAGCAGATATCGAGCAGATTGATCAGGAATTCGGAACTTAGAGCGATTTCTGAAATCAGGAAAATGACTCCAGAAGAACGTCGCATCGCCCTCCGCGACTGGCGTATCAAGCCCATATATAAGAAATCTGAAGTAAAACTGAGAGACGATTTGGACAACGTGCTTCACGCCTGCGGCATCTTTGAAGTCGGATTCATGCTGGGCGTTATCGAGCCGAACAACAGCTTCCTGACAGATGACATTGTGCCCCTGCTCGAATTGACCGAGGTGAAGACATATTATACCGACTACTATCCAATCGCACTCCCGAGCAAATTTCTAAGGAGACTCAACGATCGAGGCGTGATCTATGCCGATCGATTCGATACTGCGACTTTCGACAAACTTCTTTGCTTGAAACGTATTTCGACGATCCAAGGCTGGGGGTCTTCCTGAGTTATCTGGACGGGTTTTATTTCTATGAAGATGATACCAATTTCGATAACCTCATGGAGGCAGTGACCAAAAAGAAAACAATCGCCCGCGCATTGACTACCGCGAGTGACGACAGAACACCGCTCCAACAAGGACTTTGCGGCCTTGAACGATTTTTATTCTTTTGCACCGATTTCGATGGTTTTCTCAATGAAATACATGGCGACAGCGCACTTAGCACAGCTGTCTTTCAGCTATACGAGTATTGGTTTTCCGTCCTTAAGGAAGAGATGATCGACTTAGTAAGCAACGCCTTGGAGACCATAGACACACCAGATCAGGCGAGTTTGGAGCGGCTGCCGGAATTCTCATCAATGATGTCATTGTTCTCGAAAGCATCGGATCATCGATTGTGAAGCCTGCGGTGCGCTGGCACCTTGCCCGCGTGATCGACATAGTATGCGGGCGAGGCGACCAAGCCGCAACTAGAGCGCTTCATTGTTAAATGGAATCAGTTCTGTTGGCTTAAACGGAGTCGGATGGTCGATCGGCCGGCCCGTTTCAGCCAACCCCAAGGGCCGGGCATCTTTCCGCCAGGCCCTGCGGCGCCGGCCTCGGCCGTACCTCAGGGTACGACGCTCGCCCGCCGCCTTGGTCCTGACGAAAACCTGCTCCGGCAGAACTGCTTCCATTTAACAACGAAACGCTCTAAGCCGCGCGGCCGCTGAGGGCCGAGATGAGGTTTTCCGGATCGCGGACGCCGTGGCGATAGAGCTGGATCAGCGAGCGGGCCAGGAAACGTGCCTGCGCATCGTCGTCCTTCAACTCATATTCGATGCTGAGCTGTTCGAAGGCCTTGCGCAGGGCCTCGAGATCATCCGGCTTGAACATGCCGATATCCTGCATCTCGAACAGATAGAGCATGAAGCCTCCTCCACCACGACCCCTTAAACGTAACATGACGGTGGCACGAGGGCGAGGAAGATTTTGCCGCAGGAATGCCCGATAGCAGACGCGCTTTCTACATTCCGGCGGGTACGAGCTGGCCGAGCAGCCGGGCGAGATCGGCCTGGCGGCGGCAGCCGGTCTTGGCGAGCACGCTTTTCAGCTGGGAGCGGACGGTCTCCACTCCCTTGGCGCCCATGAGCGCGATCTGCTCGACGGTCTGGCCGGAGCCGATCCTGGCCGCGAGGTCGGCCTCGGTGGCGGTGAGGTCGAACAGCGCCTGGAGCAGCGGCGTGTGCGTGGTCGGTGCGCGGCTCGCCTGGGTCAGAACGAGGATCGCCGCGGCCTGGTTGAACAGGTCATGGGCTGCACGACGGACCGGCACGATATGCAGCACGCCGGGCATGTTCTCGCCCTGCGGCCTTAGCGGAATGGAGCGCACGCCGGTATCGGACAGGATCATGGCAAGCGAATCGGCCAGTTGCCGGTCGCCGTTGCGATCATGGAGGGCGATCCGGTCGGAGAGCCGCGTCGTCCAGAAGGATTCATCGCGTTCGAACTGGGCGTTGCCGACCAGGACGGAGCCGTTCTGCCTAACGGCGCAGGCGGCGAAGCCGAGACCCGCAAGCGTTTCCACCGATGTCCTGGCGCGCTCGAAAGAAAGGCGGGCCGACAGCATGGCCGAGCGGGCAAGATGCGGGCGCAGGCCATCCAGGCGGATGATCGTTTCAGTGCTGTACGGGCCTTGCTTGTGATCGCCTTCGGCATGGAAGATGATGTTCTGCATCTCGGGCAAATGGATGACGGTCGCGGTGCCGCGGCCAAAGCCATTGGGAATGAGGTAATCCGCATAGACGGGGGTCTTGAGAATCTCTTCTTCCGTGAAGACATCGCGATCCGTCAGGAAGCCTGGATGCGAACGCGCGAGCAGACGCCGCGTGCGCTCCATGCCGCCTTCATGCTTGTAGTTCTCCTGCACGAGAGTGTCGGCGACTGCAGACGAGGTCAGCCATTTGAGCTCGTCACCCTTCACCGAAACCATCACGCCTTCGCGGCTTTCGGCGATGCCGGCAAAGTCCCTGAGAACGTCGGGCCAGAAGCCCGGCAGGACTGACGCTTCGTAAATGCGATCGACGATATCCTCACGCGGCGCTGGAATCATTCAGATCTCTCCAGGGTATATTGCTACTATGAGAGGCATGAAAAAGCCGGTCAAGTGCCTGGCGATCGAGGCCGCGATCGTTCGAAACGCCGGCTGGAGCGAGATTGTTCGACCTGCTAAAGTCAATGCTGACTTCTTATGGATGGAAACCGGATGACGACCGACCCTCTTACACCAGCCGAGATCGAGCGATACGGGCGGCATATATTGCTGCCGGAGATCGGCGGGGCGGGACAGCAGAGATTGAAGAACGCCGCCGTGCTGGTGATCGGCGCCGGCGGACTGGGCTCGCCGGTGCTGGAATATCTCACGGGCGCCGGTGTGGGCACGATCGGCATCATCGACGACGACACGGTCACGCTCTCCAACCTGCAGCGGCAGATGATCCACGGCACGCACAATGTCGGCGACAGGAAAACGCGGAGTGCGGCAGGCCGCATCCGCGAGCTCAACCCCAACGTGGTCATCGACCGGCACGAGATCCGGTTCAGCGAGGAGAATGCCTCCGGGCTGGTCTTCGGCTACGACCTGCTGATGGACGGATCGGATAATGTCGCCACCCGCTATGCAGCAGCCGATGCGGCGGAGAAGGCGCGCATTCCGCTGGTGAGCGGCGCGGTCGGCCGCTTCGATGGCTCGGTGACCGTTCTGAAGCCCTATGAGACGGGGCCGGACGGAAGACTCAATCCCGGATATCGCGACCTTTTTCCCGAAGCCCCGCCCGAGGGCATGCTGCCTGCCTGCGCCGAGACCGGCATCATCGGAGCGCTGACCGGCGTGATCGGGACGCTGATGGCGATGGAGGCGATCAAGCTGCTGACCGGCGCCGGCGAACCGCTTGTGGGCCGGCTGATGATGTATGATGCGCTTGCCGCCCGGTTCGACGTGGTGAAGTATAGGAGACGGGGATAAATTCCCGCCGCATGGCGCGGAAGGCACTGCCGATGGAGCCACCGCCGCCGCATTGACGCGGGCGCGCGATAGAACCGGCTGGCGGGGTGCCACGACAGCGCCGGGCGTGGTATGGCTTACGAGCCCGAGAGGCCGCCCGCACACCTTGCCTGTGACGTTATCAACCGCCTGGAGGGATAGCAGTATGGCCAACATCAACCAAACCGTGGATTCGATTGGAACCGGCGTTCGCTTTCAATTTGCCGCCGCCGGCGACAGCTACCATGTTTTCTCGTCGGTTCATGTGGAATCGACGGACACTTATGCAATCTTCGGCGACGAGGGAAGCCAGCATGTTTTCGTATATGGATTTGTGACGGCGGCCGTATTTTCGATCTTTCTGACCGGAGGCAGCAACGAGGTTTACATCGGCCGGTCAGCTGTCATTCGCTCGACGATATCGGGCGCAACCGACACGAATGTATTGGTGATGGGCGGGAACAATACCGTCACCAACCACGGCGCGATAACGTCTCCTTCCACCGTTGGACTGATCTTGAACGGAGGCAATAACGAAGTGCTCAACACAGGCGGGATCGAGGGCTCCAGCGGGGTTTTCCTTGGAGTGTTCGGCGTCCCGGGAGACCGCTTCGTCAATGAAGGCATGATTTCAGCAAACGACTACGATGACGCGAACCAGGATTTTCGGTTCAACAACGGCGTGTATGTGGAAGGCGATGATTCTGTCATTGTCAACCGGGCCGGCGGCAAGATATCCGCCATTTCCAGCGAGGGCGCGGGCGTTGCGATAGGCGTTTACGCGACAACCGGCGGCGATGGATCACATGTCGAAAATCAAGGCACGATCCAATCGCGTCAATGGTATGGCGTCGATTTCGCCAATATGGTGGATGCTGAAACCGCCAGCCTTGAAAACCATGGCACCATCAAGGGCGGCAGCGGCGCGTTCAGGGGCAATGCGAGCGGCGAGGTGATCATCAACAGGGGCAGGATGATCGGCGATGTCGAGCTCGGCGCGGGAGACGACGTGTTCGACGGCGACAAGGGCAGCGTCAAGGGCGCGATCCTCGGTGGCTCAGGCAACGACTACATCTTTGGCGGCAAAGGCAACGAATCCATCAATGGCGGGCTCAACGACGACATCATCGTCGGAGGTAGGGGCAACGATACGCTGTTCGGCGATTCCGGCATCGATACCTTCGTTCTCCGCACGGGCTTCGGCCGGGACGTTGTCCAGGACTTCATCGACGGCACCGACCTGATCGATTTGTCTCGTCTGAAAGATGTCAGGAATTTCAACGATCTGGAGGACAACCATCTCGAGAAACATGGCAACGACATGTGGATCGTCGCCAAGGGCGGCGATGGGCTGATACTGAAGAATGTTGCGCCGGGAGACGTGGACGGGGCCGATTTCATATTCTAAAGCGTGTCGAAGCGATCCGGAGCGGCGGCGTTGCGTGTTGCACGCGTTGCGCTAATCTCTCTTGAGTTGTGCGATTCGACGGAAGCCGAATGACCGAAAAGACCGGCCAGAACCCCTATCGCCACGTCCAGCGTGTGCTGGTGGCGCTCGCCGTCATTCAGCTCTTCTACTGGTTCTTCGCAGCGGACGACATCCTGAATGCTAATCGGGCGGCGCGTTTTCTTGCCAGGGAGGATCCCGGGGCTTTCCTGGTGCCGACGCCCTGCCTTTTCTTCCGTGGAACGGAGGACGAGGACTTCGTTCGCGGTTCCGGGAACACAAGATGGTCCGCCGGCGATGAGGACGTGTGCTGGTACACACAATCCACATTCGCGAAATACTTTCCAGAGTTGCAGGGGCCTTCGAAGGAACAGACGATCGCCATGCAGGTCAACAGAACTGGCATGGACGTGAACAGGCCGGACCCGGACTGGACCCTGATCGTGACCGCGATCTGGTCGCTGGTGATCGCATACCCGATCGGCGTCGTGGCGGCGGTTCTCTATTGGCTTGCGCGAACCCAGAATCCGGAACTGGCCAGGAAGGCGCACGGGCCCCGGCCGGAAACGTGGAAGTGGGAACGAAAATCCTGAAGCGTCTCTGAAACTTCTCCGCCCCTACTCCCGTAGATGCATCATCGGTGCTGCATTCCGGGAGGAACGGATATGGATACGCACGAAATGTCAGGCGCGGGCAACTGGATCAATGCCTTTGCGGTCTCGATCCTGATCTGGGCCGCAGTCATCGCCGGGCTGTCGATGCTTTGACACGCCGACCCGGCATTGAGCCCTCCCCGCCAGGCGGGGAGGGTCGATGACGCAAAAGCGTCAGACGGCGAAGGTGAAGTCGGTATCGACCAACGACGCTTCCAGAACGCCGTCAATGATCAGGATGTCGTCACCGACCTTGATCCGGACGCTGCCGCCGACATCCGTCGCGTTCTCCAGCAGAGTGGCGAAATCAGCGATTGCCGCCCAGCCCGACAGGTCGATCCTGTCTTCGGCGACCACAAAATCGGCGATCGTGTCCTTGCCACCCGTGGCGCCGAACACGAAAGTGTCGATGCCCGCGCCGCCCGTCAGGACGTTGTCGCCCTTGTTGCCGGTGAGCGTGTTGGCGAGAGTGTTGCCGGTGCCGTCGATGTCTTTGCTGCCGGTGAGTACGAGATTTTCGACATTGTCCGTGAGCGTGTAGGTGAAAGCGGACTTGACGGTGTCGATGCCAAAGGACACGACAGCGTCCCCATTGTCCACATCGATATAATCCGCACTTTCGATGAGCTTGTCGGTCGCCTTGCCGACGATCAGCGTGTCATCGCCCATGCCGCCGAAAATCTTGCCGGTGAGCTTGCCGCCGACATGGTCGAACGTGTCGTTGCCGTCGCCAAGAACGACGTTGCCCTTGATCAGGCCGGCGGTGTTCGTCATCACGTCGTCGCCGGCACCGAGGAAGACGTCGCCATAGATCTTGCCGCTGTTCGTGACGGTTTCCACGCCGGCGAAACCGAAGATCGCCGCAGACGAAATCGGGAGGAGAGCCGCCATTTCGTCGGGAAGGACCAGCGAGAGCGTTACCCTGATCGTCCCCGCATTGGTGATGGTCGAAGACATGCCTTCCATCGAGAGGGCGCCCATGCCGATGACGCCGGAGATGATCTCCGCGCCCTTCGCGTTGATCAGCGTCATGTCGGGGGACATCAGGCCGAGCATCCCGACGGCGGCAATGATACTGCCGTCGTTCTGGAGCTTGAGCGTGCCGAATTCGACTGGTTCCTCGCCGGTGGGAATGGTGCCGCCGATAATGCCGACGAGGCCCTCGATTTCACCGTTCTTGCCGTTCTTGAGCACCTGGTTGTCAGTCTGGAAACCGGCAATGCCGATCAGTGAATCGATGCCGCCGTTATTGGTCAGCTTCGTGGTGGTGGCAGCGCCAGGAGCAGCCCCCAAGGGCGCTGCGAATGCAGGCGCGAACCCTCCAAGGTTGAGGCTGCCGGACAACATGCCCACAACGCCGGCGTCAATGTCGCCGCTATTGGTCACGGAGGAGCCCAGACCGGTTATACTGACGCCAAACAGGCCGTTGATCTCCGCACCCTTGGCGATCGTCACCTTGCTGTGGTGGCCGGCGGCATAGACAGTGCCGATGGTGAGACTATCAAAGATGTCTTCCGACATATCCGAAATGTTGGTGATACCGATGCCGAGGCCGGCACTCAGTTCGGCGGTCTTTCCGATCTTTATATCGGTGCCATTGCCGAAAGTGGCCACGGCGCCCAGCAGACCGGTGACCTTGCCGTCGATCTTGTAGCTGTTGCCCGAGATATCGGGGGTGGTCGCGATATCCTCGGCGATGCCGTAGCCGAACAGCAGGCTGAAGCTCGTGGGCGCCTCTTCCCCTTCCTCGGGAATGAGGTCGCTCAAATCGATATCGCCGCCGTAGTGAACGAACGCTTTCTTGTCGAGCTCGATCTCGCTGTCGGAGGCGGTAATGATCTGGCTTTCATCGTGGAAGCCCTTGATTTTGATGGCCATGCTGAAATCTCCCGAAAATCGTTGTCATTATAAATTCAGGTAAAGGCCGCTCATGAATGTTCCGGCCAGCGGGATGCCGTCGCAGATTGGCGCGCCAAACGGCCGCGAATGCTGCGGTGAAACCTGCCGTCGAATATTTCATGGGCACCGTGACGATTGTCCCGACCGCGTCGGCCGCCCTCCCGCAAGTCCCGTGGATCGCAAGGCGATGCAGGACAAGCGCGACAACCTATACAGGAACAAAAACTGTTATACCAGATGCACGGCCGTATTATTCAGTATATATAATTTTACTGAAATATATCGCCGAAACGGTTCTCTTTTTAGCTTGGCGCCAGTGCGGTTTCCGTTCGCTGGTCGGCTAGTCCCGCCCGGGAAGCACGCGATCCGGCGGACGGTGGCCGTCGAAATAGGTACGGATATTGATGATCACCTTGTCGCCCATGTCGATGCGGCCTTCGATAGTCGAGGACGACATGTGCGGCAGCAGCACGACCTTGTTCTCGTGGGCCAATTTTAGCAGCTTGGGGCTCACCAGGGGCTCGTTCTCGAAGACATCGAGGCCGGCGCCGGCGATCTTGCCCTCGCGGATGCATTTGATCAGGGCGGTCTCGTCGATGACGCCGCCGCGCGAGGTGTTGACGATGTAGCTGGTGGGCTGCATGAGCGCCAGGCGTCGCGCCGATAGAAGATGGTAGGTGGCCGGCGTCGAGGGGCAGTTGACCGAGACGATATCGACGCGGGCGAGCATCTGGTCGAGGCTGTCCCAGTAGGTGGCTTCCAGCGCGGTCTCGGTGGCGGCGCTGACGCGATGGCGGTTGTGGTAATGGATGCCCAACCCGAAGGCCTTGGCGCGACGGGCGACGGCGGTGCCGATACGGCCCATGCCGATAATGCCCAGGCGTTTTCCCCATATGCGGTGACCGAGCATCCAGGTCGGCGACCAGCCTTCCCAGTCACCCTTCGAATCGGTCAGAATGCGGGCGCCTTCCGCCAGCCTGCGCGGCACGGAGAGGATGAGCGCCATGGCCATGTCGGCGGTGTCCTCGGTCAGCACGCCTGGAGTATTGGTGACGGTGATGCCCTTTTTCGCGGCGGCCTCGACATCGACATGGTCGATGCCGTTGGAGAAGCTGGCGATCAGCTTGAGGCGGGGGCCAGCCTCCTCGATCAGGCTTGCATCGATGCGGTCGGTGACAGTCGGCACCAGCACGTCGCACCGGCGGACCGCGGCCAGCAATTCCTCGCGGCCGCGCGGCCGGTCATCGATATTGAGTTCGGCGTCGAACAGCTCGCGCATCCGCGTCTCGACGATGTCGGGCAGCTTGCGGGTGATATAGACCGTCGGCCTCGTCTTCACTGTCATTGCGTGTGTCCCAAGTCCCAAATCCGGCCAGTCGTTGACCGCTCCTTAACCAAGTTGCGCGACACTCGCTGGCACATTCTCTACTCATAATCAGACGCGCGGGCGATGGCAAACGTCATGACTGGACTTTGGAAGAAGGCAACGATCGGTACAATCCTCATCGGGTTGATGGTGGCGCTCGCGCCGGCGTCCTTCGCCGAGACGACCAAGCTCAATACCGGCCTGCCGCTGCCGCGATTCGTCACGATCAAGTCGAGGAAGGTCAACCTCCGGGTCGGGCCCGGCCTCGACTATGCCGTGTCCTGGCGCTACCTGAAAGCGGGCGTTCCGGTGGAAGTGACGCAGGAATACGAGAACTGGCGCCGCATCCGCGATGCCGACGGCGCCGAAGGCTGGGTGTTCCATTCCATGCTGTCTGGCGACCGCAGCGCGATCGCAGCCCCGTGGATGAAGGACAAGGGCCAGGACATTTTCGTCAATATGCGCGCCGACGGGGCCGAAACAGGCAACGTCATCGCCAAACTGCAGCCAGGCGTCGTCGTCAAGCTCGACGAATGCAATGGCGAATGGTGCCTGGCCGAAGCATCCGACACCGAGGGCTGGGTGAGCCAGGCCGAGATCTGGGGTGCCTATCCCGGCGAGGCTTTTACAAAATAATGCCGACTTGCTGCGCCGCCTGCTTGAGTGGCGACTGCATGCGCGGGCCGATCTGCTGGATCACCAGGCCCGCCGCGAGGCTGCCGAGGCGGCCGCAATCGGCGAGTTCGAAGCCGTTGGTGTAGCCGAAGAGGAAGCCCGCGGCATAGAGATCACCCGCACCGGTCGTATCGACGACCTTTTCCACATTCAGCGGTTCGATGAGGTAGCGCTGGCCGCCCGCGAGAATGATCGAGCCGTGCTCGCTCATGGTCACGGCCGCCATCGTGCAATCCTTGCCGAGTTCGGTGAGCGCGGTATCGAAATCCTCCGTCTGGTAGAGCGCGAGCGCCTCATGGCGATTGGCGAAGACGATATCGACGGTGCCCGAGCGCATGAGATCGAGGAATTCGCCGCGATAGCGATCGACGCAGAAACTGTCCGAGAGCGTCATCGACGTTTCCTGGCCATGCGCGTGGGCGATGCGGGCGCATTCGCGGATCGCTTCCTTGGCGCGCGGCGGATCCCAGAGATAGCCTTCGAAATAGGTGACGCGGGATTTCGCCACGACATCCTCCTGGACGTCCTCCGGTCCGAGTTCGACGCAGGCGCCGAGATATGTGTTCATCGAGCGCTCGCCATCCGGCGTGACGAAAATCATCGAGGTGGCGGTGGGCGGGGTGCCGCCGAGCGGCTTCGTCGCGAAATGCACGCCCTGGGCATTCATGTCATGGCGGAAGATTTCGCCGAGCTTGTCGTTCGAAACCTTGCCGAAATAGGCCGCCTTGCCGCCGAAGCTCGCCACACCCGCCGCCGTATTGCCGGCACTCCCGCCCGACATTTCGATCGCCGGTCCCATGCGGGAATAGAGCAACGCCGAGCGGTCCGCATCGATCAGGTTCATCGCACCCTTGGTGATGGTGTTGTCGACGAGGAAATCCTCCTCGCAGCGCGCGATGATATCGACAATCGCATTGCCGACGGTAAGCACATCAAATTTCGTCATTGCCAAGCTTTCGAAGCCAAGGGGGAGTCTTTTCGAGTGAGCTATGGACGAAAAGTTTTGACGGGAAAAGCGGAAAAGCCGTGCAAGCCAGCTTCTCCCGCAGAATTTTCGTCGCTGACGGCTCAAGGCTTGCGCTGAATTGGACAAGTGACCAGAGCGCTTCATTGTTAAATGGAATCAGTTCTGTTGGCTTAAACGGAGTCGGATGGTCGATCGGCCGGCGCGCGTCATAGCCAAATCTACGGCCAAGCCGGCCGATCGATCAGGCGGCCCGTTTCAGCCAACCCGAAGGGCCGGGCATCTTTCCGCCAATCCCTGCGGCGTCGGTCTCGGCCGTACCTGAGGGTACGACGCTCGCCCGCCGCCTTGGTCCTGACGAAAACCTGCTCCGGCAGAACTGCTTCCATTTAACAATGAAACGCTCTAATGATCGCCGGACTTTCCCTTTCGCTTCTCCTGCCGGCCCGTCATGTCCCCCCAGCATCGATCCTTCCTCTCCGCGATCGCCAAGAACGGCGCCGTTGTCGCGCTTGTCGGCATGCTGCTCTTCGCGCTTAACGACACGATGGGCAAGTGGCTGGTCGCGACCTATTCGGTGGGACAGGTCGTGGCGCTGCGTTCGCTAGCGGCTCTGATCGTGCTCGCGCCTTTCGTCTGGTGGATGGGCTGGCGACCATTGTTCCAGGTCGAAAAGCCGCGGATGCAGGCCGCACGTGCCGTGGTTTCGACGATGGAAACGATGGCCTTCTATCTCGCGGTCTTCTACCTGCCGCTCGCCGACGTGATGACCTACTGGCTGGCGGCGCCTATCTATATCGCGGCACTCTCGCCGCTGCTGCTCGGCGAGCATGTGGGTTGGCGGCGCTGGACGGCGATCGGCGTGGGCTTCCTGGGTGTCGTCATCGCTCTTCAACCTTCGCCGGCCATGTTCCAGTCGCCGGCTGCAGCGGTTTCCATCATCGGAACACTGCTTTTTGCCTTTCTGCTGATCTCGGGACGGTCATTACGAAATACGCCGGATACGGTGCTGGTGTTCTGGCAGAATGTCGGGGGGCTCGTAATCGGCATGGTCTTCGCACTCTTCGACTGGGTGACACCGAGCGTGCATCACCTCGTTCTACTCGGGCTGCTCGGCGTGGTGGCTATGACAGCGCATGCCCTCATCAACCGGGCGCTGAAGCTGACGGATGCCAGCGTGGTCGCGCCGCTGCAATATACGCTGCTGTTCTGGGCGATCGTCTTCGGCTTTATCTTCTTCGGCGACCTGCCGACGGTGCCGATGATGATCGGGGCGGCGCTGATCATCGCGTCAGGGCTGTTCATCTTCTTCCGCGAGCAGCAGCTCGGCAAGAAGGACAAGGTGCTGCCGGCGATCCCGGAATAGCGCTTTTGCCGGTTTTCAGCTGTCCAGAATAAAACAATAAATACAATTCATTCCGTCATACAAATGCCTTGACGCGCGGCCAATCCAAGCCTTGTATCCTAGAGTGCCTGACAAGATCTGGCGGGTCGGCTGACCGGTATCTTTCGCCGCCTGCGTCGTTGCTGATCCTCGCCGATGCCCTTTGGCATCGACTGCGGTCAGCGCCTCGCAGACAAAGAGATCTCCTCGGTCATCCTCAACCGCCAGATCTTGTCAGGCACTCCAAGCAGAAAAGACAATTCCAAGGTATCGCCATGTCCGCGCTTTCAGCACCGATCATCATTCTCAACCCCGCCGATGATGTCGGTGTCGCACGCCAGAAGATCGGCAAAGGGGAAGCCACGGGTTACGATGGGCTGATGGCGAAGGACCTGATCGGGCGTGGGCACAAGGTGGCGCTGAAGGCGATCAAATCAGGCCAGGAGGTGCATAAATTCGGCCAGGTGATCGGCGTGGCGACATCGGATATCGAGCCGGGGCAGCATATCCACCTGCATAACCTTGAGATGATTCCCTCCGAGCACGAATACCAGATGGGCGGCAGCAATCGCGACGAGGGGCTGCTGCCGGTGGCCGAGCGTCGGACATTCATGGGCTTCGATCGCGGCCCGGGGGGCGTCGGCACGCGCAACTATATCGGCATCATTTCGTCGGTGAACTGTTCCGCCACGGTATCGCGCTACATAGCCGACCATTTCAACCGGTCAGGCGGGCTCGAGGGTTTCGACAATATTGACGGCGTGGTGGCGCTGACCCATGGCGGCGGCTGCGCGCTCAACACCAAGTCCGAGGGTTATCGGATCCTGACGCGGACGATCCAGGGCTATGCACGGCATCCGAATTTCGGCGGCATATTGATGATCGGGCTTGGCTGCGAGACCAACCAGATCGCGCCGATCCTCGAACATTACAAGCTGGCGGAGGGCGCGTTGCTGCGCACCATGACGATCCAGCAATCAGGCGGTACGCGCAAGACGATCGAGGCGGCGCAGGAGATCATTCGCGACATGCTGCCGACCGTGAATGCGGTGAAGCGCACGGAGCAGCCGCTATCATCGCTGAAGCTGGCGCTGGAATGCGGCGGTTCCGACGGCTATTCCGGGATTTCGGCAAACCCGGCGCTTGGCGTGGCATCCGACTTGCTGGTCAGGCATGGCGGCACCTCGGTGCTGGCCGAAACGCCCGAGATCTATGGCGCCGAACACCTGCTGACGCGGCGCGCCGTCTCGCCCGCCGTGGCCGAGAAGCTGCTCTCGCGGATCGACTGGTGGCGGGACTATACGGCGCGCAATGGCGACGAGCTCAACAACAACCCTTCCTATGGCAACAAGCAGGGCGGGCTGACGACCATCTTGGAAAAGTCGCTCGGCGCGGTGGCCAAGGGCGGCACGATGCCTTTGAAAGCGGTTTATGAGTATGCCGAGATCGTCACCGAAAAGGGCTTCGTGTTCATGGACACGCCCGGATACGACCCGGCGGCGGTGACCGGCCAGGTGGCGGGCGGCTGCAACGTGATCTGTTTCACCACCGGCCGCGGTTCGGTCTCGGGCTTCAAGCCGGCGCCCTGCATCAAGATCGCCACCAATACCGAGATGTACGACCATATGGACGAGGATATGGACATCAATTGCGGCAGCGTGGTCACCGGCGAGGAGACGATCGAGCAGGCGGGCATACGGATATTCGAGGATATTATTGCCGTTGCGTCGGGCAAGAAGACGTCGAGCGAGATTTATGACTACGGGGATAACGAGTTCGTGCCGTGGCAGGTGGGGGCGATTACGTAATTATCTGCTTACTATGTGGGTTTAACCCCTCACCAACTTCGGCCAAGGGCTCGCTCCGCTTGCCCGGCCTTCGTATCCTCTCCCACAGGGGGAGAGGTAAACTCGTGGCATCGCCCTCGCCCCAAATGAAGGTCGAGCGTTGGGCACCTTACCTCTCCCCTTGTGGGAGAGGATAGCAAGTCCGCACGAGGCAAAGCCAAGTGCATGGACGCGCTTGGTGAGGGGTGAAACTCACTGCTTACACGCAAACGCCGCCTTCAAATTCGCCGGCGCCTGATCCGAGCATGACGCCTTCTCCAGCGCCGTCTTGCAGCCCCCGGAGAGCTTTGCCGCATTGTCGATCAGGCAGGAAATCGCCTTGTCGCGGGAGAGCACCATGCCGCAATTGGCTTTCACATCAGCCTGGCATTTGGCGCGGATTTCGGCGCGGCCATCGGCTTGGGCGGCGATGGGGAGCGCAAGGAAAGTGGCTGCAAAAAGCACACGGATCAGCATGAAAACTTCCTATGTAACGTAATCTAATACTTACGGATATTGCACGCCCGACGTCGCGAGATAGACCGCGTAGAGCGATTGCGTCGCGCAGATGAAAAGCCTGTTGCGGCGGGGGCCGCCGAAGGTGACGTTGGCGACGCCTTGCGGCACCAGGATTTTTCCGAGCCGCGTGCCATCGGGCGCGAAGCAATGGACGCCGTCGCCGGCGCTGGACCAGATATTGCCCTCGACATCGATACGGAAGCCATCCGGCAGGCCGTTGTCGATGGCGCAGAACTCGCGGCCGTTTCTCACGGTCTTGCCATCGACGACATCGAAGACGCGGATATGGCTCGGATGCTCCGGGTCATGGCTGAAGGCGGAATCGGCGACATAGAGCAGGCTTTCATCCGGCGAGAAAGCGAGGCCATTGGGCTGGGTGAAGTCGTCGAGAACGACGGTCACTTCGCCGCTCATCGGGTCGATGCGGTAGACATTGTTGGTCTTCTGCTCGCGGTCGCCCCGGTAGCCTTCATAGTCGGACATGATGCCGTAGCTGGGGTCGGTGAACCAGATCGAGCCGTCGGAGCGCACGATGACATCGTTGGGCGAATTGAGCTTCTTGCCTTCATAGCTGTCGGCGAGAACCGTCTGCGTGCCGTCGATCTCGGTGCGCACGACCCGGCGGCCGCCATGCTCGCAGGACACGAGGCGGCCCTGGCGGTCGCGGGTGTTGCCGTTGGTGAAATTGGATTTTTCGCGATAGACCGAGGCGCCTCCACCCGGCACCCAGCGCATGATCCGTTCGTTGGGAATATCGCTCCACAGCAGCATGTTGGCATCGGCAAACCAGACCGGGCCTTCCGCCCAGCGCATGCCTGTATGGAGTTCATCGAGCCTGGCGCTGCCCACGGTCAGGTAACGGAAACGGTCGTCATCGATCCGGTAGATCGATCCATTGTCTTCGGCCATCGTCAGTCTCCCCCGCGACGATTGAAGTGCAGCGATAGCGCTACCATGGCCATACCAATATTTCGCGAAGGTGAATCGGGCAACAGGATTCTGCCATGGCGCCGCTCATGGCGGCTCGGGGGAAGGCTCGGTCATTGCAAGCCTCAGCCCGACCCGCAGGTGCTCGAGGTCTTCCTCGTGCTCGAACTCGGTCCACTTTTGCGCTTGATCGAGGATGTCGGACGCATCAGCCGTTTCCAGAAAGCGGGCAAGGGCATCTGTGGCTTCGGACGGCCTGCCGCACATGGCGCAGCAGGCCGCGAGCCACAAGCTGTGAAACGGTCCAAGCTCGGTGCCGAGCATGGTTTTTCGCGCCTCGTCATAACAGCCAAGCATGTAAAGCGTGTAGGCGCGGTCGAGATCGTACCAATAGGGTCGAAACGGGTTGAGGGTGATCGCCTTGTCCATCCAGGCCAGTCCTTCCGCCGGCCGACCGCGCATGGCAATGACAAAACCAAGCTGGACGAGTGTATCGGCATCGTAGGGATTGATGTCATAGGCGCGGTGCAGGCAACGTTCCGCGGCCTCATGCTCGCGCAGATAGAGCCTGACCAGTCCCATGATGCGATGACACCGTGCCTCCTCGGGTTCGAGGGCGATCGCGAGATTGACCCGGTCGCGCGCCGCCTCCAGCGCCGGGCGCGGCGAGGCCCCGTAGTCGGCGATAATGACGTCGGCCAGCGCCAGGTAGGCATGCGCCACCGCACAATCCGGATCGAGTGCGATGGCCTTGAGGAAGTGGTCTCGCGCCCGCTCGTTGACGCCCGGGCCATAGGTGCGCAGGAAGGCGACGCCGCGCGCGAAATTCTCGAAGGCGGCGAGGTTCGACGTACCGGGTTTAGCCGTCTGCTGAACGCCCTGGTCGATATTCGAGACCAGCCGGGAAATGATGGTGACCGCGATCTCGGCATTCATCGAAAAGAGATCGGCTTCGGCGAAATCGAACTGGCTGCCCCAGATCCGCTGGCCGGTCGGCGCGTGGGTGAGCGTAACCGAAGCAAGCAGGCGCCCATCGGCCCGCAGCGCCGACCCCTCGACGATGAATTCGGCGCCGAGCATTTCGGAGATTTCCTTGAGCGGCGGCCGACTGCTGGCGGGAAAGGAAAAGGCGGAATTTCTCGCTATAACGGTGATCGTCTTGAACCGGGCCAGGCCATAGGTGATCTCATCGACCATGGCATCGATCAGCGCGTCATCGGTGTTGTCGGGCCCGCGATTGCGGAACGGCAGGATCGCGATCGAAGGAAAAACCTGTTCCGGCAGGCCGGCGGCAGGAACCGCCGCTTCCGACGCGAGCAGATAACCCCGCTTGGGCACTGTCCTCAGCATCGCTTCGGCACCCGTCCCAAGCACCTTGCGCAGTTCGCTCACGCATTGCGTCAACGAATCCTCGGAAACGAACAGGCCGGGCCAGACTGCCTGCAGCAACTCATCCTTGGAAATGACGCGGCCGCGATTGTGAGCGAGATGGCAGAGGAAGGCGAATGTCTTGGCACGCACCGGCACCACTTCGCCGGAGCGGCGCAGCACACCGCCGGCCGCATCCAGCCTGAACTCGCCGATCTCGATGGCTGCATCCGCCAAGTCCGGAGCCCCCGCGCGTGAGGGGGCCATGTTTGGCCAATGTCAGGCCCAAGTCAAGAACGGCAGGCTTAGATCGTTTCATTGTCAAATGGAAGCATTCTGCCGGAGCAGGTTTTCGTCAGGGCAGAGGCGATTGGCGAAGGGCATACCCAATGTACGTCCGAGCCGATCGCCTCTGATCCTGGCGGAAAGATGCCGGCCCCTTCGGGGTTGGCCGATACGGGCCGCCTATTCGTTCGGCCGGCTTGACCGTAGATCTGGGCTACGACACGCGCCGGCCGAACGAATATCCGACTCCGTCTCAGCCAACAGAATGATTCCATTTAACAATGAAACGATCTGGTTGAGGGAGCGAGAACCAGCGAAGCCGGAATTTCGTCGGTGGCCGGACAGGTGCCAGCCTTTCGGTGCTGGAAATCATGTCGAGGAAGCAGGCTTGTTCGCCGCCCGAAGGCGCATTCATGCCGGACCAAAGGGCCTCTTCATAGAGTTCCTTGCGCTCGAAATCATGGAAGCGTTCTGACAAGCGGTTGGTCATGACGGATGCTCCTGATGAAGATGACGCGATCAAACTCGCACCAGTGCCAGGAAAAATCCTGAAGGAAATCCGAAATCATGGTGAAGTCGCGCTCGCCTGGCGAAGCCACAAACCATTAGCGTTGACTATTGCATTAGTATTGGCTATTGAATCTCTCATGATCCAGACAGAAAACATCAATTCCGTCATGCGCGCGCTGGCCGACCCGACCCGAAGGGCGGTGTTCGAGCGGATTGCGCGATCGGACGAAATGACTGTGGTCGAGCTGACGCGGGGCAGCGGCGTCACGCAGGGTGCGATCTCCCAGCATCTGAAATCATTGAAGCAGGCTGGACTGGTCGCCGAGCGACCGGAAGGCCGCAATGTCTATTACCGCGCCCAACCCGAGGGGCTCGAGCCGCTGTTCGACTGGATGAGCTATTACAGCAAGTTCTGGAACGAGCGGTTCGACAACCTGCGCGACCTGTTGAAGGAACTCGACCCATGATGGACGCCGCATTGAAAATCGCCACCCATGACATCGTCGTCGATGAGACCTTCCCGCATGCGCCCTCGGTGCTCTGGAAGGTTCTGACCTCGGGCGAACTGATCGCCCGCTGGATGATGGAGCCGAAGGGTTTTGCGCCGATCGTGGGCACCAAGTTCACCTTCCAGACGACTTGCGCCGGCGCCTGGGACGGAACGATCCGCTGCGAGGTGCTGGAAGTACAGGAGAACGAGCGCTTTTCCTACTCTTGGCAGGGCGGCGACGAGGGCAATTCCGGCTACGGATCGAAACTCGACACAATTGTTTCATGGCACCTGTCGGCAAGCGAAGCCGGCACACGTCTTAGACTTGTCCACTCCGGTTTCGTGGTGCCGCGGAACGACATGGCGTACAGAAATCTGGGCAACGGCTGGAAGAGCTGCCTCGAACGCGTAGCGGGGATTGCAATCGAACAGGACACGGCAGGCGCCAGGGGCAAGACCGCCCTGGCGCACTGACCGAAGCAGGAACACCGGCGGCGCGGCGAGACGCGCCAGACACATGATTGACGCGGCCGGAAGGGCCGAAGGAGGAAGGCATGCGGAATACCACTTATCGCTGGGTACTCGTCGCCGCGGGCGGCCTGCTCGGCTGCGTAGCCATAGGCTCCATCTTCGCACTGCCGGTCTTCATCCGGCCGATGGCCGAGGAGACCGGCTGGTCGGTGACCGGCATTTCCACCGCCATGACCATCGCCTTCCTGGCAATGGCCCTCGGCAGCATGGCGCTCGGTTCGTTGTCGGATCGCATCGGTGCGCGCCCGGTCGTATTGATCGGGTCCGCCGTGCTGGCCGGGAGCCTTGCATGGGCGAGCCGTGCGACCTCGCTCATCGAGTTCCAGTTGATCTTCGGGCTGGTGGCGGGACTATCCATCGCCGCGATCCTGCCGCCGCTCATGGCATCCGTCATGGGCTGGTTCGACACGCATCGCAGCCTGGCCGTGTCGCTGGTATCCGCAGGCATGGGCATGGCGCCGCTGACCTTCACGCCACTCGCCGCCTGGCTGGTGTCAAACTATGACTGGCGCTATTCCATGCTTGTCATTGCTGGGCTTGCCGTGGTGACAATGATCCCGCTCGCTCTTCTGATCCGCCGCCCGCCGGCACTTGAAGAGGAGCAGCACATGGTCGCGACCGGCGGTGAGCCAGTTGCCGCGATGTCGGTCGGAACAGCGCTGAAATCGCCGCCGTTCATCATACTGATGCTGACCAATTTCCTCTGCTGCGCCACGCATTCCGGCCCGATCTTCCATACGGTCAGCTACGCGGTGAGTTGTGGCATCCCGCTGACGATCGCCGCGACGATCTACAGCATCGAAGGGCTTGCCGGGCTTGGCGGTCGCGTTGCCTTCGGCATCATGGGCGACCGGTTCGGGGCGAAGAACATCCTGGTGCTCGGGCTGCTGGCCCAGGCGATCGTGGCGTTCTTCTTCTTCTTCGTGCGCCAGCTGGAAGGCTTCTATGCGGTGGCTGCGATGTTCGGCTTCATCTATGCCGGCGTGATGCCGCTCTATGCGGTGTTGGCACGCGAGAACTTCCCGCAGCGGATGATGGGCACGATTATCGGCGGCACAAGCATGGCCGGCGGCCTCGGCATGGCGCTCGGCCCATGGGCGGGCGGCTTCATCTACGATACCTTCGCCACCTATACATGGCTCTATCTCGGCGCCTGCGGCATGGGCATCGGCGCCTTCCTGATCGCGATGACCTTCAAGCCCTTCCCCAAGGGCGTGGAGCAGCAGCCGGTGGCGGCGTGATCGTGACGCTGAATACCTGCCCGACGGGTATAAAGGCGATCGGCTGGTGCGAGGAGCTAAGATTCCGCTACCGCCGCGGATGAGCAAGCACCCCCTCTGTCACTTCGTGACATCTCCCCCTCAAAGGGGGGGAGATTGTTCGGAGAGCGGGGCGGAGCTTCTAGCCGATCTCCCCCCTTGAGGGGGAGATGTCCGGCAGGACAGAGGGGGGTGTCACGGGTTGGAACCGCGCAACCACTTCGCCGCGACCGCCTCGTCCTCTGTTGATAGTCCATGGCCTGAATCGATCGTTTTGTGAGTCAACTCAGCCCCCGCACCGGCAAGCGCCTGCTCAAGCGCTCCGGAATAGGAAACATACGGATCGTTGGCGCCACCGACCATCAACACACGGCTGCCATGGAGATCCGCGACTGGCACATCCTCCAGGACCAACATCGGCCGCAGCAGGATCGCGTTGCGGATCAGGCCGGGATGCAGCAACATGCTCGCACCGATCATATTGGCGCCGTTGGAATAGCCGAGGAAGGTCAGCTTTTCCGGATCGAGGTCGTAGGCTTGCGTGGCTTCTTCCATGAACGCCTCGAATGCTTCGGCTTCGGAGCGGATTTCCTTCTGGTCGAAGGTGGTGGGATCGAAACGGCCGAAGAAGCGCGCTACACCCTCCCCCGTCGAGCGGCCGCGCAGGCCGATCAGGGTTGCATTCGGGAAGAGGCGACGGCCGAGCGGTAGCAGGCTGGTTTCGTTGCCTGCGGTGCCGTGGAGCAGGATGACGGTGGAGCCATCGGGTTCATCCGCCACATGCAGGCGGTGGACGAAGGGCAGGTCGCGATAGATGGTACGCGGCTCGCCCGGCAGACCGAATTGCGGCAGCATGACCCGGTCGTCCACGGCGTCCTTGCGGAAATGGGCGGGGATGAAGAGTTCGGTGCCGAGCGTTTCAAGTGGTTCATCGATCGCGAAGCCGGGTCCATCGGTTGCCATTTCGAGCAGCGTGCCGGAGGGCTCGCGAACGTAGAGCGAATAGAAATAGGTGCGGTCATGGACGTTGGTGGGGCCGTGCGCCTTTTCGTTCAGTTGGGTGGCGACAGCCTCGACATGGGCGCGATCCGGCGCGCGGACGGCGATGTGATCGATGGTGCCGGTGCCGGGTGCGGCGGTCCAGAAACCGCCGGCATCCCTGATATCGATGACGCCACCCGCATCCGAGCGCAGGCGGGTTATGGTGTCGGTGTGGGCCGCTTCGGTGAAGCCCATATAGGTGGTCAGGAAGGCCACGGTATCGGCAGGCTGTTCCGAGAAGATCGTTGCACTGTGCAGGCGCTGGATCGCATCGGTTTCGGATATTTCGCGCGAGGTCCAAGGCGAGGTGCCTGTGAGATCGCTGACGCCGGCGAGCTTGACGATGATGCCATCGGGATCGGTGAGCCTGAGGACCGGCTCGCCGAATTCCTGTGCCGGACCCGATGTCTTCACGCCGAATTTCAGGGCGCGGGTGAGCCAGAAGCCGATCGCCTCGGGGTGGATGGCGAGCGCGATCTCACCCGGTGCGCCATGGCCGACGCGGCCGGGCGAGCCATCCTCCCAGACCAGAAATGTCACCAGCGAGCCGGGAGAAGCGATGGCATCGCCATAGAAGAGGTGAAGCTGGGTGGCATCCTCGAAACCCGCCGTTCGCTTGACCAGGCGCATGCCGAGGAAGCCGGCGTAAAAATCCACATTGGCCTGAACTTTGCGGGTGATAAGGGTTATGTGGTGCAAACCGCTGGTCATCGTTCTATTCTCTGAGCATGAGGACTGCGACCATACATGCAACGCAGATACAGGAATTACCATGGTGAAATTGCTCGGAATATCGGGAAGCCTGCGCAAGGGCTCGTTCAACACGGCGCTGATGCGCGCGGCGGTGGCTTCAGTGCCGGAGGGCGTGACGCTGGACGCGGCCACGATCCACGGCATTCCGCTTTATGACGGCGATGTCGAGGCGAATGACGGCTTGCCGGAGGCGGTCGTGGCGCTAAAGGAGCAGGTGATGGCGGCCGATGGCGTGATCCTGTTCACGCCGGAATACAACAATGGAATTCCCGGCGTATTCAAGAATGCGATCGACTGGCTGTCGCGGCCGTCGTCGGACATATCAAAGGTTTTCGGCGGCCGGCCGTTCGCGATCTGCGGCGCCTCGCCGGGCAATTTCGGCACCCAGCTTTCGCAGAATGCCTGGCTCAGCGTGCTGCATACGCTTGGCGCCGATATCTGGTCGGGCAAGAGGCTGATGATCCCGCGCGCTGGCGCGGTGTTCGATGCGGATGGCAAGATCGTCGACGAGGCGATCGCGACGAGGCTCGCGGCATTCGTGGCGGCGTTTGCGGCCTCAGTAAAATAGCGCTAGCGCTGGCTGAGCTTGCTGAGGCTGGATGAGGCGACAGCGAGGACGATAATGGTGCCGATCAGGATTTCCCTGATATAGGAATCGACGCTCATCTGCGTCAGGCCGTTATCAAGCACGCCGAGGATCAGCACGCCGAAGAAGGTGGCGAGCACGCGTGGTTCGCCCTCCTCGCTCATCGTCATGCCGAGGAACACGGCGGCGATGGCCGAGAGCATCAAGCCACTGCCCTGGGTGGGATTGGCCGAGGCGACGCGGGCGGCATACATGAGCCCGCCGGCGGCAGCACCGAGCCCCGTCAGCCCGAAGGCCGAGAAGCGCAGGATGCGGACGCGGACGCCGGCCAGTCTTGCGGCTTCTGCGTTGCCGCCGATGGCGTAGAGCCGGCGGCCATAGACCGTGTGCTCAAGCAGCACCCAGACGAGGAAGAGCACCACCAGCGCGGCAAGGGTGAGATAGGGCAGCGACACCATCTGGCCGCCGGTCTCGAACAGCGGAATGCCGCCGCGCGCGAAGCCGGAAAAGCCGGCCGGAATATCGGTGCCGAAGATAGTCTTGCCATCGGAGATGAGGAAGGCGAGGCCGGAGAAGATCGTCAGCGTGCCGAGCGTGGCGACGAAGGGCAGGATGCCGATATAGCTGACCAGCATGCCGTTGAGCAAACCGCCAACAAGGCCTACGGCAAGCGCCAGCGCCAGGGCGGCAGGCACCGGGAAACCGGCCTTGAAGGCGAGTGCCGCGACGATGCCGGCGAGGCTCGCCATCGAGCCGACCGAGAGATCGAAATCGCCCATCACCATCACGATGGTCATGGTGAAGGCGATGACGGCGAGCATCGAGACCTGCTGGGAGATGTTGAGCCAGTTGCGCGCCGTCATGAACGTGTCGGGCAGGCTGATCCAGAAGAACAGGACCACGGCGATGATGCCGACCAGGGTTCCATATCTGCGGATTGCGCGCGCCAAATCAGGCTCCTTGCGGTGAGGTGCGCGGCATCATGCCGGCCGGATTGTCGCCGAAGGCGAGCGATAGAAGCGTTGCCTGGGTGATATTCTTATTGTCGGCAATGCCGCGCAGGCGACCATCGAGCATGGTGCCGATGCGGTCGGACATGCCGATCAGTTCGGGCAGATCTGACGAGACGAGGATGATGCCGACGCCGGTGGCGGCGAGCTCGCGCAGCAGTGCGTGGATATCGTATTTGGCGCCGACATCGACGCCGCGGGTGGGTTCATCAAGCAGCAGCACCAAGGGGCCGCCAAGCACGGCGCGGGCGAACACGACTTTCTGCTGGTTGCCGCCCGAAAGCTGGAACACCGGCTGGCGCGGGCCGACGGACTTGAGTTTTACACGGGTGCCGAACTCCGTCGCGCGGGCCAATTCGCTGCGGCGATTGCGGAAAATGCCGGCACGGCTCAGCGACTTGAGATGCGCGAGCACCGTGTTGTCGGATACCGAAGCACGCGGCAGCAGGCCCTCGCGGCGGCGCTCGCGCGGAACATAGGCGATGCCTTCCGCCCAGCGGCCGGCGGGTTGATCCGGCTTGAGGCACTTGCCCTTGAGTTCGATGGTGCCGGCGCTCGCCTTGCCATCGCCCATCAGCAGACGCAGCAATTCGCTCTGGCCGGCGCCGGCGAGGCCGGATAGCCCAAGAATTTCGCCGGCGCGGAGTTCGAAGGAAATGTCTTTCAACCGGGCCGAGGAGAGGTTGGAGACCTTCAACACAGGCTCCGGTGAAGGCTCGGACAGCCGCGCCGGATAGGCTTCGGCGATGGTGCGGCCGGTCATGAGTTCGATGATCTCGGCCTTGCTGGTCGCGGCGATGTTGCGGGTGGTGACGGTCTCGCCATCGCGGAGAACGGTGACGCGATGGGCGATGCGCATCACCTCATCCATGCGGTGCGAGACATAGATCACGCTGCGGCCGCGTGCGGTGAGGCCGATGATGACCTTGAACAGGCGCTCGGATTCCTCGCCGGTCAGCGCCGCCGTCGGCTCGTCCATGACATAGAGCTTGGCCGCCTCGCCGCCCTCGTCGAGGAAGGCGGCGGCGATCTTGACCAGCATCTGGTCGCCGGTGGACAGCCGCGCCATCTTGATCGACGGATCGATGGTGGTGATGTCGAGCGCGGCGAGCGCCACCAGCGCCCGGGCGTTGAGTTCGGACCAGTCGGCGAGGAAGCCGAGGCGCCTGGGGTATGGTCGCCCGAGGAACAGGTTTTCCGCCACCGAGAGTTCGGGGATGACGCTGAGTTCCTGGTGGATGAAGCGCAGGCCGAGCCGCGTCGCTGTGGCGGGATGATCGATCGACACGGGATGGCCATCGATCTCGATCGTTCCGCGATCCGGGGCGACGGCGCCGGCGATGATCTTGATCAGCGTCGATTTGCCGGCGCCATTCTCGCCCATCAGCGCATGGATCTCGCCCGGCGCGACCTCGAGCGAGGCGTCCTTCAATGCCGGGACGCCGGCATAGGCTTTGGAAAGATTGCGGATGGAGAGGAGCGTCACGGGGGTGGTTCCAAAGAGCAAGGCATCACGGCGCCCGCGATGCCTTGCTATCAGCCAAAATCAATCGTTGGCATTGTCAGCGGTGATCAGCTTGGTCGGCACGTAGATGACCTCGGCAAGCTTTTCGCCAGCGAGATGGCTTTTCACCGCATCGGCCGTGGCTTTGCCGATGCCCTTGAAATCCTGCGCGACGGTCGCTTCGAAGTTGGTCTTCTTGGCGACAGCCTCGCGCGCCTGCGGATTGGCGTCGATGCCTGTTATCACGATGCCCTCGTTCTGGCGGCCGGCGGCTTCGATGGCCTGCAGCGCGCCGAGTGCCGGCTGGTCCCATGCCGCCCAGACGGCTGCGATCGAGCCCTTGTCCGGGTTGGCGGTGAGGATCGCTTCCATCTTGGCGCGGGAATCGGCGATGCCGCCATCGGCGACGTCAGGTGTCACGCGGTCGAGGATCTTGATATCGGGGCTCGCCTTGAAGATCTCGTCGGCCTTGGCGCCGCGAATCTGCACCGGCGGGAAGGCATCGAAGACGAACATCACGACATTGCCCTTGGCGTTGATGCGCTTGATGACGAAGTTCGCGGTCTCGGCGGCCATGGCGGTGCCGTCCGAGGTGACGTTGGTCACCAGCAGCGGGTTGACGCCGGCATCCATGCCGAAGACGGGAATGTTGGCAGCCTTGGCTGTTTCGAGGCCGGCCGCGACCTGTGCCGGATCGACATTGATCACGATCGCATCGACCTTCTGGTTGGAGACGTCCTCGATGCGGGAAATCGCGGCTGCGACATCGCCCTTGGTGTCGATGACATTGACCTCCCAGCCATTGGCCTTGGCCTCTGCCTGGAACGCCTCGACATAGAATTGTGTGCCCGGCTGGGCGAGATAGGGCGTGATGACGGCGATCTTGCCGGCGGCGGATGCGGCGCCCGCCATAAGCAGTGCGGCGAAGGCGCCCAGAATGGCGCCTGATTTGAGCTTGAACGTCATGAAATTCCTCCCCGAAACTTTGCGTTTTGCTGAATTGTTGCTGGACGTTAGCGGGGAATGAAGTTTGTGACAATAGCGACCTCGGCGCGCTTCGGCATAACCCCTCACCAACTTCGGCCATGCGATCGGCTATCGCCTCTCGCGGCCTGCGTATCCTCTCCCGCAAGGGGAGAGGTAAAGTGCCCCACGCTCGACCTTCATTTGACGCGAGGCGGTGCTGCGGGTTTACCTCTCCCCCTGCGGGAGAGGATAGCAAGCCCGAACGAGACGAATGTCGAGTTCTTGGGCGCGCTTGGTGAGGGGTGAAGGCCGGGCAATTGTCACGTCGGCAGCGGCTCGATAAGGAAGTGCGAAACGGGGGCTCCACCATGAATGACGCAAGGCTGATCGGGATCGATGTCGGCACGACGGCGGTGAAGGCTGCGCTTTACGATATCCGGGGCCAGGCGCTGAAAACCTATGCGCAGAGCTACCCCATGCATCGGACGCCGCCCGACCGGGTGGAGCAGGATCCCGCCGACTGGATGACCCATGTTCTGGCGGCACTCGGCCATCTTACCGAAGGGCTCGGCGATGGCCAGTTGCAGGGCGTCGGGCTGACGTCGCAGGTCAACAGTCATGTCTTCGTGGACGAGAATGGCAAGGAGCTGATGCCGGCGATCATCTGGCAGGATGGACGCTGCGCCGGCGTGGCCGCCGAGATCGACGCGCATCTTGATGTGGCCGAGAAGATCGGTTGGTGGGGTGCGCCGCTGCCGGTGGATGCCAGCCATGTGCTCGCGCGGATGGAATGGGTAAGGCGAAACCGGCCCGAGATCTGGGCGAAGACGCGCTGGGTGATGGCGCCGAAGGACTATTGCATCCTGCAATTGACCGGCGAGGTGGTGGCCGATCCGATGGCGAGCTTTGGCGTCATCGACCAGAGCCTGGCCTATATCGAGAGCCTGATCGCGCTGGTCGATGGTGCGCGCGGACGGTTGGCGCCGCTCAGGCCGTTCACCGCTGCAGCGGGGCGGATCAAGGCGGGGCTTCCGGGTGCCGGCGCATTGCTCGTCACTGGAACGATGGATGCCTGGGCTGGGGTTGTCGGTGCCGGTGCGGTCAATGATGGCGACGGGCTCTATCTCAGCGGCACGAGTGAGATTCTCGGCGTGGTCTCGAAGACCAAGATGCCTGTACCGGGGGTGATCGCCTTTCCGCGTTGCGAGGAGATCACCTTCCATGCCGGGCCGACGCAGGCGGGTGGCGCGTCGATCGCCTGGCTTTCGAACCTGCTGGGGCGCACGCCTGCCGACCTTTCCGCACTGGCTTCCGATTTCGACCGTAGCCGCATGCCGCCGATCTTCCTGCCGCATCTGCAGGGCGAGCGGGCGCCGGTGTGGAATGCAAGTGCCAGGGCAAGCTTTTCCGGCGTGGATTCCTCGATGGGGCCGGCGGAATTCACGGTGGCGGTGATGGAGGGCGTGGCGTTTTCGGCCAGGCTTTCGATGGATGCGCTACAGAAATCGGCCGATGTCGTGGTGGAGAACTATAGGGCAGCCGGTGGCGGCATGGGATCGGATATCTGGTGCCAGATCCGTGCCGATGTGCTGGGCAAGCCTGTCATGCGGCTGAAGAACCTCGATGCAGGGGTGCTGGGCGCGGCCATTCTCGCGGGCGTCGGGACCGGGCTGTTCAGCTCGATCAGGCAAGCGGCCGCCGCGCTTGTGGCGATCGACCGCTCGTTCGAGCCGGACGCTTCGCTCGCCGCGCGCTATGACTACGCCTATGGCAAATACCGGGAACTTTACGGCCAGCTCGAAGCCTTTAATGCCGAGCTCGTGGCGCATTCCCGATAGGCTTCGTTCAACGATTTTTCGTTTTAAATGAACCTGTTCCCCCGGGGATGAACTGACCCCCGAAAGTTGGACATCAGCTTCGGGGGTCAGTTCAGCATCGCGCGGGGTCTTTTCATTTGTTGGAGAGGGCTCCCAGCCAGATCGCGAAACGGCCGAGTGCCGCCTCGGCGCGCGCGTAATGCGGCTGGTGCAGGAAGCCGTGGTTTTCGCCCGCGACAGTATCGAGTGTCACGACACGGCCGTGAACCTCCATTGCCTTGGCCAGAATCACGGTGTCGTCGCGGAGCGGATCGTCGTCCGCCGCGATGAGATAGACCGGCACCGGCGACGGTCGGGCAAGGGCTTCGATCGAATAGGCATTGCCGCCCGCAGCCAGGAAATAGCGCGCGACGCAGGCGCGGTCGGTGCCATCCTCGCGGTTGCCTTTCTCGATGAGCGAGTTTGTATCGAGCAGGCCATGGGCGCCGTAGAAGCTTGCCACGCCGATAATATGATGGCGCAATTCAACCGGGAGGGTTGCTTCCACGGAGAGAGCGATGGCGCCGCCGGCGGAATCGCCGCAGAGGAGGATATGATTGAAACCCTCGCCGAGGAGATGGCGGATGACTGATATGCCATCCGCCGCCGGGGCGGGTGCGGGGTGGTCGGGCGCGAGGCGATAGTCGACGGAATAGAGCGGCAGGCCGGTATGCCTGATCAGTTCCGTCGCGATATCGGCATGTGTCAGCGGCGAGCCGACGATGAAGCCGCCGCCGTGGAAATAGACGATGGCGGTGGTTCGGAGCCGAGGCTTGACGATGGCTTTGCCCCCCTCATCCGGCGCATTCGCGCCACCTTCTCCCCGCTGGGGAGAAGAGGGAGCGAGCCGCAGCGCCTCGGAACTCCTCTCCCCAGCGGGGAGAGGTCCGCCGAGCGAAGCGGAGGCGGAGTGAGGGGGTGATGTGCCGCCGGCGCCAGCGGGAAAGTGCAGCACCCTCACACCACCAGCATCAATCCATTCAGCCTCCGCAGGCACAGGCTTTGCCCGGACGCTTTCATAATCCCTGCGAAGCGTCCGGACATCGCCATTCAGCCAATCGAATACGATGGCGCTCGTATCCTTTTGGCGAACCATCTCCGTCAGGCGAACCACCAGCGTTCTGCTCCACGGGCGCCATCGAGCGGCCAGTTGGCGGAGAGCTGGCCGGAATGGGCGACGTTGGCGCGGCGCGCATAGAGCCAGTTGCGGAAGAAGGGGATGATCGTGCCGCCGTCGTCGCTGACCAGCCGCTGCATTTCGCCATACATTTCCGTGCGCTTCTTGCCGTCGATCTCGGCGCGGGCTTCGACGAGCAGCTTGTTGAAGCGGTCGTTCTTGAAATGCGACTCGTTCCAGTCGGCGCCCGCGGCATAGCCGAGCGAGAAGATGATATCCGGCGTCGGGCGCTGGCCCCAGCCGGCCATGCAGAAGGGCTTCTTGAGCCAGACATCGCTCCAGTAGCTGTCGTTCGGCTCGCGCACGACGTTGACTGTGATGCCGATCTGCCTGGCCATTTCGGCGTAGAGTGTTGCCATGTCGACGGCGCCGGTGATGACGGTGTCGGCGGCGGAGAGATTGATGGTGAGGCCATCGAGGCCGGCCTTCTTGACCAGCGCGCGGGCCTTGTCCGGATCATATTCCCGCTGCGTCTGGGATGCGTCGAAGAAGGGCATGACCGGCGCGATCGGATGGTCGTTGCCGATCGAGCCGTGGCCCTTCAGGATGCGGTCGATCAGCACCTGCCGGTCACAACCGAGCTTGAGCGCCATGCGCAGGTCGGCATTGTCGAAGGGTGCGATGTCGCACATCATCGGCATGCCGACATGGGTGCCGGAGGGCACTTCATCGAGCTTGACGCCGGCATCCTTGGCGAGGTGTTCCGATGTGTTGTAGTCGACTTCGATGATGGCGTCGAAACTGTTGGCGAGCAGTGCCGACTGGCGCGCGACGACATCGTTGACGGCGGTGAAGGAGACATCGGCGAAATGACCTCGATCCTGCTTCCAGTAATTGGCGTTCTTGGAGAGCGTGGCGCGGATGCCGGCCTCGAATTCCTCGAGCTTGTAGGCGCCGGTGCCGGCCTTTTCCTGCGGATCGACCTTGCCGTCCTTCGACGCCATCATGATGAGGTGGTAATCGGTCAGCGCGTATGGCAGGTCGGCATTGCCCGACTTGAGTTTGATGGTGAGCGTATTGGCGTCGTCGGCCTTGATCTCCTCAATGCCGTCGAGCAGCGACTTGGCGGCTGATTTCGACGCTTCGGCGCGATGGTAGTTCAGCGAGGCCATTGCATCATTGGCGTCGAAGGTCTTGCCGTTGTGGAATTCGACGCCCTTGCGGATCTTGAAGGTCCAGGTCTTGGCGTCCTTGGACGCTTCGAAGGCTTCCGCGAGTTCGCCGGCCACCTGATTGTCGGGCGCGATCTCGGTGAGGAAATTGTTTTTGGTATGCGCCATGGTGATCATGAAGCGCGAATTGTAGGTGGCGGGATCGAGGCTGTCGGCCGTGTTGCCATCGTCGAGGCCGACGCGGAACGAGCCGCCCGATTTCGGCGTCTGCGCCGCAACCTCGCGCGTCCAGAGACCCGAGGCGGCGGTAAGGCCGAGCCCGAAAGTCAGCGCGCCCTGCATGAATTGGCGGCGGTCGATCCTTCCGGACACGGCTTCGGATGTCAGCCTTGCCAGGCCCTTCGACTCTCTGCTGTCGGTCATCTCATCTCTCCAGTTTTGCTTGGTTCCCGGCAACCGCGTTTGTTTTTGAGCGGTTTGCTGGCGGCAATCCTAGGGCGACGGGACGACGGCCAATGAGCAGACATCGGCAAAAAATGTGCAGGGATTGACTGGAACCATCTTAAACTGCTCGCCGGAAACAAAGCCGCCAGCCTTGCTTGTCGCAAAGCTGGCGGAGGTGGTCAGTCGGGGAGAGACTGAAGCGGGTCACAAGCTGGCGTAGAGGCGGGGTGCATCCTCCAGAGTGAAACGGAACGGCACCGGCTTGGTGCTGCGCCAGACGGTTGCGGTGGCGCCGTGAAGCAGAACCTCGGCGCGGTCCGTGTCGGCGACGCCGCCCCCGTAGAGGCGGTTGGCGAGATTGAGGATGCCGACCTGGTGCATCGCCGTGGTGCCCGAAGTGCAGGCGTCCTTGACGAGCAGGACCCGGAAGCCGCCTGATATGGCATCGCGGACGCTGGCTGCGACGCAAGCCTCCGTCCAGACCCCGGCGACCACCAGCCACTCGATGCCCTTGGCTTCGAGGCGGGACTGGAGAGAGCCCTCCTCGAAGGCCGAGGCGTCGTTCTTGCTGAGCACGATCTCCCCATCCATCGGCGCGACCTCGTGACAGATGGCGACGAGTAGGCTGTCACTGCGGCTGAAGGCGGGACCGCCGTCCGCATCAAGCGGCTCGAAGGGACGTGGCGGGCGTATGTCGAAATCCCTGACATAAGCGGCGTGGAAGACGCTGACGCCACTGGCGCGCGCGGCAGCGAGCAGCCGGGCGGAATTGGCCAGCACCTTGTCCAGATCGGCCGCCATGGAAAGCGGCTCCGAGCGCTGCTCATCCTGCAGGTCGACGATAAGCAGCGCGGTCTTCAGCGGATCGAGGGTCAGTTCGGAGTGCATCAGGGATTTCCAAGCAGGTCGTCTTCGAAGGGGAAACGCGAGATCAGCGCACCGCCGGTTTCGGTGACCAGCACCTCCTCTTCGAGCTTGACGCCCTCGCGGCCGCCTTTCTCGCCGATATAGCTCTCGACTGATACCACCATGCCCGGCACCAGATGGCCCTCGCGGCCATAGGTCTCGAAATCCATGGCATGCGCGATGAACGGCGTCTCGCCATGCATGCCGACGCCGTGCATGACCGAGGTGTAGCGCTGATCGACGAAGCGATCCGGGATCTTCCACGCCTTGTCGGCGATCTCGCGGAATTCCATGCCGGGCTTGATCAGGTCGATATTGTGCTGAACCTGATCGTAGGACATGCGGTAGAGCATCTTCTGGTAATCCGTCGGCCGGCCCGGGCCGCAGCGGAAGGTGCGGGAGAAATCGGAGTAATAGCCGTAGCAGCCGATCGTATCGGTATCGAGTGCGACGAGTTCGCCGGGGCGCAGCTTGCGGCCGGAGGCCTCGTTGAACCATGGATTGGTGCGTTGGCCCGAGGTCAGCAGCCGGGTCTCGATGAATTCGCCGCCCTGGCGGATCACTTCGCCATACATGACGGCAAAGAGTTCGTTTTCGCTGATGCCGGGCTTGATCGCGTCACGGACGGCGGAGACGGCAGCTTCTGCGCCGGCCATGGAGACCTGCAGACACTTGACTTCCTGCGGCGTCTTGACCGCGCGGACGGCAAGGATTTCGCCCTGGATGTCGCGGACTTCCAGCCCCTCGGCTTCAAGCGCGAGCGCCTGGAGATGGGTAGAGCGGTCCATGCCCACCTTCTTGTTGCCCGGCGACTGCTTGCGCATGAGGTCGGCGATTTCCCGGGCGAAGGGGGCGGCGGTGGATTCGTCCTTGCCCGACACCGAGGACCAGACGAGCTTGGAGGGTCGCGCTTCGTCGATCGTCTCCAGCGCGGTCGAGACATGGTAGCTCTGCGGATAGTCGAAAAGCGTGATCGGGCCTTCGGCCGGAATGAAGATGTAGCGCGTGGAATTGCGGAGGAAATAGCCGAACATGTTGCGCGTGCCGGTGGCGTAGCGCTGGTTATAGGGATCGAACAGGATGACGCCGCCGTAATCGGATGCCGTGAGCCAGGCGCGCACCTTGGCCAGCCGCTGCTGCCGAAGCTGGTAGGCGTCGATCGCCGACGGTTCGGTGTCGGAGAGCCACATGCCGTTGGACGGATCCTCCGCCATCGGATGGCGCATCCGGTCTTGCCAATCGACATCATCGACGCGGTCTGGATCAAAAACGACTATGGACATGCTGGCACCTCATAACATTGTCGCTCGACTATAGCGTCGTGGCATGCCGGCATTGTGCAGGAAACCGCACACGATGTGCCGGTTACCTTTCACCCACCACACGGCGGACCTGACCCGGGGTCTTGCCGTAAACTGTACGGAAGGCGCGCACGAAGGCCGAGAAACTCTGGTAGCCGCTGGCCAGCCCGATCTCCCGCACCGACATGGCGGAATGTTCGAGCAGGTCGCGGGCGCGCTGCAATTTCATGCGCTTGAAATATTCCGCCGGCAGGAGACCGACCTCGGCGCGGAAGGCGCGCTCCAGCCGTTCGATGGTGACGCCGAGCCGGTCGGCGACAGTCGAGATCAGGACCTGCCCCTCCCCGCCTGCTTCAAGATGGGCGACGGCATCGAGCACGAGATCGTCGCGGATGCCGGTGCGCAGGCGAAGCTGCAGCCGCTCGCGATCGGTGGAGGCGCGGATGCGGTCATGCACGAACCATTCGGCGACACCACGACAGAGCGCCTCGCCATGTTGGCGGCCGATGAGATCGAGCATCATGTCGAAAGCGCCGATGCCGCCCGCCGAGGTGAAACGGGTGCGGTCGATGACGTAGATGTCGCGCACCAGCTTGACCTCCGGAAAGGCTTCGGCGAAGGCCGGCTGGCTCTGCCAGTGCAAGGTGCAGGCATAGCCATCGAGCAGGCCGGCGCGGCCGAGATAGAAGGCGCCATCGGCAACACTGCCGAGATGGGCGCCATTGCGGAGGTTCTTGCGAATCCAGTTGAGGGGCTGCGGCGCCTGCAGCCGGTCGGCGTCGCCACCAGAGCAGACGACGATGTAGTCGACGGCGGGGGCGTTATGGGCCGAGTAATCCGGTGTCACGGCAATGCCGCTCGATGCGCGGATGATGCCTTTTTCGCCGCCGATGATCGACCATTCGTAGAGCGCTTCGCCCGACAGCTTGTTGGCAGCGCGCAGTGGTTCGATGACCGACGAGAAGGCCATCATCGGGAAATCGGGGAAGATCAGGATGGCGAAGCTGCGTGTCACGAGATGGCCAGCGTGAAAGTGTCTACGGTCTTACGAACATAAACACGAAAAAAATTTCGCGCCACGTGTCGGATCGCGCCATGCGGATGCGTCCTTGGCTCAGCCCGTGCAGATTGGGCCCAGCGATCAGAGGAGACGATCATGAACGAAGCAACGCAGATGGAAATGGCCCCGCTGCCGAAAACACTCGGCGGCCTTGTCGCCTATGTGACTGTTGATGGCACCCGCAAGGCGGCCGAATTCTACAAGGTGGCGTTCGGCGCCGAGGAAAAATACTGCGTGCCGCCGGATGACAAGGGGCGCACGATGCATCTGCATCTCTACGTCAACGGCAGCACGCTGATGATGTCGGATCCCTATCCGGAATATGGCCATCCGTTCAAGGGCCACGAGGGTTTCGCGCTTCAACTCGTCGTCGAGGACATCGATTTCTGGTGGGATCGGGCGGTGAAGGCAGGCGCCGAAGTGGTGATGCCGGTCGAGAAGATGTTCTGGGGCGATCGCTACGGCCAGTTGCGCGACCCGTTCGGCATCATCTGGGGCCTTAATGGGCCGACGGGTTGAGTGGATTCTTCTGACAAAGACGGGCCGCTTCGAAGCGGCCCGTCTTGCGCTTTACATTATCAGGCGCCGACGGCGGCGATGATACCAATTTCAACGGTATATTGTGGGCCGGCGAGCTTGGATTCGACCGTGGCGCGGCCGGGGGCCTGGCCGGCGGGCAGCCATGCTTCCCAGACCGGGTTCATCTCGTCGAAGGTCGAGATGTCGGAAAGCCAGATGGTGGCCGAGAGAAGACGGGTCTTGTCGGAGCCGGCACGCGCCAAGAGCGCGTCGATGTTCTTGAGGACGTCGGCGGTTTGCTCGGCGACCGAAGCGCCGGGCGCACCGGAGGCGACCTGGCCGGCGAGGAATACGAAGCCGTTATAGACCACGGCCTGGCTCATGCGGCTGCCGGGGTCGAAGCGCTGGATGTTCATGGAATTCTCCCACAAAAGAATTGTCGATCGGCATCGCGGTGACGCCCTTTGGCGCGACCTCGTGGCTTGACGAGGCCGCATGCTGGCTGCCATCTCACATCCCTTCACGAGGAACAAGCCTTTGACCGACCTGCCGCCCATTTTCCGCAAATCCTATGCCGCCTTCCTGTTCGACATGGATGGAACGCTGCTCAGCTCCATCGCGGCCGCCGAACGGGTGTGGAGCACATGGGCGCGCAGCCACGGAATCGATGTCGAAAAATTCCTGCCGACGATGCACGGCGTTAGGGCCGAGGACACGATCCGTAAACAGAACCTGGCCGGCATCGACGTGGCCAAGGAAGTGGCCTGGGTGATGCAAGCCGAGATCGACGATGTCGATGGTGTCATGGCGATCGACGGTATCATCGAGTTTCTCAATGCTTTGCCGCAGGACCGCTGGTCGATCGTGACATCGGCGACGAAGGAACTGGCGGCTGCGCGACTGGCGGCTGCGGGGATCGCCGTGCCGAAGCATATTGTGACCGCCGAGGATGTAACGCGCGGCAAACCTGCGCCGGATTGCTTCCTGCTCGCGGCCGAACGGCTGGGTGTCAAGGCGAGCGACTGCCTGGTGTTCGAGGACGCACCGGCCGGAATCGCAGCCGCCGAGGCGGCGGGCGCAGACGTGATGGTGATCACCGCGACCCATGGCCATCCGATGGACACGCCGCATGCGACGACCGGCGACTATGTCGGCATCACGATCTCGACTAGCGACAACGGCCAGTTGACGGTGGAGCGGCGCGTCGGATAGTCTGCCAAGAGAGACAGCCTATTTCGCTTGACACCCGGCGAATGTCTGTATTTTAATCACGCCTGCGGATTAGGCAAAAGTCATCCGCGACCACATGACTTCGATAGTCGCAGGGCAGTTTCGCCCCATGACGCCCGCGCTTCGCGGACCAGCGTCGTGGGGTTTTTCGTGTTTGGAAGATGGATGAGCGAACCGCTGAAGATCGGCATTCTCTATTCCACCACCGGGCCTTACGGCTCGATGGGACGGGATGCGCATGACGGCGCGGAATTCGCGATCGAGGAATTTGCCAAGCGATCCGACCGGCTGATCGAGCCCGTCTTCTTTGACCCGCATGCCAGTCTCGAAGCCTATCTCGACGGCGCGCGGCACCTGTTGCGAGAAGGTTGCCGGCACATTGTCGGCACGATCACCTCGGCTGCACGCAAGGAAGTGATCCCGCTCGTCGAGAAACACGACGGCCTACTCTGGTATATGTGCCCATACGAAGGGTTCGAGGCCAACGAGAACGTGATCTATCTCGGCGGCTGCCCCAACCAGCACCTGATCCCGGCCTTCGAATATCTGATCCCGCGTTACGGAGCGCGGCCGTATCTGACCGGCGCCAATTATGTCTGGGGCTGGGAAATGAACCGGCTGGCGCGCGAACTGATCACCAATGCCGGCGGCGAGGTGCTGGGCGAACGGTATTTGCCGCTCGAAGAGACCGCCGTCGAGCGGATCATCGCCGAGATCGCCGAGCGGCGACCGAGCTTCGTGCTCAACAACCTGATCGGACCATCGAGCTATGCTTTCCTCGAAGCGATGAAGGTGCTCGGCGACCGGGATCCGGCCTTCCGCCCGGAGAACTGCCCTGTCGTGAGTTGCGACCTGATGGAATGCGAGCTCGACGACATCACGGCGGGCTCCGCCCTGGGACAGCTCTGCGCGGCCTCCTATTTCGACAATCTCGATACGCCGGAGAATCGCGAATTCAAGGCGCGGGCGGCGCTGCGCCACGGCCGCGAGCGGCGGATTTCCAGCGTCTTCGCCAGCGCCTATACCGCCGTCGATCTCTGCATCGGCGCGATCGTTGCGGCGGGCAGCGACGAACCGCAGGCGGTGCGGCGCGAGGTGCATGCGCGGCAGTGGCCGTCGCTGTTCGGTCCGCTTGACGTGGACAGCGTCACCAACCATGCCGCCCTGCCCTTCCACCTCGGACGCATCAATGCTGACCAAGGCTTCGACGTGATCGCCTCGCGGCCGGCGCTTGCCGCCGACCCCTATCTCACCACGCGCGGCACGCAGATGCCCGCGAAGCTGAGGGTGGTGTCATGAGCCGGACGCCGAATTTCACCGGCTGGCATGCCGTGATCCTGCACCGCGAGGACGCCAATACCGAGCGGCTAACGCGCCAGCTCGGCCTGCTCGGCATCAGGGCGACGCGGCAATGGGAGCCGCTGGCGACCTGGGATGGCGCCGACATCGTGCTTGTCGATGCCGACCAGGGCTGGGACGATCTGCTTCCCGGCGAGGGCGATGCCCCCTATCGTCCGCTCGTCGCATTGCTGGGTTCCGAAGCGCCGGGCCGCATTGCCTGGGCGATGAAACAGGGTGCGAGCGCGATCATTCCGAAGCCGGTCGCGGCCTCCGCTGTCTATCCCGCGCTGGTGATGGCGGTATCGATCCATGAGGAACGCAAGGCGGTGACCGAGCGGCTGCAATATCTCGAAGAACGCGTGCGGATGCGGCCGCTGGTTCATGCTGCGGTCGAGAAGCTGATGGTAGCGCGCGGGCTCAACGAGGAACATGCTTACGCGATCCTGCGCGACTGCGCCATGCAGCGACGGCTCTCCATGGAGCAGGTCGCGGCGATCTTTCTCGGTGGGGCGGAACCTCTGCCGGAGGTTGGCTGATGGGCGTGGTGCGCTCATTGCTGCGCCAGCCGGCCGCGCTTTTCGGGCTTGCGGTGGTGGTGATCGTCGTGGTGCTGGCGCTCGCGGCACCTCTGATCGCGCCGTTCAATCCGGATGAGCAGATGTTCGACGGGCTGACGCTTGAAGGCGCGCCGATGCCGCCGGGCGGGCAGTTCATGCTCGGGACCGATACGCTCGGCCGCGACCTCTTTTCCCGGCTGCTCTATGGCGCGCGGACCTCGCTGATCATCGGGCTAGTGGCCAATGGCATCGCGGTGGCGATCGGGCTGACGGTCGGCATCATTGCCGGCTACATGCGCGGGCTGGCCGGCAATATATTGATGCGTTTCACCGACCTGATGATGGCATTTCCGGCGCTCTTGCTCGCCATCGTGCTGGCGGCACTGCTGAGGCCGAGCCTGTGGATCGTCGCCATGGTGATCGCGCTGGTCAACTGGGTGCAGGTAGCACGCATCGTCTATACCGAGACGCGGGGGCTGGTAGAGCGGGATTTCATCCTTGCCCAGCGTTCGCTCGGCGCAGGACATGGCCGCATCCTTTTCCTGCATATCCTGCCGCACCTGATCCCGACCGCGATCGTCTGGGGCACGCTTGGTATCGCGACGACCGTGTTGCTCGAAGCGACGCTGTCGTTCCTCGGCATCGGTGTGCAGCCGCCGCAGCCGAGCTGGGGCAATATCATCTTCGAGAGCCAGAGCTATTTCCAGGCGGCGCCCTGGCTGGTGTTTATCCCAGGTGCAGTGATTCTGCTCACCGCCCTCGCCTTCAATCTGGTCGGCGATGCATTGCGCGACATCCTCGATCCCACCCAGCGCGGGAGGGGCTGATGGTGACGCTCCTGCTCCAGCGCGTGGCACAGGCATTGTTGATCCTGCTCGGCGTGGCGGCGATCACTTTCGTGCTGCTCTATGCGCTGCCGGCCGACCCGGCACGGATGCTCGCGGGCCGTAGCGCGACGGCCCAGACGGTCGCCTCGATCCGCCATCAGCTCGGGCTCGACCAGCCGCTGCTGATACAGTTCTGGAACTATCTCTCGGGGCTGCTGCAGGGCAATCTCGGCCGTTCCTATGCCCAGAAAACCGAGGTCTGGACGTTGATCGTGGCCCGCCTGCCGGCGACGCTGACGCTGATGGCGGCGGGGATTTTCGTCGAGGTGGTGCTCGGCGTCACGTTCGGCACGATCGCGGCGGTCAAGCGCGGCAGCCTCATTGACCGGCTGGTGATGATGGCCTCCTTCGTCGGGGTCTCGGCGCCGCAATTCGTCGCGGCGCTCTTGCTGCTCTATCTCTTCGCCGTCACGCTCGGCTGGTTTCCGATGAGCGGCTACGGCACCTTTTCCCATATCGTGCTGCCGGCGATGACGCTCGGCATACTCGGCGCCGGTTGGTATGCCCGCATGGTGCGCTCGGCGATGATCGACGTGCTGAACCAGGATTATGTCCGCACCGCCCGCGCCAAGGGCCTGTCCTCGGCCCGCATCATCTTCCGCCACGCTCTGCCCAACGCGATCCTGCCCATCATCGCCATGATCGGCATCGATATCGGCCAGTTCATGGGCGGCGTGGTGGTGGTCGAGGCGGTCTATGGCTGGCCCGGCATCGGCCAGCTTGCCTGGCAGGCGATCCAGCAGGTCGACATTCCCATCATCATGGGCGTGACGCTGACCTCGGCGCTCGCGATTGTGACCGGCAATCTTCTCGCAGACCTTATCGCGCCGGTCATCGACCCGCGCATCCGTACCACCTGACAGCAACCAAAGAAGGGGAACAACAATGTTCAAACGCTGGTTACTCGGAACGACGACTGCCCTGGTGATGGCACTTTCGCCATTCGCCGCAAACGCCGAAGGCAAGGATATCGTCGTCACCTACAAGGACGATATCACCACGCTCGACCCGGCCATCGGATACGACTGGGTCAACTGGTCGATGATCAAGAGCCTCTACTCACGGCTCATGGACTATGAACCGGGCACCGCGAACCTCGTGCCGTCGCTCGCCGAAAGCTTCGAAGTGGCGCCCGATGGCTTGATCTATACGTTCAAGCTCCGCAAGGGCGTGAAATTCTCCAACGGCCGCGAGGTCGTGGCATCGGACGTGAAATACTCGATCGAGCGCGCGGTCGATCCAAAGACGCAAGGCCCTGGCGCCGGCTTCTTCGGTGCGATCAACGGCTTTGCGGAACTGACATCAGGCAAAGCGATCGACCTTCCCGGCATCGAGACGCCGGACGATTCGACCGTGATTTTCAAGCTCTCGCGGCCTGACGCGACCTTCCTGCATGTACTGGCGATCAACTTCGCCTCCGTCGTGCCGAAGGAAGCGGTCGAAGCCGCCGGCGGTGATTTCGGCAAGAAGCCGGTTGGCTCCGGCACCTTCGTGCTCAAGGACTGGACGATCGGCCAGAAACTCGTGTTCGAAAAGAACCCGAACTACTATGTTGCCGACGTGCCGAAGGTCGACAGCTTTACGGTCGAGGTCGGCCAGGAGCCGCTGGTCGCGCTGCTGCGGCTGCAGAAGGGTGAAGTGGATATCGCGGGTGATGGCATTCCGCCGGCGAAATTCCTCGAGATCAAGAACTCGGCCGATGGCGCGCAGATGATCGTCGATGGCGAGCAGCTCCACACCGGCTATGTGACGCTGAACGTCAAGGTGAAGCCCTTCGACAACCTGAAGGTCCGCCAGGCTGTCAACCATGCGATCAACAAGGAACGCATCGTGCGCATTCTCAACGGCCGCGCGACGCCCGCCAAGGAGGTGCTGCCGCCGCTGATGCCGGGCTATGACAAGGACTATGCCGGCTATGAATACAGTGTGGAGAAGGCCAAGGCTCTGCTCGCCGAGGCCGGCCTGCCGGATGGTTTCGAGACGGTGCTTTACTCCACCAACACCGATCCGCAGCCGCGCATCGCCCAGGCGATCCAGCAGGATCTCGCGGCCGTTGGCGTCAAGGCCGAAATCCGCGCGCTGGCGCAGGGCAATGTCATCGCGGCCGGCGGCACCGAGGGCGAAGCGCCGATGATCTGGTCGGGCGGCATGGCCTGGATCGCCGACTTCCCGGATCCGTCGAACTTCTACGGCCCAATCCTGGGCTGCGGCGGCGCGGTTCAGGGCGGCTGGAACTGGTCGTGGTATTGCAACCCCGATCTCGACAAACGCGCAGTAGCGGCCGACTCGATGTCCGATCCGGCGAAGTCCGGCGAACGCATCGAGGCATGGAAGGGCATCTTCACCGACGCCATGAAGGATGCGCCGTGGATCCCCGTCACCAATGAACGCCGTGTCGTCGCCAAGTCGCTTCGCATGGGCGGCGCCGACAACATCTATATCGATCCGACCCGTGTCATCAATTACGACGCGATTTTCGTGAAGTAAGCGTTTCGGATCAATGTCTCCCCGGTGCAGGGCTCCGGGGAGACCATCATTCCCGGAGAATTCCCATGTGCAGCATCTGTAACCACACGATCCACCAGGCCCAGCATAATTTCGGCTGGAACCGCGATTTCCCGCCCGCGCTGACCGCCAAGCCCGGCGAGACGATCCTCTTCGAATGCATGGATTCCTCCGGCGGACAGCTGGGCGCGGATGCGACGCTCGCGACGCTCGCCAATCTCGATTTCGCCAAGATCAATCCGGTCTCGGGACCGGTCTATGTCGAGGGCGCGCAGCCGGGCGATGCGCTGAAGGTCACGATCAACAAGTTCCATCCATCCGGCGTGGGATGGACAGCAAACATTCCGGGCTTCGGCCTGCTCGCCGACCAGTTCAAGGATCCGGCACTGCATGTCTGGACCTATGACACGGCCTCGATGGCGCCGTCCGCCTATGGCCCCGGCGGTAAGGTGCCGCTCAAGCCCTTTGCCGGCACGATCGGCGTAGCGCCGGCCGAGCCGGGCCTGCATTCGGTCGTCCCGCCGCGGCGTGTTGGCGGCAATATGGATATTCGTGACCTGACAGCAGGCGTGACGCTCTACCTGCCGATCGAGGTCGAAGGCGCACTGTTCTCCGTCGGCGACACCCATGCCGCGCAGGGCGACGGCGAGGTCTGCGGCACCGCGATCGAAAGCCAGATGAATGTCGAGCTGACGCTCGATCTCGTGAAAGGCGCCAATCTCAAGACGCCGCGCTTCACGACGACCGAGCCGGTGAGCCGCCATCTCGATGGCATGGGTTACGAGGTCACGACCGGCATCGGCCCCGACCTGATGACCGGCGCCCGCGAAGCGGTGATGCGGATGATCGACCTGCTCACATCGGAACATGGCTATAGCGCGGTCGATGCCTATATGCTCTGCTCCGTCTGCGGCGACCTCCGGATCAGCGAGATCGTCGATATGCCGAACTGGGTGGTCTCCTTCTACTTCCCGAGGATCGTGCTGGCGTGACGGAAGCAATGCCCGCCGGGATGCCGGTTCTAAAAGTAGACAAGCTCAGCGTCGATGCACGGACGCCTGAAGGCCGCAAAGCCGTACTTGAGGATATCAGTTTCGATCTCTTCGCAGGCGAAACGCTGTGCATCGCCGGCGAGAGCGGTTCGGGTAAATCCGTGACCTCGCTCTCGATCATGGGATTGTTGCCCAAGGCTTCGCTGCAAGTCGCGTCGGGCTCGATCCGGCTCGATGGGCGGGAACTGACGCGGCTCTCCAACAGCGCGATGCGGCATGTGCGCGGCCGCGAAGCCGCTATGATCTTCCAGGAGCCGATGACCTCGCTCAATCCCGTGATGAGCATCGGCGCGCAGCTGACCGAGGCGATCCGCGAGCATCAGGGTTCGGCCGATGCCGAGGCGATCGCACTCGATATGCTGGATAAGGTGCAGCTGACCGATCCGGCGCGACGGCTGAAGCAATATCCGCATGAGCTCTCCGGCGGCATGCGCCAGCGGGTGATGATCGCCATGGCGCTTTCCTGCCGGCCCAAGGTGCTGATCGCCGACGAGCCGACCACCGCGCTCGATGTGACGGTACAGGCGCAGATCCTGACCCTTATGCGCGGGTTGAAAACGGAGTTCGGCACCTCGATCATCCTGATCACCCATGACATGGGCGTGGTGGCCGAGATGGCCGACCGCGTGGTGATCATGCAGAACGGCCGGATCGTCGAGCAGGGTCCGTCGATGGAGATCTTCGGCCATCCGCGCGAACTTTATACGCGGCAGTTGCTGGCTGCGGTGCCGAGGCTCGGCGCGCATGCCGGCACGGATGGTCCGCCACGGGTCTCGAAGTCCGCGATCCATTTGCCGACACCAGGCAAGACGCCGGTGTTGAACGTGCGCGACCTCAGCGTGACCTATAGCAGCGGCACGGGATTGCTGTTCAAGCGCAAGGCGGCCGCCGCTTCGGTGATGGACGTGTCGTTCGACATCATGCCCGGAGAGACGATGGGCCTGGTCGGTGAGAGCGGCTCGGGCAAATCCACCACGGGCAAGGCGGTGCTGGGGCTGATACCGTTTTTCGGTTCGGTGCAGATCGACGGCCGCAGCATTGCCGGCCTCAGCCAGCGCGAGATGAAGCCGGTGCGGCGCGCGGCGCAGATGATCTTCCAGGACCCCTATGCCTCGCTCGATCCGCGCATGTCGGTCGGCAAGGCGGTGGCGGAGCCGCTGGTGATCCACGACATCGGCAATAAAAGCGAGCGGCAGGATCGCGTTGCCGAATTGCTGCGCCGCGTCGGCCTGGCGCCGGATGCGGCGAGCCGCTATCCGCACGAATTCTCCGGGGGCCAGCGGCAGCGCATCTGCATCGCGAGGGCCTTAGCACTGGAGCCGAAGCTGATCGTCGCCGATGAGAGTGTCGCGGCGCTCGATGTGTCGGTGCGCGCCCGCGTGCTGGACCTGATGCTGGAACTGCAGGAGACGATGGGGCTCGCTTATCTCTTCATCTCGCACGACATGGCGGTGATCGAGCGCATGTCGCACAAGGTGGCGGTAATGCGCGCCGGGCGGATCGTGGAATCCGGCACCCGGCGGGAGATTTTCGAGAGCCCGCGCGAGGACTATACCAAGGCACTGATGGCCGCCGTGCCGATCCCCGATCCGGCAGCCTATCGCCGCTCGGCGATCTGACGGGCTTTTTCCGCCGCCACCTCTTACCGGAACAACCATGCCGACCGCACGTTACCCCGCGCAGTGAACGCCGCACGTCGCGGCACGAGGAGGCAGGCATGAACGATTCCCCGAAAGAATTTCTTGCCGCTTGGCGAGAGAGTTTCATCGACCAGCAGACTGTCGAACCCGACGATCTCGATGCACTGATGGCTGAACTGCTCGAGGACGCCGACGAAGACGGCGTATCGCGCGAGGAACTCGACAAGGCCGCACATGGCGACCTGCGCGGTTATTTGGCGACCGCGGTCCGGGCGCGCAGCCGCGAGCTGCATGCTGCCGAATAGCGAACCTGGACGCCAGCGGGACGAACGGATTGCCAAATCCTGAAACGATTGCTACGAATTGGCGATCGCTTCCTGGCCATTCCCGGATAAAAAATGAACTTCTTTTCAACCGACCATCTGCCACGCCGGGAGAGGCTCGGCGTTCTGCATGACTTTGTCGGCCGGATCGTGGCGCGCAGGCAGTTTCGCCCGCTCGATGATGAGATTAGAATCGAGCTCGGCGCCGTTGCGCTGTCCGACAATGTGATGGTGTGCAAGGCGCGCTATTCGCCGATCGCCGGTAAGCGGACGCGGGAGATGATCACAGACGGGCGGGAGGATTACCTGTTGACGGTTCACGACGCCGACTGTGAACTCGCCGTCGAGGGACGCGAGCCGTTTTCAGTGAAGGCCGGCGACCTGATGCTGGTAAGCGAAGCCTCCGTCGCCGAATTCCGGCTTCCCCATGTCAACGTAAACGTGGTGTCCCTGGGGTTCGCGCAGCTCAAGGCGCGCCTGCCGCGGATCGATGGCCGGCCCTTCTACCATGCCCCTCTCGGCACGGCCGGCGCCGCGCTGGCGGCGGGCTATGCCGATCTCCTGTTCCGAAATCCCGCCGAGGCGCAGGCCGCCGACAGCCGTGCGGCGAGCCACCTCTACGATCTCGCGGCGCTCGCATTCGGCGCGGCGATCGGCCAGAATACCAGCTTCGACCGGACGGGAATCGGCGCGGCACGCCTCGAACTCATCAAGAAGGATGTCCAGGCGCGCCTCAAGGATCCCGGCCTCGGCATCGGCAGCGTGGCGAAAAGCCAGGGGGTTTCCCCGCGCTACATCCAGCGGCTCTTCGAGCGCGAGGGGACGACCTTCTCGGATTACGTCCGCGGCTGCCGGCTCGAACTCGCCCATGCCATGCTCTGCGACATCGCCGCGCTGGCGCAGAGCATTTCGTCCATCGCCTACGATTGTGGCTTCGGCGATCTCTCGCATTTCAACCGCAGTTTCCGCGAGCGCTTCGACATGACACCGTCGGATATCCGCGCCGCGACGATGATGAGATACGAGCGGTAAAGCCCGAGGCACCCCTCCACAAGCACGCCCGTTCGCCACAGGCCGCATCCGTTCGCCCCCGACCAAGAGCGTGCCTGCCGACGCAGTCTATACCGGCGTCGCGGCAGGAGGGACATGGCCGCTTTTCCTCAAAACAAAGCGGAGTGAACAGTCTTGCCAACACCGATTTTTTCCGGCGCCTCCTATCAGCTCAATCCCGTAAACACCAACGACAGCCAGAACTCGCCCGCAGTGGCCGCCCTCGACGACGGCCGCTTCACCACCGTCTATCGCAGCAGCGATGCACTGGGTGGCACTCTGCGCTATGTAATCCACAATGCCGATGGTTCCGTCTTCCGCGAGCAGACGATCGTCGATGCCAACAACGACGTCTTCGTCGATCATGAGATGGTGGACATCGCCGCGTTGAAGGGCGGCGGTTTCGTGGTCACCTGGTCCGAGCGCGAGGGGGTAGACGAGAATATCTATCACCGCGTCTATGGCGCGGACGGCCTGCCGGTCACCGAACCGATCCACAGCAATGCCGACTGGACCGACAACGTGGCAAAGCGGCCCGACGTCGTGGGCGACGGCGATGGCGGCTTCTATCTCGTCTGGGACGACTCGAGCATGGATACCGATCCCGGCCCGGGACACAGCTACACCAACTCGGTCCGCATCCAGCATTACGGCGCCGACGGCCAGCCGCTCGGGCCGTCCGAGCGGCTGAGCGACAGCATCGGCGCGGATTCCAACGCCGCTGTCGCCAACAGCAGGGACGGTACCCGTGTCAACGTGATCTGGGACGACAATCTCGGCAATGCCAGCAACCATAGCGACGGCATCTACGGAACCGAGATCGGCGGACAACCGGGATTTTATCGCGTCGACAAGGGGGACTTCGACGAGTTTCATACCGATCCCGACGTATCCTATTCGACGGGCAATACGTTCATGGCCGTGTGGAACGAACATGTGGGCGGTGGAAACTATGCCGTTTATGGCTCGATCAATGGCGGCGAGGAATTCCAGATCAACACGTCTGGCCACACGCATTGGGGCACCATGCAAAAGGTGGTGGGCCTGAGGGACGGAAACTTCCTCGTCGTCTGGTACGACGGCGGCAGGGATGGGAACGACGACGTGCTCGGCCAACTGATCTCCAGCACCGGCACCAAGATCGGCACCGAATTCACCATCTCGGATCGCATCTCCACCGACATTTCCCGCATCACCGCCTCCGAAACGATCGACGGTCGCGTCGTCGTGACCTGGGATTCATCGAGCGGGTCGAGCGAGATCTACGGCCGGATCGTCGATCCCCGCCAAGGCGCGGTCAACTGGACCGGTGACGAGAGCGCCGAGCAGTTTACGGGCACGAACCTTGCAGACACGCTGGACGGCGGGCAAGGCGACGACATATTGCAGGGCGCGGGCGGCGGCGATGCTCTCAACGGCGGCGACGGCAACGATACCGCAAGCTACGATCTCTCGGCAAACGGCGTGCTGGCTAGCCTTGCCGATGCCGCGAGCAATCTTGGCGATGCGCTGGGCGATAGCTTCACCTCGATCGAAAACCTTACCGGTTCGAAACAGGCCGATACGCTGATCGGCGATACCGGCCTCAACGTCCTGCGCGGACAGGCCGGTAATGATGTGATGCAGGGCGGCGGTGGCGGCGATCTGCTTTCAGGCGGGGATGGCGACGATGTGCTGAGCGGAGATGGCGGCGGCGACTTCCTCAGCGGCGGCGACGGTGCGGATATCTTCCTGTTCTCGAACCTGAAGGATTCGGCGCCGAAGACGGGCCGCGATACGATCACCGACTTTATCCGCAACGAGGACGATATCGATCTCCGACGCATCGATGCCAACGAGGACAGGCGGCGCGACCAGAGTTTCGACTTCATCGGGACTGCCAAATTCCACAAGGAAGCGGGCGAGTTGCGCTATGAGATCAAGGACGGAAACGCCATCATTTCGGGCGATACCGATGGCGACGGCAAGGCCGATTTCTCGCTTCTTCTCGATGAGATCACAAAGCTGCGGGCCAGCGACTTCCTGCTCTGAGCGTACGTCTTCCCCGTTCAACCGAAGACGTGCGATCAAGGCGGTGGCATCAATTCCCACGCGGGTGCCACCGCCTAACTATCATGGGATCACGCGGTGAAACGCTGCGTGGTCCAGCTGCCTGCGGCGGCCGCGATGGCCGACAGGAATGAGCCCCAGGCGAGATCGGCGATGGTGAGTGTCGTCGACCAGTTCTTCAGCGTCGCCTGATTGGTCAGGTCATAGGTGGCGTAGGCGACAAATCCGAATGCCGCGCCGTAGAAGAGCGCGATCAGAAGATCGAGACTTTGCAACGACGGCCGCACGGCGAAGAAAGTGAGGCCGGCGACATAGATGAGATAGAAAAGGACGGCCGGCGCCAGGCGGAAATCGGGCGCCAGCATGTCGCCCATCGTGGGCTTGTAGAGCACATTGGCCATGGAGCTCAACCAGATGAAATCAATCGCCACGAAGACGACGAGCGTGGCGACATAGGCGACAAGGATGGTTTTCATCTGGCAGTCCGCTTCACCAAGTCAGGGATGATCAGTTCAGGCGGGTCCAGTTGACACCCTTGCAGAGCAGGCCGCCGAGCACGCAGCCCTTGCTGGTCATCGAACTGTCCTTGACGGTGAGCGTGATCTTGTAGCTCATGTCGCGCTGCGGATCGAAGGCGGAGCCCGCATAGTTGCCATCGGCATCAGCCTTGACCTTCATGACCAGCACGTCGCCGGCCTTCTCGCTCGGCGTGCCGGGCTTGATCCAGGTGTTGGTGGCACAGATATCGGCGCCGCATTTGGCGATCTTGACGCGCGCCCTGCCATCGCCGCGGGCCCAGTCGCCGTTGATATCCGCGGCCTGCGTGGCGCCCGCGAGACCGAGTGCTGCGATCGTTGCGATTGTCAGAAACGCTTTCATGCCGACATCTCCTCTTTCCGCAAACGATCCTCGTTCAACCGTTTGCGTGTTCTACCGTATAGAAGCCCACATTGATGGAGCCTTCCTCGAACCCTGCCTCACAATAGCAGAGGTAATATTCCCACAGGCGGTGGAAGCGTTGATCGAAACCAAGCGGTGCGATGGTCGACCACTGCGCCTTGAACCTGTTGCACCATTCCGCGAGCGTCCTGGCGTAGGACTTGCCGAAATGCTCGATCTCCTTCAGCTTCAGCCCGGCATTGGCGATCTCCGCCGACAGGGCCTTGTCCGAGGGCAGGAAACCGCCGGGAAACACATATTTCTGGATGAAATCCGTGCTGCGGCGATAATCCTCGAAACGCTTCTCCTCGATCGAAATGATCTGGAGCACCGCCTTGCCACGCTCCTTCAGACAGCGCTTGAGCGTCTGGAAGTAACTCGGCCAATAGGCTTCGCCGACCGCTTCGAACATCTCGATCGAAACGATCCGATCATATTTTCCCTCTGTATCTCGATAATCCTGTAGCCGGAGATCAACCTGCCCAGACTTGCCTGTCTGCGCGACGACATCCCTGGCCCAGGACAGCTGCGACGGGGACAGCGTAATGCCGGTCACTTTCGCATCCGCTTCAACTGCCAGGTTCGCGGCAAGCGCGCCCCAGCCACAGCCTATTTCTAGAACCGTCTCGCCACCCTTTAGTTCCAGCTTTTCGCGGATGTGTTTCATCCGCAGTAGCTGGGCCGATTCAAGAGATTTCGTCGTCTCGTCCCAGATCGCCGAGGAATAGAGCATCGTGGAATCGAGCCACTGCTTGTAGAAATCGTTGCCGAGGTCGTAGTGGGCTTCGATATTCTTCCGGGCGCCCTTCCTCGTATTGGCCCGGAACGTATGGCCGATGCGGCTGATCAGGCGTACCAGGCCGTTGCCCTGCATTGCGGGCGCGAGCGCTTCGCTATTCCTCGCTGCGAACCGGATGACCGATGTGAGGTCGGGCGTGGTCCAATCGCCATGCATGAAGGCTTCGGCAAAACCGATGTCGCCGCCGGTGATGACGCGGCGCAACATGCGCCAGTGCTGCATCACGATCGTCGCCTCGGGACCATCTTCCGGGCCGGTTTTCTCCATGACGGCGCCCGATGGCAGTACAATCCGCAGGCGGCCGTAGCGGATGCCCGATGTCAGCTTGCCGAGCAGCCGCACACCTAGCCCGCCCGCCACGACAGCGGGCCCAATCGAAACGGACGAATGTTCTTCAAGCTGGTTCACGGATCTTTGCCCCCCTCGGACCCGGCACCTCGCGCACGACCGAAACTGGATGTCGCGGGGGCGCCGGCCTGGAACGCAACTTGACGCCCTTGAGCCAAATCTTCAAGGCCTCCCAGTGAATTCCTCCAACAACACGCAGCGTGAGAAAAGGAATAGCAAAGAATGCTTTAAGCAACGCCGCATCAGTAAGCTCTACCTTACGCGCCAGGTGACGCGCGGTCAGCATCGGACCTTCGGCATCCGATGTCTCGATCGTGATGGACAGACGTTCGGCAGGCGGCGAGACGCGGAACACATAGCGCTGGTCCATGTCCATGAAGGGCGAGACATGGAACGCTTTTTTGCAGTGTTGCACGATCTCGCCGCCCGGTTCCGGCGGGGCAGCCGGAATCATGTAGCCGTGGCGTTCACCGAAGGTGTTGTCGACCTCCCAGAGGATGGCGGCCAGTTCGCCCGATTTGCGGTAGCAGAAGTATGTGCTGAGCGGATTGAAGGCCCAGCCCAGAAGCCGCGGCATGACCAGCAGGCGGATCGGGCCGCTGTCTGGCTCGACGCCGACGGCGCGCATCGACCGCTCGACCTGGCCCTTGAGATCGCGACCCGTGCTGTCGCCGCGATCGTTGCGATAAAAGGAAAAAAGGTTGAAGCGATCGACCGAGAACCAGCGAAGACGCCGATCGACCTCATCGAGTTCATCGAGGTCGAGCAGGAGCGAATAGATGCGGTAGCTCAGCCGATGTACTTTCGGTCTGAACCGGGCATGTGTCACACGGCCGGGATAGAGCGCCGATGTGAGCGGCTTGCTCATGCCAAAGCCTCCACCGCGACGGGATAGGCGACCGGCTTGCGCACGATGCGGGCGCTTTCGGTGGCCACCTGCCAGGGCCGCCGGACACCGCCGAGATCCTCGGCGACCGCGAGGCCCGCCTGCAGGCCATCCTCATGAAAGCCACTGCCGAAATGGGCGCCACAAAACCAGGTGTTGCGCAGGCCCTGAAGCGACCAGATTTCCTGTTGCGCGCGATCTGTCGCGAGATCGAAGACAGGGTGTTCACAGACTTCACGGCTGATGATCGTCTCCTCGCGCGGCATGCGGCACGGGTTGAGCGTCACGAAGGTCGGCGGCGCTGAACCGAGCGGCTGAAGCTTGTTCATCCAGTAAGTGATCGACGGCTGGCTGAAGCCCTCGCGATCATCGGAAAGGTAATTCCAGCTTGACCACGCAGCACGTCGCACCGGCATCAGGCCGGTGTCATTGTGCAGGATCGCCTCGTTGCGGGAATAGCGGAAGGCGCCGAGCACGCGGCGCTCATCGGCGCTGGCATCGGTGAGCATCTTCAGCGCCTGATCGGCATGCGTGGCGATGACGACATCATCGAATATCTGGATATTGCCCTTCGCGTCCGAGATCTCGACGCGGCCCGCATGCCTGCGGATTGCTCCGATCGGCGTCGATACCCGGATGCGATCCGAGAACCGCTCGGTCATGCGATTGACATATTCGCGGGCGCCGCCCTTTACGGTGCGCCACATGGGACGACCCCACATTTCGAGCAGGCCGTGATTACGGCAGAATTTCACGAAATTTGCGGCTGGATAATCCCCGACCTCCATAGCTGGCGTCGACCAGATGGCTGCCGCCATGGGATAGAGGTGATCCTCGCGGAAGGCGCGGCTATAGTCATTTCGCGCCAGATATTCATCGAGCGACATGTCGCCCATCTTGGGAAGGTCGCGCACGGCGTTACGATAGAAGCGCATGATATCCGCGATCATCGACCAGAAGCGCGGATTGACGAGGTTGGATTTCTGGGCCAGAAGCCCGAACCCCGTGCCGCCGGAATATTCATAAGCGCCCTGATTGAGCGACACCGAGAAAGACATGTTCGAAGGCGCGGTGGGAACATCCAGCTTGCGGAAAAGGGCGGTGAGGTTGGGGTAGGTCAGCTCGTTGTAGACGATGAAGCCGGTATCGACCGACACTGGGCCATTGGCGCTTTCATAATCCACCGTATGGCTGTGACCGCCGACGCGATCGGATGCTTCGAAGACTGTGACATCGTGCTTTTGGGAGAGAAGCCAGGCTGCCGACAGTCCGGAAATCCCGGTACCGATCACAGCGATATTCAAAGGACGCCCGCCGCCGTTCCGATCGTGATAGCCCATGAAACCCTCTGTTCCGTATCCGCCGTTGCCGGCTTTCGTTGTTGTTGTTTTGCCTAAGGTACGGAGCGGTTTGCCCGACGGTTTCATCCGCGCGGCAAAATTTTCACTTTTTTATTTTTTGCCGGTGACGAAACTGACGGCCATGGGTCTGCGTATGAAGAGGCGGCACAACAACAGCCACTCGTGCAGAAGGTTCCCATGGACGTAGGTTTGCTGATAATCATTGCGGCCGGACTGGTTATTGCAATGACCGGCGCCTGGGCGATCCAGCGCGCCACGGGTTCGAGCGGCTGGATCGATACGATCTGGTCTTTCGCCGTGGGTCTCGGCGGCGTCGTGGCCGTCATCTTTGCCGGTGGCGATGGTGGGCGCCGGGTGGCAGCCTTTGCGATCATTGCCATATGGTCGCTGCGGCTCGGATTTCACATTGCCGGGCGGACGAAGGGCGCCGACGAGGATCCGCGCTATGGCAAGCTGATCGAAGAGTGGGGTGCGTCGGCGGCGCCGCGGCTGTGGCTGTTCCTGCAAGTGCAGGCATTGGCAGCGTTCGTCCTTGTGCTCGCGGTCTATCTGACGGCGGCCAATCCCGAACCATTTCCGCGCATCATCGATCTCCTCGCGATCGCCATTGCGGTGATCGCGATCGGCGGCGAGGCGATTTCCGACAGGCAACTTGCGGCCTTCCGCAAAACACTGGACGCGAAGACCGGCGTGATGGAAATCGGCCTCTGGCGCTATTCGCGTCATCCGAACTATTTCTTCGAATGGCTGGGCTGGTGCGCGTGGCCGCTGCTGGCGATCGGCATGCCGCTAAGCTGGAGCTGGCTGTCGCTGCTGGCGCCGCTCTTGATGTACTGGCTGCTGGTGCATGTCTCCGGCATTCCGCCGCTCGAACAACATATGCTGGCCTCGCGCGGCGATAAATTTCGCGCGCTGCAGGCCCGCGTGAACGCATTTTTTCCTGGACCGCGCAAAGGGGAGTCCCCGACATGAACATGCTAGCCTTCGCCATCAATGCAGCCGAGCGTGCGCCGCTTCCCGACAGCGTGACACTGGCTGGCATCGATTTTCTCTGCAATCGCACAAAGCGGCGGTTGGCGGACACGCCGGCGGAAACCGAGGTCGCATTTGCCCGTACGATGTCGGAATTCCCCGTAGCCATCCACACCGACGAGGCCAACCAGCAGCATTACGAAGTGCCGGCGGAATTTTTCGCGCTGGTTCTCGGGCCGCAGCGGAAATATTCAAGCTGCCTCTATCCCGCCGAGACGACAACCCTAGCCGACGCGGAGACTTTCGCGCTTTCGGCAACCGTCAAACATGCCTGCATCCAGGATGGCCAGAGCATATTGGAACTCGGATGCGGCTGGGGCTCGCTGTCGCTGCACCTGGCGCAGAATTTCCCCATCGCGCGGATAACGTCCGTCTCGAATTCCGCCTCGCAGCGCGAATATATCGAACACCAGGCGCGTACGCGCGGGCTGACCAACCTGACCGTCATCACCGCCGACATGAACGAGTTCTCGATCGACCAGCGGTTCGACCGCGTCGTGTCCGTCGAGATGTTCGAGCATATGTCGAACTGGCGGGCGCTGTTGGAGCGTACAAGGAACTGGCTGAAACCCGATGGTCGGCTGTTCCTGCACGTCTTCGCCCACCGTGACCGGTCCTACCGCTTCGACCATTCCGATCCCGCCGACTGGATCGCGCATCATTTCTTCACCGGCGGCATCATGCCGGCTTTCGACCTGCCGCACCGTTTCGAGGATCTCTATCGGGTCGAGCAGGAATGGCGTTGGTCGGGCACCCATTACAAGCGCACCGCGCTGGACTGGCTGAAGAATTTCGATCGCGAGATCGACCGCATCGATCCCATCCTGCGGCAGGTCTATGGCACGGACGCCGTGCTCTGGCGCCGGCGCTGGCGACTGTTCTTCCTGGCGACCGCTGGGCTGTTCGGCCATGACAATGGCGATGTCTGGGGCGTGGGCCATTATCTGCTGGCGCCGTCCGCCTGATGGCAGAAAAAGTGCCGCTCGATCCATTGACCCAGGCGACGGTGACCGTGGCCTGGGTGGTCCTGCTGAACAAGCCGTTCTATCCGCTCTATGTGTGGTGGCTGGTGGGCAGCGGGATCCAGGCTTCGCTATGGACGCTGGTCTCGGTGCCGTTCTTTCTGCTGATCATCTATCTCGGCCCGCGCAATCCGCTTGCTGCTCGCATCGCGCTGCCACTGGTCGGTGCGGTGGATACGCTCTTCGAAACCATGCTGTTCGGCTATGACTCGGGGACAGAACTGTTCCTGGCGCCCTGCATCATGCTCGTGGCGCTCTCCTTTTACAGCGAGGAGAAGTGGTGGCAGAGGGGGATGGCGGCGCTGCTGTTCGTGGTGTTTTTCGCGGCGCATGACAGGCTTGGCGCGGCGTTGCATGAATGGTCGCCGAGCGAGTCAGCCCTGCTCAACATCAACGTCTTTGCAGTGGCCAGCCTCATGGCCTTCATCGCCATCCGCTATGCCGGCATTCCAAGGCGATAGCGTCAGAACATCGGCTGGACCGACAGGATCTCATCTGCTTCATCAGGGCTCATCTCGAACACAAGCTTGCCGAGTTCGAAACCGAAGCCGCCGCGGGCAAAGGCGGATAGCTCCTTCCCCTTGCGCTTGTCATCGAGATCGCCCCTGCGGAACGGGCCGAAGGCACGCTTGCGGGCGAAGACGACTGCCGCGTAGAGATCGTCGGTGGCTTCGAGCGCCACCGATGCCGTCTCCCGGTCGATGCCCTTGATAGCGAGCCGCTGGGCAATCGCGCGGCGCGAGCGGCCGCTGCGAACCGAGGAACGCGTGGCAATCTCGGCATAAGCGACATCGTCGAGTGCCCTGTTGTCGTAACCGAACTTCACCGCGAGTTCGACCAGTGCCTTGATCTGGTCCGGGCTGATGCCTTCGAACTTTTCCTTCGCCTTGCGGGCGATGGCATCGGAGAGCTGTTTTTCGGTGAGCATCTGGCGCTGGAGCCGGTAGATCGTGGAATTGCGAGCCCATGAGAGCATACGCGGCGTCGGTATATCCGATTGTTCCGGCAACAATTCCACCGTCACCGCCACATGCCCCGCATGCGGGCGCCGACATCCATCCGCATCTGCCTTGGTCCGGTATTGGCCGCCTCGCCTGCCCTTGCTTTCGGCCAGGAGGTGACCTCGAAAAACTGCAGCAACGTGGCCGGGATGAAGCGGGTGCGCGAGGCATAGACATGCTTGTCGCCCTGCGCGTGCTGGCCATGCACGAAGAAGCGCTGCGGCGTGACGAGCGAGAGATCATCCTTGGCCCGCGTCATCGCGACATAGAGCAGGCGCCGCTCCTCCTCCAGTTCCGGGGTCGAGCCGGTGCCGAGATCGGAGGGAATGCAGCCATCGACGCAGTTCATCACGAAGACCGATGTCCATTCCTGCCCCTTGGCGGAATGGATGGTCGAGAGGATGAGATAATCTTCGTCCAGCAGCGGCACGCCGGCCTGGTCGCTGGTCGCTTCGGGCGGGTCGAGCGTCAGTTCAGTCAGGAAGCGCTCGCGAGACGGGTAGCCCGAGGCGATCTGCTCGAGTTGGATGAGGTCGGCCTTGCGGGTCTCTGCATCCTCGTGAACGCGGTCGAGATGCGGTTCGTACCACAGCCGCGCCTGTTCCATTTCCGCCGGCCAACCGGACTGGCGGCCGCCGATGCCCTGCATGACATCGACGAAGGCGGCCCAATCGGCACCTGATCGCGGCGGCGCGGCCATTTCGGCGAGAGCTGTGACCGGCGCGTGGCTCTCGGCCATCAGGTCGAGAACCTTGGCCGCCGATTGCGGGCCGATGCCGGGGAGGAGCTGCAACAACCGAAAGCCTGCGACACGGTCGCGCGGGTTCTGGGCGAAGCGTAGGAGTGCCAGCATGTCCTTGACATGGGCGCTGTCGAGAAACTTCAGTCCGCCGAACTTGACGAACGGGATGTTGCGACGGGTGAGTTCGATTTCGAGCGCGGCGCTGTGGTGCGATGCGCGGAACAGCACGGCCTGTTGCTTCAGCACCGTGCCACCCTCGCGATTATCGAGCACCTGATCGGCGATGAAAATCGCCTGATCGGCCTCATCGCGGACGGAGACCAGGCGCGGCCGGGCATCGGATTCGCGGTCGCTCCACAGGTTCTTGGTGAAGCGCTCGCGGGCGAGATCGATCACGGCATTGGCGGCGGCAAGGACCGGTTGGGTCGAGCGGTAGTTGCGATCGAGCGTGACGATATTCGCCCTCGGGCTGAATGCATCCGGGAAGTCCAGGATATTGCGGACAGTCGCGGCTCGGAAGGAATAGATCGACTGGGCATCGTCGCCGACGACGGTTAGGCCCCTGCCCTCGGGCTTCATGGCCAGCAGGATCGAGGACTGGAGGCGGTTGGTATCCTGGTATTCATCGACCAGAACATGATCCCATCTGCCGCCGATCTCGCCTGCCAGCACCTCGTCGCCAACGGTCTGCGCCCAGTAGAGCAGCAGGTCGTCGTAATCGAGGACATTCTGCACCTGCTTGGCCTCGACATAGCGGGTAAACAACTCGCGCAACTGCGGTGCCCAGGTGGCGCACCAGGGAAAGGCGCTCCGCAGCACCTCGTCCAGCGGCGCCTCGGAATTGACGGCGCGCGAATAGATGGCGAGGCAGGTGCCCTTGGTGGGAAAGCGGTTCTCCGTCTTGGAAAAGCCGAGGTCGTGCCGCGCCAGATTCATCAGGTCGGCGCTGTCCTCGCGATCATGGATGGTGAATTGCGGATCGAGCCCGATCTCAGGCGCATAATCGCGCAGCAGGCGGGCGCCGATGCTGTGGAACGTACCGGACCAGGCCAGCGCATCGGTCATCACGCCGGCATTGGGACCCAGCACCTTGGCGCAGACGCGTTCGACCCGGCGGGCCATTTCGCCAGCTGCGCGGCGCGAAAAGGTGATCAGCATGATGCGTCGTGGATCGGCGCCATTGACGATGAGATGGGCGACGCGATGCGCCAACGTGTTGGTCTTGCCGGAGCCGGCACCGGCGATGATCAGCAGCGGGCTGCCCGCCGCGCCAACTTCGCTGCCATGGGTCACCGCCTGACGCTGGGCGTCGTTCAACGTGTCGAGATAGGCGTGAGCCCCGGCATTGCGCATCTATGCTTCCGTCCAGCCGGGCGCCGCATGCCCGGAACATTTGCCGAACGTATGAGATTCGTTGGAAAATGGGAAGCGGGGGTCACGCGGCGGCAGCATTCAGCACAAAACGCTTCTTGATCCGGTCCACGGGCGTACCGTCCAGAAGCGGCACCCCGACCTGCCGATCGTAGTCCTCGAATCCCATCGCCGTGTAATAGGCGAGGCCACTGGCATTGTCCGCGCGAATGGTCGCGTTGATGAAGGCGAGGCCGAGTTTTTCCGCTACGGCGCGGGTCGCGGGAAAGAGAGCGGTGCCGACACCCTTGGTCTTCGGGCTCATCCGCGCGAAAGTCGCGATATCCGCCGAGCCCTTTGGTGGCTCGCCGAACACGCTCAACGACTGAAAGCCGACCAGCATATTGTCGACTTCGGCGACGTGACAGGTCAGCGGAAAGGCGCCGTCGATGAACCAGTCGGCAAATTCCGCGCCGGAAAGCGGTGTTTCGATCGCCGTCGTTCCGCCCGCGCGGATGATCTCGTTGAGGAGAATGCTCAACTCTTCCGCATCTGATGATGCGGCCTTTCGAATCTTCATTGTGTCCTCAGCTCGCTTGCTATTGGCGCCCAGGCGCTGGCGCCTGAAATCCGGGAACGATTCCCGTCCGCACACATTTCTCAAACGAGGTTGCACCGTGTCAACCGGACGCGACAGGGATGGAGGACATCGGGATTTTTCCGGTTTCTCCCGATGGCCAACGCAATGGCAGTCGAGCTCCCCACCTGTCCGGTCGCACCTCGACTCTTCCAGATCTGTTTACTGCGGCATGACCGATAGATGTTCGTGGAAGGCGATCCAGCCAGCGCCAGCGCGACGGAAGACGATGGTCTCGCGCTCGACATTGGTCATTCCCTCGCCGCCGATCGAGACATCGGTTTCGACCTTGTGGGTGAAAACCGCGACATCGCCGGCAGCCTGGACCAGGCGGTCCGACGAGCGGCAGCCGAGGACGCGAAAGCCATCGCGGGTTTCCCAGAGCTGCCATTCGGCGCGGTATTCCTCGCGGCTCTTCAGCACGCGGTCGAGATTGTGGAAGATGAAGCTGGCATCCGGCGCGAAGGCCGCGAAATAGGCCTCGGCATCATGGCGCGAAAAGGCATCGACCAATCGATCAGCGGCGGCGAGCACGCTGTCATGCACGGCAATCATGAAGTTCCTCCCGGGTGATTTTCTTATGTCGTGGGGCTGCTGATCAGCGTGGCGAGCGGCCGGTTCTGGCGGGCGACGTCGTCTTTCAGACGCTTGAGCGGCATCCGTTCGTCGCGGACGAATTCCGTGAACATCATGTTGAGATTGTTGAAGAACATCGAGCCGACGGCGACCGCATCCACGCCCGCCAGCACCGCGCCCTTGCGCTGCAGCTTCTGCACCAGCGTCGAGACCTGAGCGCAGAGTGCGCGGTCGAGCTCGGTGTAGCGCTTGGAAAACGGCGTCTCCGGCTGCTGGATCGAGATCGCCATCGCCGTGCGCCACATTTCCTTGGAGAGATAGACCAGTGAGTGATCGTAATACTGGTTGATCAGCGTCTGGAGTGCCACGAGCACGTTCATCGGCGGATCGGCGACCAGCGGCTCGCCGGCGTCGAGCACTTCCTCGACCTCCATCGAGACGGCCGCGACGAGGATGTCGCCCTTGTTCTGGTAGTAATTGTAGAAGGTGCCGACCGAAACCTCGGCGCGCTCGGCGATATCCTCGATGCGGGCGGCATCGTAGCCGACCTCGCGGAAGAGTTTCGTCGCCGCTTCCAGTATGCGCCGGTTCTTGTCGGCTTTCTGTTTTTCGCGAAGTCCCGCCACTCGCGCCATCCTTTTTGAACGTCTTGTAATTTTGACATTGACTTAAAAAATGAATTCATTCAATCTTTTTCTAAGGGCTCCGGAACGAGGGCCAAAAACAGAGGGTAGAACGATGACCAATCCCGCCAAGGGCGCGTTCGCGCGCCGTCTTCTCGCCTCCGCCGCCACGCTTGCCGTGGCCACCATGACATCTTCCGCCGCATTCGCCGCCGATGAACTCAATGCGCTGGTCTGGTGCGATCATACAGACCCGGCGCTGATCGAGCCATTCGAGAAGGCCAACAATGTCAAGGTCAACGTCAAGGAATACGAGGGCACCGGCGCCGGCATTTCGATCCTCGAGCAATCGCAGCCGGGCGACTGGGACGTGATGGTGATCGACGCCGTCGACGTGCACCGCATCGTCGACATGGGCATGATGGGCGAGATTCCGGCCGATGCACTGCCAAAGGCCGATATGTTCCCCGAACTGTTGATGGAGGCCAACAATTCCAAGGACGGCAAGATCTATGCCGTGACGGAGAAGTTCGGCTACAACACGATCTCCTACGACAAGACCAAGGTCGATCCGAAGGACATGGAAGACCTTTCGATCATCTGGTCGGACAAGTACAAGGGCCGCATCGCGCTCTATGACTATTATCTGCCGATGATCGGGCTGGTGCAGCTTGGTCTCGACAAGAAGACCGCCGATCTCTCCGACGCCGACATGCCCGCGATCGAGGAAAAGCTGAAAGCGATGAAGGCGGCGTCCAAGCAGGTGAGCGACGTCGTGTCCTCGCAAACCGCGCTCGCCACCGGCGAAGTCGATATTCTAGTCGGCGGCGGCGAATGGATCACCGCCTCGCTCTCGGGCGAGAAGCCGAACCTCGACTGGACCGTGCCGAAGCAGGGCGCCGTGCGCTGGGCACAATCGATCGGCGTGATGAAGGACAGCAAGAATCCGGCGCTGGCGCTGAAATTCGTGCAATACATCCTGAGCCCCGAGGGGCAGGCGCGCCTCGCGACCTCCTCCTGCTACTGGGGCATGCCGACCAATGCCAAGGCTGGCGAGCATTTGAACGATGCGCAGAAGACGGCTTTGCGCTGGAACGACCAAGCGGGGTATCTGAAGAACACGCAGCTTTATCCGGTTCCGAGCGCGGAACTGGACAAGAAGATGCAGGATGCCTGGACGAACATGATGCAGCAGTGAGGGGACCGTCTCACCCGCATCGGGTGGATTTCACCCCTCACCAACTGCGGCCAAGGGTTCACTGCGTTTACCCGGCCTTCGTATCCTCTCCCACAGGGGGAGAGGTAAACTTGCGGCTGCGGCAGTGCCTCAAGCAAAGGCCGAGAGCGTGGCACCTTACCTCTCCCCTTGTGGGAGAGGATAGCAAGCCCGCATAAGACATAGTCGAATGCCTGGGTGCGCTTGGTGAGGGGTAAGACGCGCCCACCGAAACACTCCTCTAGAGACCACCACCATGACCACCGCGACCCTTGAACAGACCGAACGCCGCAAGGCCTGGGGCTTCGTCGCCCCCGCTCTGGCATGGACGGTGCTGTTCTTCGTCGTGCCGTTCATATTTATGACGGCGATGAGCCTGTGGTCGCGGCAGGGGCGCGAGATCGTGCGGGTTTGGAATCTCGACAATTATGTCAGGTTCTTCTCGGAAAGCGCGCTGCTCAAGGGGCTGACCAATTCGCTTGAGATCACGCTGATGGTGACGGTGCTCTCGGTGCTGCTCGCCTATCCACTCGCCTGGATCATCGCCGAACGGGTGCCGAAGAAGTGGCAGCGCATGGCGTTGATCCTGGCGATCCTGCCGTTCTGGACCTCTTACGTCGTGCGCTCTTATTCCTGGCTGCTGGTGCTGTCCAAGGGTGGGGTGATCAATAATGCACTGATGGGCATCGGGCTGATCTCGGAGCCGCTGGAAATCGCCAGCAACCGCATCGCGACCGTGATCGGTTTCGTGCATTTCTTCGTCATGCTGCTGACGCTGACGATCTATTCGAACCTGATCCAGCTATCGCCCAACTATCGGCGCGCCGCGGCCGATCTCGGAGCCAATGCCTTCCAGACCTTCTGGCATGTGGTTTTGCCGCTGACGCTGCCCGGCATCATGACCGGCGCATTTCTCACTTTCGTCCTCTGCATCGGCGACTACATCACGCCACAAATCCTCGGTGGCAACAACGAACTGGTGCTGCCGCAGATCATCATGCTGCAGATCGGCCGGCGGGCGGATTTCCCGATGGCGGCGGCACTGTCGATCATTCTGATGCTGGCCGTGACGCTGGCCTATATCGCCTGCGCGCGCTGGCTAAAGATCGAGAGGGCGTGAGATGCGCAACGCCATCACGTCCTCGCTGAGCTGGGTCTATCTGATCGCCATCTATGCCTTCATCTTTCTGCCGGTCGCAGTGCTGGTGCTGTTCTCCTTCCAGGATGGGCGGCTGCCGGTGCCGCCGTTCAACGGCTTTTCAACGCAATGGTATGAGGCAGTGTTCGCCGACCGCAAGCTGATGGCGGCGCTGACCAATTCGTTCCTCGTCGCATCGATCTCCTCTGCCGTCGCCTGCCTGCTCGGCTTCCTCGCCGCCTATGCCCTGGCGCGCTACAAGCTGCCGGGCTCGGCGCTGCAGCGCGGACTGCTGATTGCGCCGATGACTGTGAGCTACCTGATCATCGCGCTCGGGCTGCTGACCGTGCTCAATACGCTGAGGGTTCCGCTGTCGCTGTGGACGGTCGGCATCGGTCATGTGGTGATCAATCTGCCGCTCTGCTTCGCCATTATCTATGCCTCGATGGGCGACCATCACATCAATATCGAGCGGGCGGCGCGCGACCTTGGTGCCAATGATTTCAAGGTCATGGCGCTGGTGACCGCGCCGATGCTGATGCCTTCGATCCTTGCCGCCTTCTTCCTCTCGGTCACCTTCAGCTGGGACGAATTCATCATCGCCTTCCTGCTGTCGCGCTTCGACGTAACGCTGCCCGTCGAAATCTGGAGCATGTTGCGCTCCGGCCTCAACCCCAAGACAAACGCCATCGGCTCGCTGGTCTTCCTTGCATCCATAGCCTTGTTGCTGGTGCTGGAAATCGGCTTCTTTGGCAGGAGCCGCAAGACATGACCGCCTCCGTTTCCATCACCGACGCGCGCAAGACATTCGGCAATTTCACGGCACTCGACAATGTGTCGCTGGAGATCGCGGCCGGCGAGTTCATCGTGCTGCTCGGTCCCTCCGGCTGCGGCAAGACCACGCTCCTCTCCATCCTCGGCGGCTTCATGGAGCCGACCGGTGGAAAGGTTGCGATCGGCGGCAAGGACATGGCGGGCGTATCGCCCGCGCGCCGGCCGACGACCACGATGTTCCAGGATTATGCGCTGTTTCCGCATATGCGGCTGATCGACAATGTCGGCTTCGGCTTACGGATGCGAGGCATGGCCAAGGCCGAGCGCGATGAGAAAGCGCTGTCGTTTCTCGATCTCGTCGGCTTGAAAGCATCCGCCAGCAAGAAGCCGCATGAACTCTCCGGCGGCCAGCGGCAGCGCGTGGCGCTGGCCCGGGCGCTCGCCGTCGATCCCGACGTGCTACTGCTGGACGAGCCGCTCGGCGCGCTCGATCTCAAGCTGCGACGGCAGATGCAGGATGAGTTGAAGGCGATCCAGAAGCGGGTCGGCACGACCTTCATTCATGTAACCCACGATCAGGAAGAGGCGATGGCGATCGCCGACCGGATCGTGGTGATGAACCAAGGCCGGGTCGAGGATTTCGGGCCGCCGGCGGATATCTACATGCGGCCGAAGTCGCTGTTCTCGGCCGGGTTCATGGGTGAGGTCAACCTGATCGACGGCAAGGTGTTGTCGACGAATGACGATGCGGCGGAACTCACGACCCAGATCGGCCCCGTGACCTTGTCGGCGGCCAACTTCACTGGCGGCCAGCCGAAATCCGGTGACCGCGTCAAACTCTGCATCCGGCCCGAACATTTCCGGGCTGCCGCGGACGCCGCGACCACCCGGCTTGGCGAGGCCGACATTGCCGGTAGCGCCTTCTTCGGCACGCATTATCGCTGCCATCTCGCGCCGGTCTCGGCCACCGAACTATCGCTGGTCGCGCATATGCCGCAATCGGCGCGAGTCGAGACGGGAACCCGCATCGCGCTTGCGGTCGATCCGGCGGGCGTTATGGTGCTGCCGGCAGCGTAGGAGCAAAGCATGCAGCGGATCGCGCCTGAGAACTGGTACTCGGTCAAACGCCTCGACGACGACGTGACCTATATTTGCGAGCCCTGGATCCAGGAATTCTACCGCTGCAATATCTGGCATATCCGCGGGCGCGACCGCGACATGCTGGTCGATAGCGGCATGGGCGTGGTGTCACTGCGGGAGTGGGTGCCCGTCGTCACCGAGCGCGACCTGATCGCTGTGGCGAGCCACACGCATTTCGATCATATCGGCTGTCATCATGAATTCGAGTGCCGGGCGGTGCATTCCTCCGAGGCCGAGCTTCTGGCGCATCCGACGCGGGCCAATACGCTGGCTGACCCCTATGTCACCGACGAGATTTTCGACGCTCTGCCGCCCGAGCCCTATTGCTCGAAATGTTACGCCGTGAAGGCGGCGCCCGCCACGCGCATTCTGAACGATGGCGACGCCGTCGATCTCGGCGACCGGGTGTTCGAGGTGGTGCATACGCCGGGGCACTCACCGGGCGGTATCGCGCTCTGGGAAGCCAAGAGCGGCATCCTGTTTTCGGGCGACATTCTCTATGACGGGCCGCTGATCGAAGACACCTATCATTCCAATGCGGCGGATTATCTGGCTTCGATGAAGCGGCTGCTGGACTACCCCGTGCGGATCGTCCATGGCGGGCATTTCCCGAGTTTTTCGGGCGAGCGCTATCGCAAGCTGATCAGGGATTGGCTGGACGCCAAGGGCGTGTAGATCTCAGCGATGCGGATCATTCGCCAGTTCGATCGGCTTGCCGTGCGGCGTGGCCTCGGCGGCGCGTTGCCAGCTTTGCTGCAGGGACAGGATCGTTGCGACATCGGTCACGCCTTTGCGCTCGAGCAGGGTGGACAGCGCCTCGACCCAGCAATCGAAATAGTCACTGCCATCGGGCAAGCGGCCGGGCTGATGGAGTTTCGCCGACAGCATCTCGGCCCATTCCGGCCAGGTGAACAGGCCGCGCGCGTTGAGATGGACGGCGATGGCGAAGGCCTCGGCATGCCAGGGCTCGGCGAAAACGGGTGCGCCTTCGGGCGACAGCGGCAGTTCGGGTGAACTCGCCAGCGAGGCGCGGGCCTCAGGCAGCGACAAGGTAGTTCTCCCAGGCGTCGATCGAGACGGTGAGGCCCGGCGTCGCATCTTCGCCCCAGATCTCGGCGCCATCGAAGACGACGGTATAGACCCATTGTGGGTTCTCGCCCTTGCCATGGGCATTGTCATCTGGAAAGACGAACGAGCCCTGTACGGTCTCGATGACGCCGGCCTTGCCCTTGGCATAGGTCGGCAATCGCGTGTGGGTCGCCGGGCTGAAATTGCGGGTTCGGACGCGTTGGCCCTCGGTGAATTTCGGCGCCGCGTCAATCGGCCGGTCGCAGGGGCCGCCCTTGGCGAGTACGACAGGCACCATGTCGGCCTTCAAGACACGCTTGGGTGTCGTAGGGTCTTTGAGTTTGCGGCCCGCATCGATTTCCTCGGACGCGACGAAGCCGTGGCGGTCCAGCAGCACTTCCAGCGCGCGCATCCAGATCTCGTAATAGCTGGCGCCAAGATAGCTCGCCGGCGGAATGTTTTCGCGGGCGTGCCTGCTTTCGTCGATCGTCCAGAAACCGAAGGCACCGCAGGACAATGTGATCCCTAGCGCACGCTTTTCCCACTCGGCATGGAAATACGGTTCATTGCGTTCTGGCGCGACGGAGCCGAAGCCCATCTCGCCACCGAGATCATGCGGGCCGTTCATCGCGCGATCTCCGGGGTCTTCGCGATGGCCGTGCCGATCATTGCATCGCGGCCCACCAGGTCGGCCAGTGCGTCCTCATCCATGTCATCGCTGCCGGCAGGGCGTTCGGGGATGACGATATAGCGAAGTTCGGCCGTGGAATCCCAGACACGGATCTTCTTGTCCCCGGGCAGTTCCAGCCCGAATTCGGCCAGCACGCCGCGCGGATCGATCACCGCTCGCGAGCGATAGGCCGGCGCCTTGTACCAGACAGGTGGTAGACCAAGCACCGACCAGGGATAGCAGGAGCAGAGCGTGCAGACGACAAGGTTATGGGTTTCCGGCGTGTTGAACACGGCGCGCATATGCTCGCCCTGGCGGCCGGTATAGCCGAGACTGGCGATGGCTGCTGTCGCGTCGCGCTTGAGCCAATCGGCAAACTCGGGATCGGACCAAGCCTTAGCCACGACATAGGCCCCGTTGCGCGGGCCGATCTTGGTTTCATAGGTTTCCACGATGACGTCGATCGCGGCGGGATCGATCAGTCCCTTCTCGGTCAGCACTGTTTCCAGCGCCTTCACCCGCGCCTGCATGTCCGAATAGCGGTTATCGTGGTGATGATCGTGATCGTGGTCGTGATGGTCGCTCAAGGCAGAATCTCCCGATTGGGAGATTGTTTAAACCTTGAAAGCATGGCCGCCAAGGGGTTCGTCAGGCTGCCCGGGTGTATCCCTGGCCGGTGCCGACCGCGCGGAACTTGAACTTCATGAGAAGCGACGAGAGATGATCGCTTTCCTGGGCGAGTGTCTGGCTGGCGGCGGTGGTTTCCTCGACCATGGCGGCGTTTTTTTGCGTCATCTGATCCATCTGGTTGACCGAGACATTGATCTCGCCGAGCCCAGCGGCCTGTTCGCGCGCCGCCGTGGTGATCTGCGCCATCTGATCGTTGACCTTGTGCACGAGGTTCTCGATCTCGACCAGCGCATCGCCGGTGGAACGCACCAGCGCCACGCCGCCCTCGACCTCGCTGGCGGAATTCTGGATCAGGCTCTTGATTTCGCGCGCCGCGGTGGCCGAACGCTGTGCCAGTTCGCGCACTTCCTGCGCCACGACCGCGAAGCCTCGACCCGCCTCGCCGGCACGCGCCGCCTCGACGCCCGCATTGAGCGCCAGAAGATTGGTCTGGAAGGCGATCTCGTCGATGACGCTGATGATCTGGCCGATGCGGTTGGAGGAATCCTCGATCCGGCCCATGGCGGTGACGGCGTTGCGGACGATCTCGCCGGATTTGCCGGCGCTGGAGCGGGTCTCCTCGACCATGCGGCTGGCTTCCGTCGCGCGTTCCGCGGCAACCTGGACTGTCGAGGTGATCTGGCCCAGCGCGCCGGCTGCCTCTTCGAGCGCCGCCGCCTGTTGCTCCGTGCGCTTGGAGAGAAAGCCTGTCGCCTCGCTGATCGAGTCCGCACTGTCCTTGACGACATTGCTCGAGCCGGCAATCGCCTGGATCACATCATTGAGCGCGGCCGCGGCTGTGTTGAAGTCCTGGCGCAGCTTGGCATAATTGTCGCCGATATCACCGATGGAGACCGTGAGGTCGCCGGCTGCGAGTTTCTCGAGGCCGGCACCCAACGTCTGGATGGCGAAATGCTGCTGTTCGGCGGTGCTGCGGGCGCTGGATTCGCGCTGACGGCGTTCGTCCTCGGTTCTCTGGCGCTGCTCGACCTCTCGTTCGCGCATCGCACGGCGCTCGTTGACCGAATCGCGCAGGATGAGGAGCGCCTTTGCCATGTCGCCGACTTCGTCGGTGAAGGCCTGATCAGTGATCTCGACGGACGGGGCTTCCTCCGCGATGGATGCCATCTGCGCCTTGATCCGTCCGAGTGGTGCTACGACGCTGCGGACGATGGCGAAGGCAATCGCGATGATGACCATTGCCCCGATGCCGGTGGCCATCGCCGCCCACATCGCGTTCCGCCAGTAGAGTGCCGCGAGGTCGTCCGCGTAGACGCCGGTGCCGACGATCCAGCCCCAGGGCTGGAAACCGGCGACGTGGGAATATTTGAGGACCGGCTCTTCGGCACCCGGCTTCGGCCAGTAATAATCGACAAAGCCGTGGCCGCTTGCCTTCACGGTGTTGACGAATTCCACGAACAGGAACTTGCCGTTCGGGTCCTTGTTCTGGGAGAGATCCGTGCCATTCAATTTCGGCTTGACCGGATGCATGATCATTTTCGGATGCATGTCGTTGATCCAGAAATAGCCGCTGTCGCCGTAACGCATGGCCGAGATGGTCTCGCTCGCGGCGTTCTGGGCCTGTTCACGCGTCATAGAACCGGACTTTTCGAGCGCGTAGTATTTCTCGAAGATCGCAAGCGCCGTGGCATCCATCTGGGCAAGGCCGGCCTTACGCTCGGCCTCGAGTTCGGTGAACGAGTAATTGAGCGCAACCGTCATGCCACCGGCGAATATAACGATGGCAAGACCCACGAGCATATAGAGGCGGGTGGCGATGGAAAGACTGCGCATAGGGGTCTCTTCTCCTTCAAAGACCCGATGAATGTAGGTTTTCAGGGTTAACAATTGATGATTACTAATTTAATTGAATTCTAACGCGGCCAGGCATTCCGACTTCGGAAAGCTCAGCTACCGTTAACCAGGCGCAGGATGAGCTGATGGATATTGCCGCCTTCGCTCATCTCGGCCTTGTCGAAGTCACGGCTCTTCTGGCGCTGGCTCTGGGAGATTTCGGCGAGCCGGCGGGTAAGTTCCTGCCTTATGGCTTTGCAATCCGGATCGTTGGGCACCGAGAAGCCGACGCTGATGGTTTCGATCTCCTTGACCATGTCGACGATCATCCGGCCGTGGACTTTCTCGTGATCCCGAACGCCTGATATGAAGGTTTCCCATTCCTGGCGGACCGACTGCGGCGGCTTGCCGGTGAGCTTCGGCAGGACATAGGTGATGATGAGCTTCGGTCGGTTTACCGCGATCACGCAGCCGCCATCGCGCGGCTCGTATTTGCGGGTCCAGGTCAGCTTGAAGCTGGTATGGGCGATGGCGCCCAATGGCAATCCGCCGACCTTGGGGCCACGCTGGCCGATCGCGGCATAGAGTTCGGCACCGGAACTGCCTGAAACCGGATAGGTCCTCTCCTGCTCCACCGGCTTCCATTCGGCCAAAGCGATCCCCGGAAGCGCCGAGATGATGAAAGCCAGTATGGCTGATAATCTGGATGTCACACATGTCCTCCGGCCGGTTCGCGGGCAGATTACCCAAACCGCTTGCCGTCATCAATCACTCGTATCACGGCGTAGCGATTCCGCTTGACAGAAACGGCCGCGGGCCTTTAGCTCTGCACATCAAATTGAAGCCTCAAAATGCAATTCGCATCGCAAAGGCGCGCGCCTTCAACAGGCGCATGGTTTGATCCTGGTTCGGAGGGAGGAGTCTCGGAACTTGGGTGCGGGGCGCGGCAATGCTGGGTCCCATTCGAGGGTGAGAAGCCGGAGGTCCGGCGACAACGGAGGAGACTAGCATGCTTAGAAGGACGTTCCTTGGCTTGGCGGCAGCGGCGACAATGGTCGTTGCGAGCGGCTTTGCGCCGGCATTCGCGGCCGGCAAGACATTCTACTGGATCTCGCATGGTGCGCCGACCGATCCGGTCTGGACCTACTTCCTGGCTGGTGCCAAGCAGTGGGAGAGCGACACCGGCAACACCGTGAACACCTCGTTCCATTCGGGCGACGTGCCTTCGCATCAGGAAGCCGTGCGCGCGGCCATTGCCGCCAAGGCCGATGGCATCGTGACATCGAGCCCCGACCCCGGCAGCCTCGTCGCCGTGGTCAAGGAAGCGCGTGATGCCGGCATTCCGGTCATCAACATGAATACGCCGGACCCGACCGTCAACTTCAACGCCTATGTCGGCATGGACCTGCAGAAGGCCGGCGCGGCCTGGGCGCAGTATCTCGTCGACAAGAAGCTGGTGAAGGAAGGCGATTTCGTCTGGATGCCGGTCGAAGTGCCCGGCGCCACCTATGGCGTGCAGGAAGAAGAGGGCATTGCCAGCGTCTTCAAGCCGCTCAACATCACCTGGGAAGTGACCGACACGACGCTCGACCAGGCTGAGATCATTACCCGGATGAGCGACTACCTCACCGCCAACCGCGCCAAGATCAAGGCGATCATCGGACTCGGCGATCTGGTCACGGGTTCGGTCAAGCGTGCCTTCGATCAGGTCGGCATCAAGGCCGGCGAAATCCCGGCTGTCGGCTGGGGCAATTCACAGGACACGACACAGGAAGTCATGGATGGTTATGTGAACGCCGCCATGTGGCAGGATCCGCAGGCCACCAGCTATGTGAGCCTCTCCTTGGCCGCGATGGCTGCCGCCAAGGTACCGCCGGGCTTCAACGTCTATGTCGGCACGCTCTATGAGAAGGACAACGCCAAGATTTACCACGACATCATGGGCGCCAAGTAAATTCGAAACTGCCGCCCGGCCATCCCGTGGCCGGGCGGATTTTTCTGCGCGGACTGGCGGACACACATGCAAAATCGAACATTTCTGCAGCGCTTCATCAGCGCGCCCGAATTCGGACCGCTGGTCCTTCTCATCGCCGAATTGATCGTGTTCACGAGTATCAATCCGACGTTCCTTTCCGGATTGAATATCTCCAACACCCTTATGTTCACCGTCGAGCTCGGAATGATCGCGCTCGCCATGACGCTGCTGATGACCGCCGGTGAATTCGATCTCTCGGTCGGTTCGGTCTTCGGCTTTTCCGCCGTCATCATGTGGACCCTCTTCAATGTCGCACTATTGCCGATGTGGGCTGCGTTTCTCGTCGCCATGGTGATTGCGCTCTTCATCGGCTGGGTGAACGGCGTCTACGTCACCCGGTTGAAGGTGCCGTCGTTTCTCGTCACCCTCGGCATGCTGCTGGTCGTGCGTGGCACTGCGCTTTACATTACGTCCGGTTTCCCACAGCGACCGCAGAGCGTCGAAGGCTCAGCCTTTGCCTATGCCCTGGTCGGCGATTTCGAAATCGGCGGCTTTCGTATCTATATGTCGGTGCTCTGGTTCATTCTGTTCGCGGTCATAACGCATTACGTGCTGAACCAGACCAAGGCCGGCAACTGGATTCAGGCCTCGGGCGGCAATGCCGCCGCGGCACGGAACCGGGGCGTCCTGGTCGATCGCACCAAAGTGATGCTCTTCATGTTTTCGGCGGCCATGGCAGCTTTCGCGGGCATCATTTCGTCCATCCGGACCGCATCCGCCAATCCCAACAGCGGCACTGGCTACGAGCTCGAAGTCATCGCCATGGTCGTCATCGGCGGCACGGTGCTCACAGGTGGGCGCGGCACGATCCTCGGCACGGTGCTTGGCATCTTCATCCTGCGCACAATGCGCAACGGCATCGTGCTGATCGGCGTGCCCGGGCTGGCCTACAACATCTTTATCGGTGCGATCATCCTGGGCATGATGGCACTGCACTCCTGGCTCGAACGCCGCCACAATGCGGGGACCTGATGATGGCTGAAGAACTGATCCGCATGGACAACATCAGCAAGCATTACGGCAGCGTGCATGCGCTCCGCGATGTGAATTTGAAGGTCGCCAGAGGCGAAGTGGTCGGTCTGCTCGGCGACAATGGTGCGGGCAAATCGACCCTGATCAAGGTGCTCTCAGGCGCTGTTCCGGTGACCTCGGGTGATATCTACATCAAGGGCCGGAAGGTCGAGATGCACTCGACCACGGATTCGATCGCCAACGGCATCGAGACGATCTACCAGGACTCGGCGCTGGTGCCGCAGCTCTCGATCGCGCGCAACCTGTTCCTCGGTCGCGAGCCGATCAAGGGACCGGGCTTTCTCAACCGCATGGATCACGAGGCGATGAATTCAGTCGCACGCGACCTGCTCAAGAAGGTCGGCATCACCAAGGATATTCCGCCGAATACGCCGATCGGTTCGCTGTCAGGCGGTGAACGACAGGCGGTGGCGATCGCGCGCGCGATGCATTTCGACAGCGACCTGATCATCCTCGACGAGCCGACCAACAATCTCGGTGTTGCCGAGACCAAGGGTGTGCTGAATTTCGTGCGTGAGGCGCGCGATACCGGCCATTCCTGCATCTTCATCGCCCACAACATCCACCATGTATTCCAGGTCGTGAGCCGGATCATCGTCATGCGGCGCGGCAAGGTCGTGGCCGACGATATCGATCCCAAGCAGACGACGATCGAGGAGGTCGAGCGCATCATCACCGGCGAGGAGATGCTGGAGGCGGTCGAGTCCGTGACTGGGTAACGGTCACCCGCTCGCGACGCCGCGAGAGCAATCAGATCTCGCTCGGAATGTTTTCCGAAAACACTGACTGGATGCGGACGGTGGCGTGGGACAATTCTGCCTCGCCGCGGATGGCGCGTACCAGCCGGTCGATCGCGTCGCGCGCCTCGACGCGGGCATTCTGGTCGATCACTGCATCCATGACGCCATCGAGCAGGAAGCCGCGCGTGCTGTCGGTCAGGTCGTGGCCGATGAAGACCACGGAATGTTCCATGCCCTTCTCGGTCAAGGCGCGCGCCACGCCCTCGCCACCGGCGCCGATGCAGTAGATCGCCAGCAGATCGGGATATTGCTTCAGCAGGGCGCGGACCTCGGCATAGGCGCGGTCGGGATCTTCACGGATTTCGGGCGCGGCAACGATCTCCATATTGGGAAAGCGCTCGCGCAGGATATGGCGGAAGCCCATCTCGCGTTCCTCGTGACCGCGATAGGCGAGCGCGCCGGCAATCAGCGCGACCTTGCCGCGCGCGCCGGGAAGGAAACGCCCGATCAGATATCCGGCGAGCCGGCCGGCGGCGCGGTTGTCGATGCCGACATAGCTCACGCGACCGACATGGCTGATGTCGGAGACCAGCGTCAAAACCGTAATGCCGCCGGCGATGAGGCGGCGGACGGACTCGCGCACGACAGGACTGTCGAGGCCGATCAGCGCGACGCCACGGCTCGCATGCCTGAGGCTGTCGAGCTTGGCGGCGATCGCCTCCGGCTCGATATTGCCGAAGCGGTGGATATACACATCGACATCGCCCCGCTGGATGGCCTGCTTTTCGATGTGATGCGCCAGATCGGCGATGAAGGCGTTGTGTCCGCCGGGCAGGACGAAATCGAGACGCAGCCGTAGCGGATTGCCGTCCGCGTCCTCGCCGGATAGCGTTTCTATCGCCTTCAGCACATGCAGTTTCGTATGCTGCTGCACGCCCGCGCGATTGTTGAGGACACGATCGACGGTGGCCTTCGATACGCCGGCGATGCGGGCGATCTCTTCCAGTTTCGGGCGGCTGTTCTTCACCTCAAGCCTCATATGGTGCGGCGCCAAGGCCGCAGAAACATCAAAATGAGGTGTATCTGGAGAAATGGAAAAATTCCAGTGGCTTGCGACTGGAGAACAGTAAAACTGAAGGAAATGTCAAATGCTGCTTACACAGCACGAAAAACCTGGGGCCCGGACCTCAATCCGGGCCTTCGAGTAGGCATCAGGCCCTGCCCTTGCGCTTCTGGCGATAGACGTCGATGGCGACCGCCGTGACGATGATCAGGCCCTTGACGATCTCCTGATAGTAGGCGCCGACCTTGAGAAAGGTGAAACCGGAAGTCACCACGCCAAGGATGATCGTGCCGATCACAGTGCCGGTGATCCGGCCGACGCCACCGGCGAGCGAGGTGCCGCCGATGACCGTTGCCGCGATCGCATCGAGCTCGAACGCGACGCCCATGTTCGGCTGGCCGGACTGGGCGCGGGCAGCCAGCATGACACCTGCCAGGCCGGAGAGCAGGCCGGCGACCGCATAGACCTTGATCAAGTGCTTGCCGATATCGATGCCGGACACGCGGGCGGCCAGCGGATTGGCGCCGATCGCATAGGTGAATTTGCCGTAGCGCGTATAAGACAGCGCGACATGGCAGATGATCGCGACAATGAAGAAGATGATCACCGTTCGCGGCACCGGGAAACCCCAGAGATCAAAACTCTGACCGAGCCAGGTGAAGTCGGCGTTGAGCAGGGCGACCGGCTGGCCCTCCGTGTACCATTTGGCGAGACCCCGTACCGAGACCATCATACCCAGTGTCGCGATGAAAGGCGGAATGCCTGTTCTGGCGATGATGAAGCCGTTGACGAAGCCCAATAGCAATCCGAGCAGCAAACCGGCCCCGATCGCCCAGAGCGGACTTGAATCGATGAACCAGGAAAGCCCGAACTGCGACCATTCCGGCTGCAGGAAAACGGCGCGCGAATTGATCGCGGTCTGGGCGAAACTCGCTGCCACCATGGCAATGAAGCCGACCATGGAGCCCGAGGAGAGATCGACGCCGCCTGTTATTATGACCTGCGTCACACCCACCGCGATGATGCCGATGACCGCCACCTGAAGCACGATGATCGAGAGCCGCTGCTTGTTGGCGAGGAAGCTCTCGCCAACCACATACCAACCGAGAATCTCGAAGACGATCGCGATGCCGAAGAGCACGCCGAGGATGGACACCTCCGCCGGCAGCCTGCGGACCTTCTTCAGGCCGGTCATGGATGTGCTGCCGAGTTCATTGGTCGACATTTCGTTATTCTCCCCGCTGTCCCAAATTCAATGTGACGCCAGTTCCATGATCTTGACCTGGTCCGCATCCTTGCGATCCAGGATGCCGGTCATGCGGCCCTCGTGCAGCACCATGATGCGGTCACTCATGCCAAGTACTTCAGGCATCTCGGACGAGATCATGATCACCGCGACACCCTGCCCCGCCAGTTGCGAGATCAGCCGGTGGATCTCGGCCTTGGCGCCGACATCGATGCCGCGCGTCGGCTCGTCGAGGATCAGGATCTTCGGGTTGGTGAGCAGCCAGCGGGCGATCAACACCTTCTGCTGGTTGCCGCCCGAGAGATTGACGATCGGCTCATGCATATCCGGCGTGCGCACGCGCAGGCGATTGGACATATCAGTGGCATCCTTCGAAAGCTTGCTTTGCTGGACGAAGCCGAATTTGGTGTAGCGGTTCTGCAGCACCGCCATCTGGGCATTGTCCTGGATGTCGAGCAGCAGGAAGCAGCCCGTATCCTTGCGGTCCTCGGTGAGGAAGGCCATGCCGTGGCGCATGGCGACCGCAGGCGAGGAGATATTGACCTCCTTGCCGTTGATATGGATGGTACCCGCGTTCGCCGGCGTGACACCGAAGATCGTCTCGGCGACATTCGACCGGCCCGACCCGACAAGACCGGCAAGGCCGAGAATCTCGCCCGCGCGGACATCGAAGGACACGTCGCGGAAAACCTTGTTGAGCGTGAGCCCCCTGACCGACAGCACGACATCGCCAATCGGCACGGTTTCCTTGGGAAACATCTGGGTAATCTCGCGGCCGACCATCATGCGGATGATCTCGTCGCGGGTGACCTCGGTGGCGGCCTTGGTGGCGATATAGTGGCCGTCGCGGAAGACCGACACTTCATCGGCGATCTCGAAGAGTTCGTTCATCTTGTGCGTGATGTAGATGATGCCTTTGCCCTCCGCCTTCAGCGAGCGGATGATCCTGAAGAGGTGCGTGACCTCCTTCTCCGTCAGCGCGGAGGTGGGCTCGTCCATGATCAGGACGTCGGAATTGAACGACACCGCCTTGGCGATCTCGACCATCTGACGGTTGGCGACGCTTAGCTTACCGATCTTGATCTCGGGATCGATATCGATGTCGAGCCGGCGGAACAGGTCTTCGGTCATGCGGCGCATCTTGCCGTGGTCGATGAGGCCAAAACGGTTCTTGGGCTCGCGGCGGATCCAGATGTTTTCGGCAACCGTCATCGGCCCCATCAGGTTGAGTTCCTGATGGATCATCGCGATGCCGTTTTCGAGCGCATCGAGCGGGCTCTTCAGGCGGATGTTCTGGCCGCGCAATTTGAATGTGCCGGTATCGGGCGTGTAGATGCCGGCGAGGATTTTCATCAGCGTCGACTTGCCGGCGCCGTTCTCGCCCATCAGTGCGTGAACGGAGCCGCGCTTCAGTGTCAGCCGGACATTGTCCAGCGCCACGACGCCCGGAAATTCCTTGCGGACATCCTCGACATCGAGAAGAAATTCGGAGCCCGGCACGGCGCCGCTCTCGCGCACGGCCTGCATGGTGGTGGGGCTGACGGTATTGGGCATGGATGCAGGCTCCTGACGCTCAGGCGAGCGCCGCCACTCCCTGACGGGAGCGGCGAACGCTTCATTCGCAATACGGATCAGTTCTTGTCGACGTATTTGTCCATGTTTTCAGGCGTGACGAGCTGGAACGGGATCCAGACCTTGGACTCGACCTTTTCGCCCTTGGCAAGCTTGATCGCCGCATCGACAGCGCCGGAGCCCTGACCGAACGCATCCTGGAAGACGGTGACATCAAGATCGCCGGCCTTCATGTAGGCGAGCGCTTCCTGGGTGGCGTCAACGCCGCCGACGACAACGTCCTTCATGTCCCAACCGGCTGATTTCATGGCGTTGATGGCGCCGATCGCCATGTTGTCATTGTTGGCGATGACGGCTGCGGGCTTGTGGCCGGCGGCGATCCAGTTGGTCATCAGGTCCTGTGCCTTGACCGGATCCCAGACGGCGGTCTGCTCGTCGAGCACCTTGAGGCCCGAGCATTCCGGCGTGGCGATTACGTCATGGATATCCTTGGTGCGCTGCACCGCGGCCTGGTTGGCAAGATCGCCGACCATGATCAGAATGTCGCCCTTGCCACCGAGCAGGCGGCAGACTTCCTTGGTTTCCAGCGTGCCGGAATCGACTTCGTTGGACGCGACGAAGGCGCCCTTGTCACCGAGCGCATCGACATCGATCGGCTGGCGATTGACGTAGACGATCGGGATGCCGGCATCGTTGGCGAGCTTGGTCATCGGCGCGGTGGCGGATGTATCGACCGCATTGACGATGATCGCATCGGCCTTCGCCGCGATGAAATTCTGAATCTGCGACAGCTGCTTCTGCACATCGTCATCGGCGATTTCGATCTGGACGGGCTGGTTGGCGTCGGCGGCCGCCTTCTCGATGCCCTTGCGAAGCACGGTGAGGAAGGTATCCGAATTGGCCATGGATACGCCGATGTCGCCGGCATGGGCCGAGGTGGACATCAGCGCGGCGAATGCCGCGGCTGCGAGCAATTTCTTCATAGGTTTCTCCTCCACAATGGGTGTCCGGTGGCACCCTGATAACCGGAGCCCGTGATTACGGGGCATGCGCTCCAGACGCATTCGCTCTCCCAAGCGATGCGTTATATAAACGGAATAAAAAATATTATGCAAGTTACTTTTGAAACGTTTGTTCTATTATCTATGGAATTCTATCGCTTTCATCGTCAGCGAGCCTCCAGCTCGATACGCATATTCCTCTCATTCGAGGTCGCGCACAATATATTCCGCGTGCCCGGCGATGTGAATTCAACATCGGGTTATCGTGGGAAAGGATCTGGTCGGAAGCCGCGTCAGTTCGCGACGATCACGCGCCTAGTTCGCAAGGTGTACCGTTAGTTTGACACGCCCCTGATGAGGTCGGCTGCCTTCTCCGCGATCATCACCGTGGCGGCATTGGTGTTGGATGAGATCAGCGACGGCATGATTGAACTGTCGCAGATCCTGAGATGGTCGATGCCGCGTACCTTCAGGTCCGGATCGACGACCGATTGAGCGTCCAACCCCATCCGGCAGGTGCCGACGGGGTGATAGGCCGAGCGGCCATATTCGCGCGCGAACTGCTCGTAGTCGCTCTTGGTGCGCACATTGCCATCAGGAAGATATAGGCGCTTGATGTAGGGCCGGAAGGCCGCCTGCGAGAGGATTTCCTGGCTGATCTTGATGCCATCAACGGCGCGGTCGAGATCGTAAGGCTCCGCGAACGGATTGGGGTCGATCACCGGGGCATCGCGCAGGTCGGCGGATTTCAGCGTCACGCTGCCGCGCGAGCGTGGGCGGAGATGATAGGAGTTCAGCGTGCAGCCATCACCACCCGGTACGGTGCCGATGCCCTCCTCAACGCCGGCACCGGGCAGGAAGTGGAACTGGAGATCGGGCGTCTTCTCTGATTTGTCGCCCCACCAGAACGCGCCGCCTTCGACGATATTCGACGCGACCGGTCCCTTGCCGAACAGCATGTATTCCAAGCCCGCCATAGCCTGCCAGCGCTTCTTCTTGTAGCGATCGATGCCGTGAGGGCCGGAGAGTTCGGCCAGCACATCGACATCCATGTGGTCCTGCAGGTTGCGGCCCACCTCGGGCAGATCGCGCACGACATCGACTTCGGTATCGCGCAGATGATCGGCGGGCCCGAGGCCCGAGAGCATGAGAAGCTTCGGCGAGCCGATCGCCCCGGAGGTGACGATCACCTCCCTTTCCGCGCGAAGTACGACGGGCCGGCCGTTCTCGATGACTTCAACGCCGACTGCGACGCCGTTCTCGATTGAGATCCGGCCGACGGTGACATCGGTGCGGACAGTGAGATTGGCGCGGCTGAGCGCCGGACGGAGATAGCCGACAGCGGTGCTGGAGCGTTTTCCTCCCTTGGTCGTCGTCTGGTAGAATCCGGTGCCTGCCTGCGAGCCACCATTGAAATCGGCATTGAAGGGCAGGCCTGCCTCCTGCGCGGCCCGCACGAAGACCCGTGTCAGCGCGTGCGGCGCCTGCGAGCTGACACCGAGCGGACCTTCGGTGCCATGATGCTCACCTCCAAATGTGTCGTTGCCTTCCGACTTGCGGAAATATTGCACGATATCCTTGTAGGCCCAGCCGGCACAGCCATGCTCGCTGGCCCAGCCGTCGTAATCTTCCGGACAGCCGCGGGTGAAGACCTGGGCGTTGATGGAACTGCCGCCGCCGAGAACACGGGCCTGCGGGTAGATCATCTTGCGCCCGGCGATTTCCTTGCCCGGTGCGGTCTCGTAGCCCCAGATCAACGGTCCCGCCGTCATCTTGAAGAAGCCCACGGGCAGATGGATATACATATTGGTGTCGCGCGGGCCGGCCTCAAGCAGCGTGACCTTGACTGACGGATCCTCGCTCAGCCGGGTGGCGAGAACGCAGCCGGCAGAGCCGCCGCCAACGATGATGTAATCGACCATATTTCCTCCCACGACCGGCTCAAAGCCAGCCGGATATCAACACCATTCCGCACAGATTCGCACACACAATCTCAACTCTATGGAGGGCCGTCAAGGGAAAGGGTACGGTTATCGTCTTGAAGGGTTGTCGTACAAATATTCCTGTGCTACATCATCGAGCAGGGTTCGGCATCGGTCTGGAGGAGGCCTGAACCTGACAAGTTTCAACGGGAGGAATCGTGATGAAGGACAGACAGGATTTTCTGCATTCTGGCGAAATCAATCGCCGCACCCTGATGCTGGGCACGGCCGCGGGTCTCGCCGTCGCGGCCATGCCGAAGGGTCTTCTCGCCGCCGACAAGCCGACACTGGTGACCTCGATCCGCTCGCTCTCCAACCCCTATCATGCGGTGTGGAAGCAGGGCGCCGAAGCTTTTGCTGCCGCGGCCGGGCTTGAGCATGTGACGCTGGTTTCCGAAGGCAATAGCGAAAAGGGTATCGCCGACATCAAGGCAATGCTTGCGAAAACCGGCGGCAACATGGTGCTGAATTCCGACCCTAACGATACGCCGGACGCAAGGCCGATCGTCGAGGCCTGCGCCAAGGCCGGCGCCTATGTCGTCACCCAGTGGAACAAGCCAGCGGACCTGCATCCCAAGGATTTCAATCCCAATTACATCTCGCATATCGAATTCGACGGTATTGCGAGCGGCAAGCAGATCGCCGAAATCCTCTTCAAGTCGATCGGCGGATCGGGCGGCATCATCGCGCTCGGCGGCATGATCTCCACCACGGCGGCGATCGAACGCAAGAAGGGCCTCGACGAGGCGCTCGCGGCCAATCCCAATATCAAGCTCCTGGACTTCCAGGTCGCCAACTGGAAATCGACCGAAGCCTTCGACCTGACCTCCAACCTGCTCACCCGCTTCGGCGACGAGATCAAGGGCATCTGGGCCGCCAATGACGACATGGGCACCGGTGCATTGGAAGCCCTGCGCGCGGAGGATCTCGCGGGCAAGGTGCCGGTCGTCGGCATCGACGGCATCAAGACGGCGGTGGATGCGGTGCGCTCGGGCGAGTTTGCCTGCACCATCACCTCCGATCCCTTCTGGCAGGGTGGCATGGGGCTCTCAATCGGCCTCAACGCGCTGATGAAGAAGTTCGACCCCGCCACCGAGCCGCCGGAACATCGCGAGTTCTACGGCAAGGTCGTGCTGATCGAAAAGGCCAATGTGGAGGAGTATTACAAGACCAATATCGACTCCAAGCCGACCATGGACTGGAACGATATCTGGGGCCGCGTGGTCGGTCCGATCCGCGTCTGACACTTTCTCCCGCAGCGCGCGTCCGAATCGCGCCTGTATCGCCGGCGGCATCTCCCTGCCGCCGGCTACCCAAATCCGGATCCTTGAATGCTGATATGCCGGGGTAAAATGCCTTGACCATCAATACCGATCAGATGAATGCTGTCTCCGATCCGGAGCCGAACACCATGGACACGCTTCTCGGCCGTCTTGTGCGCGGAAACGGTGCACGCCACTGGCGGTCCTATGCGCCGCTCGCCGTGCTGATCGGCCTCTGCTTGCTGATTGCCATCGCCAATCCGAATTTCATCGAACTTCGCAATCTCGTGCGCGTCGCCAATTCCGCCGCCGTGCCGCTGACGCTCGCCATGGGCATGACCTTCATCATCCTGCTCGGCAGCATCGATCTCTCGGTCGAGGGGGCGCTGTCGGTTGCCGCCATGGTGCTGGTTCTGCTCGCCACCAATGACGCCAATGCCAATCAATATGGCTGGCTGGCCGTGCTCGGCGCCATTGCCGCCGCGACCTGCATGGGCCTGATCAACGGCGTGGTGCAGACGTTTCTCCGCATTCCGTCCTTCATGGCGACGCTGGGCATGTGGTTCATCGGGCTGGGCTTTTCCGTCTATATGCTCGGCGGCTCGGCGATCCGGTTGATGGACCCGTCGATCCGGTCGCTGGCGCTCAGCCGGTTTCTCGGCCTGCCGCTGGCGGTCTGGGTGGCGCTGGGTGCCTTCCTGCTGGCCGCCGTGATCCAGTATCACACGCGGTTCGGCCGCCACATCATGGCTATCGGCGGTGGTGAGGACGTCGCCGAACTCTCGGGCATCAATCTGCGCCGGGTGCGCATCCTTGCCTTCGGACTGGCCGGCTTCTTCTTCGGCATCGCGGGCGTGCTTGCCGCCGCCCAACTCGGCCAATCCAATGCGGTGATCGCCGATGGCCGGCTGTTTGCGGCGGTGACGGCAGTGGTCGTGGGCGGCACCGCGCTGACCGGCGGCGAAGGTGGCGTGTTCAACACGCTGGTTGGCGTGCTGATCGTCACGGTTCTCGCCAATGGCATGATTCTGCTCGGCATCTCGCCCTATATCCAGCAAACCGTCCAGGGCCTGATGATCATCGCCGCCGTGGCGCTGTCGCTCGATCGCCTCCGCCTCAAAATCGTGAAGTGACCTCCATGCTCGCAGCAAATGGCATCAGCAAATCCTTCACCGGCGTCCAGGCTCTCAAGGACGTCAGCATCGAAGTGCGCCCGAACGAAGTGGTCGGCCTGATCGGCGAGAACGGCGCCGGCAAATCCACGCTCATGCGCGTGCTGGCCGGCACGCATAGGCCGGATTCCGGCACGCTGGTGCTTGATGGTCAGCCACTGAAGCTGAAGGGCGCGCGCGATGCCGGACTTCACGGCATCGGCATGGTGTTCCAGGAACAGTCGCTGCTGCTCAATATGTCCGTCGCGGAGAACATCTATATCGGCCAGGAAGGCCAGTTCATCCGCATGGGGCTGGTCAATTGGAAGGCGATGCACGAGGCGGCACGTCGGCAATTGTCGAAGATCGGCGTCGAGATCGATGTGACGGCACGAACCTCCGAACTCACCTTCGCCGCCCGCCAGATGGTGGAACTCGCCAAGGCCCTGACGCTCGAGGAAACCGTCGACAGGCCGCTGGTGATCCTGCTCGACGAGCCGACCTCCGTACTATCAGGCGCCGATATCGATATCCTGTTCAACCGTGTCCGCTCGCTCAAGAAGCGGGCGAGCTTCGTGTTTGTCTCGCACCGGCTCGATGAGGTTCTGAGGATCTCCGACCGCGTCTATACGATGAAGGACGGCGAGGTGGTGGCCGAGCACAAGACCGGCGAGGTCACCGCGCCGCAACTGCATGAGATCATGGTCGGCCGCGGACTGCAGACCGAATATTACAGGGAGGGCCGCCAGCGCGCGCCGCAGAGCGAGATCGTTCTCGATGCCGCGCGTCTTGGCGCAAGCGGCGCTTTCTCCGATGTCGACTTGACGATCCGCGCCGGTGAGATCGTCGGGATTGCCGGTGTTGTCGGCTCCGGCCGCGAGGAGGTGACACGCGCGATCGGCGGCTTCCTGCCGCATACGTCGGGCACATTGAAGGTCAAGGGCGAGGCGGTGAATTTCACCTCGCCCGAACAGGCCGTGAAGAAGAGCATTGGCTATATCCCGCGCGAGCGGCGGGTCGAGGGGCTGGTGATGTTCCTCTCCGTCGCGGAGAATATATCGCTCGCCGACCTTTCAGCCGTGATGAAGAACGGCCGCATCGATTATCGGCTTGAACGGAGGCTGGCGAGCGACTGGATCAAGCGGCTCAGGATCAAGGCGCCCGGACCGGATGCGGCCTGCCGCAACCTCTCGGGCGGAAACCAGCAGAAGGTCGTGCTGGCGCGGTGGATGACGGCCGGCTCACGCATATTGATCCTCGATCATCCGACACGCGGGCTCGATGTCGGCGCCAAGGAGGAGGTCTACGATCTCGTGCGCGATCTCTCCGAGCAGGGCGTCGCGATCCTGCTGATCTCGGACACGCTGGAAGAGACGATCGGACTTTCGCATCAGGTGCTGGTCATGCGCGACGGCGAGGTGACCGCGCGCTTCGATGCGAGCCCCGGCAAGAAGCCTGATCAGGTCGATCTCCTGAAGGCAATGGTGTGAGGAGCGGAATATGAAGAACCTCGCGGACCTCAAATCCCTGCTCGCCACTGGCTGGGCGCAGGGCGCCATCCCTCCGGCGCTGCTGGTGGTATTGGTGCTGATCGTCGAGATCGGCTCGCCGGGCTTCCTCACCGGAGAGACGCTGACACTGTTGCTCGCCAATACTGCCGTGCTGTTCATCCTCGCGACCGGCGTCACCTTCGTGATCCTGATCGGCGGCATCGACCTGTCAATTCAAGCCGTCGCATCGCTCGCGAGCGTCATCCTTGCACAGTTGCTGCCATCGCTCGGCCTGCTGGCCTTTCCGGTGGCGATACTAGCGGGGCTCGCTTTCGGCATATTGAGCGGCATCGTGCATGTGAGGCTGCGCGTGCCGTCCTTCGTCGCGACGCTCGCCACGGGTGGCGTGGTGGCCGGCATCGCACTCTGGAGCGCCAATGGGCGGGCGATCACCATCGAGGAAGCGGGCCGCGCGAATACGTCCTGGATCAATGCCGATATCGCGGGCATGCCTGTCGTGGTGATCATCGCCGCGATCGTGGGGGTGATCGCGTTCCTTGCACTGCGCTATACACGGTTTGGCCGCCACAGCATCGCTGTCGGCGCCGGTGAGCCTGCCGCAATTGCCGCTGGCATCAATGTCAATCGCACCAAGATCATCGCTTTTGCCGTGTCGGGCATGCTGGCGGCGATTGCCGGCGTCATCTTGGCCGCGCGCCTGTCATCGGGTTCGCCGAGCCTTGCCAATCAGTTGCTTCTGCCGGCCATTGCCGCCGTCATCGTCGGTGGCACGGCAATCACTGGGGGGCTTGGTGGCGTGGCGCGGACGGCGGTCGGCGCGCTGATCATCTCGATCGTGCGCATCGGCATGACCTTCGTCGGCGTCAACATTTTCTTCGAGAACGTGGTGTTCGGCGCGGTGCTGATCCTCGCCGTGGCGATCACGATCGACCGCAGCAAGATTGCGATCATCAAATGAGGCGGCGGTCGCCCACTGAGGTGGAGAAAGTGGGGAACCGCACCCGGAGGCGCGATTCCCTTGAAGCTTCAGCCCATCGTGTTGAGGTCGATCAGTTCGATCTTGTAGCCGTCGGGATCCTCGATGAAGGCGATGTGGGTCGTGCCGTGCAGCATCGGACCCGGCGGACGCGGGATCTTGGCGCCCTGCTTTTCGAGTGCCGAGCAGACCGCATAAATATCCCTGACGCCGAGCGCGAGATGGCCGAAGCCGGTGCCGAGGTCATAGGGTTCTTCCCTGCCCCAGTTCAGCGTCAGCTCGACGACACATTCGGTGTCCTCGGGACCGTAACCGACGAAGGCATTGGTGAATTTGCCGCCGGGATAATCGTCCCTGCGCAGCAGCGTCATGCCGAGCAGTTCGGTATAGAACTTGATCGACTTGTCGAGATCCATCACCCGGATCATCGTGTGCATCATACGGAAATTGCCGGACGCAGCGCCCATTGTAACCTTCCTCCTGCAAGTGTTCGTTTTTACACTGATTTTTGTGAACGAAGCGACCTGGAAACGGCGCGCGCACTTGATGTTCGAAACCAGTGTTGTATGATAACCATGCAACTAGGCCAATTGTCCAGCCCTCTTTCGGCGTGAAATGGAGCAGAAGCGATGAATGCCCCGCCAGACCCCCAGGCCAAAGCGCTTGCCGCCCTGGCCTCAGCCATGCCGGAAGGCATGTTGCTGACGGCGGACGACGATCTTCTACGCTTCAGCCGCGACTGGTCGGGCGATCATTATGCACGACCGCTGGCGGTTGCGCGACCGCGTTCCGTCGAAGAAGTGAGCGCACTGCTCCGCCATTGCAATGCAGAAGGCATCCATGTCGTGCCGCAGGGCGGGCTGACCGGCCTTGTCGGCGCCGCCGTCGCAAGCTTTCCCTCGGGCGAGGTGGTGATTTCACTGGAGCGCCTGAACAAGGTGCGCTCGGTGAGCGCGATCGATTTCGCCATGGTGGTAGAGGCCGGCTGCATCCTCGAAGAGGCGAAGACGCGCGCGGAGGCGGCTGATTGCATCCTGCCGATCACTTTCGGGGCACAGGGAAGCTGTCAGATCGGCGGCAATGTCGCCACCAATGCCGGCGGCTTCAATGTGCTGCGCTACGGCATGACCCGCGATCTGGTGCTCGGGCTGGAAGTCGTGCTGCCGGATGGACGCGTGTGGAACGGGCTGAAGACGCTGCGCAAGGACAATAGAGGCTATGATCTCAAGCAGCTCTTTATCGGCAGCGAAGGGACGCTCGGCGTCATCACCGCCGCGGCGCTGAAGATCTTTCCGCGGCCGACGCAGATCGAGACTGCTCTGGTGGGCGTCGAATCCGTCGAGAAGGCAATGGAACTCTATGCCCGCGCACGGCGCGAATGCAGCGACCTGCTGACCGCTTTCGAGCTGATCCTGCGTGGTGGCATCGAGATCGCCATGCGCTCGCCCGCCGCGATGGGCGATCCGCTTTCCAGCCCCTACCCCGTTTATGTGCTGATCGAGGTTTCCGCCGGCGGCCGGGTCGATCTGCGCGCGCTGCTCGAAGGCTTCCTCGGCGATGCTGGGGATATTGTGCTCGATGGTGTTGTCGCCTCGAACCGTGCCCAGGCCGCGCGGCTCTGGATGCTGCGCGAGATGATGGTGGAGTGGCAGGGCCGTGGCGGGCGCTATCTGCGCACCGATGTCTCGGTGCCGATTTCGAGCCTGGCGGCTTTCGTTTCCGATGCGCTCGCGGCGCTCAAGGCAAGCCATCCCGATGCGTTGCCGGTGACCTATGGCCATGTCGGCGACGGCAATATCCATCTCAACATCGTGCCGCCGGAACATATGGGTCCGGAGGAAATGGAAGCACTATTCCATGCCACCGAAGAGGTGATCTTCGACGTCATCGACAATCACGGCGGCTCGATCAGCGCCGAGCATGGCGTCGGCAAGGTCAAGCAGCAGGCTTTTCTCGATCGCGCCGATCCGGTGGCGCTTGAGCTTGCCGGCCGGATAAAGGATGCGCTTGATCCGAAGCACATCATGAGCGAAGGCCGCATTCTGGCGGCGCGCAACGCTAGGGGGCATGATTAGCCGATGGTGCTCAAACTGGACAAGGTCAATCGCGGGCCACATCTTTCCACGCTGGTGGCGAGTTCGATCTCGCGCGAAATCGCCGAGGGCAGGCTGAAGCCAGGCGACCAGTTGCCGACCGAACAGGCCTTGGCGCAGACGTTCGGGGTGAGCCGCAACGTGGTGCGCGAGGCGATCGCCCGACTGCGTTCGGAGGGTCGGATCTGGTCGCAGCAGGGTCGCGGCGCCTTCGTGACGGACGCGGCCAACACGACCGTGCTGACGATCGACTACGATGCGCTCCAGCAAGCCAACGCTTATCTCAGCCTGTTCGAACTGCGCGGCATTCTCGAAGTCGAGGCGGCGGCACTCGCCGCCAAGCGCCGCACCGACGAGGACCTCGCCAGGATGCATCAGGCGCTCGATACGATGACCGCCGCACCTTATGGCAGCGTCATGTGGCTGAAGACCGATCTCGAATTCCACCGCACCGTCGCAGCCGCCACCGGCAACCCGTACATGGTGCAGTTCCTGACATTCGTGTCGGAACGCGTGCGCGACAGTATTCTCGCGGCCGGCAACCAGCAGCGCTCCGACGACATGGCCAGCATCACGCTCGGCGAACATCGCCGCATCCTCGATGCGATCGAGGCCGGTAACCCGGCGGAAGCGCAGGCCGCCATGCAGCACCATCTCGCCGGGGCCGCGCAGCGCGTCGGCCTGCCGGATTTCAAGACGGATTGAACCACAGGAAAATCAGGAATGACAGGTAGATTGGAAGGCAAGACGGCGGTCGTGACAGCGGCCGGCCAGGGGATGGGCCATGCCTCGGTGCTGGCCTTCGCGCGTGAAGGCGCAAAGGTCATCGCGACCGATATCGACGAGGGCAAGCTCGCCTCGCTCAAAGAGGTCGAGGGTGTCGTGACGCGCAGGCTCGATGTGCTGAATCCTGACGCGATCAAGCAATTCGCAGCCGGCATCGAAGCACCTGATATCCTCTTCAACTGTGCGGGTTTCGTGCATAATGGCACGATCCTCGACTGCGACGAGGATGCGTTCGACTTCTCTGTCGCCCTCAACGTCCGCGCTATGTACCGGATGATCCGTGCCCTGCTGCCGGGCATGATCGAGCGTGGCAGCGGTACGATCGTCAACATGGCCTCGGTCGCCTCGACCGTCATCGCCGCACCCAACCGCTTCATCTACGGCACGACCAAGGCTGCGGTGATCGGGCTGACCAAGTCGGTGGCGCTGGACTATGTAACCAAAGGCATCCGTGCCAATTGCATCTGCCCCGGCACCATCGAAAGCCCGTCACTGCAGGACCGCATGCGGGCGCTCGGCGACTATGACCAGGCGCGGGCGTCCTTCATTTCTCGCCAGCCGATGGGTCGCCTCGGCACGGCCGAGGAGGTCGCCAATCTGGTGGTGTACCTCGCAAGCGACGAATCCGCCTTCATGACCGGCAATGCCGTGGTCATCGATGGCGGCTGGGCCAATGCCTGATCTCAATCTCACCAACGGAAACCACAGATGAAACTCCTGCGATTTGGACAGAAGGGCCTTGAAAAGCCCGGCATTCTCGATGCGGACGGCAATGTCCGCGACCTCTCCAGCCATGTCGATGATCTCGGCGGCGATGTGCTGACCAATGAGGGCATTGCCAGGATCGGCGCGCTCGACACGAAAAGCCTGCCGCTGGTTGCCGACCCCGGCCGCATCGGTCCCTGCGTGGTCCGACCCGGCAAGTTCATCTGCGTCGGCCTGAACTATGCCGACCATGCCGCCGAAACCGGCGCCAAGATTCCCGATGAGCCGATCCTCTTCATGAAGGCGACGAGCGCCATTACCGGCCCGAACGACAATGTCATCATCCCGCGCAAATCGAAGAAGACCGACTGGGAGGTCGAACTCGGCGTGGTGATCGGCGACGAGGCGCGCTATGTCGAGGAGGCCGATGCGATGAAGCACGTCGCCGGCTATTGCCTCATCAACGATGTCTCCGAACGCGAATTCCAGGCGGAGCGCGGCGGGCAGTGGACGAAGGGCAAATCGGCCGACAGCTTCGGTCCGATCGGCCCATGGCTCGTTACCCGCGACGAGATTGCCGATCCGCAGAACCTCAAGATGTGGCTATCGGTCGATGGCACGATGCGGCAGAACGGCTCGACCAGGACGATGATCTTCGGCGTGTCCTTCCTCGTGCATTACATCTCGCAATTCATGAGCCTGCAGCCGGGCGATATCATCTCGACCGGTACGCCACCCGGCGTCGGCCTCGGCATGAAGCCGCCGCTTTTCCTGCACGCCGGCCAGACGATCCGCCTTGGCATCGAGGGGCTGGGCGAGCAGACGCAGTTGACGGTGGACGCCGCCTGACAGCGATACCGTTGGGGCGCCGCGTGGCGCCCCGATTTTCTCGGCTCGAAGCTATTCGGCTGCCTTCGGCAGATCGATCAGCGAAACGCCATTGGCTGCGGCGATGACATCCGAGAGTGCCGGCACGAAGGCTTCGCCCTGGCCTGCGGCAACCGCGATCGCAAAACTGTTGCGGACGGCGGCTCCCATCGGGTTCACCGCGCCGGCCGAATGGGCGAATGACGCGAGATAGGACATATCCTTCAGCGCATTGACCATGGCGAAGCGCTGGGCATTCTCGTTGCGGTTCAGCACGAAATCGAAGAAGGCCTGGTAGAAGGCGCAATCCATGCGGCTGCCGCGCAGCACGCTGTCGAAGACGTGTGGCGTGAGGCCGGCCTTGGCGCCGAGCATCAAGGCCTCCGAATAGATTGCGGAATAGCCCATCGAAATGAAGTTATTGAGGAGCTTCATCGTGTGTCCCGTACCGACCGGACCCGTGGGAATGACCCGCGCCGCGAAGGCTTCCAGGATTGGGCGAGCGCGGGCAACAGCCTCAGGCGCGCCGCCGACCATGACATCGAGCTTGCCCTCGGCCGCTTCCTTCGGAGTGCGAGCCAGTGGCGCATCAACGAGCGCGATGCCCTGGGCCGCCAGTTCCGGCGCGAGATGGGTGGTCACGGCCGGATTTGAGGTCGAGCAATCAACGATCAAGAGCGGCTTGCCGGCGGAGACGAGACCATCCCTGCCCTTCACGATCTGCTCCACCTGAGGCGATCCAGTGACGCAGAGAATGACCACATCGCTGGCAAGTGCAAGCTCCCGTGGCGTCACAGCCTCCGTGGCGCCCTTGGCGACGAGTTGGTCGATGGCCTCGCGCCGGGTGTGTGCGAGCACCGTCAGCGGCCAGCCCTTGGCCAGCAGATTGCCCGCCATGCCGGAACCCATGGCACCCAGGCCGATGAAGCCGATCCGTTCTTTCATGTCGTCCTCCCATGCGCACTCAGCGTGCGTTTTGCTTTTCTCGCGCTATTCAGTTAGCTAACATCATCGCCACGGGCCCGCAGGATTTTCGAACACGATGACTGAAAAGGAAGCCTCGCTTTTCAACATGATCCAGCAGACGCCGAACCTGCGCAGCGGGCTTGCCGATACGCTGATCGCACAGATCGAATCCGGCGACCTGAAACCGGGCCAGCGGCTGCCGACGGAACAGGCGATCATGACGGCGACGGGCGTGAGCCGGACTGTCGTGCGCGAGGCGCTGGCGACGCTGCGCGCAAAGGGTCTCATCAACACGCGGCAGGGGCTCGGCGCCTTCGTTGCCAACGATCCCAATCCGCGCTCCTTCTCCATCGTGCCGAACGATCTCGAATCGATCGACGAGGTGCTGCGCGTGCTGGAGCTTCGTCTCGGCATCGAAGTGGAGGCTGCGGGGCTGGCATCGGTACGACGTACCGATGAGGATATTGTCCGTATAAAGGAGCGTCTCGATGCGCTGGATGCGGCGATTGCGGCCGGCGGCTATGGCGCCGAGGAGGATTTTGCCTTCCACCGCTCGATCCTGGTCGCCACGCAGAATTCCTATTACGCCCGGCTGTTCGACACATTCGGCAGCGCCATGGTGCCGCGGCAATGGGCGCGGCTCGATGTCATGACGCCGGCCGAACGCCTCAAGCACGCGGGGCGGATGCGCAAGGAACATCATGCGATTTTCTCGGCCATTCTCGAGGGCGACGAGGCCGGGGCCCGACGCAGCATTCGCGGCCACCTGACCAAGAGCGCCGCGCGCTTCGAAGACCTGCGCGGCCAGGCCTACCGGATGAACTGAGCGGTCAAGCGGCGTGACGTGGAAAGGCATGGGGTTCCTCCATTGTCGCATCCCGGCTCATGATGCCTGCTCCGTGATGCCACCGAGATAGAGCTCGCGCATCAGCGACATGTCCCGCAATTCGGAGATCGCGCCGGAGATCGCGATGCGGCCGTTCTGCATGAGGTAGCCGCGCGAGGCGATCGACAGTGCGAGACCGGCATTCTGCTCGACCAGCAATACCGAGGCGCCGAAGCGCTCGCCGATGCCGAGGATGATCGCCTGGATTTCCTTGACCAGCAGCGGCGACAGGCCGAGCGATGGTTCGTCCAGAAGCAGCACCCGCGGCCGTGCCATCAGGCCCCGGGCGATGGCCAGCATCTGCTGCTGGCCGCCGGAGAGCGAGCCGCCCTTCTGGCGCCGCTTGGTCGCGAGGATCGGGAAGAAGCTCTCCATGGTCAGGATATCGGCCTCGACCTGGTCGCCGTCGCGGCGGGTATAGGCGCCGAGCCGCATATTCTCCTCGACCGTCATGTCGGCAAAGATGCGACGTCCCTCGGGCACCAGCACCACGCCGCGCTTCGCCATCACATCCGGAGGCTGGCCGGTGAGGTCGACGCCATCGAACGTGACGGTGCCGGTTCGGGGTTTCACCAGCCCGGCTATCGTGCGCAGAAGCGTGGACTTGCCGGCGCCGTTTGGCCCGAGGATGGTGACGATCTCGTTTTCGCCCAGCGTCAGCGAGACATCGCGATTGACCGTGGTCGGGCCGTAGCCGGTCGTGACATTGGAGACGGACAGCAGGGTCACAGCGCGCCTCCCAGGTAGACTTCCAGAACCTTGGGATCGTGCAGCACGTCCTCCGTCGGCCCGTCGGCGATCTTGGAGCCGAAGTCGAGCACGACGAGGCGTTTGCACAACATCCGCATCAGCTTCATGTCGTGATCGATGACGCAGACACTGATGCCGTGGTCAGGAAACTGCCTGACAAGGCCGACCAGCGTTGCCGTCTCGCGATCGTTGAGGCCAGCGGCCGGCTCATCGAGCAGGATCAGTGTTGGTCGCGTTGCCAGCGCGAGTGCAACGCCGAGAAGGCGGAGATTGCCGAAGGGCAGTACGCCGGCGCGTTCATTCGCCAGCGCGGAAAGGCCGACGAAATCGAGCAGCGCCATCGGCGTCGTCCAAGGATAGGGCCTCGTGCCACGGCGGGCGTGCTCGCAGGCGATCTGCACGTTCTCGATGACGGTCAGTCCGGCAAAGGCCATCGCTTGCTGGAAAGTATAGCCGATGCCGATGCCGGACACCTGATGAGCGGCAAGGCCGGTGATGTCCTTGCCATGCCATAGGACGCTGCCCTCGGTGGGCTTGTAGACGCCGGTCACGACATTGAAGAGTGTTGTCTTGCCGGAGCCATTTGGGCCGACGATGCCGAGGATCTCGCCTTCCTCGATCGAGAGATCGACGCCGGAGAGCGCCGTGACGCCGCCGAACTGTTTGCGCAGGCCGCGAATATCAAGGATGGCATTCATCGGCCCGCCTCCGATGCCTGCTTGGCGGCCGTGATTTCGGGCCCGGAGACACGTGACTTGAACAGTCTGTGCCAGGCCTCGACGATGCCCGCGATCAGGCCGTTGGGCAGAAGCAGGATCACGGCGATCAGGCAGATGCCGTAGAGGATGCGGGACTCGACGGGATCGAGATTCAGCACTTCAGGCAGGAAGGCGACCAGGATGCCGCCGGCGAGCGGTCCTAGCAACAGCCGGGCGCCGCCGATCATCACCATGAGTGCGAGATAGATGCTGGGGAAGGATGAGAACTGGCCGGGCGAGATATGGCGGAAGAAATAGGCCAGCAGCACGCCTGCGACCCCGGCGAATAGGCCGCTGACCACGAAGGCCCCGATCTTGTGGCGGCCGACATTGATGCCGAGCGAGGCCGCGAGCTTCTCGTTCTCGCGGATCGCCCTCAAGGTCCGGCCGTAGCTTGAATTGATGATCCACCAGCTTGCGATCGCACTCAGCGCGACGAAGCCGACGACCAGGAGATAATAGGGCACGAGATCATCGATGCGGCTGCCGAACAGCATCACCGGCATCTGCAGGTCGAGGCCGGTCGCGGCACCGGTGAATTCCCCGCCATTGGTGAGCACGATCGCCAGCAACTGGCCGAAGGCGAAGGTCATGATCACGAAATGATGGCCGCTGACCCTGAGCGATGGCACGCCGATAATGGCGGCAGCGACCGCTGCCAGAAGGCCACCGGCGGGAATCGACAGCCAGAAGCCGATGCCGAAATCGCGCGCAAAGATCGCCGCGACATAGGCTCCGACGCCAACGAGTGCCGCATGCCCCATCGAGAGAATGCCGGTCTGACCGAACAACACGGAGAGCCCGTAAAGCGCCACGATGTTGATTCCGGCGGAGATCGCGAGCGACAGCAGCCGGTTGCTCGGGCCGAAGAGCGGCACCAGCGCCAGAAGTGCGACGGCGATCAGCACGGGGAGAAGGGACAGGAAAGTGGAAGACGTTCTGTTCATGAAGCTGCTTTCAACTCACGCCATCTTCGGGCCGCTGGTGCCGCCGAACAGGCCATGCGGCCGGAACAACAGAACGAGGATCATCAGGCCGAAGGAGTAGGCGTCCGTCCATTCTGCGAAGCCGTAGCCGGCGCTGAAGCCCTCGACGAGGCCGAGGATAAGGCCCGCGACGACGGCCCCGGAGAGATTGCCCAGGCCGCCGATCAGTGCGACCGCGAAACCCTTCATGACCATGGTGCCGCCGGTGAAGGGCGTAATGGGAAATAGCGCGATCAGAAGCGCGCCGCCGAGGCCGGCCAGTGCGCTGCCGAGCACGAAGACGCCGGTGATATAGCGCCTGACGGGGATGCCCATCAGCGCGGCCGTATCACGATCCTCCACGCTCGCCCGCAGCGCACGGCCGTAGCGGCTGCGGGTCACCATCATGAAAGTTGCCGCGACCACGGCGACCGTGACCAGAATGACCATGAGCCGCACCGAGGCGATGCGGACGCCAGCAACCTCCCAGACAGTGACCAGCGGACGCGGAATGCTCTTCTGGTTGGGGTCGTAGAGGAAAATCACGATATGCTGGAGAACCACGATCAGCCCGAGCGAGACGATGAAGCCGTTGGTCGGCCGCGTCAGCGTGAACTGGAACAGGCCGCGCTCGAGCACGAAGCCCATGAGGGCGACGGCTACGATGGCAAGAACGATGGCGATCCAGAAGCTGATGCCGGAGCTCACGGCGAGCCAGGTCACGATGCTGCCAACCATCAGGAATTCGCCATGGGCGAAATTGATGATTCCGGTCAGGCCGAAGATCAGGGTGACGCCAACGGCGATAAGGGTGATCACGCTGGCGATCGATAGCCCGTTCAGGAGTTGCTGGAGGAGAATGTCCACTGTTCTCTCGTCTTCAACTGGAATTAGGTGTGCGGGAGGCGTGGCAAGGCCCGCCTCCCGCAATGTTACGGCTGGTTATTCAGGCGCCTTTTCGGGCGGCTGCTGCATCGAGCAAGTGATCTCGCCACCGGGGGCCGCGGCGCAGACCTCCGTTGCATGCGTCACCTGATGGGTCTCGTTGAAGGCGAGGCTGTCGGAGACGACGCCGGAATGCTTGATCGACATCAGCGCATCCACGGTCTTGTCGGGGTCGAAGCTGCCGGCCTTCACCCAGGATTCCGCGAGGAAGTGGACATAGTCGTGATAGAGCAGCGACACCGATGAGGTCACGCCATGCGGCGCCCCTGCCGCAAAGTAGGCATCGAAATAGGCCTTGGAATTGGGGTTGGACGACGCGCCCCAGCAGACCGGCACGCAGCTCATCGCCACGGGCACGTCGGCCGTCAGTCCGCGTTCCTTCCAGATGCCGGGATCGACGCCGAACAGGAAGTAGCTCTTGGCCGCACCGAGTTCGAGCGCCTGCGGCAGTGCCGTCAGCGTCGAGTCGCCGTTGTACCAGAAGTGGATGACATCGGGATCGAAGCTCTTCGCCTTGGTCAGGAAGGGCGAGAAGTCAGTCGTATCCGGCGGGTAGAAGATGATATCCGGCACTTCCTGGCCTTCCGCTTTCAGCGCCGTGAAGTAGAAGGACGACAGGAACTGGCCGGTCGCATCGTTGCCGACGATCATCACGGACTTCTTGGGCTTGGAGCCGAGCAGCGGCTCAAGCAGCGACAGCACGCCGCGCGCGGTGGAGCCTGAACGCTGGAACTCCTGCGGCTCGGACTGGAAGAGATAATGGACGTCGCCGCCGGGTTTCACGCCATCCGGCGTCAGCACCTTGCCGAGCGTCGAATTGCCGGCGAAGTGGATGATCTTTGCCGGCTGGGTGATCTTCGCCATGGCGAGCGTGAAATCATGTGATTCCGAGCCGAAGATCGCGGCGACCTTCTCGTCGCGCACCAGTTCCTGTGTGGCGGCAATCGCGGTCGCGATATCTGTGCGGTCGTCTCGCTTGACCATTTCGAGCTTGTAGACCTTGTCGCCAACCTTGATGCCACCCGCATCGTTGATCTGCTTGATGGCGAGCCCGACGCCCGCCGGCAATGTGTGGCCGGCCGAGACGAAGGCGCCCGATTCGGCGGCGATGACGCCGATCTTGATGATGTCCTCGGCCTTTGCAGGCAAGCCGAATGCGCTGAGGCAAAGCGCCATGGACGCGCCTCTCAATAACAGAGATCTCACGGTTGATCCTCCCGATCAAATTTTGCATTCTTACAGGGTTGTCGTACAACCCTGTTTTCTGTTAATACGATCTCATTGGCATGTCAAGCGGATCGCCACGCGGTTGTCGTACAAGCTTGACGACCAGAGAAAATGCGAAAAGGGAGAGCACAAATGCGCGAAAGACCGTTTGGCCGCACAGGCCGCAATGTGAGCGAAATCGGCTTTGGAGCCTGGGCCATCGGCGCCGCCTGGGGCGAGGTGAACGATGATGATGCGCTGGCGGCACTCCATGCCGCGCTCGACAATGGCATCACCTTCATCGACACGGCGGACGTCTATGGCGACGGGCATTCGGAGAAACTGATCGCCCGCGTGATGAAGGAACGCGGCGGCGTGCTGCCCTATATCGCGACCAAGGCCGGCAGGCGGTTGCCGCAGCAGACGGTCGAGGGCTACAGCATGGAAAACCTCACCACCTATATCGACCGCAGCCGCAAAAATCTCGACATGGATACACTCGACCTCGTGCAGCTCCACTGCCCACCGACCGATCTCTATTATCATCCGGAGGTGTTCGACCGGCTCGACAAGCTCGTCGACCAGAAGAAGATCCGCCACTACGGCGTCAGTGTCGAGCGGGTCGAGGAAGCGCTGAAGGCGATCGAATATCCCAACGTGGTTTCAATCCAGATCGTCTTCAACGCGTTCCGCCAGCGTCCGATCGAACGCTTCTTCGAACTGGCAAAGCAGAAGAACGTGGCGATCATCGCCCGCGTGCCGCTCGCCAGCGGCCTGCTCTCCGGCAAGTTCAAGAAGGATACGAAATTCGCGGCCGACGACCACCGCCTGTTCAACCGCAATGGCGAGGCGTTTGACGTCGGCGAGACGTTCTCCGGTGTGCCCTATGAGGTCGGTCTCGATGCCGTCGAGCGCGTCCGACCACTGGTCTCCGGCGATACGACGATGGCGAAATTCGCGCTTCGCTGGATCCTGATGTTCGATGCGGTGACGGTCGCGATTCCCGGCGCGCGCAATCCGGCGCAGGCGAAATCCAATGCCGAGGCTGCCGCGCTGCCGCCGATTCCGGACAGTGCCATGGCCGAGATCCGGGCCATCTATGACAGCCGGATCAAGCCTTATGTGCATCAGCGCTGGTGAGGAGAGAAAAATGACATCTCCCATCATCGACGCACACCATCATTTCTGGAACCCATCCAGCGGCGGTGACTATGGCTGGCTGAGCGGGCCGTTCGAACCGATCAATCGTGTATTCGCGCCCGAGGATCTACGGCCCTCGCTCCGGGAAAACGGTGTCACCGGCACCGTTCTGGTGCAGACCTGGAACGATCTCGGCGAGACCTGGGATTTCATCCGCACCGCCGAAGCAACGGATTTCGTCAAGGGTGTCGTCGGCTGGGTCGATCTGACGGACCCGGAGGTCAGCGAGACGATCACGGTGTTGAAGGCCAGTCCCGCGGGTAAATGGCTGGTCGGCATCCGGCACCTGATCCAGACGGAAAGCGATCCCAACTGGTTGCTGCGGCCGGATGTGAAACGTGGACTCCGAGCGGTACAGGATGCGGGGCTTGTTTACGATCTCGTGCCCAACCTACCACAACTGCCTTCCTGCATCGAAACCGCCAGGGCATTTCCCGAGAAGCGGTTCGTGCTCGATCACATTTCCAAGCCGGAGATCCGCAATCACGGCTTCAAGGAATGGGCTGCACTCATGCAGGGGTTCCGTGCCGAACGCGGGCATGTCTGGTGCAAGCTCTCCGGTATGGTGACGGAGGCCAACTGGCGGACATGGACGCCGGTCGATCTCAAACCTTATGTGATGGAGGTGATCGACATTTTCGGGGTCGACCGCTGTATGTTCGGCACCGATTGGCCGGTCTGCCTCGTGGCGGGGAGTTACGCACAGGTAATGGGCGCGCTTCGGGAGTGCCTGAGCGACCTGACGGCGGCGGAGCGCGACCAGATCTTCGGCCGATCGGCGATCGAAGCCTATGGGCTGTCTGTTTAGCAGAGACCATTGTAGGCGCGTATCAGCGCGCCTACTCGCCGTCCCAATAATTCCTCGTGGCCGACATATCGAATATGTCGTCGTAAGAACGTAGCGCTCTGACCATGATCTTGTTGGAATCCGGATAGACGCATACCTCGTTCGGATTCTGTTCGCCGATCATCAGGTAGCTGCATGGCCCAGCGCCGCTGTTCATGAAAGCATGGGGAACCTTGATCCCGGCCGGGAAGCAGACGTAGTCGCCGGCCTTCATTTCGTACTGTTCGTCTCCGAGCAGCAGCGTCACCTGCCCCTCGAGGATCAGCGCATGCTCCTCCTCAAGCATGTGATAATGCCTGGGCGCCAGTCGCTTGCCGGGCGCCGGGGATTCGATCAGCGAACCGACGCGATAGTTCCGGCCAACGGCTGCGTAGGTGAGGTGTTTTGCGCGCCCGCCGAACCGCTCGCTTTCGTGCGAAGCTTCCCAAGCCACGTCTTCGGAGGAGATCGGCACTTTCGCGACAAAAGGCACGACCGGGGCAAGGCCCATGCCGTCGGTGGGTGCCACTTGGCCTTCCGGAAGGCCGGTATTCTCACCGTCCCAATAGCCGCGCAATGCGTTCATGTCGAAGATTGCCCGGCGGCCCAAGGCGCGCACGAGAACCTTGCTGGAATCGGTATAGACCACGACTTCGTTGGGATTGCGCTCGCCAAAGATCACATAACGGCAAACCTCCCGGCTGTTGTTGATGAGGCAATGCCCTGCCCGCTGTCCGGCGGGATAGCAGACATAGTCGCCGGCTTTCATCTCATAAGAGCGGTCACCAATCCGCGTGGTGAGCGTGCCTTCCAGGACATAAAGATGCTCTTCCTCGAAGATATGATAGTGGGCGGGCACCGTTCGCTTGCCCGGATCGAGCTCCTCGATCGCCACGCCGACATGATAGTCCTCGCCCAAGGCGGCCACGGTCAGATGCCGGTATCGCATGGCGAAGTTCGGAATATCGGACCATTCCGTCCAGGGAACATCGGATGGCGAAATCGGCTTGGGCGGGACGACGTCTTCCATCGGCATACTCCATCAAGGGGTCTGACCCAGTGAACTAGATCGTTTCATTGTTAAATGGAAGCATTCTGCCGGAGCAGGTTTTCGTCAGGGCAGAGGCGATTGGCGAAGGGCATACCCCGATGTACGTCCGAGCCGATCGCCTCTGATCCTGGCGGAAAGATGCCCGGCCCCTTCGGGGTTGGCCGATACGGGCCGCCTATTCGTTCGGCCGGCTTGGCCGTAGATCTGGGCTACGACACGCGCCGGCCGAACGAATATCCGACTCCGTCTCAGCCAACAGAATGATTCCATTTAACAATGAAACGATCTAGAGTCGGCCTCCGCAATCAACCCGAAGCTTGAGAACAGCCGCTCGAAATCAGCGCACGAGCCATCCACCATCGACCGGTAGCACGGTGCCGGTCACGTATGACGAGGCGGGGGCGTGCAGCAGATGGGCTATTCCGTGCCGGGCGATGTCTCGGTCATGGGCATGGGCGACCTGCCGCAGGCCGCCTTCCTCAACCCACCGCCGACGACGATGCATATTCCGATGCGCGAAATCGGCTCGTCCGGGCTCGCTCTTCTCTACGACAACCTTTCGAGACTACCCGATCTGCCGCGCCGGGTGGAACTCGCATGCCATCTTGTCGCGCGGGCCTCGACCTGGCCGGCTCGCTCCGGCATGCCGTGATCCCGGTGAGAACGGCATGCCGGAGGTCATCGCTCAGACCCCGATCCGTTCTGGGCCGAGCAGCAGCATGGCCACCAGCACGAAAACCGCGAGGAAGACTGTGTCGGCGACAAGCGCACTGATCGCACGGCCGCCGACCTTGGATATGGAGGCGAGCGATGTCTTGACGCCGACGGCGGCGATCGCGACGAGCAGAGCCCAGCGCGAGACCTGGCCGGCGAGATCCGAGACAATGGGCGGCACCGTCACCACCGAATTGATGGCCGCAAGCAGGATGAAGACGATCACGAAGCCCGGCAGGAGCGGCGGGCGGCGCGTACCTGCGGGTGCCGATTGCCGGAACATCAAGACAGCGGCCAGGACCACCGGCGCCAGCATCGTCACCCGGATCAGCTTGACGAAGACCGCGGTTTCGCCGGCGGGAACGGAGACTGAAAAGCCCGCACCGGCAACCTGTGCGACATCGTGGATGGTCGCCCCGAGGAACATGCCGATCTCACGCTCCGGCAGCCCAAGCGCTGTTGCGATCACGGGATAGAAGATCATCGAGAGCGTCGAAAGCATGGTCACGCCGATCACGACGAAACCCATTTCCCGCTCGGCTTCCGTCTTGTCGGGCCGGGCGATCACCGCCGCGATCGCCATGGCCGCAGAGGCGCCGCAGATCGCCACGGCGCCCCCCGTCAGCATGCCGAAGCGGGCATCCTGACCGGCGAACCGGGCGACGAGAATGCCGAAGGCAATCGTTCCCGCAACCGCAACCGCGATCAAGATGAGCATGACCGGCCCGAGGTCGACGAACATACCGAGGCTCACGCGCAGGCCGAGGCAGGCAATGCCGAAGCGCAGCATCGTGCGCGCGGCGAAATCCAACCCCGGCAGGCTTCGCTCATCCTCGGAGAGGAAATGCAGGGCCAAGCCGATCAAGATCGCAAGCAGCATGGCCGGCGCGCCATAATGTTCCGAGAGGAATGCGGCTGCCAGCGCGATCATCGTGGCGACTGCAAATCCGTGAAACCGAAGCCGGCAGGCGGCGAGCAGCCGTTCCCTCAACGGTCCACCGGCACTCGGGCCATCCTTGGTGTCGGCTTCGTCCATGCTTGATCCCCCCAATCGCCGCTACCCTTTCCTTAGAGAGCGTCGATTAAGTATATACAAATAGTCGAACCGATGCAGCACACGTCATTGCGCCAGCGACATATGTTTCATCACCGGCGCTCTCCGTTCCTGAGCGGCGTCGCCGGTGTCTCGACAGGCAAGCGGCCATAGGCATGCGGCAGCGAGCAGGTCTTCAACTGGGGAAGAACATTGGTGCCAATATGTTCGGCCTCGTCGAGATGCGGATAACCCGACAGGATGAGGGCGCGGATGCCCATTTTCCGGCGGCTTTGAACTCGGAGAGGACCTGATCGGTCGATCCCCGTCCAGAGATGCGGCTCGATAAAGCCGAACTGATCGGCCAGTTCTCGCGCCCGCGCCTGATGCGCGACAGCGTGTCCTGCCCGACCTGGCACAAGGATGGGCACAGAAGGTTACGAAAGCCGAGCGCTTCCGCCTTCAACGCGATCTCGGAGCAATGTTCCCAGCTTGAGCGCAGGCTGCCATCCGGCACGCCGAGATGCTGGCAATCGTCCGAGCGGAGCGCGGCGAACCAGTGCGTGATCCCAAAGCAGATGCTGCTCTGCCATTTCGACTGCCAGGACGATCTCAGTTGTGGCCGAACATCGCCTGTACTTTGCGAGCGACCGCCTTGCCCAGATCGGCATTGTTTTGGGCTGTCAGGTGGATGCCGTCGATGCCGCCGGTGGCGATCACAGCGCCGGCATCGAGGAAATCCACCTTGAAGAATTGGGCCAGTGCCGCGTAGTGCCGGGATAGTTCTCGGCTTTTGGCCTGCGCGCCTTCGAAGGTCAGTTGCAGCCAGGGGTCGGTCATATCGGCGAGTGGCGGGGGCGACATCAGCAACATCCCGGGTGCGGGATAGACGGTCCCGACGCCGCCGGCGCTGGTCGCGACCTGGACCAGCAGTTTCGACATGCCGACCGTGATGTCGTAGGCGCTGCGGTTGAAATAGGTCTTGGTATCGTTGGTGCCGAGAAGCAGGATCACAAGGTCGAGCGGCAGATGAGTCGCCAGAGCCGAGGGCAGGTAAGTGCTGCCGTTCAGCCTTGGATCGGTCGGATCGTCGAGATCCGTCGTCCGGCCGCTCAGGCCTTCTTCGATGATTTCGAAATTGTCGCCGAGATGGGTGGCAAGCACACCGGTCCAGCGCTCCGCGAAGGGATAGCGCGTCGTGGGCACGACCTCCGCGATCGGCATCCATCCCCAGATGAGCGAGTCTCCGAAACACAGGATACGCTTCTTGCCAGTCATGCCCGATCTCCCCCAAAACCACTGCGCAATAGACGGTTAGCCGACCCTACTTGTCGAGTGTACCCAGGAACTTTTCCATCTCTTCGGCTGTCATGTCAGCCACATCAGCTTTGCCGGGAAAATCGCCAGTCTCCACGGCCGACCGGAAGCCGGACAATGCGCGGACGCGTTCGCGGCGCACGGCGTCATGCAAGCTCGCAAGATCGCCCCAGGCACGCGCGTGACGCGGCAGTCGCGAGGCCTCGCCGCAGATGTCGGATGTGAACAGGAACATCACATCGGCATCGCGGCCGGAGCCGAGCGATACGGTCACCAGGCCGGTGCGCCGGTTGATCTCGGCCATGGCAGGCGCCGCGATCACCTCGCATTCGACTGCGAAGGCACCGGCGTCCTCCAGCCGCCTGAAGCGATCCCATAGGTCCAGCGCCTCTGTCGCGGTCTTGCCGACCGCCCTGATACCGCCCAGCCAGGTCGATTTGCGCGGCACGAGGCCGAGATGGCCCATGACGGGGATTTGCTCGTCGGCCAGCATCTTGACGGTCTGGTGGCTGCGGCTGCAGAGAACGGCATCCGCGCCCGATGTGACAGCGGAAAACGCGGTCCTCATGATCTCATCAGGCGTGATCGCCTCGGCGAAGCCGAGAGCGGCGGTGACGAACACCACCTTCGAGCCTTCCCGCACTCGGGCCACATTGGCAGCGCGGCAGACTACCATTTCGATGCCGGCGGCCTCTGCGGCGGCGGCTTCATCAGGCGTCTCCGCCGTCACCTGGGTCGCGTGCCGGCCGCTGCCCTTGAGGGACTTGAGGCCGGCGACGGTCTGGCTGCGATTGACCTCACGGCCGCCGAAATCGAAGATGCGCGGCATGGGCGCTACATCTTCCTGGCGTAATAGTCCGGCGCGACCACGCCCGGCTTGTTGAACCACTGGGGCACATCGACGCCGGAATAGAGCAGGATATTGCCCCATGGATCGAAGGCGCCAGTGCGGACGATGACCTTGGCCTTGGCCGCCATCTCGCTGAGGATGGTGGCATGCGGAATGGGTGCGAATTCCGCGCCCGAGAACAACCGCTCGACCTTGGCAAGCAGCGGCTTGTTGTGGACCTTGATTTCCTCGGCGAAGGAGACCTTCTCGGTGATGAAATTCGCGGCGATCGGCGCCAGCACGGTTTCGAGGTCGGGCACATCAGGCGTGATGGCGAGGTCGATGCGCCACGTGGTGGAGGGGATGGGGAAGCCGGCATCGCAGATGATCATCAGGTCACCATGCCCCATGGAGGCGATGGCGTGCGACAGTTGGGCATTGAGCAGACGGTTGCGGTTCACGGGCGGTCCTTCCATACGGTTTTCTTGGCTTCTTCAAAGAGTGCATCGGCCGGCGCGCGATCCGGCAGGCCGGGAATGACGCCGAGGCGGGTGCAGGCAAGTCCGCCGCACACGACGCCGAAGCGCACGGCATCGACGATCTCGCGGCCCTCGGCGAGTGCCACGGCAAAGCCCGAATTGAAAGCATCGCCAGCGCCCGTTGTATCGACCACCTCGACCGTGATCGCCGGCACCATCGCGTCGAGTTCATCGGTGAGAACAAGCGCACCCGTGCGTCCGAGTGTAACCACGACATTGCGGACGCCCCGGCGGCGGAGTTCACCCGCGAGTTCGCGTGACGAGCGCGGGTCGTCGGCGGGCAGGCCGAGCAGGATGCGCAACTCGCTTTCATTCGGCGTGAGATAATCGACATTGGCAAAGATCGCGTCGGGCAGAGCGCGCGCGGGCGCGGGATTGAGGATGGTCCTGGCGCCGTGACGACGGCCGAGTTCCATGGCGCGCGCGGCGGCTTCGACCGGAATTTCAAGCACGGTCATCACGACATCGCTTCTCCGGATACGCGCTTCCCCAGCATCGACGGCTGCGGCATCCAGCAGCTCGTTGGCGCCCATGTCGAGGATGATGAAATTCTCGCCCTTGTCGTTGAGGATGATGATGCCGACGCCCGTGGCGCGCTCCGACCGCACCGAGAGGAGCGACGAGTCGACGCCCTCGGCCGCGTAGAGGTCGGTCGCGATGCCAGCGAGCTTGTCTGAACCGATCATGCCGAGCAGCGCGGAATTGGCGCCGAGCCGGGCCGTTGCGACGGCCTGGTTCGAGCCCTTGCCGCCCGGGCCCATGTCGAAATCCGTACCAAGCATGGTCTCGCCGAAGATCGGCAGTTTTGGCGCGCGCATGGTCAAGCCGACCGCAAACGAGCCCACGACCGTGATTTCCGGTTTCTTCATCGCATCCTCATTCATGATGTCATTGCGCGCGCCAGCACCGCTTCCTCGTTGACCCCGGCGCCTTCGAGTTCACCTGAAATCTTGCCACCGCGCAAGACGAGTACGCGTGACGTATTCATGATCAGTTCCGGCACTTCGGACGAGATCAGCAGCACCGCCACGCCCTCGCCGGCGATGCCGCGCAGGATGGAATAGATCTCAGCCTTGGCGCCGACATCGATGCCGCGCGTCGGTTCGTGCAGGATCAGCAGGCGCGGATTGGTGACAAGGCTGCGGCCAAGGATGATCTTCTGCTGGTTGCCGCCCGAAAGCGTGCCGAGCTTCTGGGCCAGATGGGAAATGCGCGCATCGAGCCTTGCCACCTGCGCCCGCGCCTCGCGCCTGATCATGCCCCGCTGGAGGACGCCTGCGATCGAAAATCGCGGCAGCGACGCGGAGATGACGTTGTCGGCGACGCTCATGGCGAGGAGGCCGCTCGCGCCCCGGCGGTCGGCGGGGACGAAAGATACGCCCTTGCGAATGGAGGCCATCGGATCGTGGGCGCGAAGTTCCTCGCCACCGACGAGCACCTGGCCCTGGCGCTCGACCAGCCCGAACAGGGCCTCGCCAAGTCCATCCTTGCCCGAATCCGGCAGGCCGCCGATGCCAAGGATTTCGCCGGCGCGCAGCTCGAAGCTGATATCGTCGATGCCCGGTGCGAGCAGATTTTGGACCGAAAGGGCGACATCGCCCTGGATGCTGCCCGAGGCCTCGTCCTGCGACCAGGGGCGTGCCGTGCCGAGGTCTCGTCCCACCATGCCGCGGATGAGCCGGGCTTCGGTCAACTCGTCGTTGTCGAGGGTTTCGATCGCGCGGCCATCGCGCATCACGCTGACGCGGTCGGCGATCGCCAAAACTTCGCGCAGATGGTGCGAAACATAGATGACTGTCACGCCCTCGGCCCGGAGTTGCTTGACGATCTCGAACAGGCGCTCACTCTCGCGGCGCGACAGGGCGGAATTCGGTTCATCCAGCACCAGCACGCGGGCGTTCTGGCGGATGGCACCGGCGATCTCGACGAGCTGCTTTTCGGCGATCGAGAGACGCGAAACCTTGGTGTCCGGATCGAGGGCGCCCATGCCGAGACGGGATAGTGCAGAGCGTGCCCCGCGCCGCATTTCCGCGCGCGGCACCAGCGAAATCTGCGGCCGTGCGGCCATCGCCGACATCATGATGTTTTCCGCAACCGTCATGGTCTGACAGAGCGCCAGTTCCTGGTAGACGACGACGATGCCCGCCGCGCGGCTGTCGAGCGACGAACGGAAGCGCACCGGCTTGCCGTCGATATGCACCTCGCCATCGGTCGGATGGAGGTCACCCGCCAATATATTCATCAGCGTCGATTTGCCGGCGCCGTTCTCGCCGACAACGGCATGCACCTCACCCGCCCGGAAGGCGAGCGAGACATTGTCGAGCGCCAGCACACCAGGGAAGCGCTTGGTTACCCCATGGATCTCGACGATATTGGAATGACTGCCTGACATGATCACCAATCTCTGGAAAGACCGCCGGCGACTGCCGGCGGTCCTGGGAGGACGTCAGGCTATTTCTTCGCCATTTCGGCGATGTTTTCCTTGGTATAGATGCCGACGCCGGTATCGAGATTGTCGATCGGCTTGCCGCTAAGGAATGTCACCAGCATGTCGACTGCAGCATAGCCCTGCTTTTCAGGCGCCTGGTCGATCGTCGCCTGGATATTGCCGTTGCCGACCAGTTCCACGGTCTGGTCGAGAAGGTCGAAGCCCACAACCTTGACCTTGTCGGTCTGGTTGTTGCGCTGGACCCATGTGCCGGCGGCCGGCGTCGAGCAGCATTCAAGCGACAGGAGGCCCGTGATGCTCGGATCGGCGAGCATGGCGTTTTCGATCGCGGAATAGATCTTCTGCGGATCGCTGCCCGTGTTCAGCGTGTTGACGATCTCGATATTGGGACCGGCAGCCTTCAGGCCTTCGCGGGCACCTTTTTCGCGGTCGAGCGACCATTGCGCGGCGGCATCGAGCGTGACGATCATTACCTTGCCCTTGCCGTCAAGCACCTTGGCCATCAGCTTGCCGGCCTCAACGCCGGACTGCACCAGATCCTGGCCCGCGAAGGCGAGACGCTTGCTGTCCGGGTTATCCGTGTTGTAGGTGACGACCGGAATGCCGGCCGCCAGCACGCGGTCGATGACTGGTGCCAACGCGTCGGTGGAAACGGATGAAACCGCAAGGCCGTCCATCGTGCCCATCAGGGTCTCGATTTCGTTGATCTGGCCGTCAGCATCCGAGCCGACCGGGCCGATGAACTTGGCGTTGACGTTTTTCTCGCTGCTGGCGCGTTCGACGCCTGCCTTCAGGAAAGGCGCGAATTCGTTCGATACGTCCTGATAGGAGACGTAGAGATCGAGCTTCTGCCCGGCATCGAGCTTGGCCTTGATACGCTCCGCCAGCTTGAAATCGGCCAGTTTCTGTTCGGCATGGGCTGCAACCGGCACGAGGGCAATGGCTGCGGCAAGAAGAAGATTTCTCAGTTTCATTGTCAGTTCCTCCCGTTTTTAATTCTGCTGACAGCCTCAGCTGGCTTTTCGCGAACTCCATTTGTCGATGCCGACCGCGATGATGATCACCAGGCCGATCATCAGTTCCTGTACGAAGGGCGATACGCCCATCAGCACCAGCCCATTGCGCATCACGCCGATGATCAGCACACCGAGGATGGTACCGAGAATGGTGCCTTCGCCGCCGGAGAGCGAAGCGCCTCCGACGATCGTCGCGGCGATGACATCGAGTTCGAGGCCAAGGCCGGTGCGACCCGCCTGCCCGCTTGGCAGGAAGGCCATGCTGAGAATGCCCGCGAGCGCGGCGAGGAAACCCATCAGTACGAAGGCGCAGATCTTGACCCTGTTGACGGAGATGCCCGAAACGCGGGCCGCCTTGGCGCTACCGCCGACGGCAAAGATGCGGAAGCCGAAATTGGTGTAGGACAGGATGATCCAGGCGATGACGGCGACGATAATGAAGAAAACGAGCTGCATCGGAATGATCGTGAAGAGGTAGCCCTGCCCCATGGCGGTGAACGTGTCGAACACTTCGGGCACCGCACCCTTGCGGACATTGACGGTCACCGGCTGGCCGCTGGTCATCAGCAGCGCGGCACCCCGCACCACGCTCAGCATACCGAGCGTGGCGATCAGCGACGGCAGCCGCCCATAGGTCGAAAGCACGCCGTTTATCACGCCGATCGCTATGCCTACGGCAAGTCCGACCGTCATCGCTGGCATCAGCGACCATCCGAGCACGATCAGCATGCCAGTCGCCAGGCCCGACATCGCATAGGTCGAGCCGACCGAAAGATCGACTTCGCCTGATATCAGCACGAAGGTCATACCGACGGCCATGATGCCGAGCAGGGACACCTGCCGGCCGACATTGAGCAAATTCAACGATGTGAGGAAGCTGTCCGTCGCGAAAGACAGGAAAAGACAGAGCACCAGCAGAGCGATGAACACGCCTGCTTCCCGCGCTCGCAGCAGGCGTGCGAGCGAGAGCCGGTCGACAGCTGGCGCCTGTGCGCCGGTCCTGACCGTATCGGCCATATCCTATCCTCCTCATGTGGGCCGGGCGCGCCATGCGCCTGGCCTGTTCGTCTCCTTGTCCCATCTCCTCAGCGGGATTTCGGATCGTCTGTAGCGGTGCGAGTTAACCGCACCGCGTCGCCAGAAATCAGGCAGCCTGCTCGGGCAGGTTCCGGAACGTGCCGGCCGGCACCTTCTTGAGCGCCTCGTAGTTGCCGTATTCGCGGACACGCTTGAAGGGCGCGTTTTCCACCGCGTTGTAGGAGCTGATATAGCCCCAGCGATAGGTGTTCGAGCGGTTGGCATCCGAGCGGTGCAGCAGGTTGCCATCGAAAATCAGCGCGTCGCCGGCTTCCATCTCGACATAGACGTGCTCGAAGCGCTTCAGCGCCGCCTCGAGATGTTCCTGCTCGACATTGGTCTGGTCGTTTTCGCGGATATGGTTCAGGCGGCCGAGTTTGTGCGTGCCCTTGAGCACCTGCAGGCAGCCATTCTCCCGGGTCGCCTTGTCGAGCGAAACGTAGATGCTCATCATTTCGGGCGCGAGGCAGCCGTAATTGTACCAGTAACCGAAATCCTGATGCCATTCCCAGGCGCCGCCTTCGTTGGGCTGCTTCATGGTCATCTTGTGGCTGTAGAGATAGATCGACTTGCCGATCGCATCTTCGGCGAGGTCCACCAGACGTTCGTCGCGGGCGAGGTAGCCGTATTGGTCGTCCTCGGCCTTGTTCCACATCTTGAGGAGGGTCGTCTTGCCTTCCTTGTCGCCCTTGGCCATCACGGCGCCGGTCTGGCTCTCCGCTTCAAGCTGGGCTCGCGCCCGGCTGCGGAAGGTGTCGACCTCGTCGGCGGTCAGCAGGCCGGAGCGGATGATATATCCATCCCTGATATAGGCCGCAGCCTCGGCTTCATTCATCGTAAGCATCATGATCTCCCAAAATCAGGTCTTGCCGACGGATCGGCGTTTCCTTGGATGTTACGGATGCGCATCTCGTTGAAGAGGAAACTAGGCGCAGTTCCGGCAGAGAGAAATGGACAAACAATTCCATTTCTTTATATAAAACGCGCATGGAAAAGAAGTCGTCCTTCCTGGAGAGCCTGCATTACGTTCCCGACACGATGTGGACGGCTGCGGCCTACACGATCGTGCGGGCCGGCATGGTATCGGCCGGTCCGGACTACCGCGTGGTGCGGGACAGGCATGTAGGACAGGATATCCTGTTCTGCCTGAGCGGCGGCGGGACGGTCGAGACGCTCGGCCAGCGATTGGAAATCGGTCCGGGGCAGCTTGTATGGATCGCCAATGAACTGCCGCATGCACATTACGCACATGCGACGAACCCATGGACCTTGCGCTGGTTCCGGGTCGATGGACCAAACACGCTGGCGTTGCGCGAGAAAATATTCGGGGATTCCGAGCCGATCGTCAGCGTGGCGGAGCCGATGGTACTGCAGGGCTGGTTCGACCGTCTGTTCCTCGCCATGCGGGGCGGCGGCACCGGTCTCGATCTCCGGCTCAACCAGTTCGTTGGCGAATTTCTCTCGATCGTCGACACGGCGGTGCGCGGCGATGGACAGGGCGGATCGCCGGAACAGTTGAGCGCCGTGCTGCTGGCGATGCGCGGCGATTTGGGCCGTTCGTGGAGCGGCAAGGATCTCGCAAGCCTGGCTGGACTGAGCCCTTCACATATCAGGCGCCTGTTTCGCAAACACCTGCGCACCAGCCCGCATCAATGGCTGTTGCGCGAACGGCTGACGCATGCCCAGGCACTGATCTCAGATAGCGGAATGGCAATGTCCGAAATCGCCGAACTCTGCGGCTTTTGCGATGTCTATCACTTCAGCCGCGAGTTCAAACGCTCGATCGGCACGCCGCCGGCAACGTGGCGCAAACGCGAGCATGGCAAGGTGAGTTATGTTTCCGGCGGTTGAACTGAGGGATCACAAGTCTTGAACTGTGCGCTTGCTGGACTCAAGCCGGCGAGCCCATCGTCACAACACAACATCGCCGTTCACGAGCGCCAGTCGATCGAGGGGCGCTGGGCGCCCCTCGATCGACTGTGACCTTAGTTGATCTTCTTCATCAGTTCATCGACCTGCTCGGTGGTCATTTCGCCTGTGGTCTCGACCTTGCCGTCCTTGATCTTCCAGAGCCGGAACGGGCCGGTGATGTCGCCATATTTGTCGAAGCTGACCGGGCCGATGACGCCTTCGTACTTGATCGGCTTGCCTTCACTGATCAGCTTGAGTGCCTTGGCGAATTCCTCCTTGCCGGCATAGATCGGCGTACCAGTGGGATCGACCACCTTGCTGATCGCGTCCTTGATCTTGGCCGGGTCTTGGGAGCCGGCGATCGCGATTGCGAGTCCGGCTATGGCGCCGGCGTCATAGGAGCGGTCGGCGGCAGGGTTCGACGGCTCGATGCCGGAGAAGTCCTTGTAGTTCTTCATGAAATAGTCGGTCGACTTGGTCGGGTTGGTACCCGATGACGTGCCGTGCGCCTCGTTGAGATATTCGGCGCCGACCGATTCAATGAAATCCGGGCTGTTCATGCCGTCATTGAGCAGGAACTTCTGGACCCCGCCCTGCGAAATCCAGGTACGCGCGATGGTCGCGCCATCGACAGGCGTGCTCACGAGGTAAAGGCCGTCGGGCTCGCCGCCCATCGCGGCGGTGACTTCCGAGGCATAGCTCGACTGCTTTTCGTTATAGGGCGTGACTGAAACGATCGTGCCGCCGAGCGCCTTGTAGGCACGCGAGAACTCGGCCACCATGTTGACGCCGAAGTCGTTGTTGACATGGACGATCGCGAGCTTCTTGAAGCCGCTGTCAACAGCGTATTTTGCGGCGGCAATGCCCTGCAGCGCATCCGACGTGATCGTGCGGAAGAAGATGCCGTTGGTCTTGCCTTCGCGGGCCAGTGCCGTCAGCGTCGGCGAGGACGAGGCCGGCGAGATCTGCACGATCTTGGCAGGCCCGGTGACCGAGGTCAGGATCGGGATCGACACGGACGAGATGATGCCGCCGATGACGAGCGGTACCTTCTTGACCTGGACGAGCTGCGTCGCGGCATCGACCGCGATGTTGCCCGCGCTCTGGCTGTCGCGCGTATCGGTGACGAGATCGCAGCCCAGCACGCCGCCGGCATCGTTGATGTCGCGGAAAGCCATCTCGACGGATTTGGCGCCGGCCTGGCCATATTCGCCGGCAGGCCCCGTCAGTTCCATCACCAGCCCGACGGTGACCTTGCAATCAGCGGCATTGGCAATGCCTGCGGTGCCGGCGAGCAGCAGTGCGGCGGTCAATTGAAGCAGTGTCTTCTTCATCGTGGTTCCCCTTTTCGGTGTGATTTATTCCCAGTTTTCGAACCCGTTCTCATTCAGCCGTCTGCATCCAGGTTTCATGCAGATGGCGCCATTCGACGCCGTTGGGCGCCGATGAACTTTCAACGAAAAGTGCGGAGGCGCGCCGCGCGGTTTTCACGCCACGGCGCTCCTGCTTCTCGATATAGGTAATGACAATTGCGCTCCCGGCTTCCCAGGCGGACTGGACATCGGCAATCTCGATCGCATAGTCGCCATCGAAGGTCGCACGGTTGTTGCGAACATAGGACACGACCGCGTCCCGATCGAGCATGTCGCCGCTGGGCGGGATCATCTGTATGCCAGGCCCCATGACCTTGTCGAAACGGTCAAAGTCGATCGCATCAGCAGTCTTCTTGTCGTACCAGGCGACGAAGAATTCATGCAGTGACACAACCTCGTCGCGGGCACGGATGAAGAGTGGAGATTCGCTCATTTCTTCCCCGCATTGAGGTTGTAGTGCATGATCGAGCCGTGGCGACCCTTCCGGTCGCGCTCCAGCGTATAGACGTCCCCTTCCGGGCCGGTGCTCCGGCCGACGACGGCGCCGATCTCGGCGAGATCCTCGCCGGAAAGCACGATGTCCATGATGCCGGCATTGGCCAGTGCGTGGCTCTGGTTGCGAGCGCCGACAATGACGGCGGCGACATGCTCGCGGGTGAGAACCCAGGCGCTCGCGATCGTGGCGATATCGACGCCGTGACGGTCGGCCACGCTCCGGAGCGCCCGCAGCAGTTCCTGGAAGAGATCCCAGCCACCGAAGTCGTCGATGATGAGCTTGTATTTGACGAGCGATCGGTTTTCGAGATTCATATCCGGCTCCGGCTGGCCGAGCCACCGGTCGCTGAGGAAGCCGCCGGCAACCGAGCCATAGCACAGGAACTTGAATCCGTGGCGGGCGGCGAGTTCGGCTACATAGTGCGTCGGCCGCTGGTCGAGCACCGAATATTGCAGCTGCTGGCTCACCAGCGGCACGCCCGCTCCGATGATCTCGGCAAGCCGCGGCGCATCGAAATTGGTGGTTCCCAGATTGCGGACCTTGCCTTCGGCACGCATCTCGTCAAGCCAGCCCATCGCATCGACATAGCCGCTATGGGCATAATCCCACCAATGGAACTGGACGAGGTCGAGCCGCTCGGTCTTCAGACGCTTCAGCGACTGCTCGACGATGCCCCTGATATAGTCGCGGCTGATGCGCGGCAGGATTTCGAGATCCGGCACCAGCTTGGTATGCACCTTCATGCTGGCGGCGACATCCAGCCCGCGTTCCGAGGCGAGCTTGAGACGCGCCGCACCGATCAATTCCTCGACGCCGGTATAGATATCGGCGCAGTCATAGGTCTTGATCCCGGCATCGAAGGCGGCGATCAGATCATCGACCGCCTGTGCGCGATCGATCGCGCCATGTCCGCCCGCGAGCTGCCATCCGCCACGGATGACGCGGGAAATCGCATAGTCCGGCGTGAGTTGGAAGGTCCTGCTCATCGTGATTCTCTTTCAGTAGGCAATGGCACAGCCGTCGTCTCGGCATGGCTGAACCGCCGCTTGCCGAGCCGGACGATCCTGAGGCGGCTGCCGCAATTGGGGTCCGGGCAGGCGATCTCGGCATCCGAGGTCATCCAGTCGTTCGGGTGCGTCTCGCGCTGCTTGGCGGCGAGGAGCGGCAGCACCGCCGAGATCGAATAGATGGAAAAGCCCTGGTCTGCCGGCATCGACAACATCTCGCCACGCAACTCGAAATAGTCGCCTGGCCTGGCGCCGCAATAGATCGGCTTGCCCTCTGGGATCACCGCCTCGACCCGGAGGTCGTAGAGCTCGAAACCGTCATCGATGCCGCTCATGTCACGCCTCCGCCCGGCTGAATGTAACCTCGCAGGCGCCGTTGCGGCGAATGACGCCGCAGGCCGCCGCAAAATGGTCCCGCCCCTCGGTCGCCACCTGGGCGACGACGCTGCCCGCGAGCCAGCCGATCGGGAACAGCAATCGCGCGCCCGCGCCATAGAAAAGGCCGATGTCGAAGATGGCGTTCGGATTGCCGCCCCACATGCGCGGCGGCACGTAGGAGATGACGATATCGCCAGGCTGCGGATTGAGGGTCGCATTCTCGGCCGGCAGCGGCTTTGCATAGGCCGCGCCCTCAAGATGATCAGACGGGACCGGGCAAGATATTTCCGGCCCCGTCCACATTGCATGGATACCGCCGACAATGCGGGGCTCAGTGAGATACTCCCACAGGAAGGCTGCGTTGTCGGGCGCCTTACCGTCGAGCAGCAGCGCCTTGACCGAAAGGCCGGACCTCGATTCCTCGATCAGGATTGCACGGGTCATCATTTGCTCACCTCCCTCAGCTTTTCCTCGGCGAGCATCTTGCTGCGCAGATATTCGAACGGCCGGGAAATGTCGGCGGCGAGCGCCTCTCGCGCGGCATCGACATCCTTGGTCGCGAGCGCACTGACGATGCGGCGATGATATTGGGCGGTATCGACCTCGCCCGCTTCCGAGAAGGCATAGATCGCCACGCGGATGCAGGGGCCGGATTGCAGCCACAGGCTCTCGATCATCGGCATCAGGACGGACGAGCCGCAGGAGCGGTAGATCTCGAAGTGGAACCTCTGATTGAGCGTCACCTCGCGGTCGACGTCCTTGGGCTGCTTGAGGGCGCGCATCTCGTCCCATTCGTGCAGCAGCGCCTCGATACGCGCGAAATCCGGCCCGGTCATGCGTTCGGTGGCGAGCGCAATCGCCTCGCCTTCGATCAGGATGCGGGTGCGCAGCAGATCGGACATGCGCTCGATCGTAATCGGCGGCACGCGGGCGGAGCGGTTCGGCAGCGCCTCCAGCGCCTTTTCGGTGATCAGCCGGCCGACGGCCTCGCGCACCGGCATGGTGCTGGTGGCGAGCGCATCGGCGAGACCACGGATCGTCAGCACCTGGCTCGGCTCGAACATGCCGCCGATCAGCGCGCGCCGCAACTCGGAATAGACCCGATCCTGCACGGTCTCGCGCCCCACCGGCATCAACTGGGCGGCAGAGAGGTCGTTGCTACTCTTGTCGGTTACCGCTGATCGCATCGCGTCCCGTTTCCTCGCGATTTTTCTCTTGCCAATTATTTTAAGCTTAATATTGTGATCAACGCAAGTGTGATCACAAATCAAAAATCACGAAGCGACAAACGCTTCGGCCAGAGGGTCCGATGAGTCCAGGGGAAGCGAGAAGGGTGGAGCCGCCAGGTTCCGCCGTGCTGAGCGCAAGAAACGTCATCCGGCGCTTCGGCGGCCTTCATGCCGTCAACGACGTGACCTTCGATGTCCGCCAAGGCGAAATCCTGGGCTTGATCGGTCCGAATGGCGCCGGCAAGACCACGATGTTCGACCTGCTCGCCGGTAGCCTGCCGCCGACATCGGGCCACATCGTCCTCAATGGCGTCGACGTGTCGCGCGAGATGCCGCACCGTCGCATCGGGCGTGGCCTCGGACGGACCTTCCAGATCCCGCGGCCGCTCGCCAACCTGAGCCTCGTGGAAAATGTCATGCTCGCCGCGCAGAACCAGACCGGCGAGAAGCTGCTCGCCAATTTCCTCAATCCCTTCCGTGTCGCCGCCGAGGAGCGCGCGGCCGAGACGAAGGCGATGGAACTGCTCGATCTGTTGCTGCTTTCGCGTCTCGCCCACGAGCCGGCGCGCGTGCTCTCCGGCGGGCAGCGCAAGCTGCTCGAACTGGCGCGCGTGATGATGGCCGACCCCGCGATCATCCTTCTCGATGAGCCGGCGGCAGGCGTCAACGCCACGCTGCTTGAAGTGATCATGGACCGCATTCGCGAGATCAACGCGCGCGGCGTTACTTTCCTGCTTATCGAGCACAATATCGATATGGTCACCCGCCTCTGCCATCGCGTGCTGGTCATGGCGAGTGGGCAATTGATCGCCGAGGGGACGGCAAGCGAGGTCGCCCGCGATCCCCGCGTCATCGAGGCCTATCTCGGAGGCGCGGCATGACGCGGCCCGTGCTTGAGGTTTCCGACCTGGTCGCCGGCTACGAGCCGGGCGTACCCATCGTGCGCGGCGCATCGATCCGTGTCGATCGCGGCGAGATCGTCGTCGTGCTCGGCCCCAACGGCGCCGGAAAGTCGAGCCTGATCAAGGCGATCGCCGGCTTGGTTCCGGTCTCCGGCGGCACGGTCCTGCTCGATGGCGACGATATCACGACGCTGCCCGCTCATCAGATGGTGCGCCGTGGCCTCGCCTTCGTGCCGCAGACCGAGAACATTTTCCCGCTGATGAGCGTCGAGGACAATCTCCGCACCGCCGGCGGCATTCTGAAGCCGAAGGTCGCCGCCGAGCGCATCGAGCGCATGTACGAGACTTTTCCTGACCTCAGGAACTTCCGCCGCACGAGCGCCGGCAATCTCTCGGGGGGCCAGCGGCAGATGCTCGCCGTCGCCCGCGCCTTGATCGTCGAGCCGAAGCTGCTCGTGCTCGACGAGCCCTCGGCCGGCCTCTCGCCAAAGCTCGTCTCCATGGTTTTCGCGATGCTGAGCGACATTCGCGGCGCGGGAATGACCATCCTGCTCGTCGAGCAGAATGCCAGGGCCGCGCTCGCCATCGGCGACCGTGCCTATGTGCTGGTAGAGGGCCGAGAGGCCCACGAGGGCGTGGCCTCGGAACTCTGGAACGACCCCGTCGTCGCGGAGCTCTATCTCGGCCAGCGCGCCCACCAGCCATCGGGAGGCCAGCCATGAACCTGCAATTCATTGTCGATGGCCTGCTGACGGGCTCGATGATCGGCCTCGGCGCCATCGGCGTCACGCTCACCTATTCCATCCTGCGCTTCTCCAACTTCGCCCATGGCGACTTCATGGCCTGGGGCACCTATGCGACGCTCGCTGTCGTCAGCGCCATCGGCGCGATATTCGGAAAGTTCGCGCCGATCGGCGCGCTCTCCTTCGGTTGGCCGCTGATCGTCGCCGTCATCCTCGGCGCCGCGATCACCGGCCTGCTGGCACTGGCACTTGACATCGTCCTTTTCGCCCGCCTCAGGTCACGCGGACAGGCGATCATCGTCGTGATGGCGAGCTTCGGCGCGTCGATGGCTCTGCGCAGCCTGCTCGAATTCATCTTCACCTCGCGGCCGGCCTATTTCAGCAAGGCGATCCAGATGGCGATGCCGGTTGGATTGGGCATCCGCGTCACGCCCGACCAGGTCGCGCTTCTCATCGTCATCGCCGCACTGGTCACCGCCACACACCTGCTGATGACACGCACCCAGACGGGACGATCGATGCGGGCCGTCAGCCAGAACATGGCGCTCGCCCGGGTCGTGGGCATCGATGTCGCCAAGGTCGTCCGGGTCACCTGGATGCTCGGCGGTGCACTTGCCTGCGTTGCCGGCGTCATGATCGGCATCCTGGTGCAGGTCCGGCCGCTGATGGGCTTCGACATGCTGCTGCCGATGTTCGCCGCGGCCATTCTCGGCGGCATCGGTTCGGTCACCGGCGCTGTTCTCGGCGGGCTGATCATCGGCCTCGCAGAGGCCGCCGCCGTCCAGTTGATCGGTGCCGAATGGCGCGCCGCGATCTCCTTCATCATCCTGATGGGAGTGCTCTTCGTGCGGCCGATCGGAATTTTCGGAGTGAGGGAACGATGATCGATCTTCTCGGATATGTCGCCTTCTTCCTCACCACGGCGCTGGTCTTCGCCCTGATCAGCCTCGGGCTGAACCTGCAATGGGGGCTCACCGGCCTGTTCAATGTCGGGGTCGCGGGCTTCGTCGCGATCGGGGCCTATACGTCGGCGCTGATGACCACGCCCGACGATCCCGTCCGGTTCGGCGGCTTCGGCCTGCCGATCGTCGCCGGCTGGCTGGGGGCAATGCTCGTGGCAGGCATCGCCGCGGCGATCACCGGCTTCGCCACGCTACGGCTGAAATCGGACTATCTCGCGATCACTACCTTCGGCGTCGCCGTCGTCGTCCAGCTCGTGGCCCTCAACGCGCAGAGCGTCACTGGCGGCGCCTTCGGCGTCGGCTTCATCCCGAGGCCCTTCGCCGCGCTTGCCGAGACGCCGATCTATTTCAACCTCGCCAATCTTGCCGTGGTGTCCGCAGTGACGCTCATCGCATACCTAGCCCTCCAGCACCTTGCGCGCAGCCCGTGGGGCCGCGTCCTCAAGGCGCTGCGCGAGGACGAGCGGGCGGCGATCTCGCTCGGCAAGAGCGCCCGCTTCTACCGCGTCCAGGCCTTCGCCGTCGGCGGCGCGCTGATGGGCCTCGCCGGCGCGGTCCAGGCCCATTTCATCGGCTTCATCGCACCGGACAATTACACGCCCATGCTGACCTTCCAGGTCTGGGTGATGCTGATCGTCGGCGGATCGGGCAGCAATCGCGGCGCCGTCATCGGGTCGGTGCTGGTCTGGGCGATCTGGGCCGGATCGGGTGCCCTTGTCAGCTCGCTTGCACCTGCCGACCAGCAGGCCCGCGCCGCCGCATTGCAGATCGTCGCCATCGGCGTGATGCTCTGCGTCATCCTGCTGATCAGACCGAACGGCCTGTTCGGCAACCTCGTCGAGCGCCGCCGCCCGGCCCCGAAGCCCGCCGCCGAGCCTGCCGGTCCATCCTCATGACCGCGATTTCGCTCTGGCACGCGATCGGCGGAGACTATCGCGAACGCCCGGCGCTCACGGAGACTGTCGATGCGGACCTCGCCATCATCGGCGGCGGCTTTTCCGGCCTGTCGACCGCCCTGCATGCGGCCGCGAAAGGTCTCTCGGTGGTGCTGCTCGAGGCCGAGATCATCGCCTGGGGCGCGACGGGCCGCAATGCCGGCTTTGTGGTTCCGAATTTCGCCAAGAAGGACCCGGACGACATCATCGCCGAGCTGGGTACTGAGCGCGGCGAGCGACTGATCCGCTTCGCCAGCACGAGCGCCGACCTCGTTTTCGAACTCATCCGTCGCCACAACATAGAATGCCAGGCCGAGCAGAGCGGCTGGATCCAGCCCGCGCATTCCGCCGCCGCTTTTGACAAGGTCAAATCACGTGCCGCCCAGTGGGCGAGTCGCGGCCGCCCGGTCGTCGTCATGGGCAGATCGGAGACCGAGAGCGTCACGGGTGCCAAGGGCTATGCCGGAAGCTGGACGGACCGTTCGGGCGGTCTCCTCGATCCCGTTGCCTATGCACGCGGCCTGGCGGATGCCGCCGAGGCCGCCGGCGCGCGCATCTTCGAACGGAGCCCGGTGACCGCGATATCCCGCGCGAACGAGGGCTACACGCTGACGACCGCCACTGGCACCGTCCGCGCCGGCAAAGTCTTCATCGCCACAAATGCCTATGGCGGCAAACTGCGACCCGAACTCGCCCGGACCTATTTCCCGCTCCGGGTCTTCCAGATCGCCACCGAACCTCTGCCGCGCGAAGTCAGGAAGCGCCTCCTGCCCGGCAACCAGTCGGTCTCCGATACCCGCCGCAATCTCTTCACCTTCCGCTTCGATGCCGACAACCGCCTCATCAGCGGGGGCATGCATGTCTTCGGTCCGGGCGCCGGGACGCGCGTGCCGGGCACTATCCACCGGCGTCTGGCTAAGATGCTGGAACTCGGCGACGTCCCTCCGATCGCCTGGGCCTGGTCGGGCATGGCTGCGGTCGAGCCGGATTTCCTGCCGCATCTGGTCGACCTCGGTCCCGGACTGCTCGCGGGCTTTGCCTGCAACGGCCGCGGCATCGCGCTGACCACGGCGCTCGGCCGGGAAATTGCTACCTGGGCGTCCGGCATACCGGCCAGCGCCTTGCCGATCCCTTATGCCCCGCCAAGGGAGATACCCTTTCACGGGCTTCTCAAGCACGCACCCAATATACTCCTGCCTTGGAGCATGCTGCGCGACAGGCTCGACGAGGAGCGAAGCGCCTAATCATGTACGGGGCACGTAGACGCGCTCTTGACAGGGCCTCAAGTTTCCTTTCATCTAATGTTGTCAGACATCTTACATTTCTGTACGCATGATTGATCGAAAAGGAGGATTTCGATGAGGAGACTTTTGACATGGCTCGCGCTCGGCGCGGCCGCAATGACGCTATCGACGCAGGCTCAAGCTGGAGCAACGCTCGATCGCGTGCTGGAAAAGAAGGCGATGGTCGTCGCCACTAACAGCGGTTGGCCGCCCCAGAGCTATCTTGACGACAGCAACCAGATGGTCGGCTTCGATATCGATGTTTCGCGCGAGATCGCCAAGCGCCTCGGCGTCGAGGTCAGCTTCGAAACGCCGGATTGGGCAACGCTCACCGGTGGCCGCTGGCAGGGCCGCTACGATCTCGGCGTCGGCTCCGTGACGCCGACGAAGCCGCGTGCCAAGGTGATCGACTTCGTGGGCGTCTATTATTACAGCCCATACGTCTACGTCGTGCACAAGGACAACACCGCCAAGACGGTCACCGACCTCAACGGCAAGGTGATCGGCGTGGAGACGGCGACGACCTCGGAAGATTTCATCAATCGCCGCCTGGAGATCGATGCACCGGGCATTCCACCGATTGAATACAAGCTCGAGCCGGGCGAAGTGCGTACATTCGCCGACTCCATGCTGCCTTTCGATGACCTGCGCCTCGGCGACGGCGTTCGTCTCTCCGCCGTCATCGCGCCGGAACAGACGGCCCAGAACGCGATCAAGAACGGCTATCCGGTCCGCATCATCGAGGGCGAGTATGCCTTCCGCGAGCCGCTCGTCGTGATTGCCGAAAAAGTCGATCCGGAGTGGACCGCCAAGGTCGGCGGCATTATCGCCGAGATGAAGAAGGACGGCACGCTCGCCACCCTGACCACCAAATGGTACGGCAAGGACTTCAGCGCCGATTGATTTGCGCCGTCGCACGGGCGGTCTTAGCCGCCCGTGCCTTTCATTTCGAAGAGCATGCCATGTCCTACCCCGATACCTATTACAAGAGAACCATTGCCGAAGACCGGTCGCGGTCTTCCCTCGCTGGGCCTGAAGATTGCGACACGGTGGTGATCGGCGCAGGGCTGGCTGGTCTGACAACTGCGCTGCAACTCGTCCGCGCCGGCCAGAAAGTGGTCGTGCTGGAAGCCGAGATCGTCGGCTTCGGCGCCTCCGGTCGCAACGGTGGTTTCGTAGCCCCCGGCTTCGCCACGGGCAGCGACGACATCGCCCGGATGGCGGGCAAGGTTGCCGCCAGGAAGCTTTTCCATCTCTCGGTCGAGGGCGTCGAATTCATCCGCGATACGATCCGCGATCTCAATATAGAAAGCGCCGCTCCGCAGCCGGGCATCACCAGCGTTCTGCGCTATGACGATGGTGCCTCGCTCAAGGCCTATCGCGAGCAGTTGCTCAAGGATTACGACTACGAACTCGATTATCTCGACACCGAGCAGGTGCGGGCGGTGCTGAAGTCGCAGCGATATTTCCAGGCACTGCGCAATCCCAGAGCCTTTCATATGCATCCGCTCAACTATCTTCGCGCCATGGCGGCGGAGATCGAGCGGCTCGGCGGCAAGATCTTCGAGGGTTCGGTGGCAACCTCGACCAGCCTCTCCGGCGCCGAGAAACGCGTGCACACCGCCAATGGCGAAGTCCGAGCCCGGCACGTGGTCTTCACGACGGGCGGTTACACCGGCAGCCTCGACCGACGATTGCAGCGCGCCTTCCTGCCGATCGCGACCTATGTCATGGTGAGCGAGGAAGCACCCGATCTCATCGCGTCGGCGATCGCCACCCGCGACGCGATCGGCGACAACCGCCGCGCCGGCGATTACTACCGCCTCATGGATGACGGCAAACGCATCCTGTGGGGCGGCCGCATCACCACGCGCGCCGCATCGACCGCAGGGGTCGTCGCAGAGCTCCGCCGCGAGATGACCGGCACCTATCCGCAACTTTCGGGTCTCAAGACGGAACTCGCCTGGTCGGGTCTGATGTCCTATGCCCGCCACCTGATGCCACAGATCGGCGAGGTCGAGCCCGGCGTCTGGCACTGCACGGCCTTCGGCGGCCACGGGCTCAACACGACCGCGATCGGCGGCAAGCTCGTAGCGGAGGCAATCCTCGGCCAGAGCGACCGCTACAAGCTGTTTGCGCCATTCGGGCTGGTCTGGGCCGGCGGCGCTGCCGGCCTCGCCGTGGCGCAGCTCACCTACTGGAAACTTCAAGCACAGGACTGGTGGCGCGAACGCACTGCCTGAACCAAGGGACACAGGGCATGCTGGCTCGACTCATCCTCACCTATCCTGATGCCGCCCGGCGCCTCGGCGTGGCGCTGATTATCCTGGTGATTACACTCGGGCTCTTTCTGCTTGGCGTCAGTTCGAGCTGGCTCGGCTATCTGCTACCGTCGAGCGCATCCTGGGTCACCGACAATCCGGTCGTCAGCCGCCTTCTATCCTCGTTGCTGATCGCCTTGATTCTCGCGGCCAACTGGACACTGCTTCGGCTTCTGCCGCGCCGCTACCAGACCATCGGCGTGTGGATCGAGCTCTTCGTGCTCCTGATGCTGTTCTTCTATTCCTTCAATCTCTCCTTCACCTTCATCGCCAAGAAGATCGGCTTCCTCATCACCCAGGGCGTCACGACCACGCTCTTTATCTCGGCGATCTCGATTGCGGTCGCCACCGTCATCGCGCTGGCCGGCGCCATCGCCAAGCTCTCGCGCAACGGCGTGATCTATGGGCTTGCGACCTTCTACACCTCGCTCTTCCGCGGCCTGCCGCTGCTCATGCAGATCTACATCATCTATCTCGGCCTGCCGCAGGTCGGCTACGTCATCGGCGCCATACCGGCGGGCATCCTCGCGCTTTCGCTCTGTTACGGCGCCTATATGACCGAGATTTTCCGCGCCGGCATCGAGAGCATCGACAGGGGCCAGTCGGAGGCATCGACAGCGCTCGGCCTGAAGCCGGGCCAGACCATGGCGCTGGTGATCCTGCCGCAGGCCATGCGCATCATCATCCCGCCCACGGGCAACCAGTTTATCGCCATGTTGAAGGATTCCTCGCTTGTGTCGGTCGTCGGCGTCTGGGAGATCATGTATCTGGCCCGCACAATGGGACAGACAGAGTTCCGTCATATCGAAATGCTGATCACCGCCTCCATGATCTATTGGCTGCTTTCGATCGGGCTCGAATATGCCCAGTCCCGTATCGAAGCGCGGTTCGGGCGTTTCAATGTCCGCTGAGATCTCACCGGAACTCCCGGCCGCGTCGGATGCCGGACGCTCGAATACGCGCGCCGCCGGCATCGCCGTTCTTGCCTTTGCGGTGTTTTCCGGCGCCGATGCACTAATCAAGTTCCTTGCGATCGATCTGCCGGCACCGCAGATCACGCTTACCACCACCATCGTCGGGCTGGTGCTGCTGTTTGCCTATGCCGCCGCCAGAGGCCGGCTGCGGGATCTCATGCCGCGCTATCCCGGTCTCGCCGTGTCGCGTGCGCTGCTGCTCGGCGCCGATGCGATCCTCATTCACTATGCCTTCCAGCTGCTGCCGCTCTGGGAAGCCTATCTCATCGCTTTCCTGACGCCTATCCTGGTGGCGGTGCTGAGCTTCCTCCTGCTGGGTGAGAGGCTCTCGCAGCTCGCCTGGCTCGGCGTCGTGCTCGGTTTTGTCGGGGTTACGGTGGCGCTGCGACCCGGCACGGCCGAACTCAATATCGGTCACGCTGCCGCCTTCGCCTCGACGGTTTTCTTCGCGTTATCACTTCTCTTGTTACGACGCGCCAAGGCTGCGGAAAGCGATGAAGCCCTGATCGCGACCTTGCTGGTGGTCATGACACCTTTGGCTCTCGTGACGGCGCTCGGCAGCACCGGCCTCTCGGCCATGGATTTCAACCATACGGTCATTGCCGTGATCGCCGGCATACTCGGCCTTGCGGGTCATGCGCTGCTGGTGCGAGCCTTCCGTGCCGGCGAGGCCTCGGTCGTGGCGCCGTTTCAATACAGCCAGATCATCTGGGGCTGCCTCTATGGCGCGCTGCTGTTCGCGGCACCGGTCGATCCCTACACGATCGCGGGCGCGGCGATCATCATCCTATCCGGCTGGCTGGTGCTCAAATAGGTCTCGCAAGGCCATCGGCTTCTGTGGAAAGCCGCCGACGTGGCTGCAGGCGAGCGCGGCCCGGTCACGCCCGGCCTCGACCGCTTCCTGCAACGATCCGCCGCCGATATGCACGGACAGAAATCCCGCGATGAAGCTGTCGCCCGCGCCGGTCGTGTCTACGACCTCGACCTGCATGATGCCCGTTTCGGCCCGCTCTTCAAGCGTCGCCGCCACCGAACCCCTCGCGCCGCGTGTCACCACAGCGACCCGGACACCGGCGGAAAGAAAGCGGTCGATCGTGGTTTGGACGGCTGCATCGTCCTCACCCGCCGAGCCGAAGGCGATCGTCAGGCCTTCGATGCCGAGATCGGCGGAATCGGCGTTGACCGATATGTCCTGCGAGACGCTGACTCCGGCTGCAGCGAGCGTGCGTCTCAGCGCACCGCCATCATCGAGCCAGCCGATATGGACGTGGTCCATGATCTTGAGCGCGGCGAGATCAGCATCCGACGGTCGGTAGCCGGCGCAGACGCCGAAATCCTCGAACAGAAACACGCGCTCTCCGGATGGCAGGACCTCGATGTCGGTATGGGCGGTCTTGCCGGGTCGCTCCTGCATATGCGCCACGTTGACACCGTTCTCGGTCAGGGCAGTTCTTGTCCGCTCGCCATCGGCATCCGCGCCGACGGCGCCGAAGTAGTGTGCATCATGGCCTAGTTTTGCGAGCTGCACCGCGACATTCACCGCATTGCCGCCGACAAGCGCCTCGCCGATCGGCGGTAGGAACTTGTCGATGCAATTGTCGCCGACCACAGCAATGCGAAGTCTCTTCATCCAGCCCTCTCCATCGGCAACTACGCCGCGCTCGCCTCTGGCAGCATTCGCGGGCGCAGTCAAAGCCGCTTAGCTGAATCAATAGCTAACTCGCTTGTAATAGCGTCGCGTGGTCAGCGGATGATTGCGCATGACTTCGAGATGGGCGCTGATGCGTTCGAGCACCGTGGCAAGCAGCACCGGCGATATCAGGCCTCGAACCTCCGGCGAAATGCCGGGCAGCGCGAGTTCGGCGGTATCGAGCACCGTCAGCCGGTCGGTATAATCAGGTGCGAAATTCGCGACGCGGTCGGCAAGCGGCCGCAGGGCATCCTCGCCCTTGAACAGGATGACCGACACGCCCTTCTCGACCAGCTCCAGCGTGCCGTGGAAGAAATCCGACGCATGGACCGGCCGGGTTCGGATCCACTGCATCTCCTCCAGGATACACATGCCGTAATAGAAGGCTTGCGGCCAGACATTCCCGGCACCGGTGATGATGTGATAATCGGCTCCGGCCAGCACCTTGGCGAAGGCTCCAGCCTTCGGCTCATAAGCCCGCTTCACTTCGAGCAATAGGGCCGGCAGCCCATCGAGTTCATCCGCGATCTGCTCGTAATTCCCGATCTCCCCGCGATGCCGCATGATCGACAGCGCGATGAACAGCGATTGCAGATAGAAGGACTCGCAGGACGTGTCGTCCTCGGCGAAATTCACGAAGACATGATCGCCACCCCTGCCGAGCGGTGTTTCCTCGTGGCCGACCAGAGTAATCACGGTGGCGCCCGCTTCCTTCGCCTTGGCGAGGAGCGCCACGCTTTCCTTCGTCGTGCCCGAGAGCGATGGAATGACGACGATCGATTTGCCATTGAGATTGGCCGATCCCGTGAGCACCAGTTCGGCCGGCATGTCGATGAACACTGGAAATCGCGACCGGCGTTGCAGCAACTGCGCCGCCGGCTGCATCAGAATCGCGGCGCCGCCCGTGCCGAGGAAATGGATGTTTTCAGCACCGGCAGCCAGGCAATCGGCGATCACCCGGTCCAGCCGTTGGCGCAGGCCCACCGCACCGGACTGGATACGGAGAAACCTCTGTTCGTCAAAATTCAGCATACAAGCCTCCGTGCGCGCTAAAGCTAGCAATAATACCAGCAATGTTGTAAGACAACTGACATCTTGATTTGGACGTGTCAATAACACAGCGGTGAATTTGCACTGGCTTTGGCAACACATTGATTGATGCAACGCTGATGAGGCATCAGAAATTCGTTGACCGCGCCGCCAATGTCAGACAAGCACATTCAGGATGGTGGAGAGGATTGCGCCCTTGGACGAGCCCCTGCGTGACAAACAGACCCTTGTGATCAAGTTGCGCGACAGGATCTCGGATCTTATCCGCGACACGAGCCTCAAGCCCGGTGACAAGCTCCCCACCGAAGCCGAACTTACTCGGCGCTTCGGGATCTCCCGCCCGGTCGTCCGCGAGGCTCTCAAGCTCCTCGAACAGGACAGCCTCATTTATGCCGAACACGGCCGCGGCCGCTTCGTTTCGCCGATGTCGGCTGTACAGGTCGACCGGCCGATTACGGCATTCGAGAGCGTGACTGACATGGCCCGGCACTATGGCTATGAGATCGTCAACAAGGTGCTGTCGATTGCCGAAGAGGCGCCGGATGAGCTTGTGGCAAGGCAGTTGCAGATGCGGGTCTCGGATCGCGTGATCCGCATCGAACGCCTGCGACTCCAGCGTGATGAGCCGATCATGTATTGCGTCGACTACGTGCCGCGCAGCCTGATTTCAGCCCGTCTCTACGACGTGGATTGGAGTGGCTCGCTGCTGGCACTGCTCGAGGATTACAAGAACAAGCCGCGCATGTCGGCAGCGAGTGTATCCGCCGTCATGCTGCCGAACGACGTCGTAGAGCGCAACGATCTAAGGGATTTCGGCCCGGCTCTCCTGATCACCGAGACATGCTTCAATGCCGCCGGAATGCCGGTGATCTATGCGATCGACTATCACCGGGGCAGCCACTTCTCGTTCAGTCTGGCGAGAAAATAACTCCGCACTGATTGCTAAAGCGTGTCGCCCCATTTAGTCGTTCGTGTTCACTGGATAGCGACCAGTATCAACTGGTGCGCAATCGAGACATCCACTATAAGACGAGGAAACATCTCCCCGTTGCGCCGATTCCGATCAGTATGGCGCACCTCCCAACCATTGAATGTACCTCATGCCCCTTGCGCCGCAACGCCGCACCTATCTTGCTTTTTTCCTGATCGCGATCTCCACTGGGGCCTTCCTCGCCCGCATCCCCGACCTGCAGGTGATGCTGAACGTCAACAAGGCCGAACTCGGCCTGACGTTGATCGGTTTGGCAGCCGGCGCGCTCGTATCGCTGACATTTTCCTCGCCAGTGATCATGAGGCTAGGCGCCCGACTGACGCTGATGATCACGCTTCTTGGCACCGCAGCGCTCCTCTCCCTTGTCCCCTTCATGCCGGATGCTCCATCGGTTTTCTGCCTTCTGTTTCTCGTTGGCCTGCTCGGCGGCGCCTTCGAGATCAATCTCAATGTCGAGATCGGACGCATCGAGACTCAGGCCGGATTTGGCATCATGAACCGGGCGCATGGATTCTGGAGCGTCGGCTTTTTCGTCACAGCGATCAGCGCCTCGGTTATCCGCCATGCCGGAATCAGCATGCAGACCCATCTTCACCTCGTCCTCGCCCTGGTTTTCGTGTTGGGCGTGGTCAACGTCGCCGGTATGAAGAATGCGGCCATCGTGAAGGCTCCCGAGACCGAGAATGCGCCGCATTTCGCGCTTCCCACTCTTGGCCTACTGCCACTTTGTCTAATTGGGATTGCTGCCTTCCTGGTCGAAGGCGCCGGTATCGATTGGTCAGCGATCTACATGCGCGACGTGTTCAATTCCGAGCCCTTCATCGGCGGCACGGGGCTGACCCTCTTCGCATTTTTCATGGCTGTTGCCCGGCTCTTCATCGATCCGGTCGTGGACCGGCATGGCGCGCGCGCCGTTGCAGTCGTTCTACTCGCTACCGCCGCACTTGGCATCACCATGGTGTGGCTCGCTTCGCATCCCTATGTCGCGCTGGCGGGCTTTGCTCTGATGGGCGGCGGTTGCAGCGCAATTTACCCGATTGCCGTGACAGCCGCAGCACAACGCACCGATCGACCCTCGGTGATCAATGTCGCAGCGCTGGCCCAGATGTCCTTCGTTGTGTTCTTCCTTGCTCCGCCACTGCTTGGCTTTGTTGCGGAGCATTGGGGCATTCGGAACGCCTATCTCGTCTGCCTGCCCTTGATCATCGGTTCGCTACTGGCAAGCCCGGCTTTGGCCACGCAGCGCAGGGAAGTTCAACCGATACAGCAACCGGGGGAATAGTCTTCGACTGCAGCCAGGGCCTGTTCGCGCGCTTACGATTTGTTTGTTTCTGAAAATCAGCAGCAAAAGGCGCCTCCGGGGCGCTTTTAAAACTATTGTATTGCCTGGTAAAATTTTGGTGCCGCTTGCAGGACTCGAACCTGCGACCCCATCATTACGAATGATGTGCTCTACCACCTGAGCTAAAGCGGCGTACTCGTGCCCGGACAAGTCCGAAGCGACGGTCGAGAGGGCTGATAGCGCCAACGGCGGGAGAATGCAAGGTGGGGCGGATAGGAATTTCAGATTTGCGACGAATGCGGATTTCGCGGCCCATGCGCGATCAGCCGCCGCAAATCTTGGCCTTCGCTGCCCGGTATTCGGCGTCCAGTCTGTCGATCAGGGCCGCTGTGGGTTCTATCGCCTTGACGGCACTGATGCCCTGGCCGGAGCCCCAGATTTCTTTCCAGGCCTTGGGGCCGCTCGTTGCCTTTTCGAAGTCCATCTTGGAGGGGTCGGCCGTTGGCAGCGCGTCCGGGTCCATGCCCACCGCGCGGATCGAGCCCTTGAGGTAGTTGCCCGGGATGCCGGTGAAATAGTTGGAATAGACAATATCGGCGGCGGCGGAATCGACGATCATCTGCTTGTATTCGTTCGTCGCGCGCGCTTCCTCGGTGGCGATGAAGGACGAGCCGATATAGGCCATGTCGGCGCCCATGGCCTGTGTTGCCAGCACCGCGCCGCCTGTAGCGATGGCGCCCGAGAGAAGCAACGGTCCAGCGAACCATTCGCGGATTTCCTGGACCAGCGCGAAGGGCGAGAGCGTGCCGGCATGGCCTCCTGCGCCCGCCGCCACGGCGATCAATCCGTCGGCACCTTTGCGGATGGCGGAATTGGCGTGGCGGTTGTTGATCACGTCATGCAGCACGATACCGCCATAGGAATGGATGGCGTCGTTGACCTCCGGCACGGCGCCAAGCGAGGAAATGACGATCGGAACCCTGTATTTGACGCACATCTCGAGATCGTGCTGCAGCCGCTTGTTGGAGCCATGGACGATCTGGTTGACCGCGTAGGGTGCGGCCGGACGGCCGGGATTGGCTGCATCATGGGCGGCGAGCGTCTCTGTGATCTCGGACAACCATTCATCGAGCTGGCTTTCGGGCCGGGCGTTGAGCGCGGGAAAGGAGCCTACGACGCCCGCCTTGCACTGGGCGATGACCAATGCCGGATGGGAGATGATGAACAACGGCGCCGCCACCACGGGGATGCGGAGATTGGCGGAGAGAATGGATGGCAAGGCCATAATGCGGTTCCGTTCTGGCGCGACGACTGATTGGAGATAGACCAAGTTCCCGAGATTGTTCAAGGTTGAATTTTCTTCCCACCGGAAACTTGCCATTATTTATGCGCAAAGGCGAATGCAGGACGGGCGGATGAGAGACGATCCGCTTGCCAATCCGGAAGCGAATGGGTTACCGCATTATCGACGCGCGACCGCGCGCGAGGAATCAAGGAACGACGTGAATTGAGCGGACTGGAACAGGCGATCAGAAATGCGCTGGAGCGCGCCGAAAGGTCCGACCCGGATATTCGCGCGCGCATCTACCAGTCGGCGCGCAATGCGCTGGATACCGGCCTGCGCAAGCAGGAGGTCGGCGACCCGCAGGTGATCGAACGCCAGCGCCAGCGGCTCGAAATGACCATCAACGAGATTGAGGATGAGGAACTCTCGCGGCTCCGCTCGATCGCCCAGTTCGAAAGAGTGGCGCTGGACCGGGAGCCCGAGGACGATCCCGCCGTCGTCGAGCATGCGCCGGAAAGCGTGCCCTATGACGATACGGTCGAGGATGCCGCGCCCGTCATTGAGCATGAGGCCTCCCCCCCGTTCGAACAACAGACACAGCGGGACGTCCGGATCGACCCCGAGCAGCAAGATGTCCGCAGGGAGCCTGAGATCCGGGTCGAGCCGAACGAGCAAGCGTCCGCTGCCCAGCCGACGGAAGACGATACGCTTTCCGATTTTTTCGCCACGCGCGAGCACCGGGAGGAAAAGCCCGCGCGCCAGATGGAGGACACGAATTGGGACGAGGCGGCCGGCTCGCCGGTGCCGCGCGAGCCTCGCAAGGGCCGCGGAGCGGGTTCCGCCCTGGTGTCCCTGTTCGTCTATGCCTGCCTGATCGGGATTATCGGCACGGGCGCCTGGTGGCTTTATGCGACGGGCATGATCGATGCCGCGATGAAGGGCAATACGGATTTCGATCTGGTGCCGAAGCAGTTGCAATCCGCCAGCTCGGAGACCACACCTGCCGAAACACGGCTCGATACGCTGCGCGGTTTCTCGGGCGAATGGCTGGATATCTACAAGCCGGGCAGCAATAGCGACCTTGCGCGTCCGCGTTCCAAGGCTTCGATCGACGAGGGCCGCGACAGCGACGGCGTGGCGACCATCATCGCCTCCAATGCGCCGGATCAGGATGGCGATGTGCTGGTGGAAGTGCCGGCTTCGATACTGCAGGAGCTTGCCGGCAAGACCTCGACGCTGGCGATCACGGTGAAATCGAATACCGAGAAGCCCGCCCAGATCTATATCCAGTGCGAATTCAAGACGCTGGGTGATTGCGGCCGGCACCGCTATACCGTGACCAACGAACGTGCCGACGAACTGATCCAGGTGAAATTCGAAGGAAAGCTCGGGCCGAGCGAGGCAGGCCATATCGTGATCAACAGCGATCTCACCGGCGAAGGCAGCACCATCCGCCTCTATGGCATCAGAGTGCTGCCGGGCTCTTAGATCGCTTCATTGTTAAATGAAATCATTCTGTTGGCCGAGACGGAGTCGGATATTCGTTCGGTCGGCGCGGGTCGTAGCCCAGTTCTACGGCCAAGGCGACCGAACGAATAGGCGGCCCGTATCGGCCAACCCCGAAGGGGCCGGGCATCTTTCCGCCAGGATCAGAGGCGATCGGCTCGGACGTACGTTGGGGTATGCCCTTCGCCAATCGCCTCTGCCCTGACGAAAACCTGCTCCGGCAGAATGCTTCCATTTAACAATGAAACGATCTAGGTCCCAGAGGTCAGACTTCCATTGCATAACCCGCGCCGCGCACGGTGCGGATCACGTCGGGCATGTTGGAGAGATTGAGCGCCTTGCGCAGGCGGCCGACATGGACGTCCACGGTGCGTTCGTCGACATAGATGTCGTGGCCCCAGACACCATCGAGAAGCTGCGAGCGGGAGAAGACGCGGCCCGGCGACGACATGAAGAATTCGAGCAGCTTGAACTCGGTCGGCCCGAGCCGGATCTCGCGCGAGCGACGATGGACGCGGTAGGTCTCGCGATCGAGCTCGACATCGCCGCATTTCAGCAGCGACGAGATCGCGCTCGGCCGCACCCGGCGCAGCATGGCTTTTACGCGGGCCATCAGTTCAGGCGTCGAGAAAGGCTTGACGACATAGTCGTCCGCTCCGGTGGAGAGGCCGCGAACGCGCTCGCTCTCTTCGCCGCGCGCGGTCAGCATGATCACGGGCAGGCGCTCGGTCTGCGGACGCATCCTGAGGCGGCGGCAGAGTTCGATGCCGGAGACGCCCGGCAGCATCCAGTCGAGCACAAGGAGATCAGGCACACGCTCCTGCAGGCGTATGTCGGCTTCGTCACCACGCGGGATGACCTCCACCTCGTAGCCTTCAGCTTCCAGATTGTAGCTGAGCAGTGTGCCCAGTGCCTCCTCGTCTTCGACGACCATGATTCTCGGCTGCATGAGACTCCGTTCCCGGTGTTAGATCACCGGTTTCCGAGGGCGCCCTCCGGGCACCCGGGGTTCAAAGGGCTGGCTGGACGACGGATGCCGTGTTGTCATCCTTGGGCCGCTCGCCGGCCGGCTGCTCGCCGGTCGACATGTAATAGATCGTCTCGGCGATATTCGTCGCGTGGTCACCGATGCGTTCGATGTTCTTGGCGCAGAACAGGAGATGCGTGCAGGGCGTGATGTTGCGCGGATCTTCCATCATATAGGTCAGAAGCTCGCGGAACAACGACGTGTACATCGCATCGATCTCTTCGTCGCGGGCACGGATCTGCTCGGCCTTTTCAGGCGAACGCGTCGAATAGACGTCGAGTACGTCCTTGAGCTGCGACAGAGCAAGCTCCGAGAGGTGCTCGATACCACGGGCGAGCGGGCGCGGAATGCCCGATGTCTGCACAGCGATGACACGCTTGGCGGTGGACTTGCCGAGGTCGCCGACGCGCTCCAGGTCGGATGCGATGCGGATCGATCCGATGATCTCGCGAAGATCGGATGCAACGGGCTGGCGCTTGGCGATCATCAGGATCGCCTTGTCGCCGATTTCACGTTCCGTCGCGTCGACGATCGTGTCTTCCGAGATCACCCGCTGGGCGAGCGCGGAATCGGCGGTTACGAGCGCATGGATCGCATCGGAAACCATCTGCTCGACCATGCCGCCCATTTCGGCGATGCGGCGGGCGAGCGTCTTCAGTTCGTCGTCGAATACGGAATAGATGTGGGACGATGTTGTGGTCATCGGAAATCCTCCTGCCGGACAGCCGGCGAAATGCGTATCAGCCGAACCGGCCCATGATGTAATCCTGGGTGCGCTGGTCGTCCGGATTGGTGAACATCTTGTCTGTGTCGTTCTCTTCCACGAGGTAGCCCAGGTGGAACATGGCGGTGCGCTGGGAAACACGCGCGGCCTGCTGCATGGAGTGGGTGACGATGACGATGGTGAAGTTCTCGCGCAGTTCGTGGATCAGTTCCTCGACCTTGGCGGTGGCGATCGGGTCGAGCGCCGAACAGGGCTCGTCCATCAGGATGACTTCGGGGCTGACGGCGACGGCGCGGGCGATGCAGAGGCGTTGCTGCTGGCCGCCGGACAGGCCGGTGCCGGGCTCAAGCAGGCGGTCCTTCACCTCGTTCCAGAGACCGGCGCGTATCAGGCTTTTTTCGACGATTTCGTCGAGCTGGGCCTTGCTGGCGGCGAGGCCGTGGATGCGCGGACCGTAAGAAACATTCTCATAGATCGACTTGGGGAACGGATTGGGCTTCTGGAAGACCATGCCGACGCGGGCCCGCAACTCGACCACGTCGAGCGAGGGCCGGTAGATATCGCCGCCATCAAGCGTGATGTTGCCGGTGACGCGGCAGCCTTCGATCGTGTCGTTCATGCGGTTGAGCGTGCGCAGGAAGGTGGACTTGCCGCAACCGGACGGGCCGATCAGCGCGGTGACCGTGTTCTCGCGAATGTTCAGATTGACGTCGAACAGCGCACGTTTCTCGCTGTAATATACGGAGACGTCCTTGCCGATCATCTTGTAGGTCTGTTCGGTATTCATGCTCTTGCCAATCGTCTTTTCGACTTCGATATCTGTAAGCATATTCATGGGACGTACTCCTTACCAGCGGCGTTCGAAGCGCCGGCGCAACAGGATCGCGGCGAGGTTCATAATGATGAGGAAGATGAGCAGCACGATGATCGCGCCCGACGTGCGTTCGACAAAGGCGCGCTCGGCCTCGTTCGCCCACATGTAGATCTGCACCGGCAGAGCCGTCGCGGGCTCGAACGGCGTGGTCGGATAATCCACCACGAAGGCGACCATGCCGATCAGCAGCAGCGGTGCGGTTTCGCCAAGTGCATTGGCGAGACCGATGATGGTGCCGGTCAGAATGCCCGGCATGGCGAGCGGCAGCACATGATGCGACACGGTCTGCATCTTGGAAGCACCGAGGCCGAGCGCGGCCGCGCGGATCGACGGCGGAACTGCCTTCAGTGCCGCGCGGGTCGCGATGATGATGGTCGGCAACGTCATCAGTGCCAGCACGAAGCCGCCGACGATCGATGCCGAGCGCGGCATGCCGACGAAGTTGATGAAGATCGACAGGCCCAGCAGACCATATACGATCGATGGCACCGCGGCGAGATTGTTGATGTTAACCTCGATGAGGTCGGTCCAGCGGTTCTTAGGCGCGAATTCCTCGAGATAGATCGAGGCACAGACGCCGATCGGCAGAGCCAGCGCCAGCACGATCAGCATCGTATAGATCGAGCCGAGGATAGCGACGCCGAGACCGGCGGCTTCAGGACGGCTGGATGCGCCAGCCGTGAAGAAGGCCGGATTGAAGTGTTCGCGAAGAACACCGGCCTCCGAGAGCTTGTTCATGATCCCGACCTGGGCGTCCGACACCTTGCGGTTGGCTTCGGCTGAGGTCAGGTCGATCTGGCCCTTGTATGCCGAGTCGATATTGGCGGAGGCCAGGAACGTGACCGGCACTGTCTTGCCGATGATATCCGGGTTGGCGAGCACCATGTCGCGAAGCTGCGCGCGGACGCCATCGGAGACGAAGCCCTTGAGCTTGGCGATCTCGGGGCGATTCTTCGGATCGATGCCGGCGATCTTGGCAACCGCGTCACGCGCGAGGTTCGGATAGTTGGCGGTAATCAGCACCTTCGGATCGGTTGCACGCTTGTTCGTGGGATCGATGACCTTCTCGGAGAACTCGACCGGCACGGTGATCATGGTCTGGAAGAAGGCCGTGTAGCCCTTCGAGACGATCGAGACGAGCAGCAGGACCAGGAAAGCCAGGCCAATGATGATCGCAGCGGCGCCATAGATGCGGAAGCGCTTCTCGGCGGCGCGGCGGCTCTTGATGCCGATATCGCGGGGGGCAGCGGCGGCCGAAGTGCCGGCCGGGTTGAATACAGCGTCGGTCATTCGTACTGCTCCCGGTATTTACGGACGATGTAGAGCGCGTAGACATTCATGATCAGCGTCAGCACGAAGAGCGTGATGCCGAGCGCGAACGCCACAAGCGTCTGCGGGGAATTGAATTCAAGGTCGCCGGTCAGCTGGTTGACGATCTTGACGGTGATGGTCGTCATCGGCTCGAAAGGCGAGAATTGCAGGTTCGCCGCGACACCGGCCGCGAGAACCACGATCATTGTTTCGCCGATGGCACGCGAGCCGGTGAGAAGAAGAGCACCCATGATGCCCGGGAGCGCAGCGGGCAGGATGACCCGCTTCATGGTTTCGGACCGGGTGGCGCCGAGGCCGAGCGAACCGTCGCGCATTGCCCGCGGCACCGCGGTGATGATGTCATCCGACAGCGACGACACGAACGGAATGAGACGGATGCTCATCACGAAGCCGGCCGTCAGCACGCTCTGCGCTTCGATGAAGTTGGTGTAGTTGCCGGTCAGTGCGCCCCAGAGCCCGGTCGAAAAATCGCGGAAGAACGGTCCGATCGTGATCAGCGCGAAGAAGCCGTAGACGATGGTGGGGATACCGGCCAGGATTTCGAGCAGCGGCTTGACGATGGAACGGACCTGGCGCGAGGCGTACTCGGCCATGTAGATGGCGGCGAACAGGCCGATCGGCACTGCGATCAACATGGCGACCAGCGCGATGTACATCGTGCCGAGCAGCAGAGGAATGAGGCCGAACTGGCCTGCAGTGCTGCCGCTGGTCGAGAAGCGCGGATCCCACACGGTACCGAAGAAGAAGTTGACCGGAGAAACCTGACCGAAGAAACGGAAGGTTTCCGAGATCAGCGAGCCGACGATACCGAATGTCGTGAGGATCGCGATGGTGGACGACAGGATCAGCGCCCAGAGCATGAAGCGCTCGACATTGTTGCGGGCGCGGAAAGTTTCCGAGACACGCGTATAAGAGAAATAGCCGCCGCCCAATGCGATCAGGATCGAGGCAATAGCAATGATCCAAAGGGATGTTGACGTTTCGCTCATCAGGCGCTTGGCAGCATCGATCATGAAAGGCTGCGGATCCTGGGCCAGCGGCAGGCCCTTCGAGCCCAGCACCGACTTGAACCTGGTGATATCACCATCAACCGCGGCGCGCTCTTCGGATGTCAGCAGGTCGAAGCCGGTCGCGATCGACTTGACCATGCCGTAAATGATGTCCTGCTCGTTCTGCGGCTTTGCAAGGTGCTCCGCGGGCAGCGACGCCCTTACCGAGCGCTCGACGAAGTTCGAGCCGACATTGGCCGCAACGATGAGAAAGAGAGCAGCTGGCAGGATCGCCCAGATGGCGGCATGCGCACCGAAATAGGAAGGACGGGAGTGCAGCTTGCGCACATCTCCGTTGACCACGGACACCGACTTTGAACGCGTCAGATAGTACGCGACCACGCCGATGACCAGAATTATCAGGAAAACCGAGGCGCTACCCATCTCAATACCCTAACTGGACGTTTTGGGCCTCATGCCCTTGAAAATGCGAATATGAAAAAGCCGGCGGGTTTTCACCCGCCGGCGTTCTTGCCATTACATGTTCTTCCAGCTGGACACGGCAGCGCGGATTTCTTCGCGCTCGGCATCCGGAGCCGGGATCAGGCCGTATTCGGCGAGCGGAGAGTCCGGGCCGATCATGGTGTCGGCGGTGAAGAATTCCACATATTCCTTCAGGCCAGGAACCGACTCGAGATGAGCCTTCTTGACGTAGAAGAAGAGCGGACGGGAAACCGGATATTCGCCCTTGGCGACGGTTTCGACGCTCGGCAGGACGCCGCCAACGGTGGCGACCTTCAGCTTGTCGGCGTTGTTTTCATAGAAGGAGAGACCGAATACGCCGACTGCCTTCTTGTCCGCATCGATGCGGGCGAGGGTTTCGGAATAGTCGCCGTCGATGTCAACAGCCTTGCCGTCCTTGCGGACTGCCTTGCACTTGCCTTCGGCTTCCTTCTTGTCGATGCCGGCCTTTTCCATGGCTTCGAGCGCGCCGGTGGCCTTGCAGCCGGCGATCAGGAGCTTTTCTTCGAACACTTCACGGGTGCCGTGCTTTTCGCCCGGGATGAAGGCCTGGATGTCGAGGTCGGCGAGCTTGGCGTTGACCTGCTTCCAGTTGGTGTTCGGGTTGGCGACGACCTTGCCGTCGACAACGATTTCGGCAGCGAGCGCCGTGTAGATATCGGCCGGCTCGAAAGCGAAATCCGGAGCGGACTTGTCGAGAGCGAAGACGATGCCGTCATAGCCGATCTTGACTTCGGTGACGTCGGTCACGCCATTGGCCTTGCAGGTTTCGAGTTCCGAGTCCTTGATCGGGCGCGAAGAATTCGCGATGTCGATGGTCTCGGGGCCAGCGCCCTTGCAGAATTCCTTGAGGCCGGCGCCGGAGCCGCCGGATTCAACGACCGGAGCCTTGAAATCCGAATAGGTTTCGGCGAACTGCTCGGCGACGATCTTGGCATAGGGAAGCACGGTCGAGGAACCGGCAATGTGGATCTGGTCGGCGGCAAAGGAAGCGCCTGCGAAGGCGACGGAAGCGACAAGCGCTGCCATGGTGGTCTTTACGAGTTTCATCTGATTTCTCCCGTTCGGGCTGGATTTGGCGGCGCCGGCAGCGGCGCCCTGGCCTGTGGTTTTATGCGGCCCGGTTCTCATTAGACCCTGGACACCCATGCTTTTATGTCATTTCGACGAAAGATTTATGACAATATATGTCATTGATTTTATTATGTAAAATATAAATCGTGGCTGTGACGCAGCTTTTTGCGTCAGAAACGCACTGTAAACGTGCTGCCCTGCCCGACTTCCGAGCGGATAATCAGCCGGGCGCGATGGCGTGTGAGAATATGCTTGACAATGGCAAGGCCCAAACCCGTTCCTTTCTTGGATCGGCTGCTCTCGACATTGACCCGATAGAAGCGCTCGGTGAGGCGCGGCACGTGCTCATCGGGGATGCCCGGACCATAGTCACGCACGCTCACTTCGACCGGCTGATCCGGCTCCGCTGATATCGTCACATCGACCTTCTTGCCATCCTGTCCGTACTTGCAGGCGTTCTCGATCAGGTTCTCGAAAACCTGCGTGAGTTCGTCCCGGTCGCCGATGACCATGACCGCCTGCGCGGGCAGCGTCTTGACGATCTCGACACCGACATCGCTCGCCAGCGGCGCCAGCGCATCGCAGACCGAGCCGATCAGCGGTACGAGGTCGACCGCATCCTGGGGTGCCAGGCGGGCCTTGAGTTCCAGGCGCGACAGCGACATGAGGTCGTCGACCAGACGGCTCATTCGCGTTACCTGCTCCTGCATGATGCCGAGGAATTTCTCCTGCGCTTTATGATCGTTGCGCGCCGGACCCAACAATGTCTCGATAAACCCGCGCAGCGAGGCGAGCGGCGTGCGCAGTTCATGCGAGGCGTTTGCCACGAAATCCGAGCGCATGCGGTCGATGCGGCGGGTTTCCGAAATGTCGCGGAAGATAAGGACATAATAGTCGGCCTCTCCCTGCGCCTTGATGACGCGCACCAGATAGACGCTCTCCGACGGAAGCATGGCGGAATATTCGATCGTTCCCGTCTTGCCCGTATCGAGCGTCTCGCGGATCGTATCGAGTACGGCAGGCAGGCGTATGCGCGCGGAAACATGCTGCCCATCGCGGAACTCACCGAAGGCATGCGCGGCCGATGGGTTCTGGTACAGCACGTATCCGCCGCGATCGAGCAGAAAAACCGGGCTGTCGAAGCCAGCAAAGGCAGCCCGCACTTCGAACAGCGGATCGCTGGCGATCTCTGCCGTCACGTCGTCCTGTGCGAGAGGCGCAGGTACCGGGTCACGGGTGAAGAATGCCGGCAGGATCGCGATCAGGATTGCGCCGATCGCCGCCCAGCCATTGCGGGTCGCGCCATAGACAATGAGCATGCCCAATGCGCCGCAAAGGATGTAAGCCTTGCGCCGCATCAACCAGCTCACAATTGTCCAGACTACCTGCATTGACGAGTCACCCTCACGCGATTAGCCGTCCCTAGCTATCCACCTGATGTGACAGGTCTTCCATGGACCGCTTGAATTCACAAGATAAATATGGGCAAGTCTCAGCCGGTGAAATCATCTGCAATCCGGGAGTGAACCATGGTGGAAGAGGTTGAGACCAAGCCGGTGGAGATCGAAATCGGCGGTGAGAAGCGCCTGTTCGACATCGAAAATCCTAAACTGCCCAGTTGGATTGACGACAAGGATCTGAAGTCCGGCGGCTATCCATATGACAAGAAGCTTGACGACGATGATTACGAAGAGGAACTCGAGCAGTTGCAGGTCGAACTCGTCAAGCTGCAGATCTGGCAGCAGAAGAGTGGCGCCCGGGTGATGGCGATCTTCGAAGGCCGGGACGCCGCCGGCAAGGGCGGATCGATCAATGCCGTCAAGATGAACATGAACCCCCGTTCGGCCCGCATCGTGGCCCTGACCAAGCCGACGGAAACCGAACGCGGCCAGTGGTACTTCCAGCGCTATGTCTCGACTTTCCCGACATCGGGCGAATTCGTGCTGTTCGACCGCTCCTGGTACAACCGGGCCGGCGTCGAGCCGGTCATGGGTTTCTGCACGCCGGAGCAATATGAGGCCTTCCTCAAGGTCGTGCCGCGCTTCGAGAAGATGATCGTCCATGACGGCATTCATTTCTTCAAGTTCTACCTCAATATCGGGCGCGAGATGCAACTCAAGCGCTTCCATGACCGCCGCCACGATCCGCTGAAAACCTGGAAGCTGTCGCCGATGGATATCGCCGCGCTCAACAAGTGGGACGACTACACGGAAAAGCGTGATCGCATGCTGAGGGAGACCGACACCGAGGAAGCGCCGTGGACCGTGGTCCGCAACAACGACAAGCGTCGCGGGCGGCTGGAACTCATCAAGCACATCCTCAATGCCATAGATTACGAAGGCAAGGACACGGACGTAATCGGCAAGGTCGATGGCAAGATCGTTTGCCGGAGCGAAAAATTCCTCAAATGAAGCTGGCGCGCCGTTAAAATCAGGAAGCCTCGACCGTGCGTATCATGTGCCTGAACGGCTGGGGCGGAAAGCTGCACGATCAATTGATCGACTATGTCAGCGCCGCTTCTCCCGACATTCTTTGCTTGCAGGAGGTGGTCCATACGCCGCTCGCCACCAAGGACTGGCTGGACTATCGGGATGGCGACCACGTGTTGCCGCAACGGGCGAATTTCTACCTCGACGTCGCAAGAGCGCTGCCGGGCCACACGGCGACCTTTTGCCCGGCCGCGCAGGGCGTTCTCTGGGACGGCGACAAAACAGTACCCTCGCAATGGGGGCTGGCGACATTTGTCCGGAACTCATTCCCGATTATCGGACAGATCCAGTCATTCGTTCACAAGGGTTTTTCGCCCAGCGATTATGGAGAACATCCGCGCTCGCGAAATGCGCATGCTGTCAGGCTTTTCGATTACGAGAGGAACTGGCCGGTATCCATCGTCCATACGCATGGACTGCGCGATCTTAACGGCAAAATGGATACGGCGGAGCGCTTGGCGCAGGCGCGCAGACTTACCGAACTGGCAACGAGAATTTCGGAGCCGGGCGATCGCCTCGTCGTCTGCGGCGATTTCAATGTTGAGCCGGAGAGCGAGACGTTCGGCATCCTGCGCGAGATCGGCTTGACCGATCTGGTCACCTCGCGCGGCTTTGCCGGGACACGCACCTCGCATTACACCAAGCCGGGCCGCTTTGCCGACTATATGCTGGTGAACGATGCCGTCACGGTCATCGACTTCGATGTCGTATCAGACCCCGAAGTGTCGGATCATTGCCCGCTTCTGCTGGAAATCTAGGTCAGTCGTTGGGTGAGGCACAAATAAAAACGGAGGCGAACCAGTCGCCTCCGAAAAAACCGTCATTTGCTCAACTCAGCGAACCCGGCGGCGCTCCGCCGAAGGCTGGTAGGCGAGCTTCTGGTGATAGGTGCAATAGGGCGTGTTATCGGGCGAGTCATTGCCGCAGAAGCAGAAGTCGTCCTTGAGCGGATCGCCGAGCGGCCATTTGCATGTGCGTTCGGTGAGGCGAACCAGCGGCAGGCGCTTGAAAATCGGCACGACCACATTGTTGCTGGTCGAGATTTGCATCTCCTCAAGCGCTTCGACCTCAATGTCTTCCTTGAGCATCGTTGAACCCGCCTGGCGGGTCACCGTGCGGGTAATCGTGCGTGGTGCGAAGGACTGAGGCCGCACCTGGGTCGAAACCGTCGAACGTTTCTGGGATCGGGCGGAGGTTGCCCCGCCAGCCTTGGCGCGACCGGGCAGGCTCAGCCGGTGGACCTTGCCGATCACCGCGTTGCGGCTGACGCCGCCGAGCTGGGCAGCGATCTGGCTGGCGCTCAAGCCCTCGGCCCAGAGCTTCTTCAGCCTCTCAACACGTTCGTCGGTCCAGTTCACGCCATTATCCATAATGTCATCCTTCCTACGGAATCCTTCACCGCACCCCAAGACAAGCCTGGGGGGCAAGGGCCCCTGAGTTTTCTGGTGACTAGTTCCGCCGCATGCAGTCTAGCTAATTCACCCCTAAACTAATGGTGCCCGGACTCCATGACAAGAGTGCCGGGAATCTGCGGGAATCAATTTTTGACTTATCCCCAAGATTGATTTGTCAACCGTCATTTTGATGCACGGCGGACCACCTGTCACGGGAACGCTCCCATTCGAGCAGTGGGTCAAGTGGCGCGGAATTGCGGGTTTTTGTTGACGGCGGAAGATCAAATGATAATAGTGCCGCTGCCGCCTGAAAGGGCGGCTTTTTGCTTTTGCCGAGCCGGGCGCAGCCGGGCATCGGCATGGAGCAACCATCCACGACAGGATAGACCAGGAGAACCGCGATGGCGGATGCCGCTACACTTTACGACACCTATGCTCGCGCCCCGATGCGCTTCGAGCGAGGTGAAGGCGTGTGGCTGATCACCGAAACCGGCGACCGCTATCTCGATTTCGCGGCAGGTGTCGCGGTCAATTCGCTCGGGCACGCGCATCCGCATCTCGTCGCGGCGCTGAAGGACCAGGCCGAGAAGCTCTGGCACACATCCAATCTCTATGAATCCCCCGGGCAGGAGAAACTGGGCCGGCGGCTGATCGAGAATACATTCGCCGACAAGGTGTTCTTCACCAATTCGGGCGCCGAGGCGCTGGAATGCGCGATCAAGACCGCGCGCCGCTATCACTATTCCAAGGGTCATCCGGAAAAATTCCACATCATCACCTTCGAAGGCGCCTTCCACGGCCGGACCATCGCGACGATCGCGGCAGGTGGCCAACAGAAATATATCGACGGCTTCGGCCCCAAGGCCCCCGGCTTCGACCAAGTGCCGTTTGGGGATCTCGATGCCGTGAAAGCGGCGATCACCGAGGCGACAGCCGGTATATTGCTCGAGCCGGTTCAGGGTGAAGGCGGCCTACGGAGCTTTTCGCCGGAATTCCTCAAGGCGATCCGCGCACTTTGCGACGAGCACGACCTGTTGCTGATCCTCGATGAGGTACAGTGCGGCGTCGGCCGTACCGGCAAGCTCTTCGCCTATGAGAGGGCCGGGATTACGCCCGACATCATGGCCGTGGCCAAGGGCATCGGCGGCGGTTTTCCGATGGGTGCGTGCCTCGCAACCGCAGAGGCAGCCTCCGGCATGGTCACCGGCACGCATGGCTCGACCTATGGCGGCAATCCGCTGGCGATGGCGGTGGGCAATGCCGTGCTCGATGTCGTTCTAGCCGAGGGTTTTCTGCAGCATGTCAACGATGTGGCGCTGGTTTTCCGTCAGGGCCTCGCTTCGCTCAACGATCGTTTCCCCGGCGTGATCGAGGAAATCCGTGGCGAAGGCCTGATGATCGGCATCAAGGCAAAGGTTCCGGCCGCCGACCTGTTGCAGGCAATCCGCGGCGAGAAACTGCTGGCCGTGATGGCGGGCGACAATGTCATTCGCCTATTGCCACCTCTTGTGACGACAGCGGAAGATGCCCGCGAGGGCCTCGCCCGACTGGAAAAGGCTGCCGAAAAGCTCGCACACCGATGATGCTTTGTCTCACCCTGAAATTCGACTAAACATTTCAAGATAAGACAGGCAAGGATCACGCGTATGGCGTCCGCTAAGCATTTTCTCGATCTCTCCGCAGTTTCCGCAGCCGACCTCCGGGTCATCATGGATGACGCCAAGAGCCGCAAGGCAGCCCTCAAGTCAGGCAATCCCGACAAGCCGCTCGCCGGCAAGATGCTGGCAATGATCTTCGAGAAGCCCTCGACCCGCACCCGGGTTTCCTTCGACGTCGGCATGCGCCAGCTTGGCGGCGAGACGCTGTTCCTCTCGGGCACCGAGATGCAGCTCGGCCGTGCCGAGACGATCGGTGATACAGCCAAGGTTCTGTCGCGTTATGTCGATGCGATCATGATCCGCACCACCGATCATTCCCGCCTGCTGGAACTGGCCGAGCATGCGACTGTCCCCGTCATCAACGGCCTGACCGACGCGACCCATCCCTGCCAGATCATGGCCGATATCATGACGTTCGAGGAGCATCGCGGGCCAATATCCGGCAAGACGGTCGCCTGGACCGGCGACGGCAACAATGTGCTGCATTCGCTGATCGAAGGCTCCGCGCGCTTCGGCTACCGGATGAACATGGCCGTGCCGCTCGGCAGCGAGCCCGACGACAAGTATCTCAACTGGGCGCGCAACAATGGCGGCAACATCATGCTGACCCATGATGCCGAAAAGGCCGTGAACGGCGTCGATTGCGTGGTCACCGACACCTGGGTTTCGATGAACCAGGAGCATCGGGCGCGCGGTCACAATGTGTTCCAGCCCTATCAAGTCAATGGCGCGCTGATGAAGCACGCGAAGGACGATGCGCTGTTCATGCATTGCCTGCCGGCGCATCGCGGCGAGGAGGTCACCGACGAGGTGATCGACGGGCCGCAGTCGGTCGTCTTCGACGAGGCCGAGAACCGCCTTCATGCGCAGAAATCCGTGCTGGCATGGTGCCTGGGCGCGATCTGACCGCCGAGCAAAAAACATCGGACTTGAATTCGTTGTCCAATTGACTACTTGAAGGCCAACGAAAAGCAGCCGATTATGGTGCTGCGTCAATGATCTCCGAGACAATGATGGCCGAAATCGAACTCAATCCCGGTAAGACCGGGTTCGCTGGTGACGATCGCGTCGTTCCCTTCCAGGTGGAAGGGCTCGATGTGCGCGGTCGCGCCGTTACACTTGGACCCCTGACGGACAAGATTCTGTCCCGCCATGCCTATCCGCCGCCGGTAGCTCGGCTGTTGTCCGAGGCGATCGCGCTGACGGTATTGCTCGGCACCTCGCTGAAATTTCAGGGCAAGCTGATCGTCCAGACCCAGAGCGATGGGCCGGTCAATTTCCTTGTTGCCGATTTCACCGCGCCCGACGGCGTGCGCGGCTATGCCCGTTTCGACGAACAGGCACTGGCCGCAGCACAGGCTGCCGGCAAGATCGAACCGCATGAGCTGCTTGGCAAGGGCATACTCGCATTCACGATCGATCAGGGCGAGGATAGCCAGCGCTACCAGGGCATCGTCGCGCTTGACGGCGAGACGCTTGAAGAAGCGGCTGCGGCCTATTTCCGCCAGTCCGAACAGATTCCGACCCGGGTGAAGCTCGCTTCGGCCGAGCTCTTCGATCGCGATCCGGACGGCAAGCCGCGTCATAGCTGGCGTGCCGGCGGCATGGTCGTGCAGTTCCTGCCGCAAGCGCCCGAGCGCATGCGCCAGCGCGACCTGCATGGCGGTGATGGCGATAACGGCCAGGAATTCGAGGAAGACGATACCTGGGCGGAAGCGCAGATGCTGACCTCCACGGTCGGGCCGGAAGAACTGACCGATCCCGATCTCGGCGTCGAGCGGCTGCTCTATCGGCTATTCCACGAGCGCGGTGTGCGCGTCTATGATGCGCAGCCGGTGCATGACCGCTGCTCATGCTCGCGCGACAAACTGCATGGCGTGCTATCCGGCTTTTCGGCGGAAGAGATCACATCGACGATCGAGGACGGAGAGATCCGCGCGGAATGCGAATTCTGCTCCACCATCTACAAGTTCGATCCTTCGGAGTTTCTCAGGCCCAACTAATTGAGCGTTCGCTGGATGCCTGGTGTGTCCAGCGAAAAGGCCGGGATGGCGACGTCGAAGGTCTCCCCGGTTTCGGCTTCCATCTGGTAGTGGCCGAACATCACGCCTGATGGCGTGTCCAGCGGACATCCGGAATTATATTCGTAGGTATCGCCGGGATTGAGCACCGGCTGCTCGCCGACGACGCCGGGTCCAGTCACCTCATCGACCTGGCCGTTCTCATCGGTGATGTTCCAATAGCGATTGATCAGCCTGACCTGCTGATCCGAATTATTGGCAATGACGATCCTGTACCCCCAGACATAGCGGCTGTCTGCCGGGTCGGATTGTTCGGCAAGATAATAGGGCTCGACACTGACTTCGATTTCGCGCGTTGTCGCGTGATACATACTGCTGGTACCCGATGTCCTTTCCGAAGCCGCATCTGCCGGGAGTTCTAGCCTTGCGGGCCTAGTTAGGTCAAGAATATCGCAGATGAACCTTGCCGGAGACTAAAGCGTTACATTCTGGCTTTCCGAGGGCGATCTGAGTGGCCGCCTGTTGTCGGAGCGATGACTGCTGCCTGCTTTTCTTCTGCCTTGGCCGGAACCATACGCGGGGCCAAGGACTTTAGGGTGCATGTACATGTACCGAGCAAACTGAGCAATGGGTCGCCTGATCGTCGTTTCCAATCGCGTTCCCCTCCCCGACCAGAATGGAATGGCGCCCGCCGGCGGCCTTGCGGTCGCACTTCAATCCGCCCTCGAGGCGCGCGGCGGAATCTGGTTGGGCTGGTCGGGAAAATCCACCGGGTCGGAGGATGTGGGTCCTCTCCAGTCGCTGAAGGTGGGCAATATCGAATATGCGCTCACCGATCTCACCGACCTTGATCTCGAGGAATATTATCAGGGCTTCGCCAACCGCGTACTATGGCCGATCTGCCATTACAGGCTCGATCTCGCCGAATATGGCCGGCGGGAAATGGCGGGTTATTTCCGGGTCAACCGCTTCTTCGCCAGCCGTCTGCTGCCGCTGATCGAGCCCGACGACCTGATCTGGATCCACGACTATCATCTGATCCCGCTGGCATCCGAACTCAGGCAGTTGGGCGTCACCAACCGGATCGGGTTCTTCCTCCACATTCCATGGCCCGCGCCCGACGTGCTCTTCACCATGCCCGTCCACGAGTCGCTTCTGCGCAATCTCGGCACCTATGATGTGGTGGGTTTCCAGACTGTCCATGATCGCGAGAACTTTGCGGATTGCATCGCTCGGCTAGAAATCGGCGAGCGGCTGAGCGATACGGAATTCCGCATTGGTGGGCGGGATCTCGTCGCGGAGTCCTATCCGATCGGCATCGAGACCGATGCCTTCACGACGCTTGCCGAACGCGCTGCCGGCACCACGCTTGCCAAGCGGATGCTCCAGAGCCTTGACGGCAAGGAGCTTATTATCGGCGTCGACCGGCTGGACTATTCCAAGGGACTGACCCAGCGCATCGACGCGTTCGAGAAATTTCTCATCAAGCACACGGAAAGCCAACGGAAGGTGACGCTTCTGCAAATCACGCCGAAATCACGCTCCGAGGTGCCCGAATATGAGGCGATGCAGCGCGCAGTGGCGGAGCAGGCCGGACGGGTGAATGGCGCGCTGGGCACCGTCGACTGGGTGCCGATCCGCTATGTCAATCGATCATTGCGCCGCCCGGCGCTGGCCGGGCTCTACCGCATGGCGAGGATGGCGCTCGTCACGCCATTGCGCGATGGCATGAACCTGGTCGCCAAGGAATTCGTCGCGGCCCAGAGCGAGGAGGATCCGGGTGTATTGCTACTCTCGCGTTTCGCCGGTGCCGCGCAGGAACTCAAGGACGCCGTGCTGGTGAACCCCTATGATGTCGAGGGGACGGCGGATTCGATCGCGCGCGCACTCGTCATGCCGCTGCTGGAGCGGCAACAACGCTGGCGGAGCATGATTTCCGTGCTGCGCACCAACGACGTGTTCCACTGGTGCGACAGCTTCCTGGGCGAACTCGGAAAGACCAAACCGAGCGAGATACCACGGGCGCGGGCTAGTTAGCCGAAACCGTCAACTGACCGGCAGCGCCGATACGCCGCCATGCGCGGCCGACCATGCGAGCGGATCGTCGAGAAATTTCTGCACCGAGGCCAGCTTGTCGTTGTCGAACAGCGCCTGCTGACGCGCGACTTCCAGCACCTGCCGCCAGGTCGCGATATGATGCAGTGTCACGCCGCCATTGGTGAAACGTGCCTCGGCCTCCTTGAATATGCCGTAGTAGAACAGCGCCATCCCATGATCGACAATACCGCCGGCCCTTCGGATCGCATCGATGAAGGTGAACATCGAACCGCCGGCCGTGGTCAGGTCCTCTATCACGAGGACGCGGGCGCCTTCCTTCATCTCACCCTCGATCTGAGCATTGCGGCCATGGCCCTTCGGCGCCTTGCGGACATAGATCATCGGCAGCGACAGGCGCTCGGCCAGGAACGCGGCGAAAGGAATGCCCGCGGTCTCGCCGCCCGCCACGCAATCGAATTGTTCGAAGCCTGCCTCCGACATCACGGTCGCGGCGGCGAAATCCATCACCGCCGAGCGAATGCGCGGATAGGAAATCAGCTTGCGGCAATCAATGTAGACCGGGCTCATCATGCCGGATGCCAGCTTGTAGGGTTCCTCGGGCCGAAAATGCACCGCCTTGATCTCCCAGAGCATCTTGGCCATCAGGTGGGCCATGGTGGCCTTGTCGGTGAATGCGTTGGAAAACATCGGCGGACTCCGGGATCGGTGCGTTTCACAGCGCTTAGCAAGAAGGACAGGATGAGGAAAGGGCGGACGGTGGACCTTTTGGTCTTCCTTGCTATTGTTCGGCGACAATCCGGGGGAGAATTCATGACCATCACGCTTCGTCCAATCCTACTGCCCGATTTCGAGGTGCCGCATTTCAGGCCGGAGATCCCGGCGGACATCTATGCGAGCCGGGCGGACACTGCCTATGCCCAAGCGGGCAAGGACTGGCTGGTTGTCTATGCCGATCGCGAGCATCTCGCCAACATGGCCTTCCTCACCGGTTTCGAGCCGCGCTTCGAGGAGGCGCTTCTGATCCTCGGCAAGGGTGGACGCCGCGTGCTGGTGACCGGCAACGAGAGTCAGAGCTACGCACCCTTGGCCGGCCTGGCCGGCATCGAGGTCGTGCTCTGCCAGACATTGAGCCTGATGGGCCAGACCCGCGCCGACAAGCCAAATCTCGAAGACATGCTCGGCGAGATCGGGCTCGGCAAGGGCGATACGATCGGTCTCGTCGGCTGGAAATATCTTGGACCGGAGGAGTGGCGCGGGCCGCTGCCGACTTTCCAGGTTCCGGCCTTCGTCGTCGATACGCTACGCGCCGTAGCTGGCGACCCCAAGGCGGTAACCGATGCGACTTCCATCCTCATGCATCCCGAAAATGGCCTGCGCGCCGTCGTCGACGTGCATGAGATCGCGGCGATGGAATGGGCGGCCGCGCGCGCTTCCGCAGCCGTCTGGCGCATCGTGCAGGGCGCTAGGGAAGGTGACAACGAGTTCCTTGCCGCAAGCCGCATGGACTATGCCGGCGAGCCGCTGAGTTGCCATGTCATGTTCGCATCTGCCTCGCCGGCTGCGCCGGTGATCGGCCTGCGCAGTCCCAATGGACGGACGCTCAGGAAGGACGATGGCGTGACCACCGCTGTCGGCTATTGGGGCGGACTCTCCTGTCGGGCAGGTCTATTCACCGATCATAACGATGCGTTCCTCGATCTGGCCAAGGCCTATTTCAAGGGCCTGATCGCCTGGTATGACGTCGCCGATATCGGAGTGACCGGCGGCGAAATGTTCGCGCGCGTTACCGAAGCGCTGAACGCCGGCGGCATCGACCAGGCGCTCAATCCAGGCCATCTGGTCGGCCATGACGAATGGGTACATACGCCTGTGCGACCGGACTCGACTGAGAAGCTGCGTTCCGGCATGCCGTTCCAGGTCGATATCATTCCAGTGCCGATGAAGGATAACTGGACGCTGAACCACGAGGACAGCGTGACATTTGCCGACGACGCACTGCGCCAGCAGCTTAAGTCGCTCTATCCCGCTGTTCATGTCCGCATCGAAGCCCGGCGCGCCTTCATCAGACAAGAGATCGGCGTCGAACTGAAACCCTGCCTGCTGCCGATGTCGCATGCGCCGCTGGCGCTGCCGCCGTTCTGGCTGGCGTCCGACAAGCTGCTTTCGCTGGCGTAACCTGCCCAGACTCAGTGACTGATGGGCGGCAGGGGTAGCGGCAGGCCGGTCACATCATAGGTCCAGACGCGGAACATCTTGAGTTCGTGCGGGCCGAAGGAATTGATCAAGGGCACGTCGGCCGCATCCCGGCCGCGGGCGACGACGATGCGCCCGATGCGCGGAATGTTGTTGCGCGGATCGAACGTCATCCAGCGCCCGCCGATATAGACCTCGATCCAGGCCGAGAAATCCTGCGGATCGAGGATCGGCACGCCGATATCGCCGAGATAGCCATTCACATAGCGCGCCGGGATGTTCATGCAGCGAAGCAGCGTGATCGCCAGATGCGCATAGTCGCGGCAGACGCCGATCTGCTCTTCATAGGCCTCATAGGCCGTGCGGGTGCTGCGCGCATCCATGTAGCCGAACTTGATGCGCTTGTTGGCAAAATCGCAGATCGCCTGCACGCGGCCCCAACCCGGCGGGATATTACCGAACAGATCCCAGGCAATCTGGCTCAGCTTGTCGGTCTCGCAATAGCGGCTGCCCATCAGGAAGACGAGGCATTCGCTGGGCAGGTCGGCCACCGCGATCTCCTGCGCATCGGCAAAGATCGGATCATGCAGGCCGCTGTCCTCGATCGTGCCATCACCCCAGATCGAAAAATCGCCGGCAGGCGCCACGAAGCGGCGGCAGATATTGCCGAAGAGATCGGTGTAGCTGCTGTTCGGCACCGACGGCTGGGTGACCACCTGCTCGACGGCGCGGATATCGCCGGCCCGGTCGGCGTGCGAATTCAGAAGACATACGAGGGGCGTCGGTTGCGGGCAGGCAATGGTGATGTCGTAGCCAAAGCGGATCAGCATAGTCCATTCCTTGCATGTGTACGCAGGGGACGGGCCGGTGGCCAGTCAGCTGACGCTATTGAGCGGAGCAACGCCCGCTGTCACATTATTGTTTCATTGTTGTTGCACTGCGGCAAGGATTGTTTTCGTTGGCGCTGGTTCCTGAAAGCGGCGTAAAAGCCAGCCCGCGAGCGCAGCAGCCGGCGCGGACAAAGCCTTGAAATTCCGGGCCACGAGGTAAAAAGCCCCGAAGGGCAGGCCGATGTCGAAAGGCCGAATGAGTCGCCCTGCCGCGATCTCTTCGTCGGCGAATATCCGGTCGCACAATCCGACACCGTGCCCTCGCAGCGCCGCCTGTATCACGAGGCCACCGTCAGCGAAGACCGGGCCGCGATCACAACTGTCCTCTGGCGCGCCTGCATGCCGGAACCAATCGGCCCACACCCGGCGGTTCTCCTCGTGCAGCAGCTCGAATTGCTGGATATCGGCGGGCTGGGTGAGCGGCGTTCCCGTCGCAAGCAGGGACGGCGCTATGACAGGCACCATTTCCACGTCGGCCAGGTGGCGCGCTTCGGTGCGAGGCCATGCACTGACGGAGCTGCCGTGCCGGATGGCCAGCACGGCTTCATTGGACCGGAACTCTACCAGCCGCACATCGGACTCGATTGTCACATCGATGTCAGGGTTGGAGGACAGGAAATCGGCGAGATTAGGGGCCAACCAGAGCACGGCGAAGGTCGGCTCAACGCTGATGGTGACGCTCCGGGAAGCCGGCATTGCCATCAGACCGGAAAGCCTATCGTCGATCCTGTCGAAAGCCTCGGTCAGCGTTGCCAGCAGTGCCGCGCCGTCATCTGTCAGTACCACGGCGCGATGCCGGCGCTCGAACAGCGGCCGGCCGATCGACGCCTCCAGTTCGCGGATCTGCCGGCTGATCGCGGCCTGGGATACGAACAGCTCCTCTGCAGCGCGCGTGAAGCTCAGGAGCCTTCCCGCGACCTCGAAGCTTCTCAATGCCGTCAAAGGGAGGCGGCCGCGCTTCATTCATAACCTCAAGTCATGTGACGAGGCCAATATACTCGTTTGAGCGATCGCGGCAAGCTTGAGAGAATGAGGTCATGGAAAGGAGCAAAACAATGATTGCGAAGGTTATCGAGACCCTCATGGATGTCATCGCGATCGTCACCGGCCAGCCGCATGGACCGGTCCGCCCACGGAGAAGTATCTGAGATGAAAGCGAATAAAGAATCGGGTCCAGCCCATGAGGCTGAACCCGGCTCGCATCGTTGAAGATGGATGGTCAGACGGTGGGCGGGCCGAACTGGTTGTCGCCGGGAGTCCCGGGCTGGCAGAACCAATAGAGCAGAACGAGTGCCCCAATTAGCGGAATGAATGCGATGAGCACCCACCAGCCGGATTTGTCGAGATCATGAAGGCGACGGACACAGACGCCGATACCTGGAAGCAGCGTTGCCAGGCCGAAGATCGGCTGCAGCAACTGGGTACCCAACATCGTATCGATGAGATAGAGCACGACGCTCACGACGACGGCAAAAAGCGTATACCACCAATATTCCGAGCGCATCGCGCGACCGGAGAAGTTGGCGTATTTCTGCACGAGAACAGTTTTGACAGCTGTTGCAAAATCCATTGAATCCCCCTTGAGAACAAGACGCCCGGCCGAACCCGCGTCCCGCGAGAACCGAACCGCTGACGGCATTACGGGGCGCAGCTTTGCTTTATTCACCCGATCGCAAAGAAACCCCCTGAGGAGAAATATTAGCGATACTTCAAGTAGTTGTCACATGGTTTCCACTGTCGTCCACCGTGGAATAGATCGGCCGGTTGAGCCGTCTTGCGATGGGCCATCAATGCAAAAGACAGTGTGCCGGCAGCGATACTTACTGCGCCGCCTGCTGCTGCGTCTCCTGATCGTCGGCGTCCGGCTCCACCTCAACCTCGCCCATGCGGTTCCAGGCATCGAGGCCGGCGATCTTGTAGGCCTCGGCGAGCGTCGGGTAGTTGAACGTATTCTCGACGAAGTAATCCACCGTGCCCTTCAAGTTAAGCACCGCCTGGCCGATATGGATCAGTTCGGTCGCGCCCTCGCCGACGATGTGGACGCCGAGCAGCCGTCGTGTCTTCATCGAGAAGATCATCTTCAGCATGCCGTTGTCGAGGCCCATGATATGGCCGCGCGACGTCTCCCGGAAGCGCGCGATGCCGCATTCATAGGCGATATGGCGGTCCTTCACTTCTTCCTCGGTCAGGCCGCAGGTCGAAATCTCCGGCACGGCATAGATGCCGTATGGGAAGAATTGCGGCGGCTCCTGTGTCGGCACGCCGATGGCATGGCGGGCAGCGATGCGCCCCTGTTCCATGGCGGTCGATGCAAGGCTCGGAAAGCCGACGACATCGCCCGCAGCATAGATATTCGGCACGTCGGTCTGGAAGGTCAGCGGATTGACCTTGATGCGGCCGCGCGCATCGGCCGTCAGCCCGGCGTTTTCGAGTTTCAGCGCGGCCGTCGCACCCATGCGGCCCGCGGCGTAGAGAACCATCTCGGCGGTCACGGTACGGCCATTCGACAGCGTCACCTTGCAGCGGCCATTGGGTTCGCGCTCGATCTTGTCGGCGGATTGGCCGAAGAGCAGTTTCACGTTGCGGTCGCGGAGTTGGTAGGTGAAGTCGTCGACGATCTCGCGGTCGATGAAATCGAGCATTGTGGTGCGCGGCTCGACCACCGTCACCGCCGTGTCGAGAGCGCTGTAGATCGTCGCATATTCGATGCCGATGACCCCGGCGCCGACGACGATCATCGAACGCGGAATGTCCTTGATCTCCAGCAGTTCGTCGCTATCGATGATCTTGTCGTGATCGAAGGGAATGTTGGGGGGCCGGAACGGCTTGGTGCCGATCGAAAGCAGGATCGCCGTTCCCCGCACCTGCATCATCTCGCCGTCCGACTTTTCGATCTCGAGCGTGTTCTTGTCGACGAAGTGGGCAAGGCCCCTGATGTGATTGACCCGGTTGCGGGAGAACTGGTGTTCGAGAACCTCGACTTCATGATCGAGCGTGATCAGCAGCCGCCGCCTCAGGTCTTCCGAGCTGATCTCCGCTTTGACGCGGTAGGCGCGGCCATAGAAGCCGCGCTCGCGCCAACCCGTCAGGTTGAGCGCCGTCTCGCGCAAGGTCTTCGATGGAATGGTGCCGGTATGGACCGAGACACCGCCGACGCGGGTGCCCTTTTCCACCACCAGGACCTTGCTGCCGAGCTTTGCTGCCTGGATGGCGGCGCGGCGCCCTGCCGGTCCGCTGCCGATCACGATGAAATCATACTGGATCATGGAAATGTCCGCCGTCCTGGAGACTCTTGCTGCGCCGCATTATCAGACCATTAGCCATCGCAAATCAATCCAACGGTTTGATGAAGGCGCCCGAAATCTCTTATTTTGTCGGACTTTTGCGGACCTTACTCCAGCAATTTGAACTCAAGCAGCAGATTCCGTTCGAGAAGCGAATGGTTGTCGTCGGATGTGACGATCAGATGCGTCGAACCATCGGCAGCGGGGAAGGCGTCCAGACCTTCCATATTGTCGATCTGGTGGGAGAAATCCGCTTCCATGACGATCGAGCCGCTGATCGTCTTGCCGGACTCGATATCCTTGCCGTCGAACCTGCGGATGCGCATGCCGATTCCGTCCTTCAGGCCGAACTTGCGCTCCAGCAAGAGGAAGGTGCCGTCCTTTAAGAATACGCCGTCGGTCACGTCGTAAGCGCCGATACGTTCGACGAAGAACGTGCCCTTGCGCGGCCCGGATTGCACGCCTGATATGAAATTGCCCTGGTCGTTGTAGCTGCGCTCGGAGACGTAGACCAACGCGCCCTCCAACGGTCCATTGCTGGGAGATTTCAGAACGGCCTCCATGCCGCCATTGCTTCGTAGCTTATAGCCCTTGTCGAGCACTGGCTTCTCGATTTCGACCGGCTTTGCCGTCTCGAATCCTTCCAGTGGGAAAGCAGCGATGCGATGGTCGCGCTCGAAGCTGACATAGATGTGACCGCCCGCGATCACCATGCCTTCGGCGTCGAGATTGTCCTTGTGATCCTTGCTCTTACGGCTCGCCGAGCCGACCATCGAATAGATCTTGTAGTCGCCGATGCCGGAGAGCCTGCCGCCTGCATCGCGCTCGAACTCGCCCACGGCCCAATGGCCGGTATCCATGATTGAAATGAAATGCTTGAGATCGGGCAGGATGCGGATCGAGGACACCGCGCCCATCTCGCCATTCTTGGTCGCCATGACCAGACCGCCGAGATATTCAAGCTCGCCGAAGCGTTTTCCCGTACCGCGCTTGAATTCGTCGATGACCAGGGACTTGACTGATATGACCTCGCCATCGACCCTGGCGGGCTGGCCGCCGAAGGCTGCGGGGAAGAATGCGGCAAACAGGACGAAGGGCAGGAATGCTGCAATCGTCCATCTCTTTTTCACCGCCACGCAAGCATCCTTCCGCCGATTTCTGGTCAGGCACGCTTGCGGCTGCGGCCAGCGTGGCCGGATGCCGCATCATCCTCGAAGAGCGCTGCGAGCTGTTCGGTCATCGCGCCGGCAAGCTCGTCGGCATCGATGATAGTCACGGCCTTCTTGTAGTAGCGCGTGACATCGTGACCGATGCCGATGGCCAGCAGTTCAACCGGCGAGCGGGTCTCGATCTGTTCGATGACAGCGCGCAGATGGCGCTCGAGATAGTTGCCCGGATTGACCGACAGTGTCGAGTCATCCACCGGCGCACCATCCGAGATCATCATCATGATGCGGCGCTGCTCGGACCGGCCAAGCAGGCGGTTATGCGCCCAGATCAGCGCCTCGCCGTCGATGTTTTCCTTAAGCAGGCCTTCACGCATCATCAGGCCGAGATTGCGCTTGGCGCGCCGCCAGGGCTGGTCTGCCGACTTGTAGATGATGTGGCGTAGGTCGTTGAGACGGCCAGGCGATGCGGGCTTGCCGCTGCCGAGCCATTTTTCGCGCGACTGGCCGCCCTTCCAGGCCTTGGTCGTGAAGCCGAGAATCTCGACCTTGACGCCGCAGCGTTCGAGCGTGCGCGCCAGAATGTCGGCGCAGGTCGCGGCAACCGTGATCGGCCGGCCGCGCATGGAGCCCGAATTGTCGATGACCAGCGAGACCACGGTATCGCGGAACTTGGTGTCGCGTTCCATCTTGAAGGAGAGCGGCTGCATGGGATCGATCACCATGCGGGTAAGCCGCGCCGAATCGAGATAGCCTTCCTCGAGATCGAAATCCCAGGAGCGGTTCTGCTGTGCCATCAGCCGGCGCTGCATCTTGTTGGCGAGACGACCGACGGCGCCCGAAAGATGGGCAAGCTGCTTGTCGAGAAATGCGCGCAGGCGGTCGAGCTCGGCTTCGTCGCAGAGTTCGTCGGCGGCGATTTCCTCGTCGAATTCATGGGTGAAGACGTTGTAGTCGACCTTCTCGTTGAGTTCGTCGAAGGGATTGTTGGGCCGCTTGACCTCGCCGGGCGTCTCGGATTCGTCGTCGCCCTCTTCCATGAGGTCGTCTTCGGAGATCTCGGCGCCGTCGGTCTCGCCCTGATCCATCTGGTCGTCAGCGGCTTCGTTCTCTTCCGCCGGCGATTCCTCGGTGCCCGCGTCGTCTTCGGAGGAATCGTCGTTGTCTTCCTGGCTGCGCGGCTGATCTTCCTCGGATGCGCTGTCGTCGTCTTCGGATTGCGACGAGTCGTCACCGATATCCTCTGCGAGATCCATCGATGCCAGCATGTTGCGCACCAGCCGGGCGAATGCCTCCTGGTCTTCCATGACGTTCTTCAGCGAGCCGACTTCCTTCTCGGCCTTCTCCTTGAAGAAGCCGCGCCAGAGATCGAGCACCTGGCCGGCGCTGGCCGGCGGCGGCGTGCCGGTCAGCACTTCGCGGACCATCATCGACATGGCTTCTTCGATCGGCGCGTCATCGCGGCCCGATATGCCGCGGAAATTCGCCTTCGAATACTTGTCGGAGAGCATGAAATGCAGGTTCTGCGCGGTGCCTTCCATGCGGCTCGCACCGATCGCCTCGACACGAGCCTGCTCGACGGCGTCATAGATGGCGCGAGCGTCAGGACTCGCCGGGGCGAGAGAGGAATGCAGCCGCTCATCATGGCAGGCGCGGCGCAGCGCCATGGAATCGCCGAGCCCACGCAGAACGGCCAGTTCGCCGGCATTCGGCTTCTTGGAGAGTTCCGGCAGGCGCATGCGGTCGCCGACCACGCCCGGCTTGTCGTTGGCGAAATTCACCTCGACTTCCGCCGATCCGGCGATCGAGCGGATGCAGCCGGTCAGCGCCCGGCGGAACGGTTCGAGATCCGCCACCTGGCCCGGTCTTGCCCGTGAATTGTCGCCTGATCCAGCCATGTCCTATTCCAGGGCGCTCAGACGCCAAGCACCAGATTGGCGGCACTTTCCTTGAGTTCGACGCCGAACACCCGCTGGTACTGCTCAGCGACCAGAGCACGTTCGAGATCGTCGCACTTGTTGAGGAAGGTCAGCCGGAAGGCGAAGGAAATATCGCCGAAGATCGCGGCATTTTCCGCCCAGGTGATGACCGTACGCGGGCTCATGACGGTCGACAGATCGCCGTTGATGAAGGCCGCGCGGGTGAGTTCGGCGACGCGCACCATCTTGGCGACCGCGTCGCGGCCCTTGTCGGCCACGAAGTGCTTCACCTTCGCGGCAACGATGTTCACTTCGTGCTCGAAAGGCAGATAGTTCAACGTGCTGACGATCGACCAACGGTCCATCTGGGCCTGGTTGATCTGCTGCGTGCCATGATAGAGGCCGGTCGTATCGCCCAGGCCGACGGTATTGGCCGTCGCGAAGATGCGGAAGGCTGGATGCGGGCGGATGACCCGGCTCTGGTCGAGCAGCGTCAGGCGGCCGGAGGCTTCCAGCACGCGCTGGATGACGAACATCACATCCGGGCGGCCGGCATCGTACTCGTCGAACACGAGCGCGACATTGTGCTGGTAGGCCCAGGGCAGGATGCCATCCTTGAATTCGGTGACCTGCTTGCCGTCCTTGAGGACGATCGCGTCCTTGCCGACGAGATCGATACGGCTGACATGGCTGTCGAGATTGATGCGGACGCAGGGCCAGTTGAGGCGCGCCGCCACCTGCTCGATATGTGTCGACTTGCCGGTGCCGTGATAGCCCGAGACCATCACGCGGCGATTGTGCGCGAAGCCTGACAGGATGGCGAGCGTGGTGTCGCGATCGAACAGATAATCCGGGTCGAGGTCCGGCACATGGGCGTCGGCTTCGGAATAGGCAGGCACGCTGATATCGGAATCAATGCCAAACTTCTCCCGGACGGAAACTTTGGTGTCCGGAAGCTTTAAAGTTTCAAGATCCATCTTCGTCATCATATCTCCAGAGCGACCGGCGATGAACGGCCGCAAAAATCACAGGCGCATGTCCTATCGCGGGTTTTGGCGTGTGACAACAAGATTAGCGCGGCGTGGTCAGCAAAAGCCCGCCTGCTTGAGCAATTGATAAGCCTGGATCACCGCGCGGAATCGTTCTTCCGAGCCGCGATCTCCTCCATTTGCGTCAGGATGGTGCTTCTTGACCAGTTCCTTGTATCGCGACTTGATGTCGCTCGATGTAGCGCCGGCCACGAGGCCCAGAGTATCGAAGGCCTTGGTCTCCAGCGGCTTGAGCCGCCTATGTTCGGTGGGTTCCGTCCGCTGGTTCATGCGCCAGCCGGTGAAGCCGAACGGATCGCGCATCTTGGCGGCACCCGCACGCGCCTGGTTCTGCTTCGGCGCCCATTTGGCATCCTTGTTGACGCCCATGCTCCAGGTCGGGCGGTTGCCGGTCACGGCTTCCTTCTGGTAGCGGGCGACCTCGGTATCCGACAGGCCGGAGAAGTAATTGTAGCCCTTGTTGTATTCCTTCACATGCTCGAAGCAGAAGACGAAATACTGGTTTTCGGCATGGCGGCCCACCGGCGCGCGATGTACGCCCGGCTTCTCGCAGCCATCCCACTGACAAACGGGCTTCGAAGGCGGCTCTTCAGCCTTCGGACCCTTGCGCCGGGTGCGGATGGAATCGAAATATTTGGAATCCAGTTTCATCCCCACATTATGGGTCCGCCGATGCCGCACTGCAAGAATTGACAAATCGGAAAGTTCTAGGCTTTGTGGGGGCTTTTAGCGAAAGCATGCGCCATGAGCCTCGAACCCCGGATGAGGTCCGCCCTCGAAGCCGCCTTCCACCCCAGCCTTCTCGAAATCGTCAACGAAAGCAACCTGCATGCCGGGCATAATCCGGAGGCAGCGGCCACCAACGACACGCATTATCGCATTCGAATCTCGGCCGACGCACTGGGTGGAAAAAGCCGCGTCAACCAGCACCGCGAGATCAACGCCGCGCTGAAATTCGCCTTCGATGAAGGGCTGCATGCGCTGGCGATCGAGGTGAAGTAACCGTCAGGCCTCAACATCCCAATGCGATTTGAATAGCGGGTCGAAGACCGTTACCGGCCCCGCGCCGGTATCGATCCTTGGTGGGAATTCGACAGGCGCGTCGCGCTTGACCAGCGTCATCCGCTCCTCGTTCGGCGCAAGCTGATACCAAGCCGGACCATTGATCGACGCGAAAGCTTCCAACTTGTCGAGAGCGCCCTCCTCTTCGAACACATGCGCAAGGCAGGACATGGTGTTGATCGACGTGAAGCAGCCGGCGCAGCCGCAGGCGCATTCCTTGAGCGGATCGACATGGGGTGCGGAATCGGTACCGAGGAAGAATTTCGGATTGCCCGAGGTCGCGGCCTTGCGGAGCGCCTGGCGATGGTTCTCGCGCTTGGCGATCGGCAGGCAGTAATAATGCGGGCGGATGCCGCCGACGAGGATATTGTTGCGGTTGATGATCAGGTGATGCGTGGTGATCGAGCCGGCCAGATTGGCCTTCGAGGCATTGATGTAATCAATGCCATCCGATGTAGTGACGTGTTCGAGCGTGATGCGCAGTTCGGGCAGCCGCAAGCGAAGTGGATCAAGCACGGTCTCGATGAAGACGGACTCGCGATCGAAGATATCGACCTCCGGCGTCGTCACTTCGCCGTGGATGCAAAGCGGCAGGCCGATCTTCGCCATGCGTTCGAGTACCGGCATGGCGTTCTCGAAATTGCGGACGCCGGAGCTGGAATTAGTCGTGGCGCCTGCGGGATAGAGCTTTACGGCCGTGACCAGGCCGGACTTCGCACCTTGCTCGACGTCGTCGGGGTTCGTGCCTTCGGTCAGGTAGAGCGTCATCAGCGGCTGGAACCTGTCGCCCGCCGGCAGCGCCGCCATGATCCGTTCGCGATAGGCCTGGGCATCGGCGGTCGTCACAACGGGCGGCACGAGATTGGGCATGATGATCGCGCGCGCGAAATGGGCGGAGGTGTAGGGCAGCACGCCCTTCAGCATATCGCCATCGCGCAAGTGCAAATGCCAATCGTCAGGGCGGCGGATCGTGAGTGACGTCATCAAAGGCTCCTCTGAAGTCTGGGATGCCTTAACGCCTTGCTCGAAACAGCACAAGAAAAAGCCGGCGGACAATCAAGACCCCCGGCCTTTATCATGCGCGAAACCGAAGCCTCGTCAGGCGGCCATCGCCTCCGCCGGAGGTGCCTTGGCGCCGGTCATGAAGGCGACCGCGTCCGACATCGTGTATTCCTTCGGATTGATCACGCAGAGCCGCTTGCCCAGCCGGTGAATATGGATGCGGTCGGCCACTTCGAACACATGGGGCATGTTGTGCGAGATCAGCACGATCGGCATGCCGCGCGACTTCACGTCGAGGATGAGTTCGAGCACCTTGCGCGATTCCTTGACGCCGAGGGCTGCCGTCGGCTCATCGAGGATGATGACCTTCGAGCCGAATGCAGCCGCACGCGCGACAGCGACACCCTGGCGCTGGCCGCCCGAGAGCGTCTCCACCGCCTGGTGGATATTCTGGATCGTCATCAGTCCCAGTTCGCTGAGCTTGTCGCGGGCGATCTTCGCCATCTTGGGCCGGTCGAGCATCCGGAAGATAGAGCCGAGCGGACCCTCGCGGCGAATTTCGCGGCCGAGGAACATGTTGTCGGCGATCGACAGCGCCGGCGAAAGCGCGAGATTCTGGTAGACCGTCTCGATGCCGGCTGCCCGAGCCTCCATGGGATTGGAGAAATGGACAACCTTGCCATCGATGCGGATTTCGCCTTCGTCGGGCCTCACGGCACCGGAGATGACCTTGATCAGCGAGGATTTGCCGGCGCCGTTGTCGCCGATCACGGCGAGGATTTCGCCGGGATAGAGATCGAAGTCGGAGCTGTCGAGCGCGGTCACACGGCCATAACGCTTGGTGACGCCGCGTGCGGTGAGAAGAGGTTCCATCAGCCTGCCACCTTTCTGATCCACTGGTCGATCGCGACCGCCGAGATGATGAGGACGCCGGTCAGCCCGACCTTCCACTGCGGGTCGGCGCCCAGCATGTTCAATCCCATCGACACAACACCAACGATCATCGCCCCGATCAGCGTACCGAGGATCGAGCCTCGCCCGCCGAACAGCGATATGCCGCCGATCACGGCTGCGGTGATGGCCTGAAGATTGTAGTCGGTGACCGCCCAGGATGGCGAGATCGAGCCGTTGCGGCCGATCGAAACCCAGGCGGCGAGCGCCGCGATCAGGCCCGCCAACGTGTATGTGCCAAGCATCACGCGATCGACGCGGATACCCGACAGTTTCGCGGCTTCCGGATCGTCACCCACCGCATAGAGGTGCCGCCCCCAAGGGGTGTGATTGAGCGCGTACCAGAGCACCAGCACAAGGACGACCATGACGATGACGCCGAGCGTGAAGACGGCCGATCCGATCTTGAAACTCGTGCCGAACAGGCCGAGCAATGGCGCCGACGTTTCGATATCAGCCCGCCTGATCGTCTCATTGGCCGAATAGATGAAATTCGTCGCCATGATGATGTACCAGGTGCCCAGCGTCACGATGAAGGGCGGCAGCTTGACCTTGGCGACCAGAAAGCCGTTGAGCAGGCCGCAGAGCGCGCCCGTCAGCATGCCGATCGGAACGGACAGGATCGCGGGTATTCCATAGGTGACCGCGCAATTGCCCATGACGACGGCCGAGAGCACCATGATGACGCCGATCGAGAGATCGATGCCGGCAATCAGGATGACCAGCGTCTGGCCCGCGCCGAGAATACCGACGACCGCGATCTGCTGCAGGATCAATGTCAGCGTGCCTGCAGTGAAGAAGCGCTCGCCCTTCAGCACACCGAATACGATGATCGAGAGAATGAGAACGATAGCCGGAGTTGCCGCCGGCTTGGAATGCAGAAAATGCTGGACGCGCTGGAGTGCCGATTGGCTCTCGAAACTGGCGACTGACGTGTCGCTCTGATCGAGAACCTTCTCGAATTCCTGAATGCTGGCCATGGTAGCCCTCCCAAGGGGTGATAAGCCGCTGTCCGGCTTATGCTGCCGGTCTTACGGTTTTAAGAGGGCGGCCGGAGCCGCCCTCAAGGTATAGTGTACCCGGATGGTCAGACGATCAACCCCAGCACTTGTCGGTGCCGGTCTTGACGTCGATGGATTCAACGCCTGCAGCCGGCTTGTCGGTCACCAGTGCCACGCCGGTGTCGAAGAAGTCCTTGCCTTCGGTCGGCTTGGGCTTCTCGCCGGTGTCGGCGAACTTCTTGATCGCTTCGATGCCGAGCGATGCCATCAGCAGCGGATACTGCTGCGAGGTCGCGCCGATGACGCCTTCAGCGACCGACTTGACGCCCGGGCAACCGCCGTCGACGGAAACGATCAGGACGTCCTTTTCCTTGCCGACGGCTTTCAGCGCTTCATAGGCGCCCACAGCAGCCGGTTCGTTGATCGTGTGGATGACGTTGATGTCGGGATCCTTCTGGAGAAGGTTTTCCATGGCGGTGCGGCCGCCTTCTTCGTTGCCGTTGGTCACGTCGTGGCCGACGATGCGCGGATCGTCTTCGTCGCCGATCTTGTTCGGGTCCTTCGGGTCGATGCCGAAGCCGATCATGAAGCCCTGGTCGCGCAGGACGTCGACGGTCGGCTGCGACGGCAAGAGATCGAGGAAGCCGATCTTGGCGTCCTTGGCCTTGTCGCCCAGTGTTGCCGCGGCCCACTGGCCGATCAGCTTGCCGGCGAGCAGGTTGTCAGTGGCGAAGGTGGCGTCGGCTGCGGTCGCCGGGTCGAGCGGCGTGTCGAGCGCGATCACGAGCATGCCTGCATCCTGTGCCTTCTTGACCTGGTCGACGATAGCCTTGGTGTCGGAAGCGGCGATCAGGATACCCTTGGCGCCATCTGCGATGCAGGATTCGATTGCCGCGACCTGGCTGTCATGGTCACCATCGACCTTGCCGGCATAAGCCTTCAGTTCGATGCCGAGTTCGGCGGCCTTGGCGGTGGCGCCTTCCTTCATCTTGACGAAGAAGGGATTGGTGTCGGTCTTGGTGATCAGGCAGGCAGAGACGTCGGCCGCACTGGCAGAACCGCAGAAAGCAACGCCAAGCGCGAGCGCGCCGAGGGTTGCGGCAAGAACTGATTTCTTCATGAATTCCTCCCAAGGAATGATGTCTGGCAGCGGACAATTCCACCGCCGGTTCCAGCGATCGCACCCATGCGGGTATCACGCTAAGCTCCTCCAGCCCGTGCGATCAGCCGGGATAAAATAAGCATCGAATGAAAATCATGTCAATAAATAAAGTGAATTGATTTATTTATTGGATGTGGCATGTTCGTGAGCCATTGACATACCAATGCCCGGGAGGAGAAAGGGCAATGGCGATTACAGAGATGAATCCCGATGGCGTTTCCGGGGTGGTCGACCCGATGGGCGGCGCCAATCAAACCCGTGTCCGCGCCTATAACGAGCGGCTGGTGCTGTCGCTCGTCCGCCGCCATGGAAGCCTGTCGAAGGCCGAGATCGCCCGCAGGACGGGCCTGTCCGCACAGACCGTGTCGGTGATCATGCGCGCGCTGGAACAGGACGGCCTGTTGAAACGCGGCGATCCGCAGCGCGGCAAGGTGGGACAGCCCTCCATACCGATGAGCCTCAATCCGGATGGCGTGCTGTCACTGGGCCTGAAGATCGGCCGCCGGAGCGCCGATCTGATCCTGATGGATTTCACCGGAAGGGTGCGGCAGCAATTGCATGAGGCATATCGCTATCCCACCCCCGCCGGTATCGTGGCGTTCGTCGAAAAGAGTACTGCCACGATCCTCGAGGCGATCTCGGCGGATGATCGGCGGCGCATCGCGGGTCTCGGCGCGGCCCTGCCCTTCGAGCTCTGGAACTGGGTGGAGGAAATGGGCGCGCCGCGTGAGGACATGGATGCCTGGCGCGACGCTGACATTGCCGCGATGCTCGGCGAGCGGCTGCCGTTCCCGGTCTTCATCCAGAACGACGCCACGGCGGCATGTGCGGCCGAACTCGCCTTCGGCCACGGTCCGCGCTTTGCGGATTTCGCCTATTTCTTTCTCGGCTCCTTCATCGGCGGCGGCGTGGTACTCAATCACGCGCTCTATCCGGGACGGACAGGCAACGCCGGTGCTTTCGGTTCCATGCCGTTCAAGAGCCGCGACGGCGGACAGGACCAGTTGATCGACCATGCGTCCGTGGTGCTGCTGGAAAAGCTGCTGCTGGAGGCCGGCAAGGATCCGTCCTCGATCTGGTTGACGCCGGAGACCTGGGACGATTTCGGCGAAATCCCGGCCCGCTGGATCGAAATGACCGGCAAGGCGCTGGCCTTTGCGATCGCCACGGTCTGTTCCGTCATCGATTTCGAGGCGGTGATCATCGATGGCGGCTTTGCCGCGTCGGTCCGAGCGCAAGTGACCGAAGTCGCGCGGCGGGAACTCGGGAAACTCGACCTCCAGGGCATCGAGCCGCCCATTGTTGAGGAAGGGCTCGTGGGCTCGGCGGCGCGCGCCATCGGGGCGGCGAGTCTGCCGCTCTTTTCCCGCTACCACATAGACCAGAGCGTGCTTTTCAAGGAGATGGCGTGATGTTGAAGGGGATCGATCCGGTGCTGAGCCCGGCACTGCTTTCGACACTGCGCTCGATGGGCCATGGCGACGAGATCGCGCTGGTCGATGGCAATTATCCCGGCGAGGAACATGCGAGGCGCCTTGTCCGCGCCGATGGCCATGGCGTGATCCGTGTTCTCGACGCCGTGCTTTCGGTGATGCCGATCGACAACAGGGTTCCGCAGGCGATCTTCCGTGCCGTGGTCGCCGATCGTCCCGACCAGCCCGATCCGGTGCATGTCGAGATGATCGCGATCTGCCTGAAATGGGAGCCGGGACAGGATGTCGCACCCCTCGCCCCCGACCTCTTCTATGCTCGTGTTCGTGCCGCCCACACCATCGTACAGACCTCGGAATCACGCCTTTACGGCAATATCATCCTTCGCAAGGGCGTAATCGAGCCCTCGTGAATTCGACGAAACAAGCCAGCGCAAATCCATTACAGAATTGTAACCTTGCCGGCACTTGAACGCGGCTCATCCGGGGCACATATCAGCAATACTGGTGAACGCGAATGTTCACCGAAAAGCTGGCACAAAGGCTCCGTCCCCCGCCTCGCCAGCTGTTGATGCGGACAAGGGCCTCTTTCCCCCCTCTCGGGCCCTTGTCCGCTTTTCCCCCGCGAAAACATCTCCGCCGCGTGTCCAATCGGGTCAACGCGGCTTTTTTCGGTGTATATTACCCTGCGAAGATGATTTTTCTTGAGACTTGAGCAGAATCCCGCTCTATTCATCAGCCATGTCCCATAACCGCATGGATTCAGCAGCCTATCTTTCCGCTTTACTTGCGAAGGGCTTTTCCAAGTCGCTCGCGAGCCGCGCATATTCCCTGGGCTTCCTGCCGGGACAGTTTCCCGTGCTGCTCGAACTCTGGAACGAAGACGGGCTGACGCAGCGGGAGTTGCTGGACCGGCTGGAGGTGGAGCAGGCGACGCTCGCCAACACGCTTGGGCGCATGGAGCGTGACGGCCTCATCGAGCGCCGGCAGCATCCTAGAGATCGCCGCGCGACCTGCAATTTCCTCACGGCAAAGGGAAAGAGTATCGAAGGCCCCGCGATGGACGCGGCGCGCGAGGCTGATCAGGACCTGTTCAAGGGTTTCCGGCGCTTCGAGAAGGAATTGATGCTCGAATATATCCGCTGGGCCATAGCGAACGCCCGAAGCCTGTAGGCTCCGGGCGTTTAATTACGCTTCCGACAATGCCTTCTCGGGAAGCCGGGCCAAGATCAGGGAGATCGTGGCGAGCCCCATCACCGCGGCGCCGTAGATATAGGCCGAGTACGAGAGACCCAGAACCGGGGCGGCAATACCTACGAGCACGGCGGGCAGACTGAATGCCAGATAGCTCTGAACGAAGAAGGCCGCGAGCAGGCCTGCGCGCTCGTCAGGCGCGGCAAGCGGAACGATCGTCCTCATCGCACCCGAAAAACAACCGCCGAAACCGATGCCGGTGATCATCGCGCCGGCGATCAGAACCGGCGAGAAATGCATCCAGACGCCGCCGAGCGTGACCGCAACGCCTGCGATCAGCGATACTGTTCCGATCAACAGGACCTGTGCACCTGGACGATTGCGCAGGATGAGGACGACGAAGGTCGCGGTCAGTGTCAGCAGAGCGACGACAAGGCCGCCGACGAATGGCGACGTCAGGCCCGTCGCGGCACGCACCAGCGATGGCATGAGCGAGAAATAGAACCCGCCCAGCGCCCAGCCGGCGATATTGACCGGCGTGATGCGCGCGAGGGTCCTTCGTGCGGCACGGGGCACACGAACCTGCGGGACGATGGCGCCAAGAGCACCCGGCTTGCCGGCCGTGCTCTCCGGTATCAAAGGCAGGAGCAGCAGCAGCACAGCCGAGATGGCGAACAGCAGCACATAGATGAGATGGGTCGGCAACGGCAGCCAGGCGACGAAGGCGCCCGAGACGAGCGATCCGAAGGTCAGGCCGATAAAGGCAGTCACCGAATTCAGGATCGGCGCGCGGGCTTTGTCATTGTCGAGTATCGCTGCACCCATCGTGGTCATTGCCGCACCCGTGGCGAAACCCTGGATCACGCGGGCAAGGATCAGTTCCGTTGCAGAACCCGCGAGGACGAAGATGATCATGGCGGCGGCATTGAGCAGGAGGGCTGCGAGGATCATCGGCTTGCGGCCGATATAATCCGAAAGACCGCCGACCGTCAGCAGCGAGATGAGCAGGCTGATGGCATAAGACGCGAAGATGACGGTCAGCATCAGGTGCGAGAGCCCGAGGCTTTCCTGGTAGAGATGATAGACCGGCGTCGGGGCGCTGCTCGACGCCGAGAACAGTGCGGCGGCGATGACGCCATAAAGCGTGATCATGCCGGTTGAGGGCCTGAAGCGATCACCCGAATTTGATGGTTTCGTGCTGGACATAAGCATGGCCAATCCTTAATGCTAAATCTTAGCGTTAAGGTGATATAGACCGGCGACCTTCTTAATTCAAATAGTTTGCGTTAAGATCAAAAATATTCATAGGTGCCATATATGAAAGTGCGGAGCAGGCGATGAATGTGCGGGAACGGACGCGTGTCGGCGGACGAAGCGCGCGCATCCAGTCGGAGGTCCACAAGGCCGTCAAGGAATTGCAGGCCGAGGCGAACCGGGATGAACTCACGGTGCCGATGATTGCCTCGCGCGCCGGCGTGCCGCCCTCGACGATCTACCGCCGCTGGGGGGATCTATCCGAACTACTCGCCGATGTCGCCGTCGAGCGGCTCCGCCCGGTGGCGGATCCAGACGATACCGGCTCGACCGACAGCGACCTGCAGGCCTTTGCCGAACAATACATGGAAGAATTCTCCTCGCCGGTGGGCCGCACGCTGCTGCGCGACCTCTTCTCCAACAGCGCCAACGCACCTTATGCCGGGCAGAGCTGCAGCTATACCTATGATCATATACATCTGATCGCCGGGCGCGCGCTGGCGCGCGGCGAGAAGCCGCTCGACGTCGATACGTTCGTCGATGGCGTGATCGCCCCTATCATGTACCATATCCTTTTCGGCGCCCGCGACGTCTCGATCGCCTATGTCCATGATCTGTTGCGCAAGGCAGGCCACGACGTTACGGCCTGATTATAAGCCTGCATGTTTCGCTTCGCTTCCGGTGCAGGGAAGCCATGCAAATGCGTCACTCCCGCAAGCCATCATGAACACCAATATCTGCTGTGCAGGTAAGGTTCGCTTAGGGCAAATAGCCTAAATCGAGCTCTCTGTTACCTTTGGAACAGCGCGCACCGACGTCGCATGCCATATGGCAGGCACGATAAAAAAATCACAGTGCCGCAGCGTTTACCGGGGGTTAACCATGACCAAGCTTTTTGCCTATGTCTTGCTCGCAATTGTCACAGTTTCGACATGCGGCTCCATAATGACGGCAGGAACGACGAACGCGGCAGCCTGTGATTCTGCCAGCGCATGTGACTGAGGAATACCTATCATGAAAGCCATATATTTCCTGCTGTTTGCGATGGTCGCGACGAGTTTCGGCGCCTCCGCGTTCGAACTCTCGACCCGCGACACACAGGCCTGCGCTTACACGATGTCCTGCCGCTGATCGCCCGATCAGGCTTTCCGAAGCGCTGCTCCGGATCGAAGCCGGCCGTGCATGAAATCGTCCCATACCGGAACAGGCATTCCACCCAGCCATTCGATAGACAGCAAGCACACTGCTCACGCCGAGCTGGCGAGCGCCACGGCGTCCGGGCCCGCCGGAAATCGCAACTGATCCGACACATCGTTGGCAGCCCGCCATACGGCCTCGGCAACATCCGGCTCGGTCGTAAATTCGCTCGGCTCGGCAAATTGCGCGAGAACCTGTCCGGCAAACGCCGCATACGGTTCCGGGATCAACCCTTCCATCTGCGGTGCCGAGTTCCGTGAGAAGGCCGTCGTGGGACCATAGCCTGGCTCGACAAGCTTGGCGCGCACGCCGAACGCACCGAGTTCATGCGCAAGCGACCCGGTGAATCCCTCGATCGCCGTCTTGCTCGCGGTGTAGACGGCCACCAGCGGCATGGGCACGAATGTGGCGCTCGAGGTGACATTCACCACGACACCCGAGCCGCGGCTGCGGAACTGGGGTACCACCGCCTGAGTCATCGCCATGACGCCGAATGTGTTGGTCTCGAAGATCTCGCGCACCGTGCTCATGGGGGTCGCCTCGAAGGCGCCGAACCCGCCGATGCCGGCATTATTGACCAATGCGTCGATCAGGCCACTGGCTTCGAGCGCTGCCGCGATACTCGCCGGCCTGGTGACATCGAGCGCAAGAACGCGAATCCGGTCCGATTTGGGTAGAACATCCTCGCGTGGCGTCCGCATCGTGGCGATCACGTTCCAGCCCATCGTGTGAAAATGGCGGGCGGTTTCCAGGCCATAGCCGGACGAGCAGCCGGTAATCATTACGGTTTTCATTGTCTGATCCTTGTTGGGTTGCGATGACTTAGAAATATCGCGCCTAGACAGGATTTTCTACGATTGAAAGTCCATAATTCATTTGCTAACGTCCTGTTATGATCGATCCGCTCTCCGAAATCATCACGTTGCTCCGGCCGCGCACGGTCTTCACCAAGGGCATCAGCGGCGCCGGCCGCTGGGCCGTGCGCTATTCCGATTTCGGCCATCCCAGCTTTTGCACCGTCATCGAGGGTAGTTGCCGGCTCGCGGTCGATGGGCAGGAGCCCATCACGCTCGAGGCCGGCGATTTCGTGCTGCTGCCATCGACTCCCGGCTTCATCATCTCGGGCTTCGAGCCGGCAACGCCTGCTTTCATCGACCCGAAGACTGCCCCTGCCCCGACGGACGAGGTCCGCCACGGCAGGCCGGATGGCGAGCCCGATGTGCGCCTGCTCGGCGGCTATTTCATCTTCGACTCACGGGATGTGGGATTGCTCGTCTCGATGCTGCCGACGCTGGTGCATGTGCGCGGCGCGGCGCGGCTTTCAACATTGATGCGGCTGGTCGCCGAGGAAGCGGACGAACAGCGCACTGGTCGCGACCTCGTGCTCTCACGCCTCGTCGAAGTGATGCTGGTCGAAGCACTGCGATCGGTGCAGGGCGACGCGCCTCCCGGACTACTTAGAGGACTGGGCGATGCGCGGCTGGCGGCTGCGATACGGCTGATGCACGGCGATCCCGCGCGCGCCTGGACGATGATCGAACTTGCCAAGGCGGCGGCGCTATCCCGCTCCGCCTTTTTCGAGCGCTTCACGCGCGCCGTGGGCGTTCCGCCGATGGAATACCTGCTCGGATGGCGCATGGCGATCGCCAAGGATTTGCTCCGGAGCCACGACGTCGCCCTTGCCGACGTCGCCGAGCGGGTCGGCTATCGCTCCGCCAGCACGTTCAGCACCGCATTCAGCCGCCATGTTGGCCAGCCGCCGGGCCGTTACGCGCGTGTGGCAATGGTCAGCTAGGGATCCAGTCTGCGCGTGGGCAAGGAGAATGGCAGCCGCCGGAGCGGCTGCCACCGCATGATCAGTTGCCGAGTGCCTTGGCTGCCTGGTCGATGACGTCGGCGACCTTCTCGCGCTGCGAAGCGAAGACGGCGTGGCTTGCTTCGATCTCGGTCACGATGCTACCGGCGCGTTTGGCCATGTCGCGTTCGAGTTCCGGATTGATGGAGCGGTCCCGCGTGGCCACGATCGACCAGCTCTTCTTGGTGCGCCACGCGGGATTCCCCGCCTTGGTGATGAAGGATTTCTTCGAGGCGAAGACCTGCGACTTCGCCAGGAAGGCAGCCTCGTCCTTCGGCAGGTCGGCGGCAAAGTCGTTGGCGAATGCGGCCGGGTCGATATAGAGATACTGGCCGTCCTTCGTCTCGCGGATGTTCATGCCGCCGGCAGGCTTTGAGCTTGCAAGCGCGATCAGGCTTTCGCCCTTGTCCGACTGGAAGGCTGCGACATAGACGAGGCCCGCGACATCCGGCCGGTCACCGGCTTCGCTGATCACCATGCCGCCATAGCTATGACCGACAAGCAGGGTCGGGCCGGTCTGCAGGTCGAGCACCCGGGTTGTCGCCGCCACGTCATCGGCGAGCGAGGTGATCGGCTGCTGGACGATGGTGACGTTGTAGCCGCGGCTTTCGAGAATCTCGGTCGCTTTGCGCCAGCCGGAGCCGTCGGCCAGCGCGCCATGCACGATGACGATGTTGCGGACCTCGGCTGCTTGGGCTGCGAAGGCGATGGCGCTGGTGAAGAATGCGAGAGCGAATGTGGATATGCGGCTCATGGTCGGTTTCCTTTGGTTGATGAGTGAGGTTGGGGTTGGATGCGCCTAGTCGAAGGTGAAAGCGTAGGCCTCGACGCCGGGACCGAGGAAGCGGATTTCGAAATTGCGCGCCTCGACATCGCCCGCCTGGCGGACGAGTTGGTAGAGCTTGGTGGTGGTGATCTGGCCGTTGCCATCGGCATCGATATCGGCGCCATGGTCCTTGCCCGGTGCCTTGCCGTCCACGGTCACCTTGAAACGGACGGGCTTGCCGTCGGCCCGCGGTCCGAGCACCAGATGAAGATCACGCGCGCTGAAGCGGTAGGCGATGCCGCCGCCGGCATTATCGAGGACTGCCTTTTCGGCAGCGACCGTCCAGCGACCCGAGAGACCCCATTCATTGAGGCCGGGTTCGGTTACGGAGTAGTCGCGCGACGTATTCGACAGCAGGCCTTCGGGTGACACGAAGCTCGCGGCGCGATCATAGCCGAGATAGGTCTCGCCCGACCGGATGTTCTGGAGGTCGGGAGCAATTTCGGTGCCCTTCGCATCCGGCGTGACCGTTGCTTCGGCCGCCATCTTCTTGCCGGCCTCGCGCATCAGATCCTGGATGGCCTGCTCGGTCTGGGCATAATTGCCCTCGCCGAAATGATGGTAGCGCAACTGCCCCTTCGCATCGATCAGGTAGTGCGCCGGCCAGTAGCTGTTCTCGAAAGCGCGCCAGATGCGGAAGTCGTTGTCGATGGCGACCGGATAGCCGATCTTGAAGTCCTCGACAGCCTTGCGGACATTGTCGATCTTCTTCTCGAAGGCGAATTCGGGGGCATGGACGCCAATGACGACGAGGCCCTGGTCCTTGTACTTCTCCGCCCAGGCGCGGACATAGGGCACGGTGCGAATGCAGTTGATGCAGGAATAGGTCCAGAAATCCACGAGGACGACCTTGCCGCGCAGGTCAGTTGCCGTCAGCGGCTTGGAGTTCAGCCAATCGACGGCACCATCAAGCGCTGGCGCGATACCCTCGACCGGCAGTTCGCTGATGAAGGGCGCCTTGGAATTCGCGACCATCGTCATCGAGCTGTTGTCAGCGACTACCGAGGCCCGGTTCCGAGATTTCTCCTCATGCAAACGGTCGATCACCGCCTGTTCGAAGACCGCGGTGCTGGCATAGGAAAGTCGTGCCAGCAGGCCCGTATCGGCGCCGAGCGCGATCACGGTGACACCCACGAGAACCGCCACACCAAGACCCTGGCGAAGCCTTTCGCTCAGGCCCAGGGACTGTTTCATCCGGGAGAAAACCTTGCCGCCGGCGAACAGCGCGATGGCGAGCGAGGTTGCAGCGCCCGCTGCATAGGCGAGGAGCAACAGTGTCGTCTCGACATTGGCGCCTTGAAGGGCCGCACCCGTCAGCACGAGGCCGAGGATTGGTCCCGCGCAAGGGGCCCAGAGCAGTCCGGTCGCGATGCCGAGGACAAGGGAGCCGGCTATTGTCGGCGCTGCGGGATTTCCCGCGGATGACACAAGCCGGTTGCCGAATTCGACGACGGGCCGGGCGATCACGCTCGCCACATGTGGCGACAGCAGGCTGAGGCCGAACACCGCGAGCAGCGCCAGCGCGACAAACCGGCCATATTCGTTGGCATGGACGGCCCAGCTTCCGCCGACTGCAGCGAGGGTCGCGACGAAAGCGAAGGTGATCGCCATGCCCATCAGCAACGGCAGCGTGCTCTTCATGAAGGGCTGGCCGGCGCGGGCGAACACGAAGGGCAGGATGGGGAGGATACACGGGCTGAGGATCGTCAGCGCGCCTCCGAGATAGGCAATGATAATGAGCGTCATCTTCGTTTCCTTTGATAACCGTTTGACGGGGATTGCCCCGGCAGCGGCCGGCACAAGCAACGAGACGCATTTGGCGGGGGCGACGTATCCGGCATGTGTCCACTGGGCCGGGGAAATGTATCGGAATGTACAGGCCGGGCAGCGCGGCTACAGAACGATACAAAACCACCAGTCGTGGACATAAGGGAGATACATGGATCCGGCTTTCTCACCACCATGTTCGAACCGATGGAGAGACCGATGACCGTTGAAATCAACCTCGAACGCCGCCGCCTGTTCGGCATGGCCGCCCTGACTGTCGCTGCCGTGGAACTCGGGCTCGTGAGCCCCGCCCGCGCGGCGACCAGCAAGGCGAGCAGTGGCACTATCCCGGCGACGCGCGCAGCGCCCCATACGTCGTTCGAAACACTGAAGAGCATCAAGGCAGGCGATCTCGAAATTGGTTATGCCGAGGCCGGGCCGCGGGATGGACCGGTCGCGCTGCTCCTGCACGGCTGGCCATACGACATCCACAGCTATGTCGATGTGGCGCCTATCCTCGCCGCCGAGGGTTATCGGGTGGTCGTGCCGCATCTGCGTGGCTATGGCACGACGCGGTTCCTGTCTTCGGCGACGCCGCGCAACAGCCAGCAGTCGGCGCTGGCAGCCGACATGATTGCGCTGATGGACGCGCTTGGCATCGATTCGGCGATCATCGCCGGCTATGATTGGGGTGCTCGCACCGCATGTATCATGGCCGCACTTTGGCCCGAACGCTGCCGCGCACTCGTCTCGGTCAGCGGCTACCTGATCGGCAGCCAGGCAATCAATGCCAAGCCGCTGCCGCCGAAGGCTGAACTCGCCTGGTGGTATCAATTCTATTTCGCGACCGAGCGTGGGCGCCTGGGCTACGCAGCCAATACACACGAATTCGCGCGCCTTATCTGGCAGACGGCCTCGCCGACCTGGGCGTTCGACGACGCCACCTTCGAGCGATCGGCCAAGTCGCTCGACAATCCCGACCATGTGGCGATCACCATCCATAACTATCGCTGGCGGCTCGGGGTCGAGGATGGCGAAGCCCGCTTCGATGCCTATGAGGAAACGCTCGCCAAAGGCCCGAAGATCTCCGTGCCGACCATCACGATGGAAGGTGACGCCAACGGCGCGCCGCACCCGGAGCCAGCGGCCTATGCGGCCAAGTTCTCGGGCAAGTACCAACACCGCACCATCACAGGCGGCATCGGCCATAACCTGCCGCAGGAGGCGCCGCGGGAATTCGCACAGGCGGTTCTCGATGTGGTTCGCCTCTAGCGCGGCAGGCCATTGAAGGTCTAAGGAAATGCAGCGGACAGTGATGTCCGCCGATCGCCACCAAACGTCCGGAAATGCCATATGGAACATATCGACCACGTCCTGATCGTCGATGACGATCGCGAGATTCGCGAACTGGTCTCGAGCTATCTGACCAAGAACGGGCTCCGCGCCACGGCTGCCGCCGATGGCCGCCAGATGCGCAAGTTTCTCGAGACCAACACGGTCGATCTCATCGTGCTCGATGTGATGATGCCCGGCGATGACGGATTGGTGCTTACCCGCGAACTGCGGGCCGGCAAACACAAGGCGACGCCGATCCTGATGCTGACAGCGCGCAGCGACGAGATGGACAGGATCATCGGCCTCGAAATGGGAGCGGACGACTACCTGCCGAAGCCCTTTGCGGCCCGCGAACTGCTCGCCCGCATCAAGGCCGTGTTGCGGCGGACGCGCATGCTGCCACCCAACCTGCAGATCTCGGAAGCCGGCCAATTGCTGACCTTCGGCGACTGGCAGCTCGACACGGTCGGCCGGCATCTCATCGACAAGCAGGGCACGGAGATCGCGCTCAGCGGCGCGGAGTATCGGCTGCTGCGCGTCTTCATCGACCATCCGCAGCGGGTGCTTAATCGCGACCAGTTGTTGAACCTGACGCAGGGGCGCGATTCCGAGTTGTTCGACCGCTCGATCGATCTGATGGTCAGCCGCCTGCGCCAGCGCCTCGGCGACGATGCGCGCGAGCCGGCCTATATCAAGACGGTACGGAGCGAGGGCTATGTCTTTTCGGTTCCCGTCGAGATTTCGGAGCCGCGCCAATGACCGCAAAAGCCAAGCCCCATACGCTCGGCCTCTGGCCGCGCTCCCTGCGATCCCGGCTTTTCGTCATCCTGTTTGCCGGTCTCGCCGTGGCTTATGGGCTTTCGTTCAGCATCCTCTTTATCGAACGCTATATGTCGGCGAAGGCCGTCATGCTCGGCACGCTCGAAACCGATGTCGCGACCTCGATCGCCATCCTTGACCGGCTGCCTGCGAATGAACGGCCGGATTGGCTCACTCGGTTGAGCCGGGGCAGCTACCGCTTCGTACTGGGGCCAGGCGAGTCAGGCGTGCCCGATCTGTCTGGCCGTGCCGCCGAGATCGCCGGCAGAATCGAGGAGGCGGCGGGGCACAAGTTTCCCTTGCGGGTCGAGTTGATCCCGGGCGACGGCCGGCGGCTGCAGGCGCATCTCACCCTCAGCGACGGTTCGCCGCTGACGATCGACGTGACCCCGAGAGGGGTGATGCCGATCGCGGAATGGCTGCCTTATGTCCTGGCGATCCAGATGGCGCTCCTCCTCCTCTGCACTTGGTTTGCCGTGCGGCTGGCGATACGGCCGCTGGCACAACTCGCCTCAGCGGCGAATGCGCTGGACCCCAACAGAAAAAGCGCCCCGATGAGCGAAGAAGGACCAAGCGAGGTCGCCCATGCGGCGCGCGCGTTCAATGCGATGCGCGAACGAATCGCCCATTATCTCGAAGAGCGGGTGCAGATCCTGGCTGCGATCTCGCACGACCTGCAGACGCCGATCACCCGCATGCGGCTGCGCGCGGAAATGGCGGACGAATCGGTCGAGCGGGGCAAGCTGATCCGCGATCTCGGCGAAATCGAGCGGCTGGTGCAGGATGGCATCGCCTATGCCCGCAGCGCGCATGGCAATGTCGAGAAGATGTCGCGCATCGATATCGCATCCTTCATCGAGAGCATCACCTACGACTATCAGGATACGGGAAAGGCCGTGAGCGTTATCAGCAAGGCGGAGGGCACGGTCCTGACCAAGCCCCATGCGCTTCGCCGTATCCTGTCGAATTTCATCGACAATGCATTGAAATTCGCGGGAGAAGCAGAGATCAGCGTCGAGCGGCGCGATGGGAATGCGATTGCCATCACCGTGATGGATCGCGGGCCGGGCATTCCCGACGATCAACTCGATGCCGCGATGCAGCCCTTCTACCGGCTCGAGCAATCGCGCAACCGGGAAACCGGCGGCACCGGTCTCGGCCTCGCCATCGCACAGCAATTGGCCACCGCGATCGGCGGCTCGATCCGGCTCTACAATCGCGAGGGCGGCGGCCTGGCTGCCGAAGTCATCGTCCCCTGAACAGCGCCGGCCCCGGGAACGTTCGGGGCCGATTGTACTGGAAAATGTCGGTGCTCCGCATTCCTACATCGGGATACAAATCGACCGCTTTTCGAAACATCGCCGATACCTGAACCGATCAAAACACTCCTCGTCAAACACATCGCGCAATACGCGACACAACAACGGAGTGATCCCATGACCACGATCGACAAGGTTCTCTATACCGGCAAGACCCACACCACCGGCGGCCGCGACGGCTTTTCGAAGAGCAGCGACGGCCAGCTCGACATCAAGCTCTCGCCTCCCGGCAGCACCAAGACCGGCACCAATCCCGAACAGCTCTTCGCTGCCGGCTGGTCGGCATGCTTCCTCGGCGCCATCGGCATTGCTGCCGGCAAGCGCCAGATCAAGCTGCCTGAGGGCACTGCCGTCGATGCCGAGGTAGACCTCGGAACCGCCGAGGGCGGGTATTTCCTGCAGGCCCGTCTCCATGTCAGCCTGCCGGGCATCGAGCGGGCTCTCGCGCAGTTGCTGCTCGAAGAAGCCCACCAGACCTGCCCCTATTCGAAGGCCACGCGCGGCAACATCAATGTCGAGCTGACGGTTGCCTGAACGGCCCTGCCGAGATTGACGATCCTATAGCCGGCGCACTCACTCATGAAACGGATGATTATCCTTGCCCTGTGCTTGGCAGTCCTCGCCGCGCCCTGGGTCTACGATGTGACCTCGCAGGAGCCCTCACCCCTGGCCAGTGGCATTGCCGCTCTGGCGGAGGCGACGTGATATCGTTTGCTGCCGATTAAAGGAAATGTGCTGTCGATCGCAGCACGTTCCGAGCAACTATGGAAAATCGAAGGGCTCCGAGATAATCGGAGCCTTTTTCACGCGAAGCGCTCACCTGCCAACTCAAAATTCGAGCGGACCTATAAGCTAAGGTAGCGAGTGTTTGCTGGTCATTGAGAAAAATGGCGCACCCGGAAGGATCGAAACCAGATTCTACTTCGTTATTATTCAATTACTTAGGTAGATACTCTTGCCATGTTTTGGAGCAAATTTTGTAGCGGAAATCGGGACACTATGTCAGGGTTTTTTTCGACCCGCCCGCAACGGCTTCGGCATTTCTTCGTTTTCCAGCGGTTGTCTGAAAAGTTCGGATACCGGCACGGCCAAGGCCGTTGCGATGGCGTCCACGATAGCGACCGTGACGTTTTCGGTTCCTTGTTCCAACTTGCCAAAATACGCGCGTTCAACGCCAGCTTCCATCGCGAGTTTCTCTTGCGACAGGCCGAGTTCGACCCGAATTTTGCGAATATTCCAAGCTAATATCTTTTGTGCTTTCATGAAAGCAAAAGGAAGAAATCAATCTTGACAATCTACGTTGGATTGAACCACGTTGGATACGACGCATATTATTTCGGTCGATTTTTGCAGGGGAGATTCGATGTTTTTCGAAGGCCGAAACAGCATCCGGTATATTCGTGGGTCGCGATGCACTTGGTTGATTTTGTTTTTTGCGCTTGCGTCCGTCGTGCCGACTGGAAACGTCATGGCAACCGAATTGGTGCCACAAGAATATTTGGCTTCGGAAACCTGTGACCAAGGAGTTTCCAGCGACAAAATGGTTTTGGGCGACTTCCAATACCAACTAACCGAAGAAGTGCTTTCGCCGGAAAACATCAAAGCGCAAATTCAGAAGATATACGGCTCTGAATATGAATTGGCGAGTTGGGATGACTTAAAAAATAGACTTCGACAGTATCAAATACGTAAAGAATTTCTCAGAAAGCTAGGAATTCCGCATCAAAAATTCAATTTTAGTTGCGGTAACATTTTATTAGCTGCCGGCGCTCTGTACCCCAAAATGAGATATACATTTATTGCACATCACAATGGAACGCGGCCCAAGGACTGGTTGATCATTGATGAAATTGGCGGCGACGATATCCATCTTGGACGATGGAAACATTTTGGACGGGCGCTGATCAAAAAGAAATTCGAAAAAACCGATGAAAGTAGCGATCTTAGCGCGGTCGCCAATACAGGTAGCGTTTCAAATATCGTCATTGGCGCTTACCAGATTTATCAATATGCAAAATATTGCGATGATCGTGATCTCGGCTGGTTAGACATGGCCGAAATTCGAGCGGGTATGAAGGAAATGGATTCGCGCATTGCCGAGTACGGCTTGAAGGGCGACGAATTGTGGTCACGAGCGAGCAACTCTCCTGATCTAACTGGATTAGAGAGAATGTTTCGCGCCCTTTCTCCGATGATGGCTATGAAAGAAACTTTGCCAGCGGATCGACAGTCTGGCTTAAATGATTGGTGTCAAGCGCTGGTAGGCTTGCTGGAAACCGAGCGACTTAAGGTTATGCAGTTGACGGCCAAGACCGGCGCAGACACAGTTCCGAAAGAACCTTCGAAGGACAAGGATTTTTAACGCGAACAACACCTTTTGTTCCGCAATAACGCCGCCGCCCGGTCTTGGCGAATGCGGCAACCCTGATTTAGTCGTCTATTGAATAGATTTCCGCGTGAGCGGCGGCTTCCCGTAATCCTTTGAAGCTCGCATGGCGAAGTTGGGCATCCTTCGTCCAAGCGCGGTACTCCACTTCAGCCGCCAGCGTCGGTTCAACGAAAACCAATTTTTTGTTTTTCAGTTTGATCGCCGGTGCCGCCGTTCGCATGCCGTCAAGACGCCGCTTCAACGCCACGGCTTCCGACCTTTTCCAGCCCGTCCCGACCGAACCGACGTAAACGAGTTCCTTGGCCTTCCTTGCGGCTAATAGAAGGCTTGCAATCGCGCCGGGAACCTTGGTGGATGGCTCATATCCAACGATGGCGAAAGTGTCGCTTTGAATGCATTTAATTTTGATCCAATCGCCCGTTCGCCCGCTTCGATAAGGACGGTCATCATTCTTGGCAATAATTCCTTCCAAGCCGTGTTTGCATGCTTCGGCGAATAGTGTCTCGCCATCACCTTCGAACGCTTCAGACAGGCGAATTTGACCGGTTTGATCTGGAATGACATCGGCAAGCATCTGGCGGCGTTCGTGCAATCCAAGGGCGGTCAAATCATGGCCGTCAAAATACAGAAGATCGAACGCATAAAGGATGGCTTCATGGGAAGTGCGCTTGCCTCCACGACCGCCCAACGATGCTTGCAGCGCGCCAAAATCCGACCGCCCTTGTTCATCTAACACGACCGCTTCGCCGTCCAAGATCATAGTCGCCGGGCCAAGCTCTGAAGCCGCCTTCCCGATCTCTGGAAATCGATGTGTCCAATCATGGCCGCCGCGCGTGAGAATACGAACGCCCGTCGGTTCAACATGGACGGCAAGTCGATAGCCATCCCATTTGATTTCATAAATCCAGTTGTCGCCTTTCGGCACCTTTAACGACAATAGAGCCAAGCACGGTTCAATACGGTCAGGCATTGGATCGAAGGGCAATCGCGGCTGTCGCGGATCGCGCGGCTCGATTGGTTTGGATGAAAGCGGAAGATCAGCTTCGCGAAGAAGTGGGATGGTTTGCGTTGGTTTGATTGGACGTTTTGCCATCCGGGCATTGCGCCAGAAATCAATTAAAATTCCGAATATCCGATGCTTGTATTTTCAAGATCGATAATATTGAATCGCGCGAGCCAACCATGATTTCCGAGAAACTGGTCAGCCAATGACGATGCAAAATCACTTGACGCCGGACGAACTTGCGATGGTGCAACGGGTGTACAATGAAATCGTTTCACAAGATTGGTTCCATCGAACGGATGAAAATGAAGAAGCATGCGCGATTGATATCCTTCACTTTTTTCATCAAGGCATGATCGTTGAAAGCATCCTCGCCCGTATCTGCCAAAGTGCGGCAAAAGAAAAATACAGCAAGCCGGGTTGAATTTGTGTTGGATGGTAAAGGTGCCGCCGCAAAGGCGATGAAGGTCAAATCCTCAATGAATTCCGATGTCGAAAAAACGAAGATTATTGACCGGTTGACGGAAGCTCGCGCCCTTGCCGAGCATCTGCAACAGGACTTGCTTGTCTATCTTATCGAAACATCGTTGGCCGAAGCGCGTTACGCTTTTTATGGCGAAGGACAATCCGCTTCTTCGCCCATGGAACCCGATAAATCCGGTTTGGATTCATGATGAAAAGGAAATCATCATGAACAAGACGCGCCGCCCAACTGGATATGCTGACCGGCACCTTGATTGCCAGTTCGCACTGGAAGACCGCTTCCTCGAAATCATGGATGATGCCGAAAGGTCGGGTTGGTCGCCACGGGACGCGGCAATGGCCATTGTCGATTTGGCTGACAATTATGTGCTGAAGCTCTTGGCAAACGACGAAACCGACCGTCAAATTCGCGAAGCCATGGACCGTGCGCGAGCCGCCAAGCCCTAAACGACATCCAAGAAGTTATGTAAAGCAACGGTTGCCTTCGTCTGACATCGCCCAAAGGTCGGTTCCATTTCCACGATTCAGAACCGGTGCCGCGATCTTCGGGATAAAACGGCACGCCGCCGAACGCTTCATTGAATAGCCGGGCATGATCCGGGTCGGCGAAACAGAACACGCGGTATCCGGTTTCCTCGCCATCGCATCGCACGAAATCAATTCGCGGATACAGGCTGAAACCCCGACTAAATTCGAGTTTGTCTTTGAAATTCCAACCCGTGCAAAGATAGGCCGGAACGGCAAATTGATAATTCCACCATCGATTGATGGCCGCGAGCGGGAGTTTGCAAATTGGATAAGCCATGTCGCACCATCCGTTTGTCAATCGCCCGAATTCCAATGCCTGATCTGAAATTCTAATGGGTTCGCTTCGGAAGCATCCCGATCAATCGCGGCTTCAAGTCTCCAAAATATTCGACCATTTCAATCGCCCATTCGTGTTGCGAAACGTCGGTCGGGTCGATCTTCGCAATGCCGTGGCGAAGATCGGTATCAATGTTATCCAGCACGGTTTTGACGAAACCGGACATATCGCCTGTGGAATGTGCAAACCTCATAAAGACTTGCGCCAAGAGCATTTCGTTGACGCGTTGGGCGGCTTCGGCGTGTCGCACCATCGCGAACAATTCCGCTGCCAGATCGTCATAGGAACTGCCTCCGGAATGGACTTCGGTTTGATTTTCCATAATGGTTCTCCTAATGCATGTTCTTATTTTGTTCTTTTCGCAAAAAGAGTCAAGCGTTGCGTGATATGTGTCCGATCATCACTCGATTGCCATCCTTATTCCCGCATGTGCATGTCAGGTGACGGCCTAAATTTAGAAGATATTGGTTGCCGACCTTTGCCAGAACGGCCTTTTTATCAACCCAAGCGACACGACCGCACTTCGAACACTTTCCGCCAAGGACTTGCCATTCCGAAACATCCCGCAACGTGTCGTAGGATTTTCCATCATGCTCGTATGAATGCGAGATCAGATGTTCCTTGCCGGATAGATCAATGCCTTTCGGATGGCGCATGATCAGAGTCTCTCGTAACGGGGTTTCCAGCCGCGACCGAAACCATGGCTCATTAGATTGTGGGCGGTCGCAAGTTGATCGCGAAGGAAGTCGGCATCCGCCAGAAGATCGCGCATTGCCGCGCGATAATCGCCGCCATGAAGATCAAGGAAGGCATCGATGATGTCGGGTTCTTCAATGATCGCGGCTGGCGGGTCGGCTTCGAAGACATCAAGACGCAATTGTGAATTCAAAAACATGGTCTTTTTCCTTATTGTGATCGGATAGGAATCGATTCCATAAATAGGAATGTTCTCTTTTTGTTCCTCAGAATTGAAATGTCAATTGGCTTTTCCATCGGCTGGTTATGAACCCCGATTATTGTTAAGATGTTGGGGATTATGGAGTGCCGAGTGGCAAGAAAAGCGATTCCCAAATCAACGGAAACACAGGTCTTAGTCGAAAGCCGAAGGCGCTGTTGTTTATGCTTTGGGCTAAATAGAGATACCGCTCTAAAGGGCGGACAAATCGCCCATTTGGATCACAACAGCGCAAACGCCCAAAAAGAGAATCTCGCATTTCTCTGTTTTGATCATCACGACGAATACGACAGCAAAACCTCGCAACGAAAAAAATTGTCGATTGGCGAAATCAAGGTTTATCAGCGCGAGCTTTATGACGCCTTACTGCCCGTGCTGTCACAACCTGTGCATTTTGGTTCGATGAAAATTCCCGCCAATGATCCATATGCGGGGCAATATGTCAGGATTGGTAACGATGAAGAAAGTGCGGAGCTAAATCTCATTCCGCTTCCCGACACATACGAAGGGGATTTGCGCTACTTCGTTATTGGAGAAGCCGCGTATGGCAAGTCTCGCGAGTTCGGTCCGAACATTGGGATATTGGAGTTCGTCGGCCAAATGACTGAAAAGGATATACTGGATTTTAGCCGCACACCGATAGGAGTTCGTGTCCCGTTCACTTCGCTCCACTTCGTCACATCCGACTTCATCGTCGTTTCAGAACGCGAGATCGAAGGCGTCTATGGAAACGGTGTAAGTTTCGAAGGAACATATCAAAGAATCCGTTAGCGAGGGAAACATAGACAAGATTGTTTCAGCGGTACGTAGCGCGAGATCGAAAGAAACTTACATTGGTGAAGCCGTTGTTGCCGAGCAAATATCGGACGTTGCCCGGCCCATTGGAATTTTTCGGCCCCAGCCAAATCTCTTTGATTGTCTGACCATCCTCATTTGGAATTGGCATGTCCATGTAAGCTGTCAGGCCACCATCGGCGTTTGTGCGAAACTTTACATCAGGCCCGGGCTTTGAACCATCGTCCGTATCCATGACACTGGATAGCGTCCAAGAATCTTCCTTGATATCAACGGTTAGGGCGTGAAGGCATCTTACTTCTTGTTCTTCGGCGAATGCTTCGCTTTTGAAAGCAAACATCCAATTTGCCAAGAGAAGGCAATCATCCCGAAAATCACGACCATAGGGATCGTCACTCTCCAAATTCTTGAGATAAGTTGCACCTATTGCGACCTTCATCTCTTTTACTTGTGTCTCGCGCACATACTCCACTTCAAGCAAGGATACCGGCAATTTTTTCAATACGTGCGCAGAAAAACCAACAGCAAATCCTCTGGCGTCATCGGCATAGCCTCGCCATTGACTTAACACGTCGGGCTTCTTGGAGAAACATGCTATCGTTGGGTGCAACATAAATTGATTAGAGCCAAGCGCTTCGTCTATCTTATCCAATACAGAAGTATCAAAGTCGGGAAATGACCGCTTCATATCTTCATCTTTTAGCATTTCATTCGCTGCTTCTTCAAATACAGAGTAACCGTATCCTGTTTCGTTGTAATCATTCATCATATTGACATCGCTAAATCGAAGAGTCTTGTAATTTGTGATGGCGTTCAACGTGTCACTTGAACAGTAATGATATAGAACTTGGTCGTTATTCGGGATTAGAAGTCTACTAATCAGCATGGTTCACCTTAAAGGAATAGGAGCGGTCAATTCTCTAACAGCGCAACATCGCAGACGCCAGCATTTGGGTATGCCTTTTGCGAACCATCACCAAACTGGTTCGATAAATATGATTTGACAATTTAAAACGAACCGATATATTTCGAACCAGTTTAATCGAACTGGCGGTTCCCAAATGACATTCGTCCGTGCTTACCTTCGCGCTTCCACCAAAGACCAAGATGCCAATCGTGCGAAGGACGATCTTTTTGCATTTGCCGCCGACCGTGATTTGAAGATCGCGGCGACCTATACCGAAAACGAGTCCGGCGCGTCCCTGAAGCGACCCGAACTGTTCCGCCTTCTGAATGATTGCACGCCGGGCGACATCCTATTGGTGGAACAGGTTGATCGACTGTCACGATTGAATGCCGAAGATTGGGAAAGCCTGAAAGCGCAAATCCAGTCGAAGAAGGTCAAGGTCGTCGCGCTTGATCTGCCAACGTCTTGGATGATGGCCGATACGAAGGCCGATGATATCCAAAATCGTATTTTTGATGCGATAAACCAGATGATGCTTGATCTCTTGGCGGCGATTGCCCGCAAGGATTACGATGATCGCCGCCGCCGCCAGTCACAAGGGATTGCGAAGGCGAAATCGGAAGGCCTTTATCGCGGAAGGCCGGAAGACAAAGATCGGAATGCCGGTATTCGGAAAATGCTGGCGAGCGGCATGTCGTGGAATTCGATCATTTCGGCCACAGGCTGTTCCCGATCAACCTTGTCGCGTCTTGCGAAACCCCAAACTCCGTGACAGGGAAATAATCGGTCACGCATAACCAAGCTTGGAATCAATGATGGCAACGGCACGACAGACGCTTGGCGAATTTGGCGAACAACGCGTGGTGCAAGATTGCGGTTGCCCAAAATGCAAACGACCGAAGACGCTTGTCCGACTTCCGCCGAACTTCAAATGTGCGGACGTTATTTGCGATTTTTGCGGTTATCTCGCCCAAGTCAAGGCATCAAGCGCTAAACGTATTGATCAAGTTCCGAAGACCGTCATGGGCGCGGCTTGGGAACCACAACGTCAAAGAATGGAAGCGGCCATCTATTTTCCGTTGTTTTTGGTTTTGGTCACCCCGGACGCTCAATATTCGATCTTCTATTTATCCGCCGACTTGCAAGAACCGGCGATGTTCAAACCGCGCAATCCCCTTTCAGAAAACGCAAGACGCGCGGGTTGGCAAGGCTTCCTGTACGACATGACCGCCGTCGCCGACCGTGCGGTACGGGTCAGATAGTGTGCCAGCGCCAGCAAACCTATTTTGTAAAGTACTGTCACGACCGCGCCTTACGCCAGCCCGCCGCGCGTGCTTCGGCTTCCGAGCAAAACCAACGTTCGCCTTTCAAATGCGTGATGTTGGTTGCCGCGTAATACTCTTGGCCCGGCACATGAAAAATCTTCTCGCCACCATTATAGCTGATATTCCCCTTGATCGCGCAACCCGCCAACGGAAACGCAACAAGAGCAACAACATCATGGCCAACCAGCAAGCCGATCGCGACTATGGCAACGGTCGATACGACGGTACCTTTGATCCGGGAAAGTCGGTATTTCCCTGATGGCTTGTGAACCGGGATTGGCTTTGGTTTTCCACGATCACGGTTGAATCGGTCGTAATAGCCATCGGCGCGCGGCTGGATATTCGGATTGGAGAAAGTGCCGAATTTCTTCATTTCAGGATGAAAACACAGCCAATTTCGAGCCGCAACCCAAAAGCGTTTTCTGAATTAATCCACTCTAAACAGCATTTGCCAATTCATTTAGGCGGTTGGATCACTCGGTCGGAATATGCGGTTGAAGTCTCGCACATTCTTCATTGCCGCAAGAATTTCGTCCGATTCATAGCCCGCTTCGGATGCCTCGATTATCATGTCAGTCATCTTCTTTTCCAACTCGGATTCCAGTTGGGCTTGCCGTTCTGGTTGCCCGATATGATAACGAGGAATTTTCATCGGCCTATCTCCATCGGCATGTTAATCCAGCCGGGATGATCGGGTTCCGACGTTGTTCATTCTGTTTTTACAAAGGCCTTCGCGAGTGGATCAAACTCATAGGTTTGGGAATAGCCCATACCGCCGTCCCGATGGTGGATCGAAATCCCATTCGTGCTTTGGTCGATGAATTTTTCAACATTCAGATAGATCGGAGTCATGACCATTCCGGCATCGCACGGGTCGTCCGGGAAGCCAATTTCTTGATCAACAGCGCCGCTCGCCTTGTTGATGACGCGCAACTTCGTCATGCAGATGCCGGATGCGGACTTCTGATAAACTCCTGAAAACATTTGATTTGCGGTTTGCGCCCAAAATGGAATCTCGACAGTACCAGTCATCAAGGCATCGCTCGTATCATCCAACGCGGCAACCTTCTTCAGTGTGATTGGTTGCCAAGCCGCACCATCGTTCCGCGCGCCCGTCGCGCCAAGCGTATCGACCTTAAGCAAAAATGGGCATTGTTCGGTATCAACGCCGGTTTTCGAGCCGATAATTAAAATCTTCTGAAATTCGTGTTCATTCGAAATCTCACAAAGCCGAACGCTATCGCCCTTCACCGTGCCGTAAACGGGAATTGGTGATCGTTTGGCGTCTTCGAAATAGACTCCCTCGACAGTGATGCCAGAGCCGAAGCCATCGTATTTTTGAAGTGAAAAATGGACGGGTTTGTCGCCAATAAATCCTTCGTAATTTTCGATCTGATACCAACCGGCGAATGCTTGACCGGACAGAATGAAAAGGCCGACGACCGCAAAAATGAATGTTCTCAAATCTCAATTCCCAAGGAAAGGCTGCTAATTCCGATGACCGTTACGATGGCCGAACGTTTTGTCGATTGTTGTTGCCCAACTCTCGACAGATCGACATCGCCGCACGACGTGCCTCGGTATAGTCCTTAAATGGCCCTTTGAGAAAATCAAATTTTTGCCCGCGAACCAAGATTGCTGTTTTGGCTATCGGATCGAAAACAACTTCAAAATGATCAGGTTCGCGCATGGCATCTGTTCCGTTTGCCGATTTTTCGACCATGGCAAGATCACACAGATGCGGCTTCGTGAATGTACCATTGGTAACTCGGCACATGGAAAATCCGCTTGAGCCGCCACGTATCAAGCAAAGGTGCCACGACATGAAGACCCGGCCAACAATCCAGACGATCAATAAACGTCGTCGCCGTTTTCGCCGGTCAACTTTTTGATATGGGCGGCGGCGGCACCCTTAGCTTCCTGATAATTCCGATATGGGCCGGGCAGCATTTCAACCTTGTTACCGCGCTTCAAGATGACCGATTTGGTGATTGGGTCATATACGACTTCCGTGCCTTCCTTGAATTGGTCCATGATGCACTCTCCTAACGGCGGAACGCCAAGTGGATGCATTGGTTGCCAATATTAGTAGTATTTTTTCAGTTTCGATTATCGGGCGGCGATTGCTCCATTGCCGTCGGTTAACGGCATCAAAAAAGTGAAGGCCGTTTGCTCTTGGGTTGATGAAACTGTCAACGTTCCGCCATGGGCTTTTGCGATCTCGGAAGCGATGTGCAAACCTAACCCAAGCCCTTGTGGGCTATCGCTAGTGCCACCACGAAAAAACGGCTGAAAAAGCTTTTCGATAGTGGATTGCGGAATTGGCGTGCCGTGATTGATGACCGACAGGACAAAAGTGTCGCCAGTGACCATGGCTTTCAGTTTCACCGGCATATCCCGTGCGCCGTGAGTCAGCGCATTCGCGAGTAAATTCGAGGCGAGTTGGCCAATCCGCATACGGTCAACGCCAATCAAAATGGGGATATCGACTTCGCCGTCAATGACGCGATCTGGCATAGCGGCATGCAATTCCGCGATCACTTGGCGCAAGGCGGGTTCCAAGGGTTCGGTGGCATCCCGCTTGACTGTCAATCCGCCGCCAAGACGACCGCGCGCCAAATCCAAAATGTTGCCAATTAGGCCATGCATTCTATCGGCGGCTTTCTCGACAAGCCCAACGATACCGACAGCCTTTTCGGATAAGGGTTCTCGAGAAAGCATCCGCATTCCCGCGATGATTGACGCAAGCGGATTGCGAAGATCATGGCCAAGAACCGCAATGAATTCGTCGCGCAAAAGCCCGGTTTCGGTCAGCGATGCATTTAGGGTTGCGAGTTCCTTGCGGGCCGCTTCCGCCGCCTTACGCGCTTCAACAAGATCGCGTTCATAGCGGCGGCGTTCCTTGGCCTGAAAGATCGCCACTCGCGTGGCAATCAGGTCACCGTCTTCATCACGTCGTTGTCGCGCGTTCGCCAGCACGGCGAGCTTGTTTCCATCACGGGTCACGAAATCGAGCGCAACTTCGTCGAAGAAGTCTTGCATCCGCAATAGTGGCGCGAAGTGGGTTTCATAGAAGATGCGGCCCGCGACATTTAGAAGGTCAAGGAAGCGCTTTTGCTTCAATTCCGACGCGTCGTAACCAAGCCATGCCTGAAGCGTCTGGTTGGTCGCAAGAATGCGGCCTTGGTTATCCAAAACGAGATAGCCGCAAGGCGCGCACTCGAAAAGGTCTTCGTAATCGATGACTTCCATGAATGATCATTAAAGGAAATTGTTGATTGCCGATATCACTTCGTTCGGCGCGGAAAGGTTAGGGCAATGGCCTGTCGCGTCCAAAATGACGAGCTTGCTGCCGGGGATATGACAGGCGATATATTCGCCGACTTCCCGTGAAGCGATAATGTCTTCCTTGCATTGAAGAACGAGAGTTCGGGTCTTGATCTTATCCAGATCGGAACGGTTGTCCGATGTAAACGTCACCCGGGCAAACTCCTTGGCGATATCCGGGTCGGTTCGGCAAAAACTGTTGGCAAGTTCCTCGCTAAGCTCCGGACGATCAGGATTGCCCATGATTGCCGGTGCCATGGCCATTGACCAGCCCATGTGATTGTCGGCAAGCGATTCCAAAAGTTCTTCAATATTCTCGGCGCTGAAGCCGCCATGATAGCCATCGTCGTCAATGTAGCGCGGCGACGGGCCGACCATCACCAAACTTTCGAACATGCCCGGCGATTTGATGGACGCCAACGCCCCGATCATGGCACTGACAGAATGACCGACAAAAATCGCGTCTTGTAAGCCGAGGGCTTCGCCGATCTCGACAACGTCATCTGCATATCCTGAAAGGCTCGAATATTTGACAGGGTCATACGCCCGCAAATCCGACTTTCCCGCACCAACATGATCGAAAAGAACAGTCCGGAAGCGATCTTGAAAAGCTGGCGCTACATATCGCCACATTGCCTGATCGCATCCGAAGCCGTGGGCGAACATAATCGCCTTTGTGCCATTGCCGGGAATATTAATGTTATTGCGCGCAAAAATGGACATTGGCACCATCATTTTCCGGCCATGCCCTTGCGAGCGTAGATCGCCGATGAAATTAATTTAACAAAACGCAAAACATTTTCAAACGGACAAGGTTCCGCTTGGTTCCCGCACGCTCTGATCAAAATGTTTTATTTTTTAGAGCGGGATTAGGGTTTGAATCACAGGTCAAAAGCGTCTCTATGACATGCGCGACGGACCTGACGCGTGGTTTACCACGCGTGAGACGACCGGCAAAAAACTTCAAATTTTGTCGGTCGTTTCTTGGTCGAATTGATTGCGGGTGACGGGGAAATGATGGCGAAGGCAAACATTGTAAAGCAAGAGATTTTTCGGCTTCAGACGTATTACGAACTTCAGGCGTTGATCGACCGTGCGAAATACGAGGGATTGACCGAAGCCGACGCCATCGAAGCCCTCGAATGCGCAATTGAAGCGATGAAAGATTTTCGTGGCAGAGCGGGAGACGCAATGACGGGTCGGCTGTTCTGACTGTCGCGCGACCTGTCTGAAGATTCATCCAAGTGAACCCGTACCCGGCTTCCCGCGTATGATCGGCATGAACAAATACATTTCGCTCGCTTTCTTTATCATTGTCGTCGTATCGGTCGGGTTGTTGATTGGGTATTCGACAGCACCCGGCGCTTGGTACCATTCCCTTGAAAAGCCGCCATTCAACCCGCCCAATTGGCTATTCGCCCCGGCATGGACGCTAATATATGTCCTAATTGCTATCGCCGGCTGGCGAGTCATGATGATTGAAGGGTTGTCCGGATGGTCAGGCCGCGTCTGGTTTGTGCAAATGGCATTGAATTACGCTTGGTCGCCAGTGTTCTTCGGCCTTCAAATGCCGTTCGCGGCCTTGGCGATGATCGTCCTATTGCTATTCAGCATCATCGCCTTCCTTCTATTGGCGAGGGACGACAAAGCCCGTTGGTGCTTCGTCCCTTATGCAGCTTGGGTAGCTTTCGCGACCGTTCTGAATGGCTGGATAGCGTTTGCAAATTGACGCCATGCCCTTCGCCAAACACGTCCGTACCAAATCGCACAAAGAATTTTGCCGGTTTTTCGATTCGACTTCACTGGTTAAAATGCGACCGATGACCAAGGATCTGGTGCGATGATGGGCAACAGTTTCTTCCAGTCGGAAGAAATCCCAGCTTTGTGTATCACGCGCTCGCGATTTCATTCAACAGGATGCGTGCGGATTTGACGGCTTCCGAGGGATCATTACCGCGCCATGGAAATTCCAAAAGGACTTGGCGACCCGTACCATTATCAAAGGAAAGATGGATTTTTCCGGCTTCGATTCGGGCGCTCGCCCATCGAAAAGACTCGCCGGTTTGTATGCTGATATCCTCGAAAACATCACTAACCAATCGTTCGGTACGTCTGTTTATATCTTCCCAAGTTCGATCATTCGCCGCTTCATAGAGCCATGCAAAGTAGGATTTTGGCAAGAATTTGAAAGTTTCATTGTTGCCACGCCATACAATTGCATCTTCAATGGTCACCTGCACACAAACGTCATCGCAACCGACTGTTCCGCAACCACATCGGCCAATCCGGGCTAACCCGCCCTTCAATAGTTCGGATTGACCAAAGAAGTCTGGCGGGTCCAGGCCAAGATGGCCATTCAGAACGTCTCTCTCGTTCACAAGCAATCTGATTTCATGGTCGTTTGTGTCGTCGGAACGTTCGACCTTGAAACCCAAGAAGTCCAAATCAGGTTCCATTCTTGAATATTCCCCAAGTCTCTAAGAGAAGAATTTTCAAGGGTATTTCCAAGGCAACACGGATGCAATGATGCCAGTTGCATGCGATGGATCATCGGCCTTAACCGTATCGACCGGCACGAACAATTCCATCGTCATTTTTAGTGAAGCAATTTTAGAAACGTCAAATGTCCGGCGCTGATTTTCGGCACCGTCCAAGCTATTCGGGTTCTCGATTTGCATCCCAATGACGACGAAATTGCCGTTCTTGGCGAGACGAAAGAAATATGGCGCGAACAGGCGAGGAAGCCGGTCATTCTCGTATCGAAGTGTGATGACGCGGCGGCTTTCAATCGCCTCGACAATGGCATCGAAGAATGGCGGCTCGTCGATTTCCGAAAGGGTTAGATCGATGTGGGTTTTGGGTTCGGTAAGGGATAGAGTTTCTGTCATTTCTGTTTCTATTTATATGAATTAATTATTCTTTTCGAAGGATGCGAGCTTCCCGGCTTCGATGATGTTGGACCGTTTGTAAAAGGGATACATCCACTTTGGCACCCGTGGAAAGACCGTCGAAAGTTCGAAGAAATCGCCATTGCCTTTTACATATCGGTCGTTACGGGCGTATTTGGTGACGTACGAAACCATGTCTTCCAGCGACCCGCGATCTGGATCAAATTTCGAGAAATTTACTGTTTCGAGTGGGAAGTGATCGCGCGCCGATACGGACTTGTATGGATGGCCATCAATTTTCCTATCGATGCTATTTCCAGAGAGCCATGCCTCGAAAGCGACCCGTGTCTTCGGATGCAAGAGGAAAAGCCCGTGGTAATGTGGCGTCTGGATATCCGTCACATGATCCGAATGACGTGATCCGTCTCCATCGAAGTATGCGATAAAGAGCGGAAGGAATTTTGCATTCCCGCCAAACGCGAAATCTATAAAGTCTTTGCACATCGAATTATAGAAGGACGCTATCGCGTCGGCCAACGCCGGTAATTGATGTGGTTTAAAATTCGCTGGAACATATTTCGGATTGAATTGAATAGTAACAAAATATAAATTTTCTTGAATCGATTGGTCTACTTCTTCCATGCTAATTTGATTGTCGTTGGTGGTAATATCAAATTTAGCTTTATGTTGAATCCATTTGGTGCAAACTTTCGTTTCAAGTGACTGGTAATCAAATCCAGTTGGCGATAGCTTGTAGGAGTCGGTTGATTTGAATTCAATATTAATTGGTTTGTTTTTTAGTGCTTCAATTGAAAGCATTATGTATTTTCCTTATGACTGCAGTTGGTAATCGCTATCGATTATTATCTGTTTATTGTTAGTTTGGTTTGGATACAGTTATCTATAGCCCGCGTTTCCGCGTTCTTAAATTCTTCAGATTGGGATTGCTATCAGCCGACTATTTCCAGCAAGTTTTGGACAAAGAAATAGGGTTACGGCAACGGCCCGCGAGCCGATCAATCATTCTTATTTATGGTCTTTGGGGATCAACCAAGCGTGAAAAACTAAAATCTTTCGCAATTTGATTGTCCACAACATAACACAAAAAACTCGAAAAGTCGAACGATTTATTCCGAACAGCCGGGCAATTTATCAGTTGCGTTTCCCAAAAGCTGCAATAATTTCGCGAGTTGATTGCGGGCGTTTTTGACGCGTGACGTACTTAGCCCCAACCGCCAAACGATTTCGGCGACGGCGCGCAGGCCAGACTTGGCCGTTGTATCGCCAAATCTAGGAAGTATCTTCATCGAACATTGCCTTGATAACTTTTTTGACACGTCGGAATTCAATCATTTCGCAATGAAATCCGTACTTACCGAAAAATACAATAGCGCGGTCAAATCCAGCAATGATGGTTTGCCTATAGCGGTCGTCCGTCGCGAGGCGATGGTAATCGAACTCTAACATGCCGATTGTCCTATAGCGCAAGTGCGAGCGTCAACGCGTCGCGCTTCATCGCAAGTGAGAAGCCTTCGCCGTAGTGGGCGCCCATACCGGGCGTCGTATGGCCAAGAATTGCATCCTTCAGACTATCGGAACAGCCACTATTTCGGAGTTTGTCGGCCATCGTGTGTCGATACGAGTAGAACGTTTTGTCTGTTACCGCCGCAAGAAGCTTGTTGGACGCGGCGGAAACGGCTTCCGAACCATTCGTCCGACGATAGCGAGGAAAGCCATCTGGAAACCGCTTCGCCCATTTTAGAGCGTCATTTAGAAGGGGAACGTCGCGATGGCGTGCGCCGCCGGATTTCACTTGGTCACGGAATTCATTCTCGGCAATTCGAATATATGGTATCTCGCCAGTCAGATGAATGTCTGACTGGGTCAAAAGGCACAATTCCTTACACGTTGCGCCTGTTTCCATGCCTATGAAATTGATGGCGAGCAATTCGTCGTTGCTTGCCGACGTGCCTAGATGAATTTTGACCGACGCCATTTCTATCGCGGTGAATGGCGGGCGCTTCCCCTTTCGAGTGTCCTTTAGCTTCACTCCATCAAAGGGATTTGCTTTATCAAGGTCGGCGAGTTCATCCTTCAGATATGCGGATGTCATCTTTCGAAGATTCATAAATTTCTTGTTTACGGTATGTGGTTTTATCTCTCCTGCTTCGACCTTCGAAATCATGTATCCGCGAAATTTCTGCACGTCCTTCCGAGTTAGCGAAAGAAAGTTGGCATTCGGGATTACAATTTCAAAGTCGGAAATTGCGGCGTAAATTGGCTTATAATACTTCTCGCGATCACGGGACGTGTGCTTGGATGTCCATCTATCGCGCGTATGTTCCTCATACCATTCCGCGACTTCTCGGAACGTCACCATTGTGCGAACTGTAGAAGCCAATGCAGAAACTTGCGTGCGTGTCGGCGCGTGCCAATCCATCGAAATTATAACATTTCGGACGACCGCTTCCAGCGCGCTCGTGAGCGTTGCCACGTCAACGTGTGCGCTTTGAATCGCCGATGTATCGACCGTCGTCAAACCAAGATCGCGTGCAAGCTTCTTAAGACGTTCGATGTCAGAAAAATCATGCAGCATGCCGCCTTCACACGACTTGATAAGCGCTTCGATTTTGCGATGAAAATTCGCAAAGACAATTGCAGCTTCGCTGGAATCCGAGGTTCGGAGAGATTTGACCCATTCGGTTTGGCCAACAATGGGCCGTAATCGTGGCGCGACGGAACGACGGTATTGAAAAAAGTCGCCGCGCTTATGCAGATATTTTTGCTTCATCGATGCACTCCATAAAATCCGTGGATTATCCACGGCAGAAAATTCGCCTTGCGACAAAAATCTGCCTAGACTCCCTAGACTTCATGATTTGCGTCCTGTTGAACGTGATATAAGCTAATGCTCGATATGCGTCAACAACTAATCTAAATATATATGGGTTAATCGTTGTCTATACTATTTTCAAAATTTTTCAGTACTTCCTATATCGATGTATAAAAGTTTTCAAGATTTTTCAACCTTAAAGAACGTGAAGAACATCTACGCAATGCGGACCTAGTGCGCATAGAGATTCAAACGATCTCGCCCGAAAATGAATCGGTTTTGTAGCAAGAATCGTAGCGAATTCTGTTCATTCGCTTCAAATCATTGAACTTATTGGATAAAATGGCGCACCCGGAACGATTCGAACGTCCGACCCTCAGATTCGTAGTCTGATGCTCTATCCAGCTGAGCTACGGGTGCGTATTGCAGGACCCGGCGTTGCTTCCGGCTGCGAGGCGATCCACTAATTCGTTCGCCTCTGAAAAGCAAGCGATTTCGTGAAAATTTTTCGACACCGGCATGGAAAACTTCGAAATAGCCGGTTACTTCAATATCTTAGGTAATCGGAGTACGGTCCGGTATCTCGAAGCGGAAGCGGGTGCCGCGCTCATCCTTGTCCTCAAGCACGATCCAGCCGCGGTGGGCCTCGATCAATTCCCGCGCGATGGCGAGGCCGAGGCCCGTGCCGCCGGCACGCACGGAGCCACGGAAGGCCGAGAAGAGATTCTCCTTCGCCTTTTGCGGCATGCCGGGACCGGTGTCGTCGACGGTTACCTGCACGCGGTCGTCGTTGCGGCTTGCGGTCACGCTTATCGCCTTTTTCGGCCCATCATCGGCCTCCAGCGCCTGGAGCGAATTGCGGCAGAGATTATAGAGGACGCGGAAGAGTTGCTCGGGGTCGGCGTCGATCTCGAGGTCGCGCGGTATGTCGATGGCGAAGGAAATGTCGGTGCCGGCGCTCAGGCCGAGGATTTCGCCCGCGTCTTCGACAAGCGGCCGTAGCGCGATTCGCCCGCGCCGTGGGGCTGTCTCGCTGGCGCGGCCATAGGACAGGACCTCCGAGGAATAGCCGATGGCGCGGCCGAGCGTGCGCACGAGCTTCGACGACAGCCCCTTGGCGACCGGGTCGTCGGCATCGGCGAGGCGATCGGACATCAGTTGCGCCGAGGACAGGATATTGCGCATGTCGTGATTGATCTTGGAAACCGCGAGGCCGAGATCGGCGAGGTTCTTCTGCTGCCTGATGGTCTTCTGCAGGTCGCCCTGCATCGAGGCGAGGTGACGCGCGGCGAGCGCCAGTTCGTCGTCGCCCTTCGGCGGCTGCACGATCGCGCCGGGGTTGGACGGATCCTCGGCGAAGGCCTGCATGCTCGATGTCATCCGCGCTATCGGGCGGATCAGCGTGCGGTTGATGACGAGGAAGATCATCGAGGCGGTGATGAAAGAGATGATCACCGTGAAGAGCAGGATTTCCTTGGTATAGGTCAGCATCGCCTTCCTGAGCGCCTTGTCACCCATGACCAGTTCGATATCCATGCCGCTTTCCCCGATCGGGCCGCGCACGGAAAACACCTGATCGCCGCCGAACAGCAGCGTGGCGAAGGCATCGCGCGCATCGGTGAGGAAATCGCTGTCGGAGAGATCGTAGCGGGCGTTCACCCTCGGCGGCATGTCGGAGACCACGATCATCCGCGTGATATCAGCCTTGTGGAGCGCGATCGCCTTGGTGCCGGTCGCCATCAGCGTGTCGTCCTGCAGCGGGCGCGGCAGTTCGACATCGGGAAGGCCGTCGACCACGATCGCCGCGGCGGCGGCCGTATTCAGCCGGTCGCGCAACCAGGACAGCCGCATGTCGGTGACCGAAGGCACGAAGATCAGGATTTCGGCAAGAACGACGAAGATGACGGTGAGCGCGAGGAACTTGGTGGACAGCCTCGACGTCACGGGTATGCGATCGCCCTCCGCGGGCGACAGGATCGCCGCTGTTTTGACCGCCTTGTCCACGCCAAGCTCCGAAATATCCGGCATCAAGGATATCAGTTCGTTTCGCCGGTTTCCTCTAACATAAGACGTGGCGAGAAAAACCAGCAATTTTCCGAATGTTTTCTGTTACGTGCAGCCTATACGTACGGTTCACTCCGCACTGAATATGGCACCAAACGGGTGAATTTCAGGGCAGTTGTTGACTTTGAGGGCTGCTTTCCGTAAGAGACCGCCACGTTCGGAAGGCCAGTCCCGAGGGACAAAAGTCCGGACGAAATCAAAAAACGCTAAAATTCAAGAAGGGCCGCACTCCGCGGTAATTAAATAAATGGCTACAAAGCGTACCTATCAACCGTCGAAGCTTGTCCGCAAGCGCCGCCACGGTTTCCGCGCACGTCTCGGCACCAAGGGTGGCCGCAAGGTTCTTGCAGCACGCCGCAACCGTGGCCGCAAGCGTCTCAGCGCCTGACGCTGTCGGACCTTGTCGGAAAATCCGAAAAACGAAATGAACCCCGGTCGGCTGAAAAGCCGGCCGGAGTTTTTGCGTATGAGGAGCGGTGAAAGACGGCGTGGACCGTATTTCATCCTTGAGGTTCTCGACCGCAAAGCGCCATCGGAGGCGCCGCGCACCGGCTTCACTGTTACCAAGAAGCAGGGCAATTCTCCCGAGCGCAATCGCATTCGCCGCAGGCTGAAGGAGGCCGTACGGCTGTCCGGCCGGTTTGAAATGCTGCCGGGACATGACTATGTGTTCGTCGGCCACCGCGATGTGCTCGATGCACCATTTGCCGAATTGACAAAGGCGCTCGTAACGCGCATTTCCAGCCGGCACCAAATAAAGAGCCGGGCACCGGGAAAGAGTGATGCAACAAAATCGTAATTATTATCTGGCGATCGTTCTCTCCGTGCTGATCGTTTTTGTCTGGCAGTTCTTCTATATGGGTCCGAAAATGGAAACCCAGCGGCAGATCGAGGAAGCCCGCCAGGCCGAACTCGCCAAGCAGCAGAAGGTTGAACAGGCCACCAAGCCGGTGGTTCTCGATGCAACCGGCCAGCCGGTTCCCGGCACAGAGGGCGCGAATGTGACGGTGGTCACCCGCGACCAGGCCTTGGCGCAGTCCCAGCGCGTCGTCATCGATACGCCGAAGCTTTCGGGCACGATCAACTTGACCGGCGCCCGTCTCGACGACCTGAAGCTCAAGAATTATCACGAGACAGTCGATAAGAGCAGCCCGCTCATTACCCTGCTCAATCCCGGCAACACCAAGGACGGCTATTTCGTCGAACTCGGTTATACCGGCGCACTGAATGCGGGCCTTCCCTCGATGTCCACCAAATGGACGGTCGATGGCAACAGCAAGCTTACGCCGGAAACCCCGGTGAAGCTGACATACAAGACGCCCGCCGGCCTTGAGTTCACCCGCCAGATTTCGGTCGACAGCGAATATATGTTCCAGGTCGCCGACACGGTGAAAAACACCAGCGCCGCGGATGTCCCATTGACGCCCTATGGCCGGATTGTGCGCTACACCATGCCCGAGATTGCCGCGGGTTACGTCCTGCACGAGGGCTATATCGGCGTTCTCAATGGCACACTCGAGGAAGCCGATTTCGACCGCGAAATGGCGCCCGTCAAGCATCCCGGCATCTCGGATGGCTGGTTCGGCATTACGGACAAGTATTGGGCTGCGGCAATCGTGCCGCCCAAGGGCGTGACATTCGAGTCCTCATTCAATCACACTTCGACCGGCCAGCAACTCTTCCAGGCCGACTACCGGGAAGCGAGCGGGGCGCTCAAGGCCGGTGAAAGCAAGACTTTCGACACCCGCGTCTTTGCCGGCGCCAAGGAAGTCGATGTGGTCGACTCCTATGACGAACAGGGCCAGATCACCGATTTCTACAAGCTGATCGACTGGGGCTGGTTCGAGATCATCACCCGGCCGATGTTCAAGCTGATGGACTGGCTCTACAAGTATTTCGGCAATTTCGGCCTCGCCATCCTCGGCACGACCGTCATCGTCAAGCTGCTCTTCTTCCCGATCGCCAACCGGCAATATGCGTCGATGGCCAAGATGAAGATGCTGCAGCCGAAGATGGAAGAGCTGAAGGCCAAGCTCGGCGACGACAAGATGGCGCTGCAGACGGCCATGATGGGCCTCTACAAGGAAGAGAAGGTCAATCCGCTTGCGGGCTGCTGGCCGGTGCTCCTGCAGATTCCCGTGTTCTTCGCGCTCTACAAGGTCATCTTCATCACCATCGAAATGCGCCACGCGCCGTTCTATGGCTGGATCCATGACCTGTCGGCACCCGATCCGACCACCCTCTTCAACTTGTTCGGCCTGATCCCGTGGACCCCGCCGCATGCGCTGATGCTGGGCGTCTGGCCGATCATCATGGGCATCACCATGTTCGTGCAGATGCGCATGAACCCGACGCCGCCCGATCCGACCCAGGCGATGATCTTCAACTGGATGCCGCTGATCTTCACCTTCATGCTGGCGGCCTTCCCGGCCGGTCTCGTGATCTACTGGGCTTGGAACAACACGCTCTCGGTTCTGCAGCAGGGCATCATCATGAAGCGCAACGGCGCCAAGATCGAGCTGTTCGACAATCTGATACGCCTGTTCCGGCGAAAACCATCATCGGCGTGAATGTGACTTGATATTATTTCATGGATTACGGATGTCGCTTTTGACGTCTGGATGCGACATGAGACATGGCTAAATAGGCCATCCGGAAAAGGCTCCTCTCGGGGGCCTTTTCTCATATTCGAGGTTGACGCTCCCATGGACAAGACAGTCGCGGTCAGTGCCGCATCGCAGGAGAAGGTCGGCGCGACGCTCGTCTTCCTCTCCGCCCTGTTCTGGAGCTTCGGCGGCGCCATCGCACGATTCCTTGACATCGAGGACAGCTGGACCATCGTTTTCTACCGGGCGCTGTTCGCCGGCATCTTCCTCTGCGGCTTCCTGCTGGTCCGCGATGGTCCGCGAGAGACGCTCCGGCTTTATCGGAACATGGGCATTCCCGGGTTGCTGGTCGGTATAGGCTTCGCGACCGCTTCGACCTGCTTCATCATCGCCATCAGCTACACGACCGTCGCCAATGTGGTTCTCATCCAGGCGGGCGTGCCGCTGTTCGCGGCACTGATGGCCTGGATCATCTATCGCGAAAGCATTTCTCTCACCACCTGGATCGCCATCGTCGCCGTGATTATCGGCGTTGCGATCATGGTCATGGGCGGACCGTTCATCGCGCAGGCCGACGACATGCTCGGCCTTGGCTTCATCGACAGTGCTACGATGGCCGAGACCAATCCCGGCATCGACATGCGATACGCCTGGTTCGGCAACCTGCTCGCGCTGACCATCGCCATCGTCTTCGCCATGGTGACGGTCGTGACGCGCCGGTTCAAGAATGTCCGCCAGACGCCGGGCGCCAGCATCGGCTGTTTCGCGGCAGCACTGGTCGCATCAACGCAGGCCGGATCGCTGCAGGTCACCGGCGGCGAACTCGCCATCCTCATGGCATTCGGTGCCCTTAATCTCGGGCTCGGCATGGCGTTCTTCGTGACCGGGGCGCGTATGATCCCGGCGGCGTTCGCAGCTCTGCTCGGCACGGCCGAGACGATGCTGAGCCCGGTGTGGGTGGCGATCTTCCACGACGAAGTGCCTGGCATCGAAACCATCGTCGGCGGCACCATTCTGCTTGCCGCCTTGCTCGGATACCTGCTCTCGGCGCTGAGGAAGCCTGAAGCGCAGGCTTGACAATCGGGTATAAAACCCGGAAGTCGCGAAGTCCTGTCAGCAAATGCGAGCCCATTCATGGCCAATCTCCAGCCCGACCTTGACGTGAAGGTGTTCTCCCGTCCCTGGATCTTCATCCGCGGCGTGCCGGCAATGAAGTTTTTGCCGCCCGAGGGACCGGCCGAAATCGCATTTGCCGGCCGTTCGAATGTCGGCAAGTCGTCGCTGATAAATGCGCTTGTCGGCCAGAACGGCCTTGCCCGCACCTCCAACACGCCGGGACGGACACAGGAGCTCAACTATTTCGTGCCCGACGGCTATTCCGGTGGCGCCGACGACATGCCGCCCTGCGCGCTTGTCGACATGCCGGGCTACGGCTATGCCGAAGCGCCGAAGGAGCAGGTCGACAACTGGACCAAGCTGGTCTTCGATTATCTGCGTGGACGCTCGACGCTGAAGCGCGTCTATGTGCTGATCGACAGCCGGCACGGCATCAAGAAGAACGACGACGAGGTGCTCGACCTTCTCGACAAGGCCGCGATCTCCTATCAGGTCGTGCTGACCAAATCGGACAAAATCAAGCCGCCCGCGCTCGAAAAGCTGAAGGCGGAGACCTCGACCAAGATCGCCAAGCACCCGGCCGCCTATCCCTTCATCCTCGCGACGTCGTCGGAGAAATCCGAAGGGATCGACACGTTGCGCGCGGCGATCATCGAGGTTCTGAACCTTTAGCGAAGAGGCCATCATGACGTCAGGCAATCCAGGCAAGTCCATCGCCCAGCTTTCCGTGCTCATCCAGTCCGGGGCGCTCGATCCGGTCGCGCTGGCCGAGGAAACGTTGGATGGAATTCGTGGCTATCGCGATCAATCGGTCTTCATCAGCCTGACGCCCGAACGCGCCATTGCTGAAGCCAAGGCTTCATCGCAGCGCATCAAAGACGGGCGGTCGTTAGGTTTGCTGGATGGCATTCCGATCGCCTGGAAGGACCTCTTTGATCTCGAAGGCATGACGACGACGGCCGGATCGGTTATCCTTGCCAATGCGCCAAAGGCCGCAAAAGATGCAGCGATTGTCACCGCCCTGAAATCCGCCGGCATGGTTGCGATCGGGCGGACCAACATGACCGAGTTCGCCTTTTCAGGTCTCGGCATCAATCCCCATTACGGCACGCCGGAAAATCCGCATTCGACGGACGAGCCCAGGATTCCCGGCGGTTCGTCGTCAGGTGCCGGTGTGTCAGTGGCTGCTGGCCTGGTGCCGGTTGCCATGGGCTCGGACACTGGCGGCTCGATCCGCATCCCCGCCGCTTTCAACGGCATTGTTGGATACAAATCCACCCGCGGCCGCTATTCGATGGAGGGCGTGTTTCCTCTGTCCAAAAGCCTCGACTCTCTCGGTCCCCTCTGCCGCACGGTGCAGGATGCCGTCTGGATCGACGCCGCCATGCGTGGGCTGACCGGCTCCGAAGTCCGCAGGCGCTCGCTCGAAGGCGTGTCTCTCGTCGTGCCCGAGACAATCTTCTTTGACGAGATCGAACCCGAGGTCGCGTCCGCATTCGAGGCAGCTCTGGGACGGCTATCGAAGGCTGGCGCAAAAATCCGCCGCCAGGCCTTTCCTGATTTCACCGAGCTTTTCGAACTCTACGCCAAGCACGGGCCGCTCGTCACCGCCGAAGCCTATGCCCTGCACCGTGAGCGGCTCGATGCGCCTGAAGCGGCAACGATGGATCGCATCGTCGCCATGCGCATGCGGCTGGGCACCAAGACCGCGATGACGGATTATGTTGCCTTGCTGGAGGCGCGTGAACGGATGATTGCCTCGCTGTCGAGGATTGTTGCGGTTGATGAAATCATCGTCTCGCCGACGCTCCCGCATGTCGCGCCACCCATCGCGCCGCTGACCAAGGACGACGAACTTTTCTTCAAGACGAATGGCAAGACGCTGCGCAACACCCTTATCGGCAATTTCTTCGATTGGTGCGGTGTCTCCATTCCATGTGGCACCGGCGCTGCCGGAATGCCGGTGGGGCTGCTGCTCTCCGGCCTGCCGAATACGGACGAACACCTGCTCGGCGTGGCACTTGCCGCCGAAGAGAACGTGAGAGGCTGACATGGCGAACTATTTGATCATTACCGACGTCGCGCCGCACCATGCCGATTGGAACGTGCTCTACGCGGCCTATGCCGAATATTACAAGATCGAGCAGAACCAGGAGATGCGCGACCGCACCTGGAGCTGGATCATGGAAGGCCGGATCATCTGCCTGATGGCGCTCAACGAGGAAGGACGGCCGGTCGGCTTTGCCCATATCCGCGAATTCCTCAGGCCGCTTTCGGCGACTGTCGCCGGCTATCTCGACGACCTTTTCGTCGATCCGAGCCAGCGCGGCGGCGGCACGGTGGACCAGCTGTTTTCGGCTGCCTCTGCGCTCGGGCGCGAGAGGAACTGGTCGGTGATCCGCTGGATCACGCGCGACGACAATTACCGCGCCCGCTCGGTCTATGACCGGATCGCCACGCGGACAAACTGGATCACCTACGATCTGGCGCCTTGAGACGCTGCTCAAACGAAAGCCGCCCCGGCAAGGGTTCTTTGCCGAGGCGGTCTCACTACAGCCGAAATAAGCGGGTTTAGCCCTTCGGCAGCAGCACCTTGTCGATCACGTGGATCACGCCGTTCGACTGCTTGACGTCGGCGATGGTCACGGTGGCTACGCCGCCGGTTTCATCGGTCAGCATGATCGTTCCGTCCTTCTCGGAGGCGGTGAGCGTGCAGCCGCCGACGGTCTTGACCGGGTGCATGCCGCCGTCATCCTTGATCATCTTGTCGATCGCGGCCGACATGGCATCGGCTGCCACGACGTGGCAGGTCAGCACCTTGACGAGCTGGTCCTTGTTCTCGGGCTTCAGCAGCGTATCGACGGTGCCGGCCGGCAGGGCGTCAAAGGCGGCATTGGTGGGCGCGAAAACCGTGAACGGGCCCTTGCCTGTCAGCGTATCGACCAGTCCAGCGGCCTTGACGGCGGCGACCAGCGTGGTGTGATCCTTCGAATTGACGGCATTCTCGACGATGTTCTTGGTGGCGTACATCGGCGCGCCGCCGACTTCGGGATTCATCGCGGCGTTGGCAAGCATGGCGGAGCCGGCCAGAGCGGAGACGATGGCGAGATTGCGAAGCGAGGTCCTGAGCATGTTCGAATTTCCTTCCCAGTTTTCAAGTTGCATCGCCGGCCAGGGGCTCAGCGTTCCCCGTCTTGCCGGAGATATGATGAATTACGGGCGCCCCGGAAATTAAGTTTCAGATCTGGAGGCGATTTGTTCCGGGAAAACACAAGGCATTGTTTCAAAACAAAAATGCCGCCCGAAGGCGGCATTATTCAAAGGCACGAAAAGTTAACGGTCAGAGAAAGCGGGTCTTGCCCTGAGCGACGATCGGTCCCGTGGGAGCCCCGCCGGGTGCACCGCCATAGGGTTCGATGGTGATGGCGATGGTCTTGCCCTCAGTGAAGGTCTTACGCATCTCGTTGGTCACGATGATCTCGCCATTGCCGTTGTCGGGCAGGATGCCGAGCGATTGCGGCGGCTTGCCTTCATCGATGATCCACACTTCGAGCGATTGCGGTTCGTTCTGCTTGAACGCTGCTGGCACAACGCTCAACCGGCCGGAATCGAAATCGAACGTGGCGACGAGATTGATCGGCGAATTCTGACCACTCAATTCCGCAACCAAGGGCTTCTCACGCGTGCCGGGCAGGAAGGTGGTGCCTTCAAAATAGATGACGCCCGCGGCAATCGCCAGCGAAGCGACGGTCAGGCCGCGCCACACCATCACGGAGCCCCAGATGCCTTCGAGCAGCCCTGGCGCCCTGATCTCTCCAGTGCCGAATATCCGCCGCTCGATCCTGTTATAGAGATCGGCGGGCGGGCGAATATCCTCGTAGTCTTCGTTGAAACCGGAGAGATTGGCCTGCCAGCGGCGCACCTGCTGGGCGAAGCGGCGATCGACGGCCATGCGGGCCTCGACCTTGCGGCGGTCTTCGGCCGAGAGGACACCGAGCACATATTCGCCGGAGATGATCTCGTCCCGGCTGCGATCCCATTCTTCAGGTCTCTCGCTCATTGCTCCAGACACTCTCTCAGTTTCATCAGGCTCCGCCGCAACCAGGTCCGCATCGTGTTCAGCGGTACCTTATAGAAATCGGCGAGTTCCTGGTAGCTCAAACCTTCCACATAGGCGCGCCGGACAGCTTCAGCTTTATCAGATTCGAGCGTTTTCATGCATCTGTCAATCCGCTTGCCTTCGCTCGTATTGATGGCGTTCTCCTCGGGGCCGGCACTCTCCGATGCCAGATCGAAGGCCTCGTCGATCTGGGATGCCTCGGGCTTGCGCGCCCTGATCAGGTCGATCGCGTGATTGCGCGTGATCGCCGCCATCCAGGTCATCGGGCTGCCTTGTTCGGGCTGGTAGCGCTCGGCTCTCTGCCACACCTTGATATAGATCTCCTGCAAAGCCTCGTCGGCATCACCTTTGTCTCTCAAGATACGGAAAGCGATGGCGAAAAGTTTCGCCGACGTAAGATCATAGAGGCACGCGAAGGCGGGGCGGTCGCGGAGCGCCACGCGTCCCAGCAAGGTAGCCAACTCGTCCATAAGGCGTTCGTCCCTTGGGTCATTCGTATTCACCCGCCCGGAAGGGCAGGCATGACTCGATGCCGGAAATACGTCGAATTCCCTCGGACGGATCATTCCATGTGACAAAAACATCGGTTAAAGAGGCTCACGAATTTGCCAATCCCCTAGTTCGAGGCCTCAATGTCCCAGTCCGAAAGCGAAATCCAGGCACGCCTTCTCGTCCAGGCCCTGCCCTTCATGCAGCGCTACGAGAACAAGACGATCGTGGTGAAGTATGGCGGGCATGCCATGGGCAACCCCGAACTGGGCAAGGCCTTCGCCAGCGATATCGCGCTTCTCAAGCAATCCGGCGTCAACCCGATCGTCGTCCACGGTGGCGGCCCGCAGATCGGTGCAATGCTGGCCAAGCTCGGCATCGAATCTCGCTTCGAGAACGGCTTGCGCGTTACCGACCAGAAGACGGTCGAAGTGGTCGAGATGGTTCTTGCCGGCTCGATCAACAAGGAAATCGTGGCGCTGATCAACCAGACCGGCGAATGGGCGATCGGGCTCTGCGGCAAGGACGGCAACATGGTCTTCGCCGAAAAGGCCAAGAAGGTGGTCACCGATCCGGATTCCAACATCGAGCGCGTGCTCGATCTCGGTTTCGTCGGCGAGGTCGTGGAAGTCGATCGCACGCTGCTCGACCTGCTTGCCCGCTCCGAGATGATCCCGGTTATTGCTCCAGTTGCTCCTGGCCGCGATGGCCATACCTACAATATCAATGCCGATACATTCGCCGGCGCCATTGCCGGGGCGCTCAATGCCACGCGCCTGCTGTTCCTGACCGACGTGCCCGGCGTGCTCGACAGACAAGGCGAACTGATCAAGGAATTGTCGGTTTCGCAGGCCCGTGCGCTGATCAAGGACGGCACGATTTCCGGCGGCATGATCCCGAAGGTCGAGACCTGCATCGAGGCGATCCAGGGCGGCGTCGAAGGCGTGGTCATCCTCAACGGCAAGACCGCCCATTCCGTGCTGCTCGAACTGTTCACCGAGGTCGGTGCCGGCACGCTGATCGTACCGTGAGGGATATCAATCAGCAGGCCGCGATGGGCCGGCGGCCTGCTTCAACGCGCGCTCGAGCGCGTCTATCATCATGTGGCACTTGTCGCTGCCGTAGACGATGTCCTCACGCTTCAGGTGCACGGTGATCTCGACATCGTTCCATTTGCCATTGTGCTGCTTGGCGAAGGCCACGGCGTCGGACAGGGAATTGAACTCGGCAGACATCGTCTCTGCTGACCAGACCTGCACGGAACATGGCGTTTCGCTGTAGCTCGACAGGGTTTTCGCGGGATCGAAGGCCATTTCATGCTCCTTATGTGTTTTGGGCACACAGCAGACAATCGGGACTGACGCAAGCGGTATTAGGCCGATGGGCCGGAATGCATCGAGCTGCAATCATCTGATTGAGGCTTTTTCAAATACAGGATTCAGCCGAGAAGTTTCTTCAGCGCGTAAAGCGCATCCATCGCGTCGCGCGGTGTCATCTCGTCAGGGTTCAGTTCCCGCAAGCCTTCCTCGACCTTCGAGGACCTGGATGCTCTCGGCTCTTCGCGCCGTACGGCGGCCTGGAACAGCGGCAGGTCATCGATCAGCTTGGCGGCCGGGTTCTTGCGGTCCGCATCTTCCAGCAGGTCAAGCACCTCACGGGCGCGGGAGACGACCGATGCCGGCAGTCCGGCGAGCCGCGCGACCTGGATTCCATAAGAGCGATCGGCCGCTCCCGGCCCGACTTCGTGCAGGAACACCACCTCGCCGTCCCATTCCTTGACCCGCATCGTGGCGTTGGACATACGCTCCAGCTTCTCGGATAGCACGGTCAGCTCGTGGAAATGGGTAGCGAAGAGCGACCGGCAGCGATTAACCTCGTGCAGGTGCTCGACCGCCGCCCAGGCGATCGACAGACCGTCGAAGGTGGCCGTGCCACGCCCGATCTCGTCGAGAATGACCAGCGAACGCGGCGTGGCCTGGTTGAGGATGGCAGCCGTCTCGACCATCTCGACCATGAAAGTCGATCGGCCCCGCGCCAGATCGTCGGATGCGCCGACACGGCTGAACAGGCGATCGACGCAGCCGATCCGTGCCTCGATGGCGGGCACGAAGGAACCCATCTGCGCCATGATCGCGATCAGCGCGTTCTGGCGCAGGAAGGTCGATTTACCGCCCATGTTTGGGCCGGTCAGCAGCCAGATGCCGCCATTCTTGCCACCGCCTGCGGGCGAGAGATCGCAATTGTTGGCGACGAAGGGATTGGCAGTCGCCTTGCGCAGCGCCTGCTCGACCACCGGATGGCGCCCACCCTCGATCGCGAAATCCAGCGAGGCATCGACATGCGGCCGGCAATAGGCCTGCTCATCGGCGAGGACCGCAAGCGCCACCGACACATCGAGCACGGCAAGCGCCGACGCCGCCTTCTTGATTTCCTCGCCGGCGGCGATGACCGCCTCGCGCATCGTGTCGAAGGCTTCCAGTTCGAACACCAGCGCCTGTTCGGCCGCATTGGCGATCCGGCTTTCAAGATCCGACAGCTCGACCGTGGTGAAGCGCATGGCGTTCGCATTGGTCTGGCGATGGATGAAGCGGGCGCGCATTTCGGGGCTCGCGGTCATCACGCCTGCGGTGCCCGAGGTCAGTTCGATGAAATAACCGAGCACATTGTTGTGCTTGATCTTCAGCGACTTGACGCCGGTCTCCTCCGAATAGCTGGCCTGCAGGCCGGCAATGACACGGCGGGACTGGTCGCGGAGTTCGCGCAATTCATCCAGTTCAGGGATCGCGCCATCGCGCACGAAGCCGCCGTCGCGTTTGAGCAGCGGCAGCTCTTCAGCCAGCAGTCCGCTCAACTGGTCCTCCAGCCCAAACGGTACCATGCCGAGGGCGAGGAACGCGTCGGAAAGCTCTGGCGAAAGCCGGTTCTGGACCAGCCTCGAAGCGATGTCCCGCCCCGCCCTGAGGCCGCTCAGGATCGTTGCGAGGTCGCGCGGACCGCCGCGATCGAGCGCCAGCCGCGACAGCGCCCGCGGCATGTCCGGCGCGTGCCTGAGTGCCTGCCGGACGTCACCCGCCAGCCTTGGCTCATCGAGAAAGAACGAGATCGAATCGAGCCGCCTGTTGATCTGCTCCGGATCCGTCAGGGGCGACATCAGCCGTTCCGAGATCAGCCGCGCACCGCCGCCAGACACCGTGCGGTCGATGGCCTTGAGCAACGAACCGTTGCGGTCCCCCGACAGCGTGCGGATGAGTTCAAGATTGGCGCGCGTCGCGGGATCGATGAAAACCGTCGAGGCCGAACTCTCACGCTCCGGCGCGCCCAGCGCAGGCCGTTCCGCGATTTGCGTCTTCTCGACATAGGCGATGGCCGCCGCGCCCGCCGAGAGTTCCGGCCGTGTGAAGCCGCCGAAACCATCGAGTGTGGAGAGACGATAATAGCGTGCTATGCGATTTTCCGCCGTTGCCGAATCGAAGAGCACAGCCGGCTGTGGACTGACGACCTTGCCCAGCACATCGAAGATCGAGCGCAGATCGGCATCGTGGAAGATTGCATCGGCTACGATCAATTCCTTGGGATCGATCCTGAGGATATCGGCCAAAAGACGGGAAAGCTCGGTCTCCGCGAGCCGGAAGACGCCCGTCGAGATATCGATCCAGGCGAGCCCGTACTGCACCTTCTCGCCGCCCCGGATGCGCGACAGCGCCATCATGTAATTGCTGTCGCCGGGATTGAGCAGCTTCTCCTCGGTGATCGTGCCCGGAGTGACGAGCCGCACCACATCGCGCTTGACGACCGATTTTGCACCGCGCTTCTTGGCTTCGGCGGGATCCTCGACCTGTTCGCAGACCGCCACCCGATAGCCGAAGCCGATGAGCTTCTGCAGATAATCGTCGGCCGCGTGGACGGGCACGCCGCACATGGGAATATCCTGGCCGAGATGCTGTCCGCGCCGGGTGAGCGTGATACCCAGTGCGCGCGATGCTTCCAGCGCATCCTCGAAGAACAGTTCGTAGAAATCGCCCATGCGGTAGAACAGCAGGCTATCCGGATTGGTCGCCTTGATCTCGATATACTGCTCCATCATCGGGGTCGCTGTCTGGCGGCTTTCCTCCGAGGCGAGTTGGGTAACGGTCAGGGCTTCGATGGTCATACCTGGCTTTTTTGAGAATTGGTCTGCCGACCAAAAGAAATGCGCAGCCTGCATAAAGGCGTTGAACATTACGGTGCGGCATGCATGAATGACAATAACGAGAGCGCCGAAAAACGACGGCGCCCACAGGAAGCATTTGGGAGGAATCATGCCTGCGGACAAGCCCGACCGGACTATGCCCACCGTCACCCGCCAGGAGGCGTTGGACTTCCATTCGCGCGGACGCCCGGGCAAGCTGGAAATCACCCCCACCAAGCCGATGGCGACGCAGCGCGACCTTTCGCTCGCCTATTCGCCGGGTGTCGCGGAGCCGGTCAAGGCGATCGCGGAAGACCCCAGCACGGCTTACGACTATACGACGCGCGGCAACATGGTGGCCGTGATCTCCAACGGCACGGCGATCCTCGGCCTCGGCAATCTCGGCGCGCTCGCCTCGAAGCCCGTTATGGAGGGCAAGTCCGTCCTCTTCAAGCGATTCGCCGATGTTGATTCCATCGACCTCGAAGTCGATACGGAGAATGTCGATGAGTTCATCAATTGCGTGCGATTTCTGGGTCCATCCTTCGGTGGCATCAATCTCGAGGATATCAAGGCCCCGGATTGCTTCGTGATCGAGAGCCGGTTGCGCGAGATCATGGATATTCCGGTCTTCCATGACGACCAGCATGGCACGGCAATCATCGCGGCCGCCGGGCTCATCAACGCGCTTGATCTGACCGGCCGCGACTACAAGAAAACCAGGCTCGTCTGCAATGGCGCGGGTGCCGCGGCGATCGCCTGCATCGAACTGATCAAGGCGATGGGCTTCAATCCCGAAAATGTCATCCTCTGCGACACCAAGGGCGTGGTCTATCAAGGCCGCACCGAGGGCATGAACCAATGGAAATCGGCGCATGCGGCCAAAACCGACAAACGGACGCTGGCGGAGGCCATGGACGGCGCCGATGTCGTGCTCGGTCTCTCCGCCAAGGGCACGCTGTCGGCCGACATGATTCGCTCGATGTCCCGTAATCCGATCATCTTCGCCATGGCCAATCCCGATCCGGAAATCACGCCGGAGGAGGTCGCCCGCATCCGCGACGATGCGATCATGGCGACTGGCCGCTCGGACTATCCGAACCAGGTCAACAACGTTCTGGGCTTTCCCTATATCTTCCGTGGCGCACTAGACGTGCGCGCTTCAACGATCAACGACGATATGAAGATCGCCGCCGTCCACGCGCTTGCCAAGCTCGCCAAGGAAGACGTGCCCGACGATGTCGCCGCCGCCTATCAGGGCAACCGGCCGCGTTTCGGGCCGAACTACATCATCCCCGTGCCCTTCGATCCGCGCCTGATCTCCTCGATCCCGGTGGCTGTCGCCAAGGCCGCGATGGATTCGGGCGTCGCCCGAAAGCCGATCGCCGACCTCGACCGCTATGCCCGCGACCTGAAGGCACGGCGCGACCCGATCGCCTCGACGCTGCAGCGCATCTACGAGCGCGTCCGCCGCTTCCCCAAGCGCGTGGTCTTTGCCGAGGCCGAGGAAGAGCAGGTCATGCGCGCCGCCATATCCTACGTCAATCAGCAGCTCGGCACTGCCATCCTGCTCGGCCGCGATGATATCATCCAGGCGACGGCGGAGCGCGCCGGCATCGATCTCAACCGGCCCGGCATCGAGTTCATCAATGCCAGGACGTCGAAAAAGCGCGAGGCCTATATCGATTATCTCTACGCGCGCCTGCAGCGGAAGGGCTTCCTGCAGCGCGACGCGCAACGGCTGATCAATACCGATCGCAACCATTTCGCCGCCTGCATGGTGGCGCTGGGCGATGCCGACGCCATGGTGACCGGCACGACACGCAACTATTCGACCGCGCTCGACGATATCAGGCGCTGCATCGACGCCAAGCCGGGGCACCGGGTGATCGGCGTGTCGCTGGCGCTCTGCCGGGGCAGGACCGTGCTGGTGGCCGATACCGCCGTGCACGACATGCCGTCATCCGAAGAGCTCGCGGAAATCGCCGAAGAGGCCGCCGGCGTTGCCCGCAGGCTGGGCTATGAACCCCGCGTGGCGATGCTTGCCTATTCCACCTTCGGCCATCCCGAGGGCGAGCGCTCGGAGCGAGTGCGCGAGGCGGTGAAGATCCTCGACAAGCGCCGCGTCGATTTCCAGTACGACGGTGAAATGGCCGCCGACGTGGCGCTCAACGCCGACGTGATGGAGCAATATCCGTTCTGCCGATTGTCTGGCCCCGCCAACGTGCTCGTGATGCCTGCCTTCCACTCGGCCTCGATCTCGACCAAGATGCTACAGGAACTCGGCGGCTGCACGGTGATCGGGCCATTGCTGGTCGGCCTCGACAAGTCCGTCCAGATCGTCTCGATCGGCGCCAAGGATAGCGACATTGTCAACATGGCAGCGATCGCGGCGTATAATGCGGGGATGTAGGCCCCGCATCAGCACATATTAAACGCCGCCAGTCGCGTATGCAGGTCGGCCATGCTCTTGGCCAGTTCGCGCTTCAGCCAGGCTTTGAAGATCTGGACCTTGCGGCTGTCGCGCACGCCTTTTGCCGTAATGAAATAGTGGCCGAAGCCTGTCCTGGCGCGGATGTTGAACGGCGCGGCGAGGCGGCCCTCGGCGATCATATCCGCCGTCAGCGTCTGCCACGCCAGCATGACGCCCTGACCGGCCATGACCGCGTCCAGGCAGAGTGACGCCTCGTTGAAGACGTGGCCCTGACTTATCTCGGTACCTTGCAACCCTGCCGCGTCCAGCCAGACATCCCATTTGAACATGGCCCTGTCGTCGATCACCGCCGGCATGGAGAGAATGTCGGCGGGTGTCTTGAGCTTCTCGGCGAGCTGTGGCGCGCAGACTGGGTAGACCTCCTGTGCCAGGATCAGCTCCGAATTCACATCGGGCCAATCGCCCTCGCCGACCCGAATGCCGAGGTCGATATCGGAGGACGCCGGATCGATCAGCCGCATCGTGGCGTCGATCCTCAGGATTATCTCCGGATGCTCGCGCGCGAAGCTGTCGAACCGGCGCACCAGCCAGCGCGAGGCGAAGACGGGCGCCACCGAGATGGTCAGGCAATTGTTGTCCCGCCGTTGCGCCAGCGTCACCGCCTCGGCGAGCTTCTGAATGCCATCGGTCAGGCGCGCGAGCACGGGCAGGCCGATTTCCGTCGCCACCAGCCCCTTGCCGGTGCGCTCGAATATCTGGTGGCCCAACTGAAGCTCGGTCTTGATCACCTGCTGGCTGATCGCGCCAACCGATACGCCGAGCTCATCCGCCGCAGCCTGCAGGGAGCCGAGCCGCCCCACGGCTTCGAGCGCCCGAAGACCGTTCATGTGCACGGTGTTGAGGTTCCTCATATAGCTTTTCTAAAGCCGCGTGCTGGAAAACTCAATTGAATTGATCAGCGGAAAGCTCGATATTCAGAGCGTCGGAACGGCCCATTTCCGGCAACTGCTCTCGAAAGGAGTATGGAAATGCTGAACTTGATTGCAAACCTGCTGCGCTGGCTGGCTGCCCCGGCGGACTTCGACACCAATCCCAGGGATCCGCTGATGCACCCGGCGCTCAGGGACATGAGCCAGCGAGAATTGGCCGACCTGCCGTTCTCGAACGGCATGCGCCGCAGCGGCGGTCGCGGCTCTTGCGCCTGACGAGCCAATCGACTCTTCGATAAAATACCGGAGCCGGGCGGCTCCGGACCTGCTGAAGGCTTGGGGTTTGGATATTCAGCAGGTAAAACTGATACTCAAACTCAGGACGCGAAACGCTGGGCGTCCGCACCGTAATAATTCAGGTAACGCGTCGAAATGCTCTCGACCGGCAGCACGACCAGCACATCCGTCGTGCCGAATGCATGGTCCACCACGGCGCCTTCGCCTACCATAGCGCCCAATCGCAGATAACCCTTGATCAGCGGCGGCATCGCCATCAGCGCCCGCTTGGGATTGACTGCTTCGGGCGGCATCAGATCCATGTTGCGATAGCGGTTGGGCGAGGCGTGTACCGCCCATTCGCCATCTGCAAGCGTGTTGTGATGCAGGAAGGACAGCGCCAGCGCATGGAATTCCGGGAAAGCGCCAGGGAATGAGCCGCAGCCGAACATCACGTCGAGGCGATGCTTGAGCGCATAGGCCCAGTTGCCCTGCCAGAGCAGTTCCACCGTACGCTTCGTGCGATAGGGAGCCAGCACGCAGGATCGGCCGAGCTCCATGAACTGCTTGCCGGGGTGGCGGGCGATCATCGGCGCGATGTCGAATTCCGAGGCCGAGTAGAAGCCCGAATGCCGCTCGGCGACTTCCTGGCGCAGCAGCCTGTATGTCGCGACGATCTGGTCGGGCGCATCGCCTTCGAGCGACCGATCAAGCACGATCAGGTGATCGCAGATGTCATCGAAGGCATCGAAATCGCGGCCGGCGAGCATCGCCTCCGGCGGCAGCCTGGCACCCATCTCCTCGACGAAGACGCGGTAGCGGATGACCTGCGCGGCCTCGATTTCCCGCGGCGTCACCGCAAGTCTGGTCTCGAGCGAGCCGATGCGGCCCAGCACGGGAAGCCCATCATGGGTCGTCGCCGCGCGACGCTCCGCGGGGCGAGGTTTCTCCGTTCTGGTCTCGGCGACATCCAATGTCATCGCGTGACAAATCCCTGTTGGCCTTGCCGGTCTATAACCACATCAAGACGACACCCGCGTGACAGTCAAGGGTTGTTATATCACGTGAAAGGGATCACGCCGAACGTTTGACAGCGAGCGCATCGATGGCGCTGGCAAGCATTTCAGGCGTTGCCGGCTTGAGCAGGACGAGATCGGCGCCTTTTTTCAAAAGCAGGGTGTGGATATCCGCCGCATCGTTGGCGGTCAGTACAATGACCCGCGCGGGCGCAACGCCGCGCTCCACTTCTTCCACGCGAAGCGAATCGATGAAGGCATCGCAGGTGCCTCCCGGCATGTCATTGTCGGTGAGGATGACGTCGTGAGTACCCTGGCGCCTGAGCACTTCAAGCTGTGTGAAAGTGTTGGCGTGGCGCACCGTGTGACCCGCTCGTTCCAGTATCGCGCGCACGATCATGGCGTTGACCGGGTCGTCCTCGCCGAAAATGACCGAGAGGCCGGTGCGAGAAACAGGCCCGGGCTCCTGCTTCGGTTCGGGCGCAAGGACGGGGAAGTCCTTATCCTCGGCCATGCGTGGTTCGAGTCCGCTCAACCTGCCGGTCAGCACGTCGATCAGCGATTGCTCGCGCAGCGGCCGGATCAGCCAGCTGTCATAGACATCGCCGGACATCTGCTCAGGCCGGGCTTCCGGGTTGACGAGGAATATCTTGCGCGTCCGCGTAAGCCGCGCATCCCGAGCGAAGGCTTGAGCAAAATCCGTGTCGAGCCGGTGATCTACGATCACGTCGGTGAAAGCCTGCCCATCGAGCGCGGCACGCGTGCCTGCCATATCGGATGCGGTGCGCACGGTCGCGCCCAGGCGGTTGAGCGAATATGAAATGGCGTCCGCCGCCGGTCCCTCGGGGGCGAGCAGCAATACGTGCGATCCGGCAAGTTCCGAACCGCTCCGCATGGGCGGGCCGGAGAAATCCACCGGCAAGCGGATGGTGAATGTGCTGCCCTTGCCGAATTCGCTTTCGACGCTAAGTGCGCCACCTGCCTCGGTCATGATCCTGGCCGAGATGGCAAGGCCGAGGCCGACGCCGCCTTCGCGGGCACGCGTCAGGTCACCCTGCTCGAATTCTCCGAATATGCGCTGAAGTTCGGCGGCATTCATTCCAGGCCCGCTGTCGCGGACCTTCACGACCAGCGCGCCGTCAGCCCGATCGACGCCAACGAGCACGCCACCGGTCTCGGTGAACTTCACGGCGTTGCCGATGACGTTGTAGAGCACCTGGCGGAAACGGGCCGGGTCGAACTCCAGCACCTCCGGCACATCGGGCGATATGGTGGCAGCGATCTCGATGCCTTTCGCATGGGCGCGGCTGGAGAGCATTTCGACGACGCTTTCGACCAGCGGCCGGATTGGCTCGAGCCGAGGCCGCAGGTGGAAGCGGCCGGCGGCGAGTGTCGAGAAATCCAGCAGGTCTTCCACCAGTTGCACCAGTGCGGTGCCGGACTGGCGGACGCCCTCGAGATAATTTTTCTGCTCCGCCGTCAGGCGTGTGCCGGCAAGCAATTGACCCATGCCCAACAGACCGCTGAGCGGCGTACGGATTTCGTGGCTGACCGTGGCGATGAGGCGCGACTTGAGGAGGCTTTCCTCCTCCGCGCGGGCACGGGCTTCCTCGCGTCGCGCGGCTTCCCGCCGTTCGTCGGTCACGTCGCGGGCGATGGACTGGACGACGAGGCCGCCGACCACCGCATCGCGGGTCACGACATCGTGCCAGAGGAATGTCCTCGTGCGGCCATCCCGGGTGAATTCTACATCATAGCAATGGGGGACCGGGCCGGCTTCGAACACGATGCCGAGCTCCGCGCATGTGCGGCCCTCCGGTTGAGGCGCGCCGGCGAAATCCCGAAACGTCTGGTTGGAGGAACGGATCACGCCCTCCAGACTGCGGCAGAGCGTCATATCGCCGAGCGCGTCATGGATGGATGCGAGCAGGTCACCGCCCGTATACGCCCGCGAATCGGCGCGGGCAGCCGATCGCTCGAACGCGGAGGCGACACGATCCTGCAATTTCCTGGGCTCGCTCATGGCACAAGTGTATCATGGCGGGGCTTTCGAAAGGCTTGCGGTAGTTGCTTAACGAACCGTCACCCGGCCTTATCAGGCTCTTTTCGGATCAGAAAAAGCTCGCAAAGGCCGATCAACACAGCGCCTACAGTGATCAGGCTATCGGCCAGATTGAACACCGCGAAGGACCATGTCTGGGTATGGAACAGCACATAGTCCACCACGTGTCCATATATGAAACGGTCGATGATGTTGCCGACCGCACCCGCGATCACCATGCAGAAGCCGAGATGGACGAGCGAATGGGCCCGCGATGTCCGCCACCACCAGAGAATGAAGGCGACAATCGCCAGCCGCATGACGATGATCGCCCATCCGCTCATGCCGGACAGGAAGGAAAACGCGACGCCCTCGTTCCAGGTACGGTAGAGCGCCAGATACGGAACCACCGGCACTATCTCCTGAAAAGGGAGATGCACCTCGACCAGATATTTGATCCACTGATCGAGCGCGACGGCGACAAGGATGAAGGCCACCGCGACGGGTGGGCGGGAAAAAAGAGGCGCTGGAATCATCACTGTCCGTCCAGATTCAGAAGGTGCCGGCGCGCCTCGAACAGCATGACACCGGTGGCGACGGCGAGGTTCAGCGAATCCGCCCGACCCTGCTGGGGAATGCGCACGCGTATGTCGGCGGCATCGGCCAATTCTTCCGGCAGGCCCGCCTGTTCGTTGCCCATCAGCAGGATTACCGGCTTGGAGCGATAGTCCGCCTTGCGGTAATCCACAGCGCCTTTCAGATGCGTCGCGATCATGACCGTGCCGGACGCCTTCTGCCATTTGATGAAATCCGCCACTGAAGTCCGCGTGACGGGCAGCGAGAAGACAGAGCCCATCGTTGCGCGCACGGTTTCCAGCGCAAATGGATCGGTCGTGTCGCCCACCAGGATCACGCCTGACGCACCGGCGGCATCCGCAGTACGGATGATCGTGCCGAGATTGCCTGGGTCACGGACGCGGTCGAGCGCCAGCCAAGTCTCATTGACCTGCGGCCGGATGTCCTTCAGCGGCTTCCAGCGCGCGTGGAAAATACCGACAACCATCTGCGGATTGTCGCGCCGCGTCACCGAGGAAAGCACCTTCTCGCTGACTTCGAGCACCTGCCCGCCGAGTGCTACAGTCTTCGCGGCGATCTTCTCGACCAGCGGCTTGTCCTTGGCCGATTTCGAATACATCAGCGTTTCGATCCGCCAGCCCATTTCGAGCGCGTCGATCACCAGCTTCAGCCCCTCGGCCATGAACGTTCCGCTCTCCTCGCGGTTCTTCTTCATGCTCAAGGCCTTGATGTCCTTGATGATGGGATTGGCGAGCGAGGTGATTTCCTTCACTTGGCCAGGACGGCGCGGGCCGTTGTCATCATGTGTCATTGCGTCCACCGGCTGAAAAGTGATGTGGAGAGCGCACGCCCGGCCGCACCGTCTTCGCGGATGATGAGTTCGCCCGACTCGACCAGGCCGCCACGGCCGCGCATGGTTTCCATCATCAGCTCGTGCATGGAGTAAAAGCTCGCCCGGATCGAATAGGCCGTGAGCACCAGGCCGATGGCGTTGGGCGAGAGCAGCTCGCGGCAGATATCCAGCATCTTGGGCAAATGGTCGAACAGTTGCCAGACCTCGCCTTCCGGCCCCCGGCCGAAGCGGGGCGGGTCGGTGAGGATGATATCGTAGGTATTGCCCCGGCGCTGTTCGCGCTCGATGAATTTCATCGCGTCGTCGCAGATCCAGCGGATCGGCTTTTCCGTCATGCGGGCCAGCACCTGGTTCTCGCGGCCCCAACCGATCGCCTTCTTCGAGGCATCGACATGGGTCACTTCCGCACCGGCAGCAGCGGCGGCGAGAGACGCCACGCCCGTATAGCCGAACAGGTTGAGCACTTTCGGCTTGCCGCCGCGCGCCTTGATAGAATCCATCATCCACGCCCAATGGACGATCTGCTCCGGGAAAACGCCGACATGGCGGAAGGCGGTGAAGCGGCCGAAGAAATTGACATCGAGCAGCCGCATCGGCCAGGTCTCACCGAGCGCCGCACGGGGAAAGCGCCAGCGGCCGGCACCGTCTTCCTCGGTATCGCCAGTGAAGATCGCGTCCGCCGCGTCCCATTCGCTATCCGGCAGGGCCTTCGGCCACAGCGCCTGCGCTTCCGGGCGCACGACGCGGATATCACCATATTGTTCGAGCTTGAGGCCCAAGCCCGTATCGAGAAGCCGATAGCCGTGTTCGCCTGATGTCTCCAGGATCACGGGCGCCCTGCCCTCGGGCCGGTCACCATCACGGCGCGGCATGAAAATGGGCACGGTGGCGCTCGCCTTCTCCCACTTCTCCTCGCGGATGCGTGCCGGCCGTTCGGCGATCGGCTTGGCAGGGGCTGCCTTCAACGGCCGCTGCTCGCGCTTCGCCTCGTCACGCCGCATGCCTGGTCGGCTGGTGTCAGTGCCTGCTTTGCCCGCGGAACGCGCGCCCCGCGCGTGATTTTTGCTCTTTACCAATGGTTTGTTTCTCAATAATGCGATTAGCTGGATCAAATAGCAGTCTAATTCCTCTTGGCAAAGCGCTTTGGCAGCGCCATTGAATTGGCCCCGAGAGATTTCATGGGAGAAAAAGAATGGACATGACCGGCGAAGAGCGGATTCCCGCGAAAAGAGAGATCGTCTGGGAGGCGCTCAACACCCCGGGCATTCTGCGCAAATGCATCCCGAATTGCGAAAAGCTCGAACGCAAGTCGCCGACGGAATTGACCGCGACAGTCAAGCTCAAGCTCGGCCCGATCTCGACCACTTTCAAGGGCGACATCACGCTGACCAACCTCAATCCGCCCGAGAGCTATACGCTGGTCGTGGAAGGCCAGGGTGGCATTGCCGGTTTCGCCAAGGGAAGCTCGGATGTGAAGTTGACCGAGGAAGGCGACCAGACGATCCTGACCTATGAGATCAAGGCGCAGTTCGGCGGCAAGCTCGCCATGCTGGGCTCGCGCATGATCGACTCCTCGTCCAAGAAACTCGCCGTGCAATTCTTCAAGAAATTCAACAAGCTCGCCGCCAAGCGCGGTGCCAGGATGGCGGCGAAGGCCACATCAACCGTTGCGGCTGATGACGACGAATAAGTTTACTTCGAAGCTGAGATCAGGTTGCGGGTGGTGATTTCCTCCACCCGTGTCCGCTGCTTCCCAGCCTCTTCCCGCCACTTCCGCGCCTCGTGCGCTTCATCGCGCGCCTGCTTGCGGTATTTGCCCTGGGCAAACCACGTTACCAGCGAGCCCAGGATCACACCTGCCATCAGCGCGATGAACAGGAAGACGAAGAGCGGCAGCGAGACCGACAGAAGCGCATCGTCCGGACGGAAGGGATTGAGCGCGAGCGTCACGAAGTGACGGTTGGCGACCGACAGAACCACCAGAATGATTGCGATCGGAACCAGTACGATCAGCTTGATGAAACGCATCATGAGGACGATCTCCTTAATTCTGGATCGCTTTTGAACGGTTCACGCCCGCAAATCAAGATCGGTCCGTGTGACGGATCAGTCGTCGTCTTCCTCGTCGGCGAGGTCGGGGTTGAGGCGCTCGCGGAGTTCCTTGCCCGTCTTGAAGAACGGAACCCATTTCTCCTCGACGAAGACCGCGTCGCCCGTGCGAGGGTTGCGGCCCGAACGGGACGGCCGGTTCTTGACCGAGAATGCGCCAAAACCGCGCAATTCGACGCGGTTTCCACCGGCAAGAGCATCGGTGATTTCATCAAGGACGGCGTTGACGATATTCTCGACATCGCGATGGTAGAGATGCGGGTTTTTAGCCGCGACAATTTGTACCAGCTCTGACTTGATCACGAACGCCCCCTCTGACGGTTTCTAGTTCCCGTTCATTTCCCATCAAACTGCCAAACGGAGACCATACCGTCAAGCAACAACTTGTCTTCACTGAGATTTTTGAGAGAACCGACCTTCGAGAGCCAGCCCAAACCGACTGCCTCGGCCATGTCCTGTGCGAGCCCACCAAGGAAGAACGGCGAGCCGTTGTCCTGCGGCTCCCAGTCGACGATGGGCAAATTGGCGCCAACCTTCTTGCTCACGAGATAGTCGCGGATTTCCTTGATGCCGCCGATCTGGTCGACAAGCTTGGCGGTTTTTGCCTGCCGGCCGGTGAACACGCGGCCATCCGCCAGCTTCAGCGCCTCAGCTTTCGGGATGCCGCGCCGCTGGGAAACGAGCGTCACGAACCAGTCGAAGGAATCATTGACCATGGACTGAATGACTTCCTTGGCACCCGGAGGCGGGAAATGGAACGGCGACGGCTCGGCCTTCAGCGGTGCGGACTTGATCTCTTCGAGCGACACGCCGATCTTGTCGAGCAGGTTCTTGACCTGCGGGTACTGGAAGATCACACCGATGGAACCGGTAATCGACGTATCGCCGGCCACGATATGATCGCCGCCGATGGCGATCATGTAGCCGGCGGATGCCGCAAGCGTACGCACGTCGGACACAACCGGCTTCTTCTCGGCCACCTTGCGGATCGCCTTGTAGATCACTTCGCCGCCATAGGTCGTGCCGCCCGGCGAGGCGATGGAGACGATCAGTCCCTTGACGGAGTCGTTCTTCGCGATCGTGTCCAGCCGCTCCAGAAGCTCGGCATCGTCCTGGATCAGGCCTGAAATCTTGACGCGGGCAATGTGGTCGCGTGCCTTGCCGACGTCGCCGCCCCATAGCGCGGACCAGACCAACGCGATGGCCGCCGCGATGATGAGAAACGCGGCGACGCGCCAGAAGGTCAGCTTGCGGCGCAACTGGCGCCTTTCGGCGATATCGATATAGGCCATGAAAACACTCTCGATCAAGGATTTGGCCACATGGAATAGCGCTTGTGACACCGGAAAGAAACAGCAGCGAAGCAACACATCGCCGAAGTTTCTAACGCGACCTATCACGCATTGTTTTTTCGTGATGATTTTCCTATGTGTGGAAGCGAAGGCTGCGGCATACGCGCCACGGGATCTTTAATGGACATACGCGCACCCCTTTCCCTCTCCCGGCAAAGCCCGGCCAGCCTTTATGGCAGGGCGATCAGGCATTCGGGACGCGTGCGCCGGCTGAAAGTGATGCTGCCCGTGCTGGCGGTAATCATCTCGCTGGCCTTTGTCGCGGTATCGTGGGTGCGCACGATGTTTCCGGCAAACCTTACCATCTCAGGCGCCAAGATCGAGGACGGCCGCGTGGTGATGGAGAAGCCCGCCATTTCCGGCCGCAACGAGGATGGCATCAGCTACTTCATGAATGCCCGGCGCGCGCTGCAGGCGATCATCAATCCCAGCGATATCGAACTGCAGGATATCGATGCGGCGGTGCCCATCAGGGGCGATCTCGTGGCACATATCAAGGCATCAGGCGCGAAATTCGATCGCGACACCGACCGGCTCGATATGACTTCACCGTTCGAAGTCACCCTCTCCTCCGGCCTCAGGGCTGCATTCCAGTCTGCTCATCTCGACGTCAAGGGCGGCCTGATGACATCGGACGATCCGGTTTCCATCACGGCAAAAGGCGCGACGCTTGTTGCGAACAGCCTCAAGATAACGGATAAGGGCAGGATCATGAATTTCAAGGGCAATGTCCGCATGGTGGTCGAGCCGACCGCCGTCCGGCGCACCGCCGCAGATGTCAAATCAACGAGCAATCAATAAGGGACGCCCATGCGCGCTTTTCGTTATTCGGCCTGCCTAGCCGCAACGGCACTTCTCACGCTCGGCGTCGCGACCAGCCACGCCCAGACCACATCCACCGGCCTCGCGCTCAGCAACGACAAGCCTATCCAGATCGAGAGCGACAATCTCGAAATCCGCGAGCAGGAAAAGAAGGCACTCTTCGACGGCAATGTGAAGGTGGCCCAGGGGCAGATGACGTTGCAGGCAACCCACATGACCGTCTATTACAAGACCGGCACGAAATCGATCGCTGCCGGCGGCGGCGATATCGACCGCATCGAAGTGTCCGGCAGCGTAAAGCTGGCCTCGGCGACGCAGAAGGCGACGGCCGACACCGGCAGCTTCAACATGATCAGCGAAGTCCTCGTGCTCAACGGCAATCCTGTCGTTCTCTCGGAAGGCGGCAATGTCTTCACAGGCTGCAAGCTGACGGTGCAGATGAAGAGCGGCCTCGCCAATCTCGGCAGTTGCGGCAAGCGGGTGAAGATCCTGATCGATCCGCAGTCCAAGAAGAACTGATTTTCACCCTTGAAAGTACCATTCATCACGTCCGCCGCTGATATGGCCGGGAGCCATGCCGTTCCCAGGGATGCGTCCCAGCAGGCGCGCTACGAAGGCACGCTGATCGCCCGCGGCATCACCAAATCCTATCGCTCGCGGCGCGTCGTCAATGGCGTGTCGCTGGTCGTCCGGCGCGGCGAGGCCGTCGGGCTGCTCGGCCCGAACGGCGCCGGCAAGACGACCTGTTTCTACATGATCACCGGCCTTATTCCGGTGGACCAGGGCAGGATCGAGATCGACGGCAACGACGTGACCTGGATGCCGATGTACCAGCGGGCGCGGCTCGGTGTCGGCTACCTGCCGCAGGAAGCCTCGATCTTTCGCGGCCTGACGGTCGAGCAGAACCTTCGCGCCGTGCTGGAACTGCGAGAGAAGAACAAGGAAGCGCGCGAGCACAAGCTCGAATCGCTGCTCGCCGAGTTCTCCATCACCCATCTCAAGAACTCGCCGGCCGTGGCACTGTCCGGCGGTGAGCGGCGCCGGCTCGAAATCGCCCGCGCCCTATCGACCGATCCCGCCTTCATGCTGCTCGACGAGCCCTTTGCCGGTGTCGATCCGATATCGGTCGCCGACATCCAGAACCTTGTGCGCCACCTGACCCGGCGTGGAATCGGCGTGTTGATCACCGACCACAATGTCCGCGAGACGCTGGGCCTGATCGACCGCGCCTATATCATCCACGAAGGCGAAGTGCTGACGCATGGCCGTGCCTCCGATATCGTCAGCAATGCCGATGTGCGCCGGCTCTATCTCGGCGACAATTTCAGCCTGTAGCCTAACCGCGCCGCTTTCATGTCGCGAATTTTACCCAAATTGCTATTTTCCCTTGACCCAATTGGTTCAATGGGCGATTTCTGGTCAAGCAATTTTTGGGCCAGTTTCGAAATCTTGCGGTTTCGAGGCCCTCCGGCAGCCCGGCATTCATCGCCTCGAGGGAGTTCAGCGTCCGCCATGGCTTTGTCCGCCAGCCTTTTCCTGCGACAGACCCAGTCGCTGGTCATGACACCGCAGCTGATGCAATCCATCCAGCTGCTGCAGATGACGCATCTCGAACTCAACCAGTTCATCGCCACCGAAGTCGAAAAGAACCCCCTGCTCGAGCTCAATGGCCCGGAAGACGGCGATTTTCCGCATGAAGGCCACAGTCACGAGCGCCAGGGCGACGACGGCGAAGCGGAGAATTATGGCCCGAGCAGCCAGACTGAACGGCTGAGCGAAGCGCTCGATGGCGGTTTCGAGAATGTCTATCAGGACGATGCCGGTCCGCGCAAAGCCGATGCACCCGAGCTGCTGTCACAGTGGAAATCGATGCCGGGCAGCCTGGGCGAAAGCGGCGAGGCCTACGATCTCGACGATTTCGTCGCCGGCCAGGTGACCTTGAAGGAACATCTCGGCCAGCAGATACCGTTCACGCTGCATGACCCTGTCGATATATTCATAGCCCGCTATCTCACGGATCTGCTCGACGATTCCGGCTATATCCACCATGACCTCGATGAAGTGGCTTTCGCGCTTGGCAAGGGGCGGGACGCAATCGAGGCCGTGCTGGCAAAACTGCAGCTCCTCGATCCCCCCGGTGTATTCGCACGCTCGCTGAGCGAGTGCCTGGCGATCCAGCTCAGGAGCCGCGACAGGTTCGATCCAGCGATGCAGGCGTTGATCGCCAATCTCGAATTGCTGGCGCGGCGGGATTTTCAGACGCTCAAGAAACTCTGCGGCGTCGATGAGGAAGACCTGATCGAGATGCTGGCCGAAATCCGCGCGCTCGACCCCAAGCCGGGCAGTGGTTTCGAGGCATCGGTGTCCGAGTCGATCAATCCCGATGTCATCGTGCAGGCAGCACCCGACGGTGGCTGGACGATCGAACTCAATCCCGAGACCCTGCCCCGTGTGCTGGTCAACCAGAACTACTATCTCAGCGTCGCCAATGCCGCTTCGAAACAGGAGAGCGACCACGCGTTCCTCTCGGAATGCCTGCAGAATGCGAGTTGGTTGACCCGCAGTCTCGACCAGCGGGCCAAGACCATCATGAAGGTGGCGAGCGAGATCGTCCGGCAACAGGATGCTTTCCTCGCCAACGGCATCGATCACCTCAGGCCGCTCAACCTCAAAACCGTCGCCGATGCGATCAAGATGCACGAATCGACCGTCAGCCGGGTGACATCCAACAAGTACATGCTGACCCCCCGCGGGCTGTTCGAACTGAAATATTTCTTCACGGTATCGATCGCGGCTGTGGAAGGAGGCGATGCGCATTCGGCTGAATCCGTGCGCCATCGCATCCGTTCGATGATCTCCGACGAGGTCGCCGAAGGCGTGCTTTCCGATGACGATATCGTGGAATCGCTGAAGGCCGGAGGCATCGAGATCGCCAGGCGCACAGTCGCCAAGTATCGGGAAGCAATGAACATTCCGTCTTCGGTACAACGAAGGCGCGAAAAGCGCGCCATGGCAAAGGTCCATGCCGGCTGAAACAGCCGGAACGCTCGCATTTCCATGGCAATCATCGCGTGAATACAGCTTCCCTTAAATATTAACATTCAATTTCCGCCCCTTGACTTCCGCGAGGGTCGTGCTTAAGAGGCCGCGCTCATCAGGAGGCTCGCAGCCGAAAAAGCCGGGAAAGAAACGCGTGTGGCGTCGGTCCGGCGGCAAAAGAGAACTCTTGGAACAGGGAACAGGTTAGCATAGACTGCATTTCGATGTTTGTGATCGCACTTGGTGATCAGGTCGAGGGCAGCCGGTTCTTCAAGACCGGGAGAGGTCTTCAATGCCGGTAAACAAGATCCATATCGTCCAAGTCGTGGCATTCGCCCGGGATCCGGGTCCGCCCCGGGCGCGTAGGGAACTATGAGGACTTCGAAACTTCGACTGCAGGAAGGATAACACCATGAGTGTGCGTGTGACCGGCAAGCATATGGACATCGGCGATTCGTTCAGAACCCGGATAACCGGGCAGATTCACGAGGCGATCGGAAAATATTTCGACGGCGGCTTCTCAAGCCAGGTGCTCGTGGAAAAGGCCGGCTCGCGGTTCAGTGCTGATTGCAAGATACATCTTGATTCCGGTGCCAATCTCCATGCCGAAGGCAAGGCCAACGATCCGCAGGTCGCCTTTGAAAGTGCCTTCGAACGCATCGAAAAGCGTCTGCGCCGCTACAAGCGCAAGCTCCGCGACCATCATCACGGCGAAAACCGGGCGGCGACCGAAATCGCCTATACCGTGCTCGACTCCGTTTCCGACGAAGAAGAAGACGTCGCCGAGAACTTCGCGCCGGCAATCGTCGCCGAGACGACCAAGAAGCTCGCCACCATGACCGTCGCGACCGCCGTGATGGCGCTCGACATGACGGATGAGCCGATGCTGATGTTCCGCAAGCCGGGCACGTCAGAGCTCAATATTGTATATCGCCGCAATGACGGTAATATCGGCTGGATCGATTCCGCCAATATCAAAGGCTGACAAGCCGGCGACGCATATTCGAAACAGGACCGGCGGTTGACGCCGGTCCGAGCATACCGGGCCGAAAAAGGACAAGATGAATGGCTTTGGCGGACATTCTGCAGCCGGAAGGGATTATCCCGGCGCTCCGTGCACATACGAAGAAGCAATTACTGGTAGAACTTGCGGCCAACGCCTCCAAACTCACCGGAATCTCCGAGCGTGAAATCTTCGACGTCGTGCTCCAGCGCGAGCGCCTCGGCTCGACCGGCGTCGGTGGCGGCATCGCCATTCCGCATGGCAAGCTCAAAGCGCTGAACAAGATCATCGGCGTGTTCGCGAGACTCGAGACGCCTGTCGATTTCGAAGCTCTCGACGACCAGCCCGTCGATCTCGTCTTCATGCTGCTCGCGCCCGAAGGCGCCGGCGCCGATCATCTCAAGGCACTCTCCCGGATCGCGCGCGCGCTCCGCGACCAGGATCTGGTGGCGCGGCTCAGGTCTTCCGAGACCGTGCCTGCCATCGACGCATGCCTCAATCAGGAGCAGGCCTCCGCGGCCTGATCCAGCCCCATCACCGCCTCCGGAGGGACCGGCCGGTGTCATTGATCCTTTATTACCATCCGCTCGCCTCCTATTGCCACAAGGTGCTGATTCCGCTCTACGAGAACGGCACCGAATTCGAACCCCGGCATGTCGATCTGGCGAGCGAGGAATCGAGCGCCGAACTGGTCGCCGCCTGGCCCGTGGGCAAGTTTCCCGTCATCAAGGACGTCACGCGCAATGTGATCGTGCCCGAGACGACCATCATCATCGAATATCTCGACCAGTTCCGTCCGGGCGCGATCAGGTTCATTCCCGACGATCCCGACGCGGCGCGCGAAGTGAGGCTCTGGGACCGGTTCTTCGACCTCTACGTCTCGACGCCCATGCAGAAAATCGTCGGCAACCGTTTGCGACCCGCCGATATGACCGATGATTACGGCGTCATCGAAGCGCGCAACAATCTCGACACCGCCTATGAGATGCTGGAGAAGCAGCTCGCGTCCGGCCAATGGGCTGCCGGCGCCGATTTCAGCATGGCGGACTGCTCGGCGGCACCCGCGCTGTTCTATGCCGAATGCGTGCATCCCTTCACGGCGGCCTATCCCAACCTCGCAACCTATTTCGACCGGCTGATGACCCGGCCGTCGGTGGCACGGGTCATCGAGGAAGCGCGGCCCTACTTCCAGTATTTTCCGTTCAACGAAGCCATTCCGGCACGATTTCTGGGCTGATCGTCAGCCCACCATCCAGGCCCAGAACATCACCGTCAACACGCCAAAACCCGTCGTCAGGGTGATGGTGGAGGCTGCGAGCTTTTCGGCCGTCCTGAATTGCGCCGCGATCAACCAGGCATTGATGCCGGTTGGCACGGACGAGGTCAGCACAAGCGCCGCCTGCCATTCGTGGCTCAGTCCCAGAAGTTTTGAGAAAACCAGTACGCAGGCAGGAAGCAGAAAGAGCTTCAGCACCGACGATGACGAGGCGAGCGCCGCATTGCCGCCCAGGCCGTAGCGCCGCATAGCCATGCCGAGTGAAAGCAATGCCGCGGGTGCTGCGACGGCCGCCAGCTGGTCGGCGACGATCTTCGGCACGCCGGTGAGTGGAATGCCCGAGAAATGCCAGATTATGCCGCCCAGGACACCGAAGACCAGCGGATTGCGGCTGAGATTGAGCCCGAGATAGCGGAAGAGTGCGTACCACCCCTCGGATTGCTTGCCGATGTCGCGCCGTTCCGCCCGTTCGATCAATAGAGAACTCGCCACCATCATGATGGGCAGATGAACCGCAAGCAGGATCGAGACCGCCACCATGCCCTTTGGTCCAACGAGACGATCGACCAGCGGCAGGCCGATGAAAACATTGTTGGCGAAGGCGGCGGACACGCCGGCAACCGTCGCCGTGCGCTGGTCGGTACGGAAAAGCTGCGAGGCGATGATGTGACCCACGGCCCAGGTCACCGCCACGCCCGCGAAATAGGCGATCCACAGCCGTACCGGAAAGGCGCCGTGGAAATCCGCTTCCGCGAGGGTCCGGAAGATCAGCACGGGTACTGCCAGCTTGAAGACGAACTCGGAAAGCGCGATCCCCGCTTCTGGCTTCAAGTAACCGGAGGCTACGACAGCCCAGCCGATGAGGATCATCAGGAAGATCGGCAGGACATTGAGGGCGACGTCGAACATTTCGCCGGTCTTACGCGCCCCGACGCCGGTATCAAGCCCGCATCGTACGCTATGGTACGGCAAAGACAATTTATCTCAGGAAAATGAATGGCGATGCTTGTGAAGGCGTCACGGGAGTGGCAATTTCGCAAGCGCGAAGGGAACACGCATGGACCATCAGGATCACGATTTCAGGGAACGGATAAGGACGTCCTTCGCCAACCAGGGCGCGATGGCGCTGCTCGGTGCGGAACTGACCCGTATCCAGCAGGGCATAGTGGAGATCGAGCTGTCCTACCGGCCGGACCTGACCCAGCAGCACGGCTTCCTGCATGCGGGCGTGATTTCGGCGGCGCTCGATGCCGCCTGCACCTATGCCGCCTATACGATGATCGAGCCCGATGTTTCGATCCTCACCATCGAATTCAAGGTCAATCTGCTCTCGCCTGGCAAGGGTGACCGCTTCCTGTTTCGCGGCGAGATCACCAAGCCTGGCTCCAACATCATCGTCGCGGACGGTCGCGCCTATGCGATCGGCGACGGCCCGGCCAAGCTTATCGCCTCGATGACCGGCACCAAGATGGCCCTGCGCGGCCGCGAGGACATACGCGGATGAGCGACCGCCTGAAGCTCATCGGCGACAAGGCCGTGCTGTTCGTGATGGCGGCCGAGGCCGAATATGGTCCGCATCTCAAGGCGCTGTTCTCGCCGGTCATGACAGGTGTCGGGCCGGTAGAGGCGGCCGTGCAACTGACCGCGACGCTGGCAGGCCTTGTACTCGATGGCCGCAAGCCCGATTTGGTCGTCTCGCTCGGTTCGGCCGGTTCCGCGACCCTCGAACAGGCAGAGGTCTATCAGGCCACATCCGTCTCCTACCGCGACATGGATGCCTCCGCATTCGGATTTCCCAAGGGCACCACGCCGTTCCTCGATCTGCCGGCGGTCCTGCCGCTCGATATCCGCATTCCCGGCGTCAAACAGGCCACGCTTTCGACCGGCGCCAATGTCGTATCCGGCGCAGCCTACCAGACAATCGACGCTGACATGGTCGAGATGGAGACATTCGCCATTCTCCGCGCCTGCATGAATTTCAGCATTCCACTGATCGGGTTGCGCGGCATTTCCGATGGCAAGGCCGAGGTCAGCCATATCAATGACTGGACCGAGTATCTCCATGTCATCGACGAGAAACTCGCCGATGTCGTCAACGCCATGATCACGGCGATCGAGAGCGGCACACTCGGCGGATTTCCTCATAGCTGACCTGCCGGATTATGCGGGGATTCTCGCTTCTCCCCCGTTGCCATCAGGGCTTTCCTTCTTTATAGGCCCGACATGACCCAGACAGCTCATTCCGATACCGTTCTCATCGTGGATTTCGGCAGCCAGGTGACTCAGCTCATCGGCCGGCGCGTGCGCGAGGCAGGCGTCTATTCCGAAGTCATTCCCTTCCAGTCCGCCGAAGAGGCCTTCCACAGGCTGCGCCCCAAAGCGGTGATCTTGTCGGGCAGCCCGCATTCGGTGCTCGATGAAGGCAGCCCACGGGCGCCGCAGGTGGTGTTCGATTCCGGCCTGCCGATCCTCGCTATCTGCTACGGCCAGCAGACCACGGCGATCCAGCTCGGCGGCCAGGTCGAAGGCGGCCATGCCCGCGAATTCGGACGTGCCGATGTGGAGATCCTGAAAGCCAGTCCGCTGTTCGACGGCGTCTGGGAAGTCGGCAAGAAATATCCGGTCTGGATGAGCCATGGCGACCGCGTCACTCGCGCGCCCGAGGGCTTCGAGGTCATCGGCGTGTCGGAAAACGCGCCTTTCGCGATCACCGTCAACGAGGCGAAGCGCTACTACACGACGATGTTCCACCCCGAAGTGGTCCATACGCCCGACGGCGCCAAGCTGCTCTCGAACTTCGTTCACAAGATCGCCGGCATTCCTGCTGATTGGACCATGTCGGCTTATCGCGCCCGTGCCGTCGAGGCGATCCGCAACCAGGTCGGCGACGGCCGCGTGCTCTGCGCGCTTTCAGGCGGCGTCGATTCCTCGGTCGCAGCCCTTCTCATCCACGAAGCGATCGGCGACCAGCTGACCTGCGTGCTGGTCGATCACGGCCTGATGCGCAAGAACGAGGCGCGCGACGTCGTCGCCATGTTCCGTGAGCACTACAATCTGCATCTGATCCATGTCGATGCGTCCGACATGTTCATCAATGCGCTGGAAGGTGAGAGCGACCCCGAGAAGAAGCGCAAGACCATTGGCCGGCTGTTCATCGAGGTCTTCGAGGAAGAGGCCAAGAAGCTCGGTGGCGCGGAATTCCTCGCCCAGGGCACGCTCTATCCCGATGTGATCGAAAGCGTCTCCTATTCCGGCGGCCCATCGGTCACCATCAAGTCGCATCACAATGTTGGCGGTCTGCCCGCGCGCATGAACATGCAGCTTGTCGAACCGTTGCGCGAACTCTTCAAGGACGAAGTCCGCGTACTCGGCAAGGAGCTCGGCCTGCCCGAGAGCTTCATCGGTCGCCACCCCTTCCCCGGCCCGGGCCTGGCGATCCGCTGCCCCGGCGGCATAACCCGCGAGAAGCTCGAAATCCTGCGCGAAGCCGACGCCGTCTATCTCGACGAGATCCGCAAGGCGGGCCTCTACGACAAGATCTGGCAGGCCTTCGCCGTGCTGCTTCCGGTCCAGACCGTCGGCGTGATGGGCGACGGCCGCACCTACGAATTCGTCTGCGCGCTGCGCGCGGTTACTTCTGTGGACGGCATGACGGCGGATTTCTACCACTACGACATGAACTTCCTCGGCCGCGCCGCGACGCGGATCATCAACGAGGTGCGCGGGATCAATAGGGTCGTGTACGACGTGACGAGCAAGCCGCCCGGCACGATCGAGTGGGAGTGAATCTGCGAGGCGGCGGATATTATCAGGGCACGTCTTGAATTTTCGGGTTACAGCAGGTATCTTACCCGCGCCTTACCCACAGGAAGTGCTTTGATGGTTCAGGCTGAAAACCCCACAACAGTCGTCTCGACCAAGGGTCAGGTGATCCTGCCGAAAGCAATCCGCGAGCGGCGGGATTGGGAGGCTGGCACGAGACTTATCGTAGAAGATACGCCGGATGGCGTGCTTTTGAAGCAAGCCCCTGTTTTCCCGGTGACGCGGCCGGAGGACGTGTTCGGCATGCTTCCCCACCACGGAGCCCCAAAGACCTTGGAAGAGATGGATGAGGGCGTCGTAGCCGAAGCCCGCCGCCGCCATGATCGCGATTGATACCAATCTCATCATCCGATACCTGACGGGCGATCATCCGGTCCAGTCACCGCGCGCTCGAGAGATTATCGACGGTCAGGCCGTGTTTGCGGCTGTCACCGTCATCCTGGAAGTCGAGTGGGTGCTGCGTAGCACGTACGGCTATCGTGGACCCGATGTCGCCCGCGCCTTGCGGGCTTTCGGCGGACTGGAAACGGTGATCGTGGACGATGCAGCCATCGTTGCCAAGACGCTCGACACTATGGAAGAGGGCATGGACTTTGCCGATGCCCTGCACCTTGGCAAATCCGCGCACTGTGAAGCATTCGTCACCTTCGATCGCAAATTCGTGAAGGCCGCGCAGGCAATCGGCCGCACGGAAGTTCGCGAAGCCTGAGGCCGCACCCCTATCGCCCCAGCTTCATGTGCCGGTTGACATCCTTGTACAGCAGATACCGAAACTTCCCCGGCCCCCCCGCATAGCAGGCCTGGGGGCAGAACGCGCGCAGCCACATGAAGTCGCCGGCCTCGACTTCCACCCAGTCCTGGTTCAGCCGATAGACCGCCTTGCCTTCGAGCACATAGAGGCCGTGTTCCATCACATGGGTTTCGGCGAAGGGGATGATGGCGCCGGGTTCGAAGGTGACGATCGTGACATGCATGTCGTGGCGAAGGTCGAGGGGATCGACGAAGCGGGTCGTCGCCCACTTGCCTTCCGTACCCGCCATCGGCGTCGGGGCGATATCCCGCTCGTTGGTGAAGATCGGTTCCGGAATATCCAGACCCGGAACGGCCTCATAGGTCTTGCGGATCCAGTGAAAGCGGGCCGCAACCGATCCGCGGTTTTGAAGCCGCCAACCCGACGAGGGCGGCAGGAAGGCATAGCCGCCGGGTGCGAGAACGTGGGACATTCCCGCCAGTTCGATCGTGACTTCGCCTTCCATGACGAAAAGCACACCCTCGGCATGCGGATCCGGTTCCGCCTGCTCGCTGCCGCCGCCTGGGGCGACCTCCATGATGTATTGCGAGAAGGTCTCGGCAAAGCCGGAGAGCGGGCGGGCGATGATCCAGAGACGCGTGCCGCTCCAGAAGGGCAGGTAGCTGGTGACGATATCCATCATCACGCCCTTCGGAATCACCGCATAGGCCTCGGTGAAGACCGCGCGGCCGGTGAGCAGTTCCGTCTGCGCCGGCGAGCCGCCTTTCGGCGCGTAGTAGTTTGGCTTTGTCACTTTGCACTCCGCGAAGTATTTTGCGTATCATCGTCGCGCCAGCGACAGCGTCAGACCGCCGCGATGGCACGTCGTGTCGATGTATCGATATTCGACGGTCTTGTTTAGCCGTTTCCGGCTCTGAAAAGCAAAACACTCTTCATGCCATGACGGGCATTTGTATCCGCGCTGAAAGGCGCCGTTCATGCTCCAGCAGCCAGCGCTTGCGTTCAATGCCGCCGCCATAACCGGCCAGCGACCCATTGCCGCCGACCAGTCGGTGGCAGGGCACGACGAGGCTGACGGGGTTGAGCGCATTGGCCATCCCCACGGCGCGCGCGGCATTCGGCCTGCCGAGTGTTACGGCCATCTGGCCGTAGGTGCGGGTTTCGCCGGGTGGGATGGCGCGCAAGGCTTCCCAAGCGTGGCGCTGGAACTCCGTGCCGCCGCCATCGACCTCGATCGCGTCAAGCGCCGTGAGATCGCCTTCGAAATAAGCACGGATGGCGGATGTGATCTCGCTCGGTTCGTGCACTGGTTCCAGCATCGGCTCTTTCCCGAATCGTGCCCGCAACATCGGCATCAACCGGTGCTCGACATCGCCGAACTCCATGGCGAGCAGCCTGCCGCCATCGGCCACCATACGGATGGGGCCGATGACGTGATCATCCATGATCGTGTGGATCAGCAAGCGTCGGGCCTACAGCGCCAGCGATTGCTGCACCGGCTTGGGTGGCGCGACCTGGACGCCCTCCAGTTCCAGCATGCGCTGCTTGGAATTCGAGCCGCCCGGCGCCGAGAAGCCGCCGATCTTGTTGCCGGCCGCCAGCACGCGATGGCAGGGGATGATCAGCGCAACGGGGTTCTTCGCCATCGCCTCGCCGACGTCGCGCGCCGCTTCCGGTCGCGCGCCGAGTTCCTTTGCAAGTGTGCCATAAGTGGTGGTGTGGCCCCAGCCGATGCGGCGCGCGGCGGCGTAGATTTCCTTGAAGAAATCCTCCTGATTGGAGAGATCAAGCGTCACATCAGAGAAATCCACCGTCTCTCCGGCGAAATAACGCTTCACTTGGGCAATGGTGTCAGCCACTTCCACAGGCGGCGTCGCGGGCTCGGCACCCGCGATACGGCGCGGCAGCAGGCGCTCGGTGCCATCATGGGTGCTGGTCGGCAGCTGGAAGCGCGTAATGCCCGCGTCATTCCACGCAATACCGCAGAAGCCGCCGGCGGTTTCGAAGATATGATAGTGCTGAATTTTCCGGCTCATATCAGAGACTCCTCGTTTCAACTTGTCCCCAAGATGGTGCTTGCAGGCCCAGAATTCCACCCGATTCTTGCAATGTCAACAGTTCCGCCTTGAAATATGTTCCCTCTTTGTTCTTGATTTTCTGGCCCCATGGATTAGACTTCGCCGCGTGCCCCGAGGAGACTTCCCATGCTCAATCAACTCGACTTTGGATCGGGACCGAAGCCGCCGACGAGGCGGCCCACGGGCAGTAATCTTTTTACCGCGCTGCGCCCGGACGAGGCGACCGCGCGACAGGTGCATACCGTCGCCCGCGATATCCGAGACATGTATCGCGCCCATCGTCAGCCGCTGTCATCCAGGCGGCTCCATGTGAGTTTGATCAATCTTGGCCATAGCGAAGAGCTGGAAGACAGCATGATTTTCACGGCAAGGGAGGCGATCGACAAAGCCCGTTTCGAGCCCTTTACGATCACGTTCGACCGCATCATGACCTTCAAGCAAGAAACGGCGCGGCCTGTCGTCCTGTGCGGTAACGGCGAAAACATTGGGCTGCTGAAGCTCACGGCACAACTGGCCGATGCACTCGATGGCGTCGGCCTGGACGTCGGCTACAATCCGACGTTCCTGCCACATATGACGCTGCTCTATCACCATGCGCCGATCGAAGATCACCACCTTTCGACCCCGATCACATGGACGGTGAACGAGGTATGGCTGATCCACAGCCTGCTGGGACAGGGGCGCTATGAATTTCTTTGGCCGCTGAGGAATTGATCGATGCGCCTGCAACATTCAGGCGTTTGCGGCACGGAGGCGTTCAGCGGCTTCGATGAGCTGTTCAGGTGCGGAGCGAAGTTCGAAGCGGCCGCCTTCGAGCACGACCTGGTTGCGGCCGGCGGCCTTGGCGGCATAGAGACACTCGTCTGCCCTGACCATGGCCTCGACCGGCGAGGCTTCGCTTTCGCCGATGGCGGCGACGCCGAAACTCACGGTGATCTGCCGGTCGATGGCTATGTGACGCCAGTCCCGGGCTGCAAAGCGGATGCGGATCGACTGCGCCAGCACGCCGCCTTCGGCAAGGCTGGCACCCGGAATGAAGATCACGAATTCCTCGCCGCCGAAGCGTGCCGAGATCGCGTGGGCGGGCAGGCTGTTGCCGAGTTCGGCCGCCAGCTCGGCGATCACCCGATCGCCTGCGGCATGCCCGAAACGGTCGTTGACCTGCTTGAAATGATCGATATCGCAGATCAGGACAGTGCCTTCATACCGCCCGGAATCCTTCTTCGGCGCAAGCGCGCCATCGAAGCCGCGCCGGTTGTAAAGTCCCGTCAGCGGATCGCGATCGGCCGCATCGCGATAGCTGAGAAGCGTGGCCGCGGTGATCGAACCCAAAACGGAGAGCGCAAAGAGCAGGCCGACCGCACTGGTCGTGATCTGCATGGCCCAGGCGTATGACGACGTCGCGAAATCCTCCAGCCGATTGCTCGATTTGACGAGGAAGACGAACACCATGACCCGCGCCAATGTGTCGAGCACCACCAGGCTGCTCATGACGATCAGCGCGCGGTCGGCGAGCTTGGTCGCGCGGTCCATCACCTTCAGCAGGGCGAAGCCGAGCAGGCAGGAGGTGGCGACATCGTTGAGGAAGAGTTCGGCATGCAGGCTGCGTTCGACAAGCACGACATAGAGGTCGATGAGCAGATAGACCAGAACGAAGATGGCACGCTCGCGCCGGTAGAGCGGTATCGAGAACTGTACGAGGAGAGCCTCGGCATAGAAGAAGAAGCCCGCGACAAAGAATGCATCGCCCGAAAGAGCGCCGATTTCCACCGGCAGCGGCACGACCGACGCAATGAATCCGAGCGCGCTGAAACCGAAGCCCAATCCCCATGCCCTGCCCGACGGCACATTGAAGCGCGACAGAACGAGGAACACGGCTGAGAATGTCACCATCATGATCGGCAACAGGAAAGATAGGGCGGAGGTCGATTCCATCAAGTGTCCCCGGAAGCCGCCAGCGGAGGAAGGACGGCCGCCTGCTATCTAGCCTTTTTGCCGTTAAGAATCGCTGAAGTCGGGACGCGAAAAAGTGCATGCGCCGTGGACTTTTCCGCGCCGCGCTTTGTGATAAAGACAGGGCGGAATAGAGGTATGGAAGTGGGCGAATGACGGTCAGAATCTACGGGATCAAGAACTGCGACACGATGAAGAAAGCCTTCGACTGGCTGAAGTCGCACGGCATCGCCTATGACTTTCACGATTACCGCGCCGTGGGTATCGATGCGGCGACCGTCAAGGCCTGGTGCGACAGCGTCGGCTGGGAGAAGGTGCTCAACAAGGCGAGCACCACTTTCAAGGAATTGCCCGATGCCGACAAGGTCGGCCTCAACGAGGACAAGGCAATCGCCCTGATGGCGCGCGAGCCGACGATGATCAAGCGGCCGGTGCTGATCGTAGGTGAGACGATCCTGAACGGGTTTAAGCCGGCTGTCTATGAAGCAGTTCTGAAAGGATAACCATCTCGACAATGACAGCGTATATGCTATCATTGTCGAGATGAAAGTTGTGATCGATACCAATATCTTTGTGTCGGCCGTCATGAATGCCGAGGGCACATCGCGGGCGGTATTGCGCATGTGCCTGGACGGCACGATTCAGCCACTGATGAGCAATGCGCTCGCTGCGGAGTACGAGGATCTTTGCAGTAGAACGGCACTCTTCGATCGCGCGCTCATTTCGGCGGATATTCGTGAAGAACTCTTGGACGCATTTATGGCGAGTTGCCTTTGGGTCAGGATTTACTACTTGTGGCGGCCGAACTCAAAGGACGAAGCCGATAATCATGTGATTGAACTCGCTGTTGGTGGCGGAGCGCAGGTCATCGTTACAGCCAACAAGCGTGATTTCACCTCAACCGAGTTGCTCTTTCCCAAACTTGGGGTGAGAACCGCCGCGGAATTTCTGAAGGAAAGGAGAACATCATGAGCACACTCACGATCCGGCTTCCGGACGAGCAACATGAGCGGCTTAAGGCCTTGGCTTCGTCGCGCGGTACCAGTCTCAATAAGCTTTTCGAGGAGTTTTCCACAAAGGCCCTGGCGGAGTTCGAAGCGGAGACCAGATTTCGTCTGCGCGCGGCGCGCGGCGACCGTAAGCGTGGTATCGAAATACTCGATGAGCTCGATCGGATGCATTCGGAAAAAGCCTGAACCATGTCCAGATCCACCCGTGCCACACTGGCGCTTGCAGCCGCCAAGGCCACATTCGAAGTCCTGACCTACGACTACGATCCGGATGCCGACAAGATCGGCATGCAGGCGGCGGAATCGCTCGGGGTCTCACCGTCGATCGTGCTGAAGACCCTGATGGCCGAGGTCGATGGCAAGCCGGTCTGCGTCGTGGTGCCGTCCGACCGAGAAGTGAGCATGAAGAAGCTCGCCGCGGCCTTCAAGGGCAAGTCCGCCAACATGATGAAGCCGGCGAATGCCGAGAAGGTCACCGGTTACGTCGTCGGCGGCATATCGCCGTTCGGCCAGAAGAAGGCTGCGCCCACCGTCTTCGAAGCCGAAGCGATGGCGCATGAACTGGTCTATATGAATGGCGGCCAGCGTGGGCTTCAGGTGAAGCTCGCGCCGGCCGATGCGGTCGCGGTGCTGAAGGCGATATTAGCGCCGGTTGTCGTCTGAGGCGTCAGCCCGCGTTTTCGGTGGCGCTCGGTGCGTCGGCCTTGGGGCCGCCCTTGGAGACGCCGACCATGGCCGGACGCAGCACGCGCTCGCCGATCACATAGCCATCCTGCACGACCTGGATGACGGTGTTGTTCGGCAGGTCCGCATTGGGAACCTCGAACATCGCCTGGTGGAAATGCGGGTCGAACTTCTGGCCGGCGGGCTCGATCTTCTTGACGCCGTGGCGCTCGAGCGCGGACAGCATCGCGCGCTCGGTCATCTCGACGCCCTCGACCAGCGCCAGAAAGCCGGCTTCGCCGGCGGCGCGGGCTTCCGCCGGAACAGCATCCAGCGCGCGACGAAGATTGTCCGAGACCGACAGCATGTCGCGCGCAAAGGCTGCGGCGGAATAGGTCTTGGCATCCTTCACTTCGCGCTCTGTGCGGCGGCGAAGGTTGTCCATCTCGGCGGCCAGCCGCAGGAACTTGTCCTTCAGCTCGGCATTCTCGGCCTTCAATACCTCGATGGGATCGAGTTCGGCGGGCGCTTCAGCCTGCGCATCGGCGGCCTGGGCAGCGTCGGGCGTTTCAGCACCGGCCACGGCTTCCTGAGCCTCCGTTTCGTAAGCGTTCTTGTTGTCGTCCGTCATCACGGTCTCCGAAAGTTCTGAATCTTGCTTGGGTTGCTGCGGATATCGAGCTTTGCCGTCAAAAAATCAAGGCTTAAGAGCAAGAAACGTGCCGCAAAGTGCTTGGTTCAGGGCGTCTTGCCGGCGAGCCGCGATATGAGCTGGGCGGTGTAGTCGACCATCGGCACGACGCGGGAATAATTGAGCCGGGTCGGACCGATTACGCCGACGGCGCCGATGATGCGGTCCTCGCTGTTCTTGTAGGGTGCGACGATCAGCGAGGAACCGGACATCGAAAACAGCGTGTTCTCGGATCCGATGAATATCCGCACGCCCTGCCCGCCTTCGGCGAGATTGAGGATGTCGGAAAGCGATTCCTTCTTTTCGAGGTCGTCGAAAAGCAATCTCAGCCGGTCGATATCCTCGGCACCCTCGACCCCTTCGAGCAGGTTGGCGCGCCCTCGCACGATGAGCTGCGCCGAGCGACCATCATTGGCGCCACCGGACCATACGGCGAGGCCACGCTCGACCAGATCGCTCGAAAGCTGGTCGAGTTCGGCGCGGATGGTTTCCTTGAGCTTGTCGATGCGCACGCGCGCCTCGGCCAGCGTCAGGCCCGAGAGATGCGCGTTGAGAAAATTCGCCGCCGCCGTCAGCTGCGAGGACGTCGTGCCGGCTGGCAGCGAGATGATGCGGTTTTCGATCTCGTCCTGGTCGCCGACCAGCACGGCGAGCGCCTTTTCCGGCGAAAGCCGGATGAATTCGACATGCTTGACCAGCGTATCGCTCTTGGCGGTGATCACCAGACCCGCCCCGCGCGACACGGAAGACAGTATCTGGCTCGCTTCGTTGAGTGCGCTCTCCACGGGGAAGTCGCGATTTGGCGGCCGGATCTGGCGATCAATCTGCAACCGTTCCTCATCCGAGAGATGGCCGACCTGCATGAAGGCGTCCACGAAGAAGCGCAGACCTAATTGGGTCGGCAGCCGGCCGGCGGAGGTGTGCGGCGAATAGATGAGCCCCAACTCTTCCAGATCGCTCATCACATTGCGTACGGATGCGGGCGACAGCGACATGGGCAGCAGGCGCGACAGCGAACGCGAGCCCAAGGGCTCGCCGCTTCCCAGATAGCTTTCGACGATCCGCCGGAAGATTTCACCGGACCGCTCGTCCATACCCTTCATGCCAGTGACCTAATCATTCTCATGGCTTGGAATATAGTTGTTCCAGCGTCCACGCAAAAGGAATTTCAACCCTTTTCCTTTGCAAAACCTACCCTGTCCGACTAAGAGGCATGCTTTGAAGAGATCAGGAGCAGGAAGACATGCGGCCATCCGGACGGAAGACAGACCAAATGCGCAAGGTGAGCTTCGAGCGCGGCTTCTCCAAGCACGCCGAAGGCTCCTGCCTGGTCAAGTTCGGCGACACGCATGTGCTCTGCACCGCAAGCGTCGAGGAAAAGCCGCCGGCATGGCTGCGCAACAGCGGCAAGGGCTGGGTGACCGCTGAATACGGCATGCTGCCGCGCTCGACCGGCGACCGCATGCGCCGCGAGGCGACATCCGGCAAGCAGGGCGGCCGCACGCAGGAAATCCAGCGTCTCATCGGCCGGTCGCTGCGCGCCGTGGTCAGCTTGGAATCGCTCGGCGAGCGCCAGATCACGGTCGATTGCGATGTCATCCAGGCCGATGGCGGCACCCGTACGGCGTCGATCACCGGCGGCTGGATCGCGCTTCACGATTGCCTGAAATGGATGGAATCGCGCAACATGCTGAAGGTCGAGAAGGTCCTCAAGGACCATGTCGCGGCGATTTCCTGCGGCATCTTCGCCAATCAGCCGGTGCTCGATCTCGACTATCTCGAAGATTCCTCGGCCGAGACGGACGCGAATTTCGTTATGACCGGCACCGGCGGCTTCGTGGAAATCCAGGGCACCGCGGAAGGCGCGCCGTTCAGCGAGGAAGAACTCCATACGCTGATGGGTCTCGCCAAGCAGGGCGTTTCCGAACTGGTCGAGATGCAGAAGCAGGCGATCGCCTGAGAGGGATGATGGCAAAGGCGCCGGCACAAATCCTCGAATCCGCGCTCTATGCTAGCGATCTCGATGCCGCCGAGCGCTTCTATGCCGATGTCCTTGGGTTGGAAAAAATTGCGCGGGCGGGCAACCGGCACGTCTTCTTCAAATGCGGTCCGGGCGTGCTCTTGATCTTCAATCCGGCCGAGACCGCCATTCCTTACAAGAAAGGCCAGTTGCCAGTGCCGCCGCATGGTGCCCACGGTCCCGGCCATCTCTGCTTTAAGGCCGAAGCGGAGGAACTGGATGGTTGGCGCGACCGGTTGACGGCGGCGCGCGTCGAAATCGAATCCGACATGGAGTGGCCGCAAGGCGGACGCTCGATCTATTTTCGCGATCCGGCGGGCAATTCGCTCGAATTCACCGAAGCTCGCATCTGGGGACTTTGAATGCGCAAGCTCGATACCAAGACGATCGTCGTTGCCAGCCATAATGCGGGCAAGATCAGTGAAATCCGCGACCTGATCGGTCCACTGGGCTTCGAGGCCAAGTCCGCCGCAGACCTCAACTTCGCCGAGCCGGACGAGACAGGTACGACTTACGAAGAGAATGCCCGGATCAAGGCGCTCGCCTCCGCGATGGCCTCGGGCCTGCCCGCCCTCTCCGACGATTCGGGGCTTGCGGTCGATGCACTTGATGGCGCACCGGGCGTCTACACCGCCAATTGGACCGAGCGCGAGGACGGCAGCCGCGATTTCAACATGGCCATGGAGAAGGTCGAGAAAGCGCTGGCCGAGAAGGATGCGACGACGCCTGATAAGCGCACCGGCCGATTCGTCAGCGTACTTTGCCTCGCGTGGCCGGATGGCCATACCGAGATTTTCCGTGGCGAGGTGGAAGGCCATATCGTCTGGCCACCGCGCGGCAATCTCGGCTTCGGCTATGATCCCGTGTTCCAGCCGCTCGGCTATGCCAAGACATTCGGCGAGATGCCGGCCGAGGCCAAGCATGGCTGGAAGCCGGGTGACGCGCAGGCGCTGTCGCATCGCGCGCGCGCCTTCAAGCTCTTCGTCGAAACCTGCCTGGAAGGCTGAACTTGATCAAGGACGCACCATTGCTGGCGGATTCGGGTGAGCCCGGCTTTGGCGTCTATGTCCATTGGCCGTTCTGCGCGGCCAAGTGTCCCTATTGCGATTTCAACAGCCATGTCCGCCACATGGCCGTGGACCAGGACGCCTATGTGAAAGCGTTCCTGGCCGAGATGACCGCCATGCGGGCGATCTCTGGCAGCCGCACGGTCACCTCGATCTTCATGGGTGGCGGCACGCCATCGCTGATGAAGCCGGAGACGGTGGATGCGATCCTCAATGGCATCGCGCGGCACTGGCATGTTCCGGATGGCATCGAGATCACGATGGAGGCCAATCCGTCCAGCGTCGAGGCCGAGCGCTTCCGGGGTTACCGTGCCGCGGGCGTCAACCGCGTGTCGCTCGGCGTGCAGGCGCTCAATGACCGCGACCTGAAGTTCCTCGGCCGGCTTCACAATGTCGAGGATGCTCTGCGGGCGGTGAAGCTGGCGCGCGAAATCTTCCCGCGCATGAGTTTCGACCTGATCTATGCCCGGCCCGGCCAGACCGGAGACGAGTGGACACGCGAACTCAACGAGGCGATTTCCTACGCCGTCGATCACCTGTCGCTCTACCAGCTGACGATCGAGGAAGGTACGCCGTTCTTTGGGCTGCACAAGGCTGGCAAGATTATCATTCCCGATCAGGATGCCGCAGCGGAACTCTATGAGATCACCCAGGCCGTGACATCTGCCGCCGGGATGCCGGCCTACGAGGTCTCCAACCATGCCCAGCCGGGTGCGGAAAGCCGCCACAACCTCACCTATTGGCGCTATGGCGACTATGCCGGGATCGGCCCCGGTGCGCATGGGCGGCTGACATCCGGCGGGCGGAAATTTGCGACAGCGACCCACCGCACACCGGAGGAATGGCTGAAGCTCGTCAACGAACAAGGCCATGGCATGGTGGATCGCGACGCACTCGAAACCGCCGAACAGGCCGATGAGATGCTGCTGATGGGTCTGCGCCTGCGTGAAGGCCTCGATCTCGCGCGATGGACGTCGCTATCCGGACGTGGACTCGATCCCGAGCGCGAAGACTTCCTTCTTCAACACGGCTTCGTCGAACGTATCGGCAATTCCCGCCTGCGCTGCACCCCGCAGGGCATGCTCATCCTGGATGCAGTCGTCGCCGATCTCGCAGCATGATCCTGCCACCATCATACTCAATTCGTTCTTTTTGCATGATTTTTTTGACTCGATACTGACAGGGCTCTTGACCGTCGCGCAAGCTTGGGTGCATATGTATAGTCATTAGGTAGCGCCAGGACGATCTGCTCTCCGCGTTCAGAACCTGATTCTTATTATTCGGAATCACATGGCGACGATTCATTTCGATGAACCGAGCCCGTCCGTGAAGCGGAACAAGAAATCCCCCTTCACGGTCGAATGGCCAACTCTTTTCCTCGCATTTTTCATCTACTCGGCCTGGCTGGCTCTCACTTATTTCTGGGAATCCGTTCCCTTCATCCTGCTCTTGCTCGCCGGTGGCTGGCTCGTGGCGTGGCATGGCTCGCTTCAGCACGAAGTGTTGCACGGCCACCCCACCCGCTTCCGGCGGCTCAATGACGCGATCGGGTCGGTGCCCATCGCACTCTGGCTACCCTACCCGCTCTACAAGCGCGCCCACCTCAAGCATCACAATGACGAATGGCTGACGGACCCGATCGAGGATCCGGAATCCTATTACATGACAGGCCCGACATGGCAGCGTCTGGGTGCCTTCGGGCGGCTACTGACCAAGGTCAACAACACCCTGCCCGGCCGGCTGATCATCGGCCCGTTCGTGACCCTCATGGCTTTCTGGAGCCATGAGCTTGCGGCGATCATGCGAGGCGACTTTCGGCATCTCCCCCATTGGGCGGTGCATCTCGCGGGCGTTGCGGCCGTGCTTTATTGGGTCATAGCGATTTGCGGCATGCCGCTCTGGATTTACCTGCTGGGCTTTGCCTATGCAGGCATCTCCTTCACCCGGCTGCGCTCATTCGCCGAGCACAATTTCGCCGAGACGAAGGAAGAGCGCACGGCCATCGTCGAGAACACACCGGCCTTCGGCCTGCTGTTTCTCTACAACAACCTGCATATCGTGCATCACAACAAGCCGGCTTTGCCGTGGTACAAGATTCCCGGCCTCTATCGGGCCAATCGGGACGCCTATGTCAAATTGAATGGCGGGCTGGTCTATAACGGCTATTGGGATGTCGCGAAGCAGTATTTCTTCCGCGTCCATCACAATCCGGTCCATCCGCATTATCCGGAAACCGTGGACGCGCAGGAAACCACATCGACGGTCCGGGCGGATCAGGCGACCTTCGGGTAGCCCAGGCGGAGCGCTTCGTCGCGGAAGCGCTCCAGCTCGGCATAGTCGGTATCGTCGAGGAATTCGATGCCAGATATGCCGAGCACATCGACCGCATCCTTAAGCGCTGGATCGCTCAAGGCATCCGAGATCGCATCCCGCAACGCCGCCACTTCCACATCGCTCGCATCGTGCCGTGTAATGTAGGGCAGCCCCGGCCCCATCGGCGTCTCGCCCACTATCCTGACGCCGGCGATCTTTTCCGGCGCATGCCTGGCATGCAGGCCCCAGGTGATGCTGTCGATGGCGGCAACATCCGCCCGGCCTTCGCGAACAGCGGCGATCGAGGCGAGATGCCCGCCTGTCACGACAACGTCGGAGAAAAACGGCTTTCCACCAGCAAGCGGTGCCACCGATATGCGCAACAGGTTCATGCCGGAATTCGAAAGCCAATCGTTGATGGCCGCGCGCTGTCCGCGCATGTCTTCGAGGCTTTGCGCCGGATTGTCTTCGCGCACCACGATGAAGCTTGCCCGTTTCGCGCCCTTGCCGCCGGAATAGGAGAAAGCCGGCGTCGCCACCAGCCGCACCTTGCCCTTGAGCTCGCTGACATAGGGATAGCCGCAGGTCTGCGCCAGCGCGAGGTCCGGCCGAAGCCAGTAGCTATGATATTCGCCGCCGCGATCCAATACATCCGGTGCCGCAAAGCCCTTGGCGCGCAAACGATCCCGGATCGCGATCCAGAGCGCATCATTGGCGCTCCGGACCCGGTCCGGCATATCGTACATCATCAGGCTTGCGACTGTCGTCATCCGTTACTCGTTGATCAGGCGCCTCAGGAGTTCGATCTCGTGCGACAGCTTCTGGTCACCCGAAATCAGTTCCTCGATCTTGCGTACCGCATGCAGAACCGTCGTGTGATCGCGTCCACCGAAGCGGCGGCCGATTTCCGGGAAAGAGCGCGGCGTCATCGTCTTGGAGAGATACATAGCGATTTGACGCGGCTTGACAATGACCCGGGTCCGGCGGTTGGAAACGAGCTCCTGTCGCGACACATTGTAATGCCGGGCGACGATGCGCTGGATATCCTCGATCCGCACCCGCTTGGGTTCGCCCGCGCCGACCAAGTGGGCGAGAAGCTCGTCCACGCGCTCGAGTGTCAGGTTCGGCTCGAAGGAAAGGCGGAAGATCAACTGGTTGAAGGCGCCTTCCAGCTCGCGACCGGACGCCGTTACATTGGTGGCGACATGCTCAAGAATGGCTTCGGGGATATCGATGCTCGAATCCTGCTGTCTTGCTTGGGCGAGACGGAGCTTGAGCATTTCCAGACGCATGGCGAAATCCGGCGCGTCCATCTCGATATTGACGCCGCCCTGCAGCCGCGAACGCACGCGCGGGTCGAGCGATTCCAGTTCCCATGGCGCGCGGTCGGCGGCCACCACGACCTGTTTGGCGCTGTCGAGCAGCATGTTGAGCAGATGGCAGAACTCGTTCTGGATCATCTTGCCCTGCAGGAATTGCATGTCGTCGATGATCAGCACGTCGATATTGCGCAGCGATTCCTTGAGAGTGAGCGCGTCATTGTCGCGGATCGCGGTGGCGAAGCGCCACATGAAATATTCCGCCGTCAGATAGACGACTCGCGGGCTGCGCGGATTGGCAAGCGCTGCAGCGGCAATCGCCTGCAGCAGATGCGTCTTGCCGAGGCCGACGCTCGAATGGATGAAGAGCGGGTTGAAGCGCACGGCGCCAGCACCGGATTCGGCGATTGTGCGAGAAGCGGCCAGCGCCACCCGATTGGAAGCGCCTTCGACGAAGCTCGTGAATGTATAGCGGCTGTCGAGCGGCGAGCCGAAAAGCGGCGTGTGATTGTGGACCCTCGGGCTTTCCTTCGGCGCGGCACTGGGCGCGCTGAAAAACGGCGTCGCCTGCTTGCGTGACGGCGAGGAAATCTGAGTTTCAGGCAGAGGCAGCACCTGCTCTTCCGGGCGTCCGGCACGCGCCGCGCTGCGCACCAGAATCTCGACCTTGAGGATGCTGGAATCCTCTTCCTGGAGAAGCGATGTCATGAGGTCCAGGTATCGGTTGTTGATCCAGGACTTGAGGAAGGTCGTCGGCACGGTGAAGCGGATGACGCTCTTTGAAGCCGAATGAAGCTTCAGGCGGCCGAACCAGCTCGCATAGACGTCCGGCCCTACCTTGGCCTTGAGTTTTGCGCTGAATCGCTCAATCAAGGCCTCCTGTTTCATGCCTGCAATCCCCCCGTCGATTTCGGATGATTTTGTTATAGACACCGGCGCACTTTCCGCCGCGGAAAATACGCTCTTCTCCAGAATATTCATATGCAT